>NZ_JAFCTZ010000022.1:0-11168 GCF_049896285.1 Pseudomonas sp. DWP3-1-2 | reverse complement strand
AACAGTGCGACCACCAGTTCTACTGAGCGCTCGGCCGAAACGGCCACCGGCACATCCGGCCCCACGCCCTGGCTTTGCAGCCAATGGGCGAGTTGATTGGCGCGGGCATCCAGCCCGGCGTAGCTCAAGCGCGTGTCGCCATACACCAATGCCAAGGCATCGGGAGTGGCGCGCACTTGCTCGGCGATCAGGGCGGGCAGGCTTGGGTACTGCGGGTAACGCGTGTCGGTGGCGTTCCAGTCCTCAATCTGGCGAACCTCCATCGGGCTCAGCAAGGTCAGGCTCGCCAACGGACGACGGCTGTCTTCGAACTGCTCCAGCAATCCGGCCAGATGTTCACTGAAGCGGGCGATATCCGCTTCGACAAAAGCATCCCGGCGGTAACTGAACTCGATCTGCAATTGCGTGCCGGCATGGATCACCAGGGTCAGCGGGTAATGCGTGGTCTCGTGACGCTGCACCGGGTGAAAACGCAAGCCGCTGGCTTCACCGAGGGCCTGTTCCACGGGGTAGTTTTCAAACACCAGCAAGGTATCGAACAGGGCTTGACCACCCTGCCCGGCCCAGCCCTGAATCTCGAACAACGGGGTATGCTCATGCTCGCGCAGCGCGCTGTTGAACCCTTGCAGCTGCCGCAGCCAGTCGCCCAAGGGCTGCCGGGCTGGCGGCGTCTGAATCACCGGCAGCGTGTTGATGAACAGCCCCAGGGTGCGTTCGGCCTCAGGCAATTGCGCCGGACGCCCGGCCACCGTGGCACCGAAGGCCACCGTGGGTTGCCCGCTGTAGCGTTGCAGCAACAGGCTCCAGGCACCTTGCACCAGCGTGTTCAAGGTGACCCGCTCGCGGCGGGCGATGGCGGTCAGGCGTGCGGTCAGCGCTGCATCGCATTGCAAGAGGTGCTGGCGGTGACCACTGCCCTCGCCCACGCCGGTCACGGTGTTGGCCAGCAGGGTCGGCTCATCCAGCCCGGCCAGACGCTCGCGCCAGAAAGCCTGGCGCTGCGCCGGATCACGCTGTTGCAACCACTGCACATAGTCGACAAAACGTCCTGCCACCCCGGTGGGCGGCGTGCCCCGATAATGCTGCAAGACTTCGGCGATCAGGCGTGACGAGCTCCAGCCGTCAAGCAGCAAGTGATGGCTGGTCAGGATCAACTGGTAGCGCTGTTCCCCCAAACGCACCAGCACCACCCGTAACAAGGGCGCGGTACCCAGATCGAACCCGGCCTCACGCTCCTGACCTGCGAGCACTTCGACCGCCGTTTCGCCATCGGCTCGTTCGCGCCAGTCCAGCAGGCGCACCGGCGACGGCACGCTACGGCGCACCGCTTGCAAAGGCTGGCTCAGCCCTTCCCAGAAAAACGCGGTACGCAGCACGTCATGGCGAGCAACCGTGGCGTCCCAGGCCTGGGCGAAACGGCTGGCCTCCAGGCCGTCGATGACCAGGCTCAACTGGTTGAGGTAAGCGCTTTCTCCGGGGGCCTGCAACGCATGGAATAACATGCCCTGCTGCAACGGCGACAGCGGATAGAGCAACTCAGTGTCAGCGGGCAGCGACAGGCTCTCCAGTGCTCGCTGATCCAGTCCTGCCAGCGGGAAGTCCGATGGCGTGAAACGTTGCGCGTCGGGTTTCAGACAATGTTCGATCAAGTCTTGCAGCTCAGCGCAACACGCCTGGGCCAGATGCTCGACCCAGACCGAAGACAGCCGCGCGCCGCTGTATTGCCAATTCAGGTGCAGCTCACCCTGACGCACCTGGGCATTGATAATCAGCTCGTTGCCCAAGGGTGCATCGGCGGCCTGATCGTCGCCGCCACGCTCGGCCGCAATACTGAACAAACCTTGCGCATCCAGACCACGGTCGGTCTGCCCGAGATAGTTGAACGTGATCGACGGCTGCAACGCCCCGGCCAGTTCGGCACGCACCCCGGGTTCGCCGAGGTAACGCAGAATCCCGTAACCCATGCCTTGATCGGGCACCTGGCGCAACTGCTCCTTGATGCCACGAATCGCCGCACCCGCGGGTGCCGAAGGGTCCACTTGCAGACGCACCGGATACAGGCTGGTAAACCAGCCCACGCTGCGGCTCAAATCCACGTCGCTGTAGTCGGCCGGGACTTCGCGGCCATGCCCCTCAAGGCCGACCAGCAGGCTCTCGCCACCGGTGGCCCGCAAGACCGTTCGGGCCACCGCGGTGAGCAGCAGTTCGTCGACGCGGCTGCGATAAGCCTGCGGCGCCAGGGTCAGCAATTGACGCGTCAGCGGCTCGGCCAGACGCACCTGACACTCACGCACCTGATCACGGCGGCGACTGCCCGCTTCATCCAGCAATGGCAGGCTGGCCACGCCCGGCGCCAGGGTGGCGCGCCAGAAGTCCAGCTCTGCCAGACGCGAGGGCACCTGGGCGTGGAGCACTTCGCCCCAGCGCTGGAAGGCACTGGTCTTGTTGCCCAACGCCAGCGGCTGGCCGGCCAGGAGTTGGCCATAAGTGCGCTGCAGGTCTTCAATCAGAATGCGCCAGGAGACCCCGTCCACCACCAAGTGATGGGCAGCCAACAACAGGCGCTGGCCATCCTGGCAGTCCAGCAACAGGCCGCGCAGCAAAGGGCCTTCGCTGAGGTTCAGACCCGCCTGAACGGCGCTGCACGCGCTGCTCAGTTGCGCCGTATCGGTGACTTGCACCTGGTCCAGTGGCACCGAAGCCATGTCGCTATGGTGCTGAATCCATGTGCCATCAGCGTCCTGCGTGAAGCGCAGGCGCAAGGCGTCGTGGTGCGCCACCAGGGCTTGCAAGGCGCCACTCAGCAGCGTCGCGTCCAACGGCTCCCGGGGTTGCAGCAGAACCGACTGATTCCAGTGCTGGCGAGCGTTGACGGGGCTTTCGAAAAACCATGCCTGGATCGGCGTCAGGGCGGCAGGGCCGGTGACCGGACCTTGTGCCTGGGCGACACGTTCCTGAACCCTGGCCACCTGAGCCAGGCCGCGGATGGTCTGTTGTTCGAAGACATCCTTGGGCGTCAGCAGCACACCGGCCTGACGGGCGCGGCCGACCAGTTGCAGGGAAACGATGGAGTCGCCGCCCAGCTCGAAGAAGTTCTCCGTGGCACCGATCTGCGGCATGCCCAGCAATTGCTGCCAGATTCCGGCCAGCAGGGTTTCCACTTCGCCTTGAGGCGCAATGAACTCGCCGTCCTGGACATGCCAGTCCGGGGCTGGCAAAGCTGCCCGGTCCAGTTTGCCATTGGGCGTCACCGGCAGATGTGGCAACCACACCAGCCGCGCCGGGATCATGTAGTCCGGTAAATGGCCGGCAAGGGCTTGCTTGACGCGGGACTCCAGACTCGGCTCGTCCGCCGCCACCGTCGCCACGCCGTAAGCCACCAGACGAGGCCCCGTTGGCGAAGGCAGAGCCAGCACCACGCACGTCTCCACTTCCGGGTGTTGCTGAATGCGCGCTTCAACCTCGCCGGGTTCAATGCGATAGCCGCGAATCTTGATCTGCTGGTCGATACGACCGACGTATTCGATCACCCCATCGGTGCCCCACAACACGCGGTCACCGGTGCGGTACATACGCGCACCTGGCGCACCGAACGGGTCCGGCACGAAGCGCTCGGCACTCATCGCCGGTCGGCCATGGTATTCACGGGCAAGGCCGCTGCCGCCCAGGTACAGCTCGCCGCTGACCCCGGCCGGCACCGGTTGCAGGCGTGCGTCCAGAATATAGGCGCGACGGTCGCCAACGGGGCGACCGATGGGGGCGTAGGCCGACAGGCAGGCCTGGCTCGCCGAGACTTTCCAGACCAATGGCGTAACCACGGTTTCGGTCGGGCCGTAGCCATTGATCAGGGTGCGCGGCGTCAGGGTCTGGCGGATGCGCTCGAAGTTGGCCTGAGGCATGGCTTCGCCGCCGAAAGAGTACAGATCCAGCGCCGGAGCGCAGCCTTGGGCCTGGGCTTCGGCAGCCAGCTGGGTCAGGTAGACCGGCGGGAATCCGGCGTTGGTGACCTGCTGCTCCGCCAGCGTCTGCAAGGTGCGCGCTGGGGACCACAGCTCTTCATCGCGCAGCACCAGACTGGCACCGCAGGTCAACGCGGTCAGCCAGCGCTCATGGGCACCGTCGAAGGCAAAGGAAATGAAGTGAAACTCGCGCGATTGCTCGGTCATGTCGTACAACGGCGCGGTGGCGTCGCAATGCATGGCCAACGGCCCGTGGGCCACCGCAACCCCTTTTGGCGTACCGCTGGAACCCGAGGTGTAGATCAGGTACGCAAGATTTTGCGCATGCACGTCGACGTCAGGGGCCTGGTCGCTGTAGCCGTCCAGGGCCAGGTGATCAAGGTCGAGCAACGCCAGGCCCGGTGCCTCGGGCAAACGCTCCAGGGCCATCTGCTCGGTGATCAGCAGGCTCATGCCGCTGTCGTCCACTACATAGCCGAGACGTTCGCGAGGGTAATCCAGCGCCAACGGCACGAATGCCGCACCGGCCTTGGCCACCGCCAGCAACGCCACCAACAAACGGTTGGAGCGCTGCAAGGCCACACCCACACGCGCTTCAGCGCCAACGCCCAGGGCAATCAACGCGTGGGCCAGGCGGTTGGCCTGTTGCTCCAGTTCGCCACGGGTCAGCGTCTGACCGGCACAGATCAGGGCGACACGCTGAGGATCGGCCGCAGCGTGGGCGGCGATGCGTTGTTGCACGCTGGCGAAGACCGGCGGCGCGTAGTCCGACGTGCTCCAGACCATGAGCTGAGCCCGCTCGGCATCGCCGAGCAGACTGATCGCGGCCAATGGCTGGTGGGCATCGGCGATCAGGCCAAGCAAGAGGCTATTGAGATGCCCTGCAAGGGCCTCGATCCTGGCGGTGGCGAAGGCATCGCGGCGATACCCGAAGGTGATGTCCAGGGTCTCGCCCGCGAAGATCGCCAGGGACAGCGGATAGTGGGTCGCTTCCAGGGTGCTGGACGCTTCGATGCGTACGCCGCTGCGCTGGCGCATGGCGTGATCGACCGGGTAGTTCTCGAACACCAGCAGGCTGTCGAACAGGCTTTGCCCGCTCAACCCGGCCCAGCGCTGGATGTCGGCCAGCGGCGTGTGTTCAAACTCGCTGGCATCGGCACTTTGGGTTTGCAGTTCACGCAGCCAGTCGCCCACCACCTGGGCCGGGTCGCCACCGGCGATCACCGGCACGGTGTTAATGAACAGGCCGACCACCGCTTCGGCGTCGTCCAGGGCACCGGGACGTCCCGATACGGTGGCACCGAACGTTACCCGAGACTGGCCGGTGTAGGTTTGCAGCAGCAAGGTCCAGGCCCCCTGCACCAAGGTATTGAGGGTCACGCGCTGGCGGCGGGCAAACTGGCGCAGGCGCTGGCTGTCAACCGCAGACAGGCCACTGCGGATCACACCATGCCCCGTCGTTTCGCCAGGCATTCGGGTATCCCGGGCGGGCAGGCTTTCCGCGAGCAGCGTCGGCCCTTCCAGCGTCGCCAGGCGTCGTTGCCAATACGCTTGCGCCGCCTGAGCATCCTGGGCTCCCAGCCAGGCAATATAGTCGCGGTACTGACTGCGCGGCCTCAGTGGACGTTCGCCAGCGTAGTGTTGCAGCACCTCGCCGATCAGTCGCGCGCTGCTCCAGCCATCAAGGAGAATATGGTGGAAGGTCCAGATCATCCGGCAGCGCGTGGCATCCAGACGCAACAGTTGCACCCGTTGCAGCGGCAGGCGCGTCAGGTCGAACCCTTCGGCGCGCTCGGCAACAGCCCGGTCATCCAGTGCTTGCTGGCTGAGCCCCTGGGCGTCATGCAACTGCGCCACTGCCGGACCACGGCGCAAAACGGCTTGCAGCGGGACGCTGAGTTCGCCCTGCCAGAGGAATACGCTGCGCAGCGTGGGGTGCTGCTGCACAGTGGTTTCCCAGGCGAGCAGGAAACGCTGCGGATCAATACCTTCGAGCACCACGTCGATCTGGTTGACGTAGGCCGATTCGGTGTCGCCTTGCAGGGTATGGAACAGCAGGCCTTGCTGCAGCGGCGAAAGCGGATACAGGTCTTCCACCTCGCGAGCCACCAGGGGCAAGGCGTCGAGCCGGACCTGAGTCAGACCGGCCAACGGCACGTCCGCCGGGGTCAGGGCGGCGTTGTCGGGGGTCAGGCAGTGGGCGGCGACCAGGCTCAGTTCGGCGCGCAGGTCGTCCAGCAGACCTTCAAGTTGCGAGGGCGTGTAGTAACGGGCATCGGCGCGGCCATCGAATTGCAACTGGCCTTCCATCAGGCGTGCATTGACTGTCAGCGCGTGGCTGAGGGGCGCGGCGTCGTCACGTTGGCGACCCTGGGGTTCACTGGCCAGGGCAAACAGGCGCTGGCCATCAAGGCTGCTGTCGTATTGACCCAGATAGTTGAACATCACCTGCGGCGGGGCCTGCTCGGCGAGCAATGCCTGGGCCGAGGCCGGGCCGAGGTAGCGCAACACGCCGTAGCCGACGCCCTTGTTCGGCACCTGGCGCAGTTGCTCCTTGACGGCTTTGATGGCCGAGCCTAAATCGCCCAGACCGGGGCTCAAGCGCACCGGGTAAAGGCTGGTGAACCAGCCGACGCTGCGCTCGATATTCAGGCCTTCGTTGAACGGCGCGGGCAAGGCGTCGCGCCCATGACTTTCCAGAGCCACGCTTAACGAAGCGTGGCCGCTTTGTCGGCACATAACCCGGGCCAGGGCCACGAGCAACAATTCTTCCAGGCGAGTGCGATAAGCAGCGGGCGCTTCCTTGTGCAAGCGCCGTGTCAGCTCGGCCGGCAGGCGCAGGCGACGCTCCACGGCCTGTCCTTCACAGCCCAGGGGCATTGCCGGTTGCCCGGCGGTCTGCGCGCGCCAGTAGTCCAGCTCATCAAGCAGTGTCGGGCTTGCCGCAAATGCCTGCAAACGCTCCCCCCACTGCGCAAAACCGGCACCCACCGGTGCCAGCGTCACCGCCTGGCCAGCAGCCTTCTGGCGATAGGCTTGCTGCAAGTCTTCCACCAATACTCGCCAGGACACGCCATCCACCACCAAGTGGTGAACCACGATCAACAGCCGCTGGCTGCCATCCCCCAGGGTCAGCAAGGCGGCGCGCAACAATGGGCCGTCATTGAGATCGAGGCTGGTTTGCAGGCGTTCGGCCTCGAAAAGGAAGGCCTCCGGGTGCGGGGCGTCGACTTCCACCAGCAGATTCTCGCCCGAAAACGCTGTGTAGCGTTGTTGCCAGAGGCCGTTGGCATCCTGCCGGTAACGCAAACGCAGGCTGGCATGGTGTTCGGCCAGGGCCGCAAGGCTGGCACGCAGGGGTTCGGCTTGCAGAGCCTGCAACGGGCGCAGGAGCGCTGACTGGTTCCAGTGCTGGCGTTGGGGAATGTCCTGGCTGAAAAAATACTGCTGGATCGGCGTCAGCGACGCCGGTCCGACCGTCATGCCCGGCTGCTGCTCGGCGTCCTGACGAGCCTTGCGCGCCGTATGGGCCAACGCGGCCAGCGTCGGATGCAGGAACAGGTCGCGGGGGCTCAATTGCCAGCCCGCCTGACGCGCCCGGCTGATCACTTGCAGCGAGAGGATGGAGTCTCCACCCAGTTCGAAGAAATTGTCGGCGATACCGACCTGTTCCAGGCCCAACACCTCGGCCCAGATCGCCGCCAACGTCTGCTCCACCTCGCTGCGCGGTGCGATGTAGTCCTCGACAGCAATGTGCCCTTGCGGCTGCGGCAGCAACTTGCGGTCCAGCTTGCCGTTGGCCGATAACGGCATCACGTCCAATTGCACCAAGCGCCACGGCACCATGTATTCAGGCACGTGCCGGGCCAGATGAGCCTTGAGCACCTCCTCTTCGATCGCGTCACCCACCCAGTAACCTATCAGCTTGTCGTCACGGGCAATGACCACGCTTTCCTGCACATTGGCGTGGCCGAGCAACACCGCTTCAATCTCACCCAACTCGATGCGCTGGCCGCGCAGCTTGACCTGATGGTCGATGCGCCCCAGGTAGTCGATGGCGCCATCGGCACGCCAACGTGCCAGGTCGCCGCTGCGGTACATGCGCTCGCCGGGGGCGCCGTAGGGGTTGGCGACGAAACGCTCGGCCGTCAGCGAAGGTCGTCCCTGATAACCCCGGGCCAGGTTGACGCCGGCGATGTACAACTCGCCCGCCACGCCCACCGGCACGGGGTTGAGATCGGCATCGAGAATGTGGATCTGCGTGTTGGCGATGGGCCGACCAATGGGCACGCTGTTGCCGTCCTCACGGCATGCCCAGGACGTGACATCAATCGCCGCCTCGGTCGGGCCGTACAGGTTGTGCAGTTCACTGGCGGTTTGCGACAACACCTGGCGCTGCAACTCCGCCGGCAGGGCTTCGCCGCTGCAAATGATGCGTTTGAGTGAGCGGCAAACAGGCAACTCGCCCGCCGAAACAAAGGCCTGAAGCATCGAGGGCACGAAGTGCAGCGTGGTGATGCCGTGCTCAACGATCAGCTCACGCAGCAACTGCGGATCACGGTGCGCGCCGGGCGGGGCCATCACCAGCGTCGCGCCGCTGAGCAGGGGCCAGAAGAACTCCCACACCGACACGTCGAAGCTGTACGGGGTCTTTTGCAGCACACGATCAGCGGCAGTCAGGCCGTATTCGGCCTGCATCCATTGCAGGCGGTTGAGCAGGCCCGCGTGGCGATTGCCCACTGCCTTGGGCTTGCCGGTGGAGCCGGAGGTGTACAGGCAATAGACGAGGTTTTCCGGGCTGATCTCCACCGTCGGCGCGGTCTGCAACTGGGCATCCAATGGCAAGTTTTCCAGCGCATGTACCGGCACGCCGGCATCGCCAGACCATTTGTCCAGCAGGTGCGTTTGCGTCAACAGCAGCGGGCTGCCGCTGTCGGCCAACATGCCTTGCAGGCGCTCACGGGGATGGTCCGGGTCCAGTGGCAAGTAAGCGCCCCCGGCCTTGATCACCGCCAACAGTGCGACCACCAGTTCCACCGAACGCTCGGCCGAAACGGCCACCGGCACATCCGGTCCTACGCCCTGGCTGTGCAGCCAATGAGCAAGTTGGTTGGCGCGGGCATCCAGCCCGGCGTAGCTCAAGCGCGTGTCGCCATACACCAATGCCAGGGCATCGGGAGTGGCGCGCACTTGTTCGGCGATCAGGGCGGGCAGATTCGCGTACCGGGGATAGTCTTCCCGGGTCGCGTTCCAGCCGGCGAGCTGCTGGTGCTCGTCCGGGGTCAGTGACTCCAACGCGTGCAGCGCACGATCGGGCTGCTCCAGCAGTTGCTCGATCAAATGCAGAAAATGCGCGTGCCAAGCCTGTACGGTAGTCGCCTCAAACAGGTCGGTGGCATAGCTGAAGGTCGCGGTGATCTGCCCTTCGCGAGTTTCCTCGGTGGTCAGGGCCAGGTCTAACTGCGCGGTTTCGGCGGCCTGGTCCAGGCGCTCGAAGCGTAGCCCGCCTGCTTCCAACTGGCTGTCGCCACGCTGCAAATGGTTGAACAAAACCTGAAACAGCGGGTTGCGACCCAGACTGCGCTGGGGTTGCAGGGCCTCGACCAGTTGTTCAAAGGGCAAATCCTGATGAGCCTGAGCTTGAAGTGCCTGCTCGCGCACGGCCTTGATCTGATCAATGAAGGACTCGCGCCGGGCGATGCGCAGCGGCCAGACCTGGGTGTTGACGAAACACCCAATCAAGCCTTGAGTCGCAGCGGCCTGGCGATTGGCGACCGGAATGCCCACGCGCAATTCGGTCTGACCGCACAGGCGGCTGAGCCACACGCCATAAGCGGCGAGTAAAACCATGAACGGCGTGGCGTGTTGTCCACGGGCAAACTGGCGGATACGGCGGCTGGTGGCCTCGGGCAATGGCTTGCCAACCCGCGCTCCGCGATAGGAGGGTAAGCCGGGGCGCAGGTGATCCACCGGCAACTCCAGTACCGGCTCTTCGCTGCCCAGACGCTCGCGCCAATACGCCAGTTGCTGCTCGCTTTCCCCGGACTCCAGCCACAGGCGCTGCCAGCGCGCGTAGTCGCTGTATTGCACGTCGAGACTGGCCAGCGGACTGCCGACGGCATGTAGGCGGCGGGCATAGCCGCTCGCCAGTTCCTGAACGAACAGCTCCACCGAGACTCCGTCGGCGACGATGTGATGCAACGTGACCAGCAAGGCATGCCGTTCGGCGTCACAGCGCACCAGGCACAGGCGCAGCAATGGCCCCTGGGTCAGATCAAAGGGGTGCCGGGCCTGATCCTGGGCCAGACGCGTCAAGGCGGCGTCCTGGGCCTGGGCCGACAAATCGCTGAGGTCTTCGCGCCCCAGGGTCACGGCGCAGGCATCGGCGGCATGTACCCGCACCACGGGCTCGCCGCCCTCGTTGGGGAAGTCGCTGCGCAGTACGGCATGACGGGCCACGATGTCGGCCAGAGCCGCCTCCAGTGCCGCTTCGTTCAGGTCGCCGGTGAGTTGCAGGCCGCCGGTGATGTGATACGCGCTGGCGGTCGGCTCCAACTGCCAGAGCAGCCACAGCCGGTGCTGGCTGTAGGACAACGTGCACTTCGCCTCGGCGGGTGCCGGGACGATGGGCAGGCGGCGGGCATCAATGCCTTTTTCCCGCAGCTGCTGCAGGAATATCCGCTGCTTTTCGGCTGGAAGAGCGTTGAGCCGTTCGGCCAGCGGACGCAACGGATCGTCACGGTGGCTGGGGCCGTGGGCTTGGCTCAGGTCGTTCATTCAATGCGCTCCAGTTCGTTCAGCAATCGGGTCATGGCGTCCACCTCGTCTTCGGGGGCGTGCGCCGGAATGTGCTCCAGGTGCCGAGCAAGCGCCTCGACCGTCGGTGTGTCGAACACCGCGCCAAGGTGAATCTGCACGCCTAACTGATGGCGGATCTGCGAGGCCAGGCGGGTCGCGAGCAGCGAATGCCCACCCAGTTCGAAAAAGTCATCCGTCACACCGACCCGCTCCACGCCCAACACTTCGGACCAGATCCTGGCCAGACTGCGCTCGGCGTCATTGCGGGGCTCGACATAGCCAGCAGCGGCGGCCTGCCCTTCGGGTTGCGGCAGTTGCTTGCGGTCCAGCTTGCCGTTGGCCGAGAGCGGCATCACGTCCAACTGCATCAAGCGCCACGGCACCATGTATTCAGGAACGTGTCGGGCGAGG
>NZ_JAFCTZ010000021.1:0-11858 GCF_049896285.1 Pseudomonas sp. DWP3-1-2 | reverse complement strand
CCATGGCCCAACGGCGCTCGACCGGCATCCATGCCGGTCGCCCCACCCCACGACACCTGCGCTCAGCCTCCCGACGCGCGTTTGGCGGTGTCTGCCAGATCGCCGCACGGAAAAGCAAATCCGCATGGCGGATTTTTAAGGCGATATTTTTTGCCTGACTCACCTCCAGCCTTGGGCGGGTGAAGGTGCGCAGGACTCAAGGGTGACGACAATTGCGACGTGTGGCCGCTGCTGGATATGCTTGCGATTCCAATACTCTGCAACAGAGTATCTACAGTCTGTATCGCCAGGCATTAGCGCTGCTTTCAGACCGCGTCTCTAGGCAACATTAACCCCAATGGCAAGCGCACTCGCGCTTCCAGACCGCCACCCGAGCGATTGCGCAGCTCCACGTTGCCGCCATGCATGGCCGCGATTCGCTTGACGATGGCCAGGCCCAGGCCGGTTCCCTTGCCGCTGCGGGCACGATCGCCACGGATGAAGGGATTGAAGATCACCTCCAGCTCCGATGGATCAATACCCGCCCCGCGGTCCAGAACGCTCAGCACGACGTAAGGCGCGTTGGCGTCGCCCGACACGTAGGCCGCCACCTCAATGCCATTCCCCGCGTGGTGCATGGCATTGCCGATCAGGTTGTTCAGCAGTCGCTTCATCGACACCCGACGTAGCGGGAACGGCGGGATTGTTTCCAGGCACAAGCGAATCTGTTCTTCAGAGTGCTCTGGATTGTTGTAGGGCGCGACCACTTCACGCACCAGATCACTGAGGTCGACCTCTTCGATTTCCTCGTCACGGCCATCGCGGATGAACGCCAGGAACTGATCGAGAATGGCGTCCATGTCTTCGATGTCACGCACCATGCCTTCGGTG
The DNA here is from genome assembly GCF_049896285.1 of Pseudomonas sp. DWP3-1-2. Lineage (NCBI taxonomy): Bacteria > Pseudomonadati > Pseudomonadota > Gammaproteobacteria > Pseudomonadales > Pseudomonadaceae > Pseudomonas > Pseudomonas sp. DWP3-1-2. The sequence goes on along the minus strand of NZ_JAFCTZ010000021.1, from coordinate 10,988 downwards.
AGCTCGTTTTCGTCTTTCATCAATTCCAGCGAAAGCCGCAGGCGGGTCAGCGGTGTGCGCAGATCATGGGAAACACCGGCCAGCATCAGTTCACGCTCCTGCCCGGCCTGTTCGACGTCTTCAGCCATCTGGTTGAAGGCCCGGTAAACCTCGGTCATCTCGCTGGGCGTGTCGCTTACCGGCAAGCGCACGCTACGGCCCTGGCCCAGTTGGCGGGCGGCGAAGACAAGGCGTTTGAGCGGCTGATTGAGTTGCCGGACGAAAATCCAGGCGGACGCCGTGGACAGCAAGCCGATGGCCAGGAACCAGCCGAGGACGCTCCAGATTTTCTGACCGCGCAACGGATGCGGATACAGCGGCACCTTCAGCCAGCCGTCACCCAGGCTCGGCGCACGCACCCACAAGGCGGGCGGTGCGTGAACGCGCAAACGGACTTCAGTGTCCTCGCCCAGCTCAGCCTGCATCTGGCGTTGATAGATCTCGCTGTACGGCCAATGCTGCTCGCCTTCAGGTACGCCACCGCCCACCACACGAATCAGCCCCGCCGCATCGGCAATGGCTTCGCGGTCGTTCTCGTTCGCCGCCCAATAGGCGCGCAGGGTCAATGCGACGCCATGGCTGTATTGCCTGTCGACCAGCACGTCCTCATTCATCAGCAGGTAAACCAGGGTCAACGCCTTGGAAAACAGCACGACAATGAGCACCAGCCACAGGGTGCGGGAGAAAAAGCTTTGCGGAAACCAGAGCGGGGTTTTCATAACTGCAGCTATACACTTTGCAGGGGCGAGCCAGGCTCGCAGGGTTTGCGAATCGCGAGTGATGTCAAACGCAGGAACGCGAAAACCAAAACGTCGATAACCCCTTCAAAGGTTATCGACGTGACTGGCAATGGCCTCGAATGCTGACGCAAGCCGATTATCGATTACCGGCACCATCAGGAACGAATACATAACCAACACCCCAGACAGTCTGGATATAGCGTGGCTTGGACGGGTCCGGCTCGATCAGGCGACGCAGACGGGAAATCTGCACGTCAATGGATCGTTCCAGCGCATCCCACTCCCGACCACGGGCCAGATTCATCAGCTTGTCGCGGGTCAACGGCTCACGGGCATGCATCACCAACGCCTTGAGCACGGCAAACTCACCCGTGGTGAGCATGTGAACTTCTTCGCCACGCTTGAGTTCTCGGGTTGCCAGGGAGAGCTCGTAGTCGCCGAAGCTTACCGACTCATCCTCGCTGCCAGGCGCGCCAGGCACCGGCGCGGCCTGACGTCGCAGGACAGCCTTGACCCGGGCCATCAGCTCATCAGGGTTGAACGGCTTGGCGAGGTAATCGTCCGCACCCAGTTCCAGACCCTTGATGCGGCTCAGCTCGTCACCCTTGGCGGTGAGCATGACGATCGGCACCTGATTATTGGCTGCGCGCAGACGGCGGCAGGCAGACAGGCCATCCTCACCGGGCAGCATCAAATCCAGAACCACAAGGTTGAACACCTCGCGCGCCAACAGGCGATCCATTTGCTCGACGTTGGCAACCGCCCGGGCACGATAACCCTTGCTGGTGAAAAAACGCTCCAACAGGCTGCTCAACCCGGGATCGTCATCAACGATCAGGATTTTTTCGCCTTCAGCAGTTTGTGCAGTGCTGCTCATAGATGCTCCTTTGATCTCAGCGCGCATTATGGCGTAGCTGCTGTGATGCGCACCGTGTGCATTGTTAGCAGATTTTACCGGGGCCGCCACTGAGAGCTTCTTTCACGGCACAAATAGAACGGTTTGATCGGCTGATCCCCTAATCGGGCAGCGCTGGGTATAATGCGCCGCCCTCGAACTCAGGCAACGCCTGAACGTGGCAGTTCGCTAAAGTCTTTATGAAAAGTCGGCGCGCACAGGTCAGGCAAGGCAAAAACAGGCGCACGCGCTCGGTTTACCCAGGGTAAGCGAGTACCCGGAACCTGTTTTCAACGCAGCATCACCGAGCATAGCCACTTTTCTGCTCACACACTCCAGGTGGTCTTATGGACAGCATCAACAGCCGCATCGCCGATGAACTCGGTGTCCGCCCGCAACAGGTCGCAGCGGCCGTAGCTCTACTGGATGAAGGCTCTACCGTGCCCTTCATATCCCGCTACCGCAAGGAAGTGACCGGCAGCCTCGATGACACGCAACTGCGTCATCTTGAAGAGCGCCTGCGCTACCTGCGTGAACTCGACGAGCGGCGCATCAGCATCCTTGCCAGCATCGAAGAGCAAGGCAAGCTGACTCCCGAGCTGGCCCGGGACATCAAACTCGCTGACACCAAGACCCGCCTCGAAGATTTGTACCTGCCTTACAAGCAAAAACGCCGCACCAAGGGCCAGATCGCTCTTGAAGCAGGCCTGGGCGAACTCGCGGACGGCCTGTTCAACGACCCGAGCCTGACCCCGGAAACCGAAGCCGCGCGCTTCGTGGACGCCGAAAAAGGTGTCGCGGACGTCAAAGCCGCGCTGGAAGGCGCCAAGTACATCCTCATGGAACGCTTCGCCGAAGACGCGACCCTGCTGGACAAACTGCGCAGCTTCCTCAAGCAGGAAGCGGTAATCAGCGCCCGGGTCGTGGCCGGCAAGGAAGAAGAAGGCGCCAAGTTCCGCGACTACTTCGAACACGACGAGCCGCTCAAAAGCATGCCGTCGCACCGCGCACTGGCGATTTTCCGGGGCCGCAACGAAGGTTTCCTCAGCTCGGCCCTGAAGGTCGGCGAAGAGTTGCCCGGCACGTTGCACCCTTGCGAAATGATGATCAGCGAGCGTTTCGGTCTGCAAAACCAGAATCGCCCGGCCGACAAATGGCTGGGCGAAGTGGTGCGCTGGACCTGGAAGGTCAAGCTCTACAGCCATCTGGAAACCGACCTGTTCGGCGAGCTGCGCGAAGCAGCGGAAACCGAAGCCATCAATGTGTTCGCCCACAACCTGCACGACCTTCTGCTGGCCGCTCCGGCGGGCCCACGCGCCACCCTGGGGCTGGACCCGGGTCTGCGCACCGGCTGCAAGGTCGCGGTGGTCGACGCCACCGGCAAGCTGCTGGACTACGCCACGGTTTACCCGCACGTGCCGAAAAACCAGTGGGATCAGACCATCGCCGTGCTGGCTGCGCTGTGCGCCAAGCATTCGGTGGACCTGATTGCCATCGGCAACGGCACTGCCAGCCGCGAAACCGACAAGCTCGCCGCTGAGCTGATCAAAAAATACCCAGGCCTGAAGATGACCAAGGTCATGGTGTCCGAGGCGGGCGCTTCGGTGTACTCAGCCTCCGAACTGGCCGCCAAGGAATTCCCGGAGCTGGACGTGTCGATCCGTGGAGCGGTGTCCATCGCCCGTCGCCTGCAAGACCCGTTGGCCGAACTGGTGAAAATCGATCCGAAGTCCATCGGCGTCGGTCAATACCAGCACGACGTCTCGCAGCTCAAGCTGGCCCGTGGCCTGGACGCCGTGGTGGAAGATTGCGTGAACGCGGTTGGCGTCGATGTGAACACCGCTTCGGTTGCCCTGCTGGCGCGGATTTCCGGCCTCAACACCACACTGGCGCAGAACATCGTGGCGCATCGTGACGAAAACGGCGCATTCAAATCACGTGCGGCGTTGAAGAAAGTCCCGCGTTTGGGCGAAAAAACCTTCGAACAGGCGGCCGGTTTCCTGCGCGTGATGAACGGCGACAACCCGCTGGACTCTTCGGCGGTTCACCCGGAAGCCTATCCGCTGGTCAAGCGTATCGCCTCGGAAACCGACCGTGATATCCGCTCGCTGATCGGCGACGCGAGCTTCCTCAAGCGCCTGGACCCGAAGAAGTACACCGACGAAACGTTCGGTCTGCCAACGGTGACCGACATCCTGCAGGAACTGGAAAAGCCGGGGCGCGACCCACGTCCGGAGTTCAAGACTGCCGAGTTCCAGGAAGGCGTGGAAGACCTGAAAGATCTGCAACTGGGCATGATTCTGGAGGGCGTTGTCACCAACGTCACCAACTTCGGGGCGTTCGTGGATATCGGCGTGCATCAGGACGGTCTGGTGCATATTTCCGCGCTGTCGGAAAAATTCATCAAGGACCCGCGTGAGGCGGTAAAAGCGGGCGACGTGGTCCGGGTCAAAGTCATGGAAGTGGACATCCCGCGCAAACGCGTTGGCCTGTCGATGCGCATGAGCGACACGCCGGGCGAGAAAATCGACGGCGCTCGCGGCGCTCGCCCAGGCTCGGCCCCGCGCCAGCAGCAGAGCAATGCGCCACGCAAGGAAACCCAGACCGCCGCCCCGGCCAACAACGCCATGGCGTCGCTGTTCGCCAATGCCAAGCAAATCAAGAAGCGCTGATGGAAATCCCTGAAGGCCTTACCGAGAGCGCGTATTTTCGCGCACTCGGCTGTCAGTTGCGGCGTCTGGATGTGGGCGTGGCCGAGGTGGCGCTGCCGCTGGAGCCACACCTGCGCAACCGGGGCAACGTGATGCACGGCGGCGCGATTTTCAGCCTGGTGGATATCGCCATGGGGCTGGCGTGCTCCAGCTCCCACGGCTTCGATCAGCGCAGCGCGACCATCGAATGCAAGATCAACTACGTGCGTGCGGTCGCCGACGGCGAAGTGCTGTGCATCGCCAGGGTGCTCCACGCCGGCCGTCGCACGCTGGTGGTCGAGGCCGAAGTGGTCCAGGGCGACAAGCTGGTCGCAAAGGCACAAGGCACGTTCGCCGTGCTCTAGCTCTCGCGACTGGATATGAGTTAATTTCGGCGTTGCGAATCCAGCGCCGGAATTTTCCGTGTTCGCTGTGGCCAGAATGAGCAACGGGTAATGGCGTTTTCGAACCAGTGGCTGCAATCGTTTGATATAAGCCCAAAACCAGGCGACAACGCCAGTTCCTACCTCACCCTTGTACACCGTTGGGTCCACCCCCATATTGGGGCGACTGACGCGTGAAGGAATCCAACTTGAGCGAACTTCTCAACCGCCGCCTGGCTATGCTTAGCGAGCGCACTAACCTCTCCCTGCTGGAGCAGTGCCTGCACGGTATTGAGCGCGAATGCCTGCGCGTGACCGGCGACGCACGCCTGGCCCAGACGCCGCACCCCAAGGCATTGGGCGCCGCGCTGACCAACAGCCTGATTACCACGGACTATTCCGAATCCTTGCTGGAGTTCATCACACCGGCACTGGCTGATCCGGCGGCTACGCTGGAAAGCCTCGACAAGATCCATCGATTCGCCTACAGCAAGCTGGGCAACGAGTTCCTGTGGAGCCCGTCGATGCCCTGCCCGCTGCCCGCAGAAGAAGACATTCCGATTGCCTATTACGGCACCTCGAATATCGGCAAGCTCAAGTACGTGTATCGCAAGGGCCTGGCCCTGCGTTACGGCAAGACGATGCAGTGCATCGCCGGGATTCACTACAATTTCTCGCTGCCGGAGAGCGTCTGGCCGCTGCTCAAGCAAACCGAGCCATTCGAAGGCAGTGATCGTGACTATCAGTCCCACGCCTACATCGCGCTGATCCGTAACTTCCGCCGTTACAGCTGGTTGCTGATGTACCTGTTCGGGGCCTCGCCGGCGCTGGACGCAGGCTTCCTGCGCGGGCGGGCACATCAGTTGGATCAGTTCGACGCTGACACGCTGTATCTGCCTTACGCGACCAGCTTGCGCATGAGCGACCTGGGCTATCAAAGCAACGCGCAGGCGGGCCTTACGCCCTGCTATAACGACTTGCTCAGCTACACCGACAGCCTGCGCAAAGCGGTGGCTACGCCCTACGCGCCGTATGTCGAAATCGGCACCCACAAGGACGGTGAGTGGATTCAGCTCAACACCAACGTGTTGCAGATTGAAAACGAGTACTACTCCAACATCCGTCCCAAGCGCGTGACGTATTCGGGCGAGCGTCCGATTCAGGCGCTGGTTGCCCGTGGTGTGCAATACGTTGAAGTGCGTTGCCTGGACATCAACCCGTTTCTGCCCACCGGCATCGACTTGCAGCAATCGCGCTTCATCGATGCGTTCGTGCTGTATTGCGCCCTGCAGGAAAGCCCGCAACTGGCGCAGAACGAGTGCAGCAACGCTGCATCCAACTTCCTGACCGTGGTCAAGGAAGGTCGCCGTCCGGGTCTGGCGCTCAATCGTAACGATGGCACTATCGACTTGAAGGTGTGGGCCACGGAGTTGCTTGAGAAAATCAGGCCGATTGCCGAACTGCTCGATCAGGCGCAAGGCACCGACGAGCACGTCAAGTCCCTCGCGGCCCAGCAATCGAAGGTCAACGACTCGTCCCTGACGCCTTCAGCCAAGGTCCTGGCGAGCATGAACGAGCACAAGGAAGGCTTCACTGCGTTCTCCATGCGCCAGAGCGAGCTTCATGCAGCGTATTTCCGCAGCAACCCGCTGAGCGTTGAGGAACAAGCGAACTTCGAAACCCTGGCCAAGGCTTCGATTGCCGAACAGGCGGAGCTGGAACAGAGCGAAGAGGTCGTGGATTTCGATACGTTCGTGGGGGCTTATCAGGCGAGCATCTTGCGGATCAGTAACTGACGAGCGCCAAAGCTGTTGGCGCGAGGCTTGCCCGCGAAGAAGTCGGTACATCCAGCGCACCTTCTGCGCCTGAACCATCGACTTCGCGGGTAAGCCTCACACCTACAGGATCAGCTACTTACAACGCCTTCTCGAAGATCTTCGAATTACGCTGATAGTTGTAAAGCGACGCCCTGGCGCTTGGCAGACGGTCAACGCTGCTGGGCTCGAAGCCACGCTCACGGAACCAGTGAGCGGTGCGGGTCGTCAGGACGAACAGCGTTTTCAAGCCCAGCTCCCGAGCGCGCATTTCAATGCGTTCGAGCAGCTCGTCACCACGGCCGCCATGGCGGTATTCCGGGTTCACGGCCAGACACGCCAGCTCGCCCGCGTCCGAATCCGCGATGCGATACAGCGCCGCACAGGCGATGATCAACCCTTCGCGCTCAACCACGCTGAATTGCTCGATCTCGCGCTCCAGCACCTCCCGGGAGCGACGCACCAGAATGCCTTGCTCTTCCAGCGGGGTGATCAAGTCCATCAAGCCGCCGACGTCTTCGATGGCCGCTTCACGCACCAGCTCGAATTGCTCCTGGGCCACCAGGGTGCCGCCGCCGTCACGGGTGAACAGCTCCGTGAGCAGCGCGCCGTCTTCAACATAGCTGACGATGTGACTGCGCCCCACGCCGCCGCGACAGGCTTCGGCAGCCGCTTCCAGCAGCTCGGCCTGATAGTTGGTGCCCAGGCGCAGCATATGCGCCGGAACCTGCTGCGGCCGCAGCTCACGCACCAGTCGGCCCTGTTCATCCAGTAAGCCAGGCTCTTCACCGAACAGCAGCAGCTTGTCCGCCCCCAGATCGATAGCGGCGCGGGTGGCGACGTCTTCGCAGGCGATGTTGAAAATCTCGCCGGTTGGCGAGTAACCGATGGGCGACAGCAACACGATATGACGCTCGTCCAGCAGGCGACTGATGCCCTTGCGGTCGATGCGGCGCACTTCGCCCGTGTGCTGGTAATCGACACCTTCAAGCACGCCGATAGGCCGCGCTGTGACCAGATTGCCGCTGGTCACCCGCAGGCGCGAACCCTGCATGGGCGAGGCGGCCATGTCCATGGACAGTCGCGCTTCGATGTCCAGGCGCAAATGGCCAACGGCATCGATCACGCAGTCCAGGGTTTGGGCATCGGTGACCCGCAGGTTGCGGTGAAACTGCGGCGTCAAGCCACGCGACGCCAGACGGCTTTCAATCTGCGGCCTGGAGCCGTGGACCAACACCAAGCGCACGCCCAGGCTGTGCAACAGCACCAGGTCGTGGACGATATTGCCGAAATTAGGGTGCTCGACCCCGTCACCGGGCAACATCACGACGAAGGTGCGATCCCGGTGGGCATTGATATAGGGAGAAGCATGGCGAAGCCAGTTGACGTACTCGTGCATAACTTTGAGAGCCTGCAAAAAAATTGGACGAAAGACAGAAACACTCACAACCGTGAAATGGTTATCGTCGGAACAGGCCTGGCAGCACGCGCACTCTCCTTTTCTGGATGGTCAACAAGGCCCGATTCATTGCGGGCTCAAGCAATAATGTTCAATCAACTGGCTCAATAGACGCACAGTAGGCTGCAAGCGTGACATTTCGAGGTATTCGCCGGGTTGATGGGCGCAGGCAATGTCGCCAGGGCCCAGCACCAGCGTCTCGCAACCCAGGCGCTGAAAATAAGCCGCTTCGGTGCCAAATGCTACAGCCTCGGCGCGATGCCCTGTCAGACGCTCGGCCACCCTGACCAGCTCCGAGTCAGCATCCTGCTCAAAGGGCGGCGCTTCGGGAAAAAGCGGGGCGTAGTCTATTTTCACCTGATGCAACTCGGCCAGCGGTTCCAGCTTTTGCCTGATCGCGGCGCGCAACACGCTGGGGTCCATGCCGGGCAGTGGTCGCAGGTCAAACTCCAGGGAGCATTGGCCGCAAATCCGGTTGGGGTTGTCGCCGCCATGGATGCAGCCGAAATTCAGCGTCGGCGTCGGCACACTGAATTGCGGATTGCGGTATTCCTGCTGCCATTGATGGCGCAGGCCTTTAAGCTCGCTGATCGCGTCGTGCATGGCTTCCAGCGCGCTGTTCCCCAGGCTTGGGTCAGACGAATGACCGCTGCGCCCGAGAATGTCGATGCGCTCCATCATTACGCCCTTGTGCAGGCGAATCGGCTTGAGCCCGGTAGGCTCACCGATGACGGCGGCGCGCCCCAATGGCCGCCCCGCCTCAGCCAACGCCCGGGCACCGGCCATGGAGCTTTCTTCGTCGCAGGTGGCGAGGATCAGCAACGGTTGCTTGAACGGTTTGTCCAGCAGCGGTTGCACGGCTTCGATGACCAACGCAAAAAAACCTTTCATGTCGCAGCTGCCCAGTCCGACCCAGCGGCCGTCCACTTCCGTCAGCTTCAGCGGATCGGTCTGCCACAGTGCGCCGTCGAAGGGCACGGTATCGCTGTGTCCGGCCAGCACCAGCCCGCCGGGTCCGCTGCCAAAACTGGCCAACAGATTGAATTTGCCCGGCGAGACCTGCTGGATATCACAGGCAAAACCCAGATCGCCCAGCCAGGTGGCCAACAGGTCGATGACAGCGCGGTTGGACTGGTCCAGGGAAGGCTGGGTGCAGCTCACTGAGGGCGCAGCGATCAGGGCGGCAAACTGGTCTTTCATGGACGGCAGGGGCATGGGGTGATTCCTCAAAGCGGGTCAACACGCGAACCATCATAGGGGTATTGGGTGTTGGTAATAAACCGTAACAGACAGTGTGCTGTACACTGCATGACCTCAGCAGCTACGCGACAACAGGCTGCGCCCCGTATTTAGTATCAGCGTCTGGATTCCCGGCCATGCAAAAAGAAACAGAAATCAAACTCCGCGTCAGCCGCGAAACCCTCGCTGCACTGCGCGAACACCCGTTGCTGAAGAAGCGCAACAAAAGCGGCTGGGAGCGTCTTGAGCTGTCCAACCAGTACTTCGACACCCCGGAGCGCGACCTGGCCAACGCCAAGGTTGCCCTGCGCTTGCGTCGCGATGGCGAGCAGATCATCCAGACCCTCAAGACCCGCGGGCAAAGCATCGCGGGCCTGTCCGAGCGCAACGAGTACAACTGGGACCTGCCCAAAGCCAAGCTGGACCTGAAAAAGCTGGATGGCGAATGCTGGCCTGAGCAACTGGCCGAGCTGGACAAAAAAACCATCAAACCGCTATTCACCACTGACTTCATCCGCGAGAAGGCGGAAATTGCCTGGGGCCGTGGCAAGGCCAAGGTGGTGATCGAGGCCGCGCTGGACCTGGGCCACGTTGTCGCCGGCAAGCAGAAAGAAGAAATCTGCGAACTGGAGCTGGAATTGCGCGAAGGCGATCCGGCGGCGTTGCTGGAGCTGGCGGCTGAGCTGGCGACGACGCTGCCGTTGATGCCGTGCGACATCAGCAAGGCTGAGCGCGGCTATCGTTTGTTCGACGCCAACAGTTACTCCCTGAGCTTGCCCGCGCCGCAGCTGCACGCCGAAATGCCACTGGACGACGCTTACTCAGCCTTGGCCTGGCATCTGTTGGGCAGCAGTCAGCGTCTGGCCGAGCAATACCGTTTCAATGGCCATTGGCGTTTGTTGCAGGACTGGGTCGCGTTGCTGGCTGAATTGCGCTCGCTGACCGGCAGTCTGGGTCAGGCCGCGCCGCGCGCCTCTTCAGCCGAACTGCGCACGGCGCTGGACGCATTGCTGGAAGACTGGCGCCCACTGGTACAGGCCGGTCAGGAAGATGGCGACGTGCGCAACGCGGCCCATGAGCAATTTCTGGAAGAAATGCAGGACACTCGCTGGGGCTTGTTCTCGCTGAACACGTCCCGCTGGTTGCTGACCCGCAGTTGGACCGCCGAGCGCAACAACCGTGGCAATCGTCAGGGCGCGGCACAACTGGCCAGCTGGCTGCCGCGTCTGTTGGCGGACGAAGCGACTGCGTTGCAGTTGGGCCGCTATCAGCAACAGCCGGAAGACCTCGCCGAGCAACTGCCGCGTATCGAGCGTATTCAAGCCTGGCTGCATCACGCCCGGAGCGCGCTGGATTTGCCGGAACTGGATCGTCTGTACGGCGAGTTGAACAAACTGGTTCACGTGGCCGAACAGCCCATCAGCGACGAAGTGCTGGACGCCCGCGTGCAACAAACCATCGTCGTATTCCAGAGCCGCGCCTGGAAAACCTTGTTGCGGTTGTAAGTCGATCGGAGCGGCCCTATCACTGCGCCTTTGATCCTTCTGTAGGAGCGAGCTTGCTCGCGATTCGATATTTCGACCCACTGACAGGTTGACTGACCGGACGCCATCGCGAGCAAGCTGTTGTGGCTCAATATTTATGGACCATGATGTAGGAGTATCAACCTAAGGAAGCATCATGGGATTTCGGGTCGTTACTGCCGAAGAAAAAGCCGAAGCTATTCGTC
>NZ_JAFCTZ010000020.1:0-20306 GCF_049896285.1 Pseudomonas sp. DWP3-1-2 | reverse complement strand
TTGCCCATTACAACCACCGACGCTGTCACACCGCCTCGAACAATTTGCCGCCCGCTGTTTTTGAGAAACGGGCGGCCTAATGCTCCTACGGAACGGTCCAAAAAAACTGGACCACTACAGGTGAAATCCTTGGCGGGTGGCACTGTTACGTTTATGGAGTGATGCCCAATCGCTGCCTCGCGATTCGATGTATCTGACACACACGATATTGACTGACCCGCCGCCATCGCGAGCAAGGTGGATCGCCACCCCGGTAGCTCCTACGGGGAATGCGGCGTGTCAGTTGATACGACTCCCCTTATAAAACTATCGCTGCCTCGCGTTGCTCGTGAGCTCCTACACATCCGATTGTAGGAGCTCACGAGCAACGCGAGGCAGCGATCAGCGATTCACGTCGCGCCGCAAAATCACTGCCGTCGCACGCCCGATCAAGGGTCCGGGCGTGCGGTGTTTTGCAAGCCGGCGAGCAACAACCGCTGATACAGCTCTTCCTTCAACCCCTGCGGCTGATCCAGTTGCATGCGCGCAAGCTGGGTCGGGAAGGCCGACGGTTCCGGCGCGTCCAGCGTCGCCTTGCCCAGTTCAAGGATTTCGGTGAGCTTGAATTTGCTCTCCAGCCAGTTCAACGCCCGCAACAAGTCGCGCTCTTGCGCGCTGAAGTCGCAGCCCAGCGGGTATTCGGTGAACAACTGTGAATACTGCTCGGCAATGGCCTGCAAGCGCTCGGGCGTGTTGTGCGCGAAGCGTGGGTTGAGGCGGAAATCCTTGGGCAGCTTGCCGATTTTCTGCGCTTTCTCGATCAAGCCCGCCTGAAAGCGCGAGTCGCTGATATTGAGCATGGCTTCGATGACGGCGGCATCGGTTTTGCCGCGCAAATCAGCAATCCCGTACTCGGTCACGATGATGTCCCGCAGGTGCCGGGGAATCGTCGTGTGGCCGTAATCCCAGACGATATTGGAGCTGACCTCCCCGCCTGCCTCGCGCCAGCTGCGCAGGATCAGAATCGAGCGCGCGCCTTCCAGGGCGTGGGCCTGGGCAACAAAGTTGTATTGCCCGCCTACGCCGCTCAACACCCGTCCGTCTTCCAGTTGGTCCGCCACCGCCGCGCCCATCAGCGTCACGGTGAACACGCTGTTGATAAAGCGTGCGTCCCGGCGTTGCAGGCGTTTGAGCTCTTCATGGCCATACAGCTCGTTGATGTAACTGATGGCCGTCATGTTGAAATGGCCCATTCGCTCCTGGGAAAACTCCCGCAACCGCGCGTAGAAACTCTGCGGCCCCAGGAAAAACCCGCCATGCACGATGGTGCCGTCGGCGTAGGCCGCTTCGTCCAGCGTGCCGTCGTTGGCCTCGCGCTGGCGTATCACGTCGTCATAGACCTTGCGCCGAATGATCCCGGCATCGACCAGCACCAACAGGCCGTTGACGAACATTTCGCTGCAGCCGTACAGGCCGGAAACGAATGGCAACACGCCACCTTCGAGGTCGATCAGGGCCTGCCAGTCGCTCAGGTTCAGCTCGGCCAGCAGGGCGCGATATGTCTCGTTGTCGGCTTGTCGAGCCAGCAGCGCGGCCGTCAGCGCATCGCCCATGGAGCCGATGCCGATCTGCAACGTGCCGCCATCGCGCACCAACGTACTGGCATGCAGCCCAATGAAATGGTCCTGATAGCCCACCGGCATGTTCGGCGTGGAGAACAGGGTGGTGCGCTCATCGTCTTCCAGCAGGAAATCGAACGCTTCGATATCCAGTTCTGAATCACCCGGCATATAGGGCAAATCAGCGTGGACATGGCCCACCAACAAGACGGTTTCCCCGGCAGCGCGACGCTTGGCGATCATCGGCAGCAGGTCGAGGGTGATGTCCGGGTTGCAACTTAAACTCAGCGTGCCCGGCCGCTGCTCATCACGCGCCACCAGTTGCGCCACCAGATTCAGGCCATTGGCGTTGATGTCCCGGGCGGCGTGGCTGTAATTGCTGCTGATGTAGTCCTGCTGTGCCGGTACGCTGTTGAGCAAACTGCCCGGCTGCATGAAAAACTGCTGCACGCGGATATTGGGTGGCAGGCTGTCGCCATGCAGATCGGCCAGATAATCCAGCTCCGGATAATCATCGAACACCCGCTCCAGGAAGGGCTGCAGAAAGCGCTCCTTCAACCCTTCGCCCACGGCAGGCCGTCCGAGGGTCAGCGCTGTGTAGATCGTCAACTGGCGGTCGGGCAACTGCTTGATGCGCTCGTACAGCGCATTGACGAACCGGTTCGGCTTGCCGAGCCCCAGAGGAATGCCCATATGAATATGGGTCGGCAATTGCGCGATCACCTGGGCGACGGCTTGCTCGATGGAACAGGACTGCGGCATCGGTTCCCTCCTTGTTTTGTTATTGAATGAAGGTTGGACCGGGCGTTGCGCGGATTTGCTGCAATGGTTCACCCCGTGGGACCGGCTTTAGCCGGGAGGGCGGCATTTCTGAAGGCACGGATGCACGGGATGGACCCTTCCCGGCTGAAGCCGGTCCTGGGGAAATCCGTTCATGTCTTGAAAAACGCCTCATGCAACTCAGCCACGGTCGCGAAGTGATACGTCGGCGATTCGGCCTGCAATTCTTCATGGCTCCCAAAACCATAGCCTACTGCCGCCACGTCCAGGCCGTTGCGCAGCCCGCCGATCAGGTCGTGTTTGCGGTCGCCGATCATCAGCGTTTGCTTCGGATCAAGCTTTTCCTCAGCAAGCAGGTGCGCGATCAATTCGACCTTGTCGGTGCGTGTGCCGTCCAGTTCGCTGCCGTAGATCATCTTGAAATGCCGGGCGAAATCAAAGTGTCGGGCGATTTCGTGGGCGAAGACCCAAGGTTTGGACGTGGCAATGAACAGGTTGCGCCCTTGATCGGCCAACGCGTCCAGCAGTTGGAATACGCCATCGAAGACCAGGTTTTCATACAGCCCTGTGACCTTGAAGCGCTCGCGGTAGAACCCCACGGCCTCCCACGCCTTGGCCTCATCCATGTTGTATACGAGCATGAACTGTTGCAACAACGGCGGGCCGATGAAGTGTTCGAGGTTGGCGAGGTCGGGTTCGTCGATGCCGAGTTTGCCCAGCGCAAACTGGATCGAACGGGTGATACCCAGGCGCGGGTCGGTCAGCGTGCCATCAAGGTCGAACAGAATATTCTGGTAATGCATGGGGATCTCAATCGGTTTTCCGGGATGGGCTCAGCACGGCTGATCAAAGCCTTCGGCAAGGTGCAGATCCTTGAGCTTGACGTAGTTGGCGGCGCTGTAAGGGAAAAAGGCGATTTCCTTTTCGGTCAATGCCCGCATCTGTTTCACCGGGCGTCCTACATACAAAAAGCCGCTTTCCAGCGTTTTGCCCGGCGGCACCAGGCTGCCCGCGCCGATGATCACCTCGTCTTCGACCACCGCACCGTCCATGATCGTGCTGCCCATGCCAATCAGGATGCGATTGCCGACGGTGCAGCCATGCAGCATGACTTTGTGGCCGATGGTCACGTCGTCGCCGATCAACAGCGGAAAACCGTCGGGGTTGAACGGGCCGTCGTGGGTGATGTGCAGCACGCTGCCGTCCTGCACGCTGGTGCGCGCGCCGATGCGGATACGGTGCATGTCGCCGCGAATGACGGTCAGCGGCCAGACAGAGCTGTCGGCGCCGATCTCCACATCGCCCAGCACCACGGCTGAATGATCCACGAACGCCCGCTCACCGAGGGCCGGGGTGTGATTCTGAAAGGTACGGATGGCCACGATAGGCTCCTTCTTTGGCGCTGATAGCTGCGCACCGCGCCGATTGTAATTAAGATGCGTGGGTGTTTCTTCCAGCCAAGGTGCAAAACCGTGAGCGCGAACAACCCGCTTCTGCAATCCTACGACCTGCCACCTTTTTCGGCGATCCGTGCCGAGCATGTCAAACCTGCCATCGAACAGATCATTGCCGACAACCGCGCTGCGATTGCCGACATTCTCGTCAAGCAAGGCTCGCAGCCTACATGGGCCGGGCTGGTGTTGGCGATGGACGAACTCAATGACCGCCTCGGTGCTGCCTGGAGCCCGGTCAGCCACTTGAACGCCGTGTGCAACAGCGCTGAACTGCGCGAAGCCTACGAGTCGTGCCTGCCCGCGTTGAGCGCCTATTCCACTGAGATGGGTCAGAATCGCGAGCTGTTCCAGGCCTTCGAAGCCCTGGCCAACAGTCCGGAAGCCGCCGGCTTTGACGTGGCGCAGAAAACCATTCTGGAACATTCCCTGCGTGATTTCCGCCTGTCGGGCATCGACTTGCCGCCCGAACAGCAGAAACGCTACGCCGAGGTGCAGAGCAAATTGTCCGAGCTGGGCAGCCAGTTTTCCAACCAGCTTCTGGATGCCACGCAAGCCTGGACCAAGCTGGTCACGGACGAAGCCGCACTCGCGGGCCTGACCGATTCGGCCAGGCAGCAAATGGCTGCCGCCGCCAAGGCCAAGGATCTGGAAGGGTTCCTGATCACGCTGGAATTCCCGAGCTACTACGCGGTGATGACTTACGCCGAAGACCGCGCCTTGCGCGAGGAAGTCTACGCCGCGTATTGCACCCGCGCCTCGGACCAGGGCCCGAATGCCGGCCAGAACGACAATGGTCCGGTCATGGAGCAGATTCTCGATTTGCGCCAGGAACTGGCTACCTTGCTGGGTTTTGCCAGCTTCTCCGAGCTGAGTCTCGCCACCAAGATGGCCGAATCCAGCGATCAAGTGCTGAGTTTCCTGCGGGATCTGGCCAAGCGCAGCAAGCCATTTGCGGCGCAGGATCTGGAACAGCTCAAGGCCTATGCCGCTGAACAAGGCTGCCCGGACCTCCAGAGTTGGGACAGCGGTTTCTACGGCGAGAAGCTGCGTGAACAGCGTTACAGCGTTTCCCAGGAAGCCCTGCGCGCCTACTTCCCCATCGACAAAGTGCTGGGCGGGCTGTTTGCCATCGTGCAGCGTCTGTACGGCATCGAAATCGCCGAACAAAAAGGCTTCGACACCTGGCATCCGGATGTTCGCTTGTTCGAAATCAAGGAAAACGACCAGCATGTCGGTCGTTTCTTCTTTGATCTGTACGCCCGCGCCAACAAGCGCGGCGGCGCGTGGATGGACGGTGCGCGTGATCGTCGGCGCACGGCTGAAGGCCAACTGCAAAGCCCGGTGGCCAATCTGGTGTGCAATTTCACGCCCGCCTCGCCGGGCAAACCTGCGTTGCTGACGCACGACGAAGTCACCACGTTGTTCCACGAATTCGGTCACGGCCTGCATCACCTGCTGACCCGCGTTGAACACGCTGGCGTGTCAGGCATCAACGGTGTGGCGTGGGACGCCGTGGAGCTGCCGAGCCAGTTCATGGAGAACTGGTGCTGGGAGCCGGAAGGTCTGGCGCTGATTTCCGGGCATTACGAAACCGGCGAGCCGCTGCCTCAGGACCTGCTGGAAAAAATGCTCGCGGCGAAGAATTTCCAGTCCGGTCTGATGATGGTTCGTCAACTGGAGTTCTCGCTGTTCGACTTCGAACTGCACGCGACTCATGGCGATGGCCGCAGCGTGGCCCAGGTGCTCGAAGGCATTCGTGACGAAGTCTCGGTGATGCGTCCGCCTGCCTACAATCGCTTCCCGAACAGCTTCGCCCACATCTTCGCTGGCGGCTATGCAGCCGGTTACTACAGCTATAAGTGGGCCGAAGTGCTGTCGGCCGATGCCTTCTCGAAATTTGAAGAAGAGGGTGTGCTCAACGCCGAAACCGGTCGCGCCTTCCGCGAGGCCATTCTGGCCCGTGGCGGTTCCCAGGAGCCGATGGTGCTGTTCGTTGACTTCCGCGGGCGCGAGCCGTCGATTGACGCCTTGCTGCGCCACAGTGGCCTGAGTGAGGAAGCGGCAGCATGACCGACTCACCGGTGGTCATTACCAAGAAGCGCTTCATCGCCGGGGCTGTCTGCCCGGCGTGCAGCGAGCCCGACAAGTTGATGATGTGGAACGAAAACGACGTTCCTCATCGTGAATGCGTGGGTTGCGGCTACAGCGATACGCTGAACGCCCAGGGCCAGTCGATCCCCAAGGAATTGGGGACGCGGGTCAACAAGGTGGTGGTCAAACCGACTGATCCGAAGGTTCAGGGGGTGCAGTTTTTCCCGAATCCGAAGCTCAAGAAGCCGGTTGATCCGAGTTGAGGTGATGTCGCTTTCAAGACGGAGCTTTTAGCAGTAATAGGAGGTGGCGACGGTCGCGATGGCGGCGTGTCAGGCAGCCGCAATCGCTGCCTCGCGCTGCTCGTGAGCTCCTACAGCCGTCATGCCGCTGATCGGCGGCTAACAAAATCCCATGCTTCTCCTGTACTGTATATCCAGACAGTACAGGAGAATCCCATGTCCCTGATTTTCCCGCCGCGTGGCCGGGGTACCGCCAGCAATCCGCACAATCGCTTCGCGCCGAGCCGTTCGGTGGCCGAGGATGACGGCTGGTATCAGGAAGTGCCGCTGACGCAAGGCACGCAGGTCATCAGCGAAACCGCCAAGAGCATCATCACCCGCAATAGCTCGCCGGATATCCCGTTCGATCGTTCGATCAACCCCTATCGCGGCTGTGAGCATGGCTGTATCTACTGCTATGCCCGCCCCAGCCATGCCTATTGGGATATGTCGCCGGGGCTGGACTTCGAGACCCGGCTGATTGCCAAGACCAACGCCGCCGCCCTGCTGGAACAACAGCTCTCCAGGCCAGGTTATAAATGTGCGCCGATTACCCTGGGCGCGAATACCGATCCTTATCAGCCTATCGAGCGCGAATACAAGATCACCCGTGCTGTTCTGCAAGTGCTGCTGCGCTATCGGCATCCGGTGACGATCATTACCAAAGGCTCGTTGATCCTGCGGGATCTGGACCTGCTGGCGGAGTTGGCCAGCCAGCGTCTGGTGTCGGTGTTCATCAGCCTGACCACGCTGGATGACGAGCTCAAACGTATTCTCGAACCCCGCGCCGCAGCGCCCAAAGCCCGTTTACGGGCCATTCGGGTGATGCGCGACGCTGGCATTCCGGTGGGCGTGTTGTGCGCGCCGATGATTCCGATGATCAACGACATGGAGCTGGAAGCCCTGCTCAGCGAAGCCAAGGCCGCCGGAGCATTAAGCGCCAGCTACGTCATGCTGCGTTTGCCATTGGAGGTTGCGCCGTTATTCGACGAATGGCTCAAGGCCCATTATCCGCAACGTGCCGAGCACGTCATGAGTCTGGTGAGGCAGGTTCGCGGAGGTGAGGTCTACGACAGTCGTTTCGGCGTGCGCATGCGTGGCGAAGGTCCTTTTGCCGATCTTCTTGCCCGGCGCTACAGTATGGCGATCAAGCGTCTGGGCCTTGATAAGCGCGAAAGTTTTGTGCTGGACAGCGAAACGTTCTGCCCGCCGGGCGGACAAATGTCATTGTTGTGATCTGATAAAAGCTGCCGTTTTTGCTGCGGGAAAAGTGATGCCATATCGCTATGATGCCCGTGCTAGAGCGTCGCATTCAGTTTCAATTAAGTTTTGGCGGTTAGTCTGTAAAGGTAATGAGCCAGCGTGCTCGCACAATGGAATGTGTCTCGAGTCGCTGATGCAGCTTCATTCATAGCAACCATCCACATCAATCCGTCAAAGAGGATGAGACATGAAAGACCTGGATAAGCAGCCTCCGGCTGTATTGGCGGACGATCTGCCGCAGGCCGAGTCCGCCGATGTTGCACTTAGGCATATCGTTGATGGCTTCAAGCACTTCCGGCACGAAGTCTTCCCGCAGCAAGAAGAGTTGTTCAAGAAGCTCGCCACCGCCCAGCAACCCCGGGCGATGTTCATCACGTGCGCAGACTCGCGCATCGTGCCCGAACTGATTACCCAAAGCTCCCCAGGCGACCTGTTCGTCACCCGTAACGTCGGTAACGTGGTCCCGCCATACGGCCCCATGAATGGCGGCGTTTCCACGGCCATCGAATACGCGGTCCTGGCGTTGGGCGTTCACCACATCATCGTGTGCGGACACTCCGATTGCGGCGCCATGCGCGCAGTACTCAACCCGCATACCCTCGAAAAAATGCCGACGGTCAAAGCCTGGCTGCGGCATGCCGAGGTCGCACGCACGGTCGTTGAAGACAACTGCAATTGCGCTGGCGAAACCGAAACCATGCACGTGCTCACCGAAGAGAACGTTATCGCCCAGTTGCAGCACTTGCGTACACACCCTTCAGTCGCGTCAAAAATGGCCAGTGGACAATTGTTCATCCACGGCTGGGTCTACGATATCGAGACCTGCGCAATCAGAGCCTACGACGCTGAACAAGATTGTTTCCTGCCTCTGGACGGCGACCATCCAACACCGATGGCCACGCCGAAGTCGCGTTTCTAACAACGCGCTTTAAAACCTCTTCAAGTTCGTAGCGGCCCGCGTGTATCGCGCGCCGCACGGCCTTGTCACGTCTGTAGCATTCCGGAGAATCGTCATGGGTGTCGCTCAACTGAAATCTGTTTTACCACGGGAGCTACTGGCTTCCGTGGTGGTATTCCTGGTCGCGCTGCCGCTGTGCATGGGGATTGCCATTGCGTCGGGCATGCCGCCCGCCAAAGGGTTGATCACCGGGATCATTGGCGGTCTGGTGGTGGGTTGGCTGGCCGGCTCGCCGTTGCAGGTGAGCGGGCCGGCGGCGGGCCTTGCGGTATTGGTGTTCGAAGTGGTGCGTGAGCACGGGATGGCCATGTTGGGGCCGATCCTGCTGCTGGCCGGGTTGCTGCAAGTGCTGGCAGGACGCTTCAAGCTCGGCTGCTGGTTCAGGGTTACGGCGCCCGCCGTGGTCTACGGCATGCTGGCGGGTATTGGCGTGCTGATCGTGCTGTCACAGGCGCACGTGATGTTCGACGGCGGGCCCAAGCCTTCCGGGCTGGATAACCTGATGGGCTTTCCCGCGACGCTGGTTCAGGCCATCGGGCCGGGCACCGGCATGCAGGCCGGCCTTTTGGGGCTGGGGACGATTCTGATCATGTGGCTGTGGGATAAGTGGCGGCCGCAGTCATTGCGTTTCGTGCCGGGGGCCTTGCTGGGTGTCGGTGTGGCGACGCTCGCCAGTCTGGCGCTGGCGTTGCAGGTCAAGCGTGTCCAGGTGCCGGACAACCTCGCTGAAGCCATCGACTGGCTGCGCCCTGCCGACCTGTTGAATCTGGCCGATCCTGCGATTCTGATAGCAGCGTTTGCCGTGGCCTTTATTGCCAGCGCCGAAACCTTGTTGTCAGCCGCTGCCGTGGACCGCATGCACGATGGCCAACGTTCGGACTTCGACAAGGAGCTGAGTGCACAGGGCGTGGGCAACATGCTCTGCGGTTTGGTGGGTGCATTGCCCATGACCGGCGTGATCGTGCGCAGCTCGGCCAACGTTCAGGCCGGTGCCCGCACGCGTTACTCCTCGATTTTCCATGGTGCGTGGCTGTTGGCGTTTGTCTTGTTGCTGTCCAGCGTGCTGCAAAGCATTCCGGTCGCCAGTCTGGCGGGGGTATTGGTCTATACCGGGATGAAACTGGTGGACCTGAAAGCCTTTCGCGGGCTGGGACGCTATGGGCGCATGCCGATGTTCACCTACGCGGCAACCGCGGCGGCGATTATTTTTACCGACTTGCTGACCGGCGTTCTGGTGGGCTTTGGTCTGACACTGGTGAAGCTGGCGCTGAAGGCGTCGCGCTTGAAGATCAGCCTGATCTCGCTGGATGCCGAAGGTGAAATGGAACTGCGACTGGTGGGCGCCGCAACGTTCCTCAAAGTGCCTGCCTTGACCAAGGCATTGGGCAACGTGCCCCAGGGCACCACGCTGCATGTGCCGCTGAACAATCTGAGTTACATCGACCATTCCTGTCTGGAGTTGCTTGAAGAATGGGGACGGGCCAATGCCGCACAAGGCTCACGTCTGATCATTGAGCCTCGCGGCTTGAAGCGTCGGCTGGAAGGCCGGGTACGCACCAACGTGGGTGTCGGGTCGGCGGTGGGTTGAGTATGTCCTTGTATGTCGCCAGCACTTATTGTCAATGGCGGTAATCCATGTGGGGGCGCGCTTCGGATCGGGTGGCGGCAACAGCATTGTCGGCGCGGCTTACTCTGGTTTCGCCCTGACGGTCGACTCCTTTTGTTTCGGCAAAAGGAGGAAACCATTGTGCGCTGACGTCCGGCCCCTGCTGCGCAGGGGTTCCTTCGTTCCGGTGCCGTGGTGTGGGTACGCGCCGACGGGCCATCCATGGCCCAACGGCGCTCGCCCGGCATCCATGCCGGTCGCCCCACCCCACGACACCTGCGCTCAGCCTCCCGACGCGCGTTTGGCGGTGTCTGGGCCATCGCGGCAATGAAAAGCCAGGATCAACAGCCGAAGCAGTTTTCCAGATTGGCCTCGGCTCGCGCCAACGGAGCTGACGAGAGTGGGGTGGGCGATTCAACTCCGACGGACTTGGCCCTCAGGCCCGACCCCGCTCCAGATCCAGACCGACGCCCAACTGGCGCGACAGGCTTGGCCAGCGTTTCCAGGCTGCTTCCGTGTCCGGGCTGACCAAGCGTTCTCGGTAGGCTTCCACGGAATCCAGGGCAAAGCTTTCTTCATCCAGCAGTTCGTCCACGGCATGGTGCACCGCTTCGTCCAGTTGGTTGGCAAAGGTCTCACCGATCAACTGGTGGGCGATCACGCTGGCGACTGTGGTGTTGGACGGAATCAGCGGCTGGCCGAAATGCTTGATGTACAGGTCATTCACTTCTTCCACCAGACGGTGGGCCAGATATGCCTCGTCCAGCAGGCTGTCCAGCCCTTCGTGGCCCTGCATGATGGCAGGCGGTGCGGTAAAGAAGTGTTCGGCAATTTTCAGGACAGGTTTGATCTGCCCCTCGATACCAGCCTCGATGGACACTTCATGGGCCGCGTCCAGCAGGTCCGGGACCAGATCGATATAAGCCGTGACGAAGCGATTCAAGACCCCTTTTGCATCCACTTCAGGAAGGTGGATAGCTGGGTGCAGGTGGGGTAGCTGGATTTCCAGTTGACGCAATAACTGACCGGTTACGGCCTCGTGTCGATGGGCATGTTGAATCTGCTCGCGCAAAGCGGCGGTGTTCATGGGGGCTCCTGACGGCAGTAAAACCAGGCATTGAGGGTGGGAAGTCTTAAGGTAGCCTGCTTGAGACGTCCGCTAAGACGTATTTGTCATAACAGATTCACATTTATGTGGTTCGGCTATTAAAAAGGGCTTTTCTGCCAGTAATACGCATTTATTTAACGTTTGCCGCCGTGTTCATAGCCTAATCGGCAGTTTTTACCAGCGCGTTGCGCACCCGGTGCGCGTGGCTATACTCGCCTTTGAAGGAAGTTGGCTGATGGCCGCAGCGCTGAAACCAGTGCCTGACGCGGTCATGGTGATTGACGTGGCAGCCGCTCCCTTGATGCTTGACCGCAGGTGAAAATCCGCGGGACAACAAGAACAAAAAGGGGAACCCGCGATGACGCGTCATCCACCAGTTTGGATGGGCCTCCTGTTGTGGTTGATATTCAGCCAGGCGAACGCCGCCTGGACAGTGAATATGGCACCAGGAGCCACCGAGACCAGCCATGCGATATTTGATCTGCACATGATCATTTTCTGGATATGTGTCGTGATCGGTGTCGTCGTATTTGCTGCCATGTTCTGGTCGATCATTGCTCATCGGCGCTCCACCGGCCAACAGGCCGCGCATTTTCATGAAAACACCAAAGTCGAAATCATGTGGACCGTCGTGCCGCTGCTGATTCTGGTGGTCATGGCGATTCCGGCGACCCGCACCCTCATCCAGATGTACGACGCCAGCGAGTCTGACGTCGATATCCAGATCACCGGCTACCAGTGGAAGTGGCACTACAAGTACCTGGGCCAGGACGTTGAGTTCTTCAGCAACCTCACTACCACTGCCGACCAGATACACAATCGTGACGACAAGGGCGAGCATTACCTCTTGGAGGTTGATGAGCCATTGGTGCTGCCTGTCGGCCAGAAAGTGCGGTTTCTGGTCACTGGCGCCGATGTCATTCATTCCTGGTGGGTGCCGGCTTTTGCCGTCAAGCGCGATGCGATACCGGGGTTCGTCAACGAAGCCTGGACCCGTATCGAGAAGCCCGGCGTCTATCGCGGCCAGTGCACTGAGCTGTGCGGCAAGGATCATGGCTTCATGCCGATTGTGGTCGAGGCCAAATCCAAGGCGGATTACGACACCTGGCTGGCGGGCCGCAAGGAAGAGAGCGCCAAGCTCAAGGAGCTGACCAGCAAGGACTGGACCCTTGAAGAGCTCGTAGCCCGGGGCGACAAGGTCTACCACACCACCTGCGTGGCCTGCCATCAGGCCGAGGGCCAGGGAATGCCACCGCTGTTCCCGGCGCTCAAGGGCTCGGCAGTGGCGACGGGGCCGAAAGAGGCCCACCTCCAGATCGTCTTCAACGGCAAACCCGGCACGGCCATGGCGGCCTTCGGCAAACAGTTGTCGGAGGTCGATATTGCGGCCGTGGTGACCTACGAACGCCATGCCTGGGGCAACAATACCGGCGACATGGTCACGCCCAAGGATGTGCTGGCGTTCAAGCAGGCGCAGCAATGAATCAGCCGGGAACGGAATTCGCTCCCACAGGAAGCACGAATGCCAGCCAGCGTCTGGCAGGAGACAGAACATGAGTGCAGTCATTGACGACCATGGCCACGCCGGTCAGGACCATGCCCACGGCCCGGCCAAGGGTTTGATGCGTTGGGTGTTGACCACCAACCACAAGGACATCGGCACCTTGTACCTGTGGTTCAGCTTCACCATGTTCCTGCTGGGCGGTTCGTTCGCCATGGTGATCCGCGCCGAACTGTTTCAGCCGGGACTGCAAATCGTCGAGCCGGCGTTCTTCAACCAGATGACCACCATGCATGGCCTGATCATGGTGTTCGGTGCCGTCATGCCCGCATTTGTGGGGCTGGCGAACTGGATGATTCCCTTGATGATCGGCGCGCCGGACATGGCGCTGCCGAGGATGAACAACTTCAGCTTCTGGTTGCTGCCTGCCGCGTTTGGCCTGCTGGTTTCAACGTTGTTCATGGCCGGTGGCGGGCCGAATTTCGGCTGGACCTTCTATGCCCCGCTTTCCACGACGTATGCACCCGAAAGCGTGACGTTCTTTATATTTGCCATCCATATGATGGGAATCAGCTCGATTATGGGCGCGATCAACGTGGTCGCGACGATCCTCAATCTGCGCGCCCCCGGCATGACGCTGATGAAAATGCCGCTGTTCGTCTGGACCTGGCTGATCACCGCGTTCCTGCTGATCGCCGTGATGCCGGTGTTGGCAGGCTGCGTGACCATGATGCTGATGGACATCCACTTCGGCACCAGCTTTTTCAGTGCGGCGGGCGGTGGCGATCCGGTGTTGTTTCAGCACGTGTTCTGGTTCTTCGGCCATCCCGAGGTGTACATCATGATCCTGCCCGCCTTTGGCGCGGTCAGCTCGATCATCCCGGCGTTTTCCCGCAAACCGCTGTTTGGCTACACCTCCATGGTTTATGCCACGGCGAGCATCGCGTTCCTGTCGTTCATGGTGTGGGCGCACCACATGTTCGTGGTGGGCATCCCGCTGGTGGGCGAGTTGTTCTTCATGTACGCCACCATGCTCATCGCCGTGCCCACCGGGGTAAAAGTGTTCAACTGGGTCAGCACCATGTGGCAAGGCTCGCTGACCTTTGAGACGCCCATGTTATTTGCCGTGGCGTTCGTGATTCTGTTCACCATCGGCGGCTTTTCCGGGTTGATGCTGGCCATTGCACCGGCGGATTTTCAGTATCAGGACACTTACTTTGTCGTCGCCCATTTTCACTACGTGCTTGTGCCCGGGGCCATCTTCGGGATCTTTGCGTCGGCGTATTACTGGCTGCCGAAATGGACCGGCCACATGTACGACGAAACCCTGGGCAAGCTGCACTTCTGGCTGTCTTTTGTCGGCATGAACATGGCGTTCTTCCCCATGCACTTTGTCGGTCTGGCGGGCATGCCACGCCGGGTGCCGGACTACAACCTGCAATTTGCCGACTTCAACATGGTCTCGACCATCGGCGCGTTTACCTTCGGCGCGACGCAGATTTTCTTCCTGTTCATCGTGATCAAGACCATTCGCGGCGGCCAACCCGCGCCCGCCAAGCCTTGGGACGGTGCCGAAGGGCTGGAGTGGAGTATTCCTTCTCCGGCGCCTTACCACACCTTTACCACGCCGCCGGAGGTGAAATGAGAACGCTCGCGTCAACAGGGGCTGTTGCAGATGACTAACCCGAGCCCGAACAAACGCCTGGTCACTCGCCTGCTGCTGATCGTGGTGGCGATGTTTGCGTTCGGTTTCGCATTGGTGCCGCTGTACACCGTGATGTGCAAGGCGTTCGGCATTAATGGCAAAACCGGCGATGCCTACGAAGGCGCTCAGGTTATCGACCAGAGCCGGCGAGTGCGGGTGCAGTTTCTGTCCACCAACGCCGTGGACATGGTCTGGGGTTTTTACCCCAAGGCCGATCAGCTTGAGGTGTATCCCGGCGTGGTCAACGAGATGCTGTTCGTTGCGCAGAACCCCACCGACAAACCCATGACCGCCCAGGCGGTACCGAGTGTTTCCCCGGGCTCGGCGGCGGTTTATTTCCACAAGACCGAATGTTTCTGCTTTACCCGGCAAGTGCTGCAACCGGGCCAGCGTATCGAAATGCCGGTGCGTTTCATTGTGGATCGCGACCTGCCCAAGGACGTGAAAAGCCTGACCCTGGCCTACACGCTGTTCGACATTACGGCTCGCCAACCCCCTGCTGCGCAGGTTGCGAACAATGGCGGTTAGCAAGGAGAAGCAGATGGCAACGCACGAGCACTACTACGTTCCGGCCCAGAGCAAATGGCCGATCATCGCCACTGTGGGGCTGCTGGTGACGATGTACGGCCTGGGTACCTGGTTCAACGACATGAAGGCGGCGCGCCCGGACTCCCATGGGCCGCTGATCTTCTTTGTCGGTGGTTTACTGGTCGCCTACATGCTGTTTGGCTGGTTTGGCACCGTCATCAAGGAAAGCCGCTCGGGCCTGTACAGCGCCCAGATGGACCGATCGTTTCGCTGGGGCATGACCTGGTTCATCTTTTCCGAGGTGATGTTCTTCGTCGCCTTTTTCGGCGCGCTGTTTTACATCCGTTACTGGTCAGGTCCATGGCTGGGGGGCGAGGGCTCCAATGCCATTGCGCACATGCTGTGGCCGAACTTTGAATACACCTGGCCGATGCTCAATACACCGGACCCCAAACTCTATCCGGCACCCGGCGGCATCATCGACCCGTGGCACCTGCCGCTGATCAACACCATTCTGCTGGTCAGCTCCAGCGTGACGCTGACCATCGCCCACCATGCCCTGAAGAAAGGCCATCGCGGTGCACTGAAAATCTGGCTGGCGATCACGGTGTTGCTGGGTCTGTCGTTTCTGACGTTGCAGGCCGAGGAATATGTGTACGCCTATCAAGAGCTGGGTCTGACGCTGGGTTCGGGTATCTACGGCGCGACGTTTTTCATGCTCACCGGCTTCCACGGTGCCCACGTGACCATCGGCACCCTCATCCTGTTCGTGATGCTGATAAGAATCCTGCGGGGCCATTTCGATGCCGAGCATCAGTTCGGTTTCGAGGCGGCGAGTTGGTATTGGCACTTTGTGGACGTGGTGTGGATCGGCCTGTTTGTCTTTGTGTATGTGCTTTAGACGTGTTGGCGCGAGGTTAGCCCGCGAATGGAATTTGTCTGGGAACTCGGCGTTGACTGATCCGCCGACCCTCAAAGTCTGCCGCTGTAGAACCCCCAGGTGATCAGCACCAGGGTAATGACCGCAAGGCTGACGCGAACGGTCAGGGCTTTAACCAGACGGGTCGATTGGCTGTCGTCCTTGACCAGAAAAAACAGGCCGCTGAACAGGCTGGCCGTGGTGGCGATGAACAACAGGACAATCGCTGCTTTGAGCATCAGGCAACTCCAGGAGCAAACGCGATGCGTTGGAGTATAGGTGGGCACACGTTGTTGGACCGGTGGCTGCGATGAAGCGCTTTGCGCCCGGTCTGCTGCCGAGCCTGATGGTGCTGATCTTGCTGCCATGCCTGATCGCGCTGGGGTTCTGGCAGTTGGGCCGGGGCGAGGAAAAACGCGTCATGCTCGCCCACTACGCCGAGCGCGGGACGGCGGCGCCGGTGCGGATCGAGCAGTTGCCGGGCAGCCCCGACCCGGCCTATCGCCACGTGCAACTGCGCGGACGTTTTGACCCTGAACACAGTCTGTTGCTCGACAACCGCCTGCGCGATGGCAAGGTCGGTGTCGAATTGCTCCAGCCGTTTCAGGATCAGGCCAGCGGGCTTTGGGTCCTGCTCAATCGCGGATGGCTGCCGTGGCCGGATCGCCGCACGCCGCCTGCGTTTCAGACGCCCGTCCAGGTGCTGGATGTGGATGCGTGGGTCTATGTGGCGCCCGGCGCCAGCTTCCAGTTGCACGCAGATTCGGCCCAGGCACCGTGGCCGCGGCTGGTGACGGCCGTGGATGCCAGCGCGCTTTGGGCGCAGTTGGGGCGGGAAGGTTTCCCCCTGGAACTGCGCATGGCATCGGCGCTGGGGGCTTATCGTCTGGGATGGCCCGTGGTGGCCATGGGGCCGGAAAAACATTTGGGCTACGCGGTGCAGTGGTTCTCGCTGGCCATCGCGCTGTCGGGTCTTTATCTCTATCTGGGCTGGCACACCGCGCAGAACAACAATAAGAAGGCAAAGGAGGACCGCCATGGGAACGGCCATGAACCCCACCCGCACGTCTGAGCCGCGCTCACCGCAAAACCGTCGCAAGGGTCGCTTGCAACTGATCCTGGTACTGTTGGTGGCGATCGGGCCGATGATCCTGGCCACCAGCATGTATAAGTTCAAATTCTGGGTGCCGGAGAATCGCAGCTTTCATGGCGAACTGATCGGCAATGGCCAAAGCCGCGCCGACCTTGGCGTGCCCGCCGACGTGGCACGCTGGCAGGTATTGGTCAGCGCACCCACGGCCTGTGAAGCCCAGTGTCAGCAACTGGTGTATCTGGCGCGGCAGGTTCAGATCGGCCTGGGGCGCGACGCCTCTCGGGCCAGTCATGCCTTGGCCACGGCGCAACCGCTGGACGCGGACTACGCCGCCAGACTGACCCGGGAATACCCGCAATTGCAGCGCTACCCGCTGGAGCTGTCGCGTTATCAAAACCTGGCGCCGGGTAGTGAAGCGCCACAACTCTGGATCGTCGATCCCCACGGCAACCTTGTGCTGCGCTACGGCGTGGACGTGAACGGTAAGGACTTGCTCAACGATCTGCGCCAGCTGCTGAAACTGTCGAATATCGGCTAAGGGGGTCGTCATGACCAAACCCGGATTTCGTCTGGCGCTGCTTGCCACGCTGGTGGCGTTGTTGGTGGTGTTACTCGGTGCCTACACCCGCCTGACCCACGCCGGGCTGGGTTGTCCTGACTGGCCGGGCTGTTACGGCTTTATCAGTGTGCCCGCCAGCGAGGCGCAACTGGCGCACGCCGAACTGCGCTTCCCGGACACGCCGGTCCACGCCCAGAAAGGCTGGAACGAGATGATCCATCGCTATTTCGCCGCAGGGCTGTTGATCCTCATCCTGGTCCTCGCCGTTCAGGCCTGGCAGCGCCGCCATACTGCAGGGCAACCGGTGAAGTTACCGTTGGTGCTGTTGGGGGTGGTGTTTGCACAGGCAGCATTCGGCATGTGGACCGTGACGCTCAAGCTCTGGCCGCAAGTGGTCACGGGGCATCTACTGGGCGGTGTCGCGACCTTGAGCCTGCTGTCGCTGCTGACGGTGCGCCTGAGCGGCGCTTTTCCCGTGCTGCCACAACTGCCGACGCGACTGCGGCGCATGGCGGCAGTCGGCCTGCTATTGGTGGGTGTGCAAATCGCCTTGGGCGGCTGGGTCAGCGCCAATTACGCGGCGATGGCGTGCACCGATCTGCCTCTGTGTCAGGGCCAATGGTGGCCGGACGCGGATTTCGCCAACGGCTTTCATCTGACGCAACACATCGGCCCGAATTATCTGGGCGGCCAGCTGGACAGCGAAGCACGCACGGCCATTCACCTGACCCATCGCATCGGTGCGCTGTTGGTGACGCTCTCGTTGCTGGCCCTGGCGTGGCAACTCAGGCAAGCCGGATTAAGGGGCATGGCAGGGCTGTTGCTGCTGGCGTTGGGTGTGCAGGTGGGGCTGGGCATCAGCAATGTCGTTTTTCACCTGCCCCTGGCGGTGGCCGTGGCCCATAACGCGGGCGGCGCGGCGTTGATGATGAGTATGGTGCTGATCAACTTCCGGGTTCGGGTGCCGGCACCCGCAAGGAATAGTGGATACCTGTTGGAGCGAGGCTTGCCCGCGAAGAGGTCGGTACTTGCAACGAAATTTTCGGGGTTGAGGTATCGCCTTCCCGGGCAAGTCGGAAGCGCCGCCCGCACGCTTCCAAGGACGTCACCGGATGAGAGATTCACGCCATGACCACACTGACCCGCGCCCACCCCAACCAGGCGCTCTGGCGCGATTATCTGGAACTGACCAAGCCCAGGGTCGTGGTGCTGATGCTGATCACCTCGCTGGTGGGCATGTTTCTCGCGACCCGCACGGGCGTGCCCTGGCCGGTGCTGGTGTTTGGCAATCTGGGCATCGCCTGTTGTGCGGGCGGCGCGGCGGTGGTCAACCATGTGGTGGATCGGCGGATCGATACGCTGATGGCCCGTACCCATAACCGTCCGATAGCCACCGGCCGCGTGTCCCCAGGCGCAGCGCTGACGTTTGCGATGCTCCTGGCGTTGTGCGGGCAGGCGTTGCTGCTGGCCTTCACCAACCCGTTGACCGCTGGGCTGACCCTGGCGTCGTTGTTGGGGTACGCCGTGATCTACACCGGTTTTCTGAAACGCGCCACGCCCCAGAACATCGTCATCGGCGGGCTGGCCGGGGCAGCGCCGCCCTTGCTGGGCTGGGTCGCCGTTACCGGGCATGTCAGCGCCGAACCGCTCCTGCTGGTGCTGATCATCTTCGCCTGGACGCCACCGCACTTCTGGGCGCTGGCGATTCATCGCAAGGAGGAATACGCCAGGGCCGACATCCCGATGCTGCCGGTTACCCATGGCGAGCACTACACCAAAGTGCATATCGTCTTCTATACGCTGATCCTGCTGGCGGTCAGCCTGCTGCCGTATGTGATCCACATGAGCGGGCTGTTGTATCTGCTGTGTGCCCTGGGCTTGGGTGTGCGCTTCCTGCATCGGGCCTGGGTGTTGTACCGTGGCGTTCGGCCGCACGCGGCGATAGAGACCTTCAAGTACTCTATTTATTACCTGTTCCTGCTGTTCATCGCCCTGCTTGTCGACCATTACTTACTGTTGAGCCTATGACCCGAACCCAGAAAACCGTTTTGATTCTCGCCGCCATCGTCGCCTTGATCCTCGGCCTGACCGTCAACCGGGTGCTCTCGGGCAAAGGCCCGGGGGACCAGACGGCGCTGATTGATGCCGGGATCATCCTGTTGCCCCAAAGCCGCACGGTGCCTGACCTGCAAATGACCAATCAGGACGGTCAGCCCGTGGTGGCCAGCGAGCTGAAGGACACATGGACGATGCTGTTTTTCGGTTACACCTTCTGCCCGGACATCTGCCCGACCACCCTCGCCCAGCTGCGACAGATCAAGAGCGAACTGCCCAAGGAAGCGTTGGCCAACCTGCGGGTGGTGCTGGTCAGCGTTGATCCGAACCGCGACACACCGGCGCAGTTGAAGCAGTACCTGGGTTATTTCGACAAGGACTTCATCGGCCTGACAGCGCCCGTTGCGGACATTCAGAAACTGGCCAATGCGGTGAGCATTCCTTTCATCCCCGCCGATACCAGCAAGCCGAACTACACCGTGGATCACAGCGGCAACCTGGCATTGCTGGGCCCGGACGGGAAACAGCGGGGGTTCATTCGTGCACCGTTGAACAACCAGAAGCTGGTGGCGCAATTGCCGGGGTTGCTGGAGCGTAAATAATCAACCGCCGAACGGGGTTGATCAGTGACACGTCTTTAATCGTCCTACCGCCATCGCTGCCTCGCGTTGCTCTGTAGGAGCGAGCTTGTAGTGGTCCAGTTTTTTTGGACCGTTCCGTAGGAGCATTAGGCCGCCCGTTTCTCAAAAACAGCGGGCGGCAAATTGTTCGAGGCGGTGTGACAGCGTCGGTGGTTGTAATGGGCAA
>NZ_JAFCTZ010000019.1:0-20918 GCF_049896285.1 Pseudomonas sp. DWP3-1-2 | reverse complement strand
CCCACACCACGGCACCGGAGCGAAGGAACCCCTGCGCAGCAGGGGCCGGACGTCAGCGCAAACGGTTTTCGTCTATTTTGCCACGACAAAATGGACCCGGCCGTCAGGACGGAACCTCAGTGCGCAACGCTGAAAGTGTTGTGAGTGCTACCCGATTCAACAGGCGCCACCCACATGGATCGTCACCTCGCCAATACGCGCTGGCGACATACAAGGAGCTCCCGAGCCACGCGAGGCAGCGATGACGGCATTCCAGCCGTAAACGTATCGACTGACCTATCGCATGTTCCGTGGCGAACCTGTTGGCGAGCCGTTGTGCCTCACACACCGCCTCGCCAACGACTTCGCCTTTACATCACGACACCGTCAGCCCTTCCCTTTGGTCCGCGTCATATGCGGGCTGCTGTTCTTTTCCAGGTATTCGATGATCATTCCGGCAACGTCCTTGCTGGTGGTGACCTCAATGCCTTCCAGGCCCGGTGAAGAGTTCACTTCCATCACCAGCGGGCCGTGATTGGAACGCAGGATGTCGACCCCCGCGACGCTCAACCCCATGACCTTGGCCGCACGAATGGCGGTCATTCGTTCTTCCGGGGTGATTTTGATCAGGCTGGCGCTGCCTCCGCGGTGCAGGTTGGAACGGAACTCACCCGGCTTGGCCTGTCGTTTCATCGAGGCGATGACTTTGTCGCCGACCACGAAGCAGCGGATATCCGCGCCGCCCGCTTCCTTGATGTACTCCTGAACCATGATGTCCTGCTTGAGGCCCATGAATGCCTCGATCACTGATTCAGCGGCGGTCGCCGTTTCGCACAGCACCACGCCGATACCCTGGGTGCCTTCGAGCACCTTGATTACCAACGGCGCGCCATTGACCATCTGGATCAGGTCGGGAATGTCATCCGGCGAGTGAGCAAAGCCGGTGACCGGCAAACCGATACCGCGACGCGACAACAATTGCAGGGAGCGTAGCTTGTCCCGGGAACGGGCGATGGCCACCGATTCGTTGAGCGGGAACACCCCCATCATTTCAAACTGGCGCAACACCGCGCAGCCATAAAACGTCACCGAAGCCCCGATGCGCGGGATCACGGCATCAAAATCTTCCAGCGGTTTGCCGCGATAGTGGATCTGCGGTTTGTGGCTGGCGATGTTCATATAGGCGCGCAGGGTGTCGATCACCACCATCTCATGGCCGCGTTCAATACCAGCTTCGACCAGACGACGGGTTGAATACAGACGCGGGTTACGCGACAGCACAGCGATCTTCATGCAGCACCTGTGGCAGAGGTAGTCGAGGCCGGAAAGACCGGCTTGTCCTGAACATAAGTAATGCCGGGATTGACGACCAGCTGGCCATCGATCAAAGCGTTGGAGCCGAGCAACAGGCGGTAGCGCATTGCTTTGCGGCAAGCCAGCGTGAATTCCACCGGCCAGACGCGATCACCCAGAGCCAGGGGAGTGCGAATGACGTAGCGGACCTGTGCATGGCCGTTGGAGCTTTTTATGGTTTTCATCGCAACCAGCAGCGCTTCGCAACGGCGATGGCGCAGCTGTACGACGGTCCCCAGGTGAGCATTGAAACGAACCCATTTCTGGCCATCGCGTTCAAAAGGCTCGATTTCCGTCGCGTGCAGGCTTGAGGTGCTCGCGCCGGTGTCGATTTTCGCACGCAGGCCCGCTACTCCCAAGTCGGGCAGCGCCACCCACTCGCGCAGACCGATGACTGTCAGATGATCAAATGTTTTCAAAAGGGATTCCGCACTTCTTATGCTGCCTGCCAGACCCCGGGTTCAATCCGGGCCAATGCTTTGAATGCAGGTTTGGCGAACCAATAGCCTTGCATCAGATAAATCCCACAATCGGCGAGGAAGTCTCGCTCTTCGGCACACTCGATGCCTTCGGCGATGACTTTAACGCCCAACTCGGTACACATTGTGACAACCCCACGAACGATAGCCTGACGGACGCGGTCGCGGTGAATATCTCGAATCAAATGCATGTCGAGTTTTATCAGGTCGGGCTGGAAATCAGCCAGAAGTGTCAGGCCTGAATAGCCCGCCCCGAAATCGTCAATCGCCGTCATGAAACCGAATTCGCGGTATTCACGCAGAATATTGGTCAAATGGC
Source organism: Pseudomonas sp. DWP3-1-2 (assembly GCF_049896285.1). NCBI lineage: Bacteria > Pseudomonadati > Pseudomonadota > Gammaproteobacteria > Pseudomonadales > Pseudomonadaceae > Pseudomonas > Pseudomonas sp. DWP3-1-2. The sequence continues at coordinate 18,788 of NZ_JAFCTZ010000019.1, read as the reverse complement.
GATTGTTATCGACGTGCTCGGTTTCGATAGTCTCGAAAATCAGCCGGTCCAGCGGGAAGTTATGGGTGCGCGCCGCTTCCAGCGTCGTGCGAATGCACAGCTCCGGACGATAGACGGCGTTGGGCAGAAAATTGATCGACAGCCGCTCGTTCATGCCCAGGGCCGAGGCGCCAGCAATGGCGTGAGTGCGACACAACTGGTCAAACCGGTAGCGGTTGCGATCCGTGACCTGACTCAGCACGGACATCGCGCCTTCCCCATTGATGCCCCTGATCAATGCCTCGTGGGCAAATACCGAGTGGTCCCGCAGGTCCACGATGGGCTGATAGGCGAACGCAAACGAAAAGTCGAGTTCGGGGCTGTTCTTGCAGCCTTCGCAGCCGACGTTAGGTGAGGTCAATGACGAAGGGAATTCAGTCATATCACACTCCATGTAAGGAAGAGACCAGTGGAGAGCCAAGGGTGCCGAGACCAGTAATCGTATTACTGGCGTAGGTGCCTGACGTAGTAAAGTTCTGACTACGGCTCAGTTAAGGAATTCATATGGCACAAAAGTCAGAAGAAGACGACAAGGTTCGTCTGGATAAATGGTTATGGGCTGCGCGTTTTTTCAAAACCCGTGCCTTGGCCAAAGCGGCGATAGAAAGTGGCAAGGTCCATTGTAGGGGCGAGCGGTGCAAGCCTGGCAAGGAACCGCGCGTTGGCGATGAGATTCTGATTCGTACCGGTTTTGAGGATCGCACGGTTGTCGTGCAGGCGTTATCCGTGGTGAGGCGCGGCGCGCCGGAAGCGCAGGCCCTGTACAACGAAACCCCGGACAGCATCGCCAAACGGGAAAACGCCGCTGCGCAACGCAAGGCCGGTAATTTGGGCATGACCAGTGATGGCAAGCCGAACAAGAAGCAACGTCGGCAGTTGTTTCAGTTTCGCGGCTCCAGTAACGATGATTGAAGGTTTAAATACCCTCGAAACCGTTGGAGCGAGGCTTGCCCGCGAATCAGGCACCTCGGTGGACCAGGCCCCCCGCTCGCTCCAACAGGTCATCGGTCTAGCTGCCGCGCACAACACTCAAGCGCTGAACCATCGGCAGCTTTTGGCCCAACCTGAAAACGGGCGCAGTCACGTTCAGCCATAGATTCGTAGCGACGGCGGCGAAGGGCGTGTAATACCACCAGTCAAGTGCCAGCAGGGCAATCATCAAACCGCCGATGTCATCGTCCTGTCCCCAGTGAGCGCCAGCGGCCAGACGCGGCAACATGAACACCGGCGCCCAGGCCCCGGATCACCCGAACAGCGCTGCCCGCGCCTGAACAGCCTTGAATACCCAGTCGCCTTGGATCAGCAATGCCAGCAGGATCAAACCGACTACGATATCGAAAGGGCGCATGCTGGCAACCGTCCAGATGCTCAGCCAGGCCGTACTGTGTGCCAAGGGTTGATTGAGCAGATGAAACAGCCCGTCATCAAACCGGGTAAAGCATGCAAGACCCGTTGGCCACATCCAGAGGCCCAATAGCGTAAACGCGACGATATTGCAGAGCGCGAGACGGCCCAGGTTCCACTTTGCTTGGAAGAGTGCCGGATGTTCCATAAAATGCCCCTTATCGACATGGCATGTCGCACCATTAAGGTGCCAACGGCGTCTTATAGACGCCTGTCATCATTTTGTCATTACTTCAGATACCTCTCCCTATGACTGATATCCCGGATACCGATTACACCCAGCGCTTCATTTTCGACGAGACCGACGTGCGCGGTGAGCTGGTTGCGCTGGAGCGCAGCTATGCCGAAGTGCTGGCCAAGCACCCGTACCCGGAACCCGTTGCACTGTTGCTCGGTGAGCTGATGGCTGCCGCCGCCTTGCTGGTAGGCACCTTGAAATTTGACGGGTTGCTGATCCTTCAGGCGCGCTCCAGCGGAGCTGTGCCGCTGTTGATGGTCGAGTGCTCCAGTGAGCGCGAGTTGCGCGGCATTGCCCGCTATGACGAATCCCTGATCGTTCCGGGCGCTGGCCTGCAGGACCTGATGCCCGAGGGTTCGCTGGCCCTGACGGTCGATCCACGACAGGGCAAGCGCTATCAAGGCATTGTTGCCCTGGATGGCGTCGATCTTTCCGAGAGCCTGTCCAGCTACTTTGTCATGTCCGAACAACTGGGCACCCGTTTCTGGCTGCGTGCCGACGGCCACCGTGCCCGCGGTCTGCTGCTGCAACAGTTGCCCGCCGCACGCCTGACCGACCCTGAAGAGCGCGATGCCAGCTGGGAGCACGTCACGACGCTGGCCAACACGCTGACGGCTGAAGAGCTGTTGAGCCTGGACAACGAAACCGTGCTGCACCGTCTGTTCCACCAGGACCCGGTCCGGATGTTCGACATTCAACCCATGTGCTTTCGTTGCAGCTGTTCGCGAGAGCGCTCAGCCAACGCGCTGGTCAGCCTCGGTCTGGAAGACGCGCAGCAATTGGTTATCGAACACAACGGTGCGGTTGAGATCGACTGTCAGTTCTGCAATGAGCGTTATCTGTTCGATGCCACTGACATCACTCAGTTGTTTGCAGGCGGCGGTGTCGATTCACCCTCGGATACGCGCCATTAAACAGGCACGTAACGACGTTGTGACAGGTTCGGAGGCGTTGTGTCGTTCTTCTGACAGGAGGGTCCTACCCTTTTCAGGCATTTCTGGCATAATCCGGCCCACTTTTCCGCTGTAGTAGTGGTTGTTTTTTTACTACAAAACCGTTTGGAGCACTCGGCCACTGGCCGACGGGGACCCTCATGACGCAAACCAACAACGCTGTGTACACCGACTTGAGCATCGACGAATTGGTCAAGGAAGCCCTTGCCCGCGGCGAAGGCGAACTTTCCGATACTGGCGCTCTGGTTGTGAAAACAGGCCATCGTACTGGCCGTTCGCCGGTTGACCGGTTCATTGTTGAAGAGCCGACCACTCAGGACGCTATCGCCTGGGGCCCTATCAACCGCAAGTTCCCGGCGGACAAGTTCAATGCCTTGTGGGACCGCGTAACGGCCTACCTGGCAGAGCGCGAACGCTTCGTTTCCCACGTTCATGTAGGCTCTGACCCGGCGCACTACCTGCCCGTCAAGATGACCACCGAAACCGCGTGGCACAACCTGTTCGGCCGTTGCCTGTTCATCAATCCGGAACAGTACAACGCTGGCGGCAAGGACGAGTGGCAGATCATCAACGCCCCGTGGTTCGTCTGCGAGCCCGAGCGTGATGGCACCAATTCCGATGGCACCGTGATCATCAACTTTGCTGCCCGCAAGGTGTTGATCGCGGGTATGCGTTACGCCGGCGAGATGAAGAAAGCCCTGTTCTCGGTACAGAACTTCCTGCTGCCAGCGGTTGATGTACTGCCTATGCATTGCGCGGCCAACATGGGTGAAGAGGGCGACGTTACGTTGTTCTTCGGCCTGTCCGGCACCGGTAAGACCACCCTGTCCGCCGATGAAAGCCGTTACCTGATCGGCGACGACGAACATGGCTGGGGCGTTGGTGTTGTGTTCAACATCGAAGGCGGTTGCTATGCCAAGTGCATCGACCTGTCCGAGAAGAACGAGCCTGTTATCTGGAAAGCCATCCAGCACGGCGCCGTTCTGGAAAACGTCGTTCTGGACCCGGTTACCAAGAAAGCCGATTACGCCGATGACAGCCTGACCCAGAACAGCCGCGCTGCTTACCCGCGTGAACTGATCGAAAAACGCGCGCCTCTGAACCTGGGCGGCGAGCCTAACGCGGTGATCTTCCTGACCTGCGACCTGACCGGCGTTCTGCCACCGGTGTCGATCCTCAGCGAAGAGCAAGCGGCTTACCACTTCCTGTCGGGCTACACCGCGTTGGTGGGCTCTACTGAAATGGGTTCGGGCAGCGGCATCAAGTCGACCTTCTCCACTTGCTTTGGCGCACCGTTCTTCCCGCGTCCGGCCGGCGAATACGCAGAGCTGCTGATCAAGCGCATCCGCGGTTTCGGCTCCAAGGTGTACCTGGTCAATACCGGCTGGACCGGCGGTGGCTATGGCGTCGGCAAGCGCTTCAACATCCCGACCACTCGTGGCGTGATCGCGGCCATCCAGAGCGGCGCGTTGATTGGTGCAGATACCGAACACCTGGACACCATCAACCTCGACGTGCCACTGGCCGTACCGGGCGTTGACACCAACCTGCTTAACCCGCGCAACACTTGGGCGGACAAGGCTGCCTACGACGAGGCGGCCAAAGCATTGGCCAGTCTGTTCGTTGAGAACTTCAAGAAGTTCGACGTGAGCGACGCCATCAAGGCAGCGGGTCCGAAGCTGTAATAGTCGGATTGGCTGAATAAAAAACCGCCCCTCGGGGCGGTTTTTTGTGATTCCGGGAATGCAGGCCTGAAATGGAGCCGTTAGAGCGAGCAGGCGGCGTTCCAGCTTGTATGCGAATCAATCGCCTCGGAAAGCCGGATACACCGCGTTATCGTTGTTCGCGGGCAAACCTCGCTCCAACGGGGGCCGGTATTTGCCAGGCAGGCAGCTTTAACCTGCCAATGCGTTCAGGACATGAACCGGGTCGTTATGTATGGCTTTGAGCAGGGCTTTGGCGGGACCGGTAGGTTCGCGACGACCTTGTTCCCAATTGCGGAGTGTGCCCAATTGCACGTCAATGATTGCGGCGAATTTAGCCTGCGAAAGCCCTGTGGCTTTACGTATCGCCTTGATCTGCATGGCGTCGACTGTGAACTCGCGTGAAGGCTGGCGTTCGCCGCGAACAATCTCGTCCATCTGGTGGACGCTTTCCATCAGTTCTTTGAAGAGTTTGCTCATCGTCATCACCCCCGCCGCCACACGCTCGCCAGCCAGGGCTGCTGCTCCAGAGGCAAGCCTTCAGGTCTGTAGTAATAATCCAACTCAATGAATCCCGCTTCAGTCAGCAGCATGCGCCAGGCGTCCAGATCATGGTATGAGCCGTAGCGCGGGCCGTTCCAGCCCTCGCGGTTTTCACCCCGGGGGTTAGAGCTGAACAGCACACCGCCGGGTTTCAGGGCGGCGTGCAGCTGGCGCAGGACTCGTGGCAATTCCTGTTTGGGGACATGGAACAACGCTGCGTTGGCGAAGATGCCGTCGAAGCGTTCTGCGGGAAGTTCCAGTTCAAGAAAACTCTGTTGCCAGACTTCGCAGCCGGTCTCGGTACGTGCCATTTCGGCGAAGCGCTCAGAACCATCGAGGCCGACCGCGATGTGTCCCATGGCGGTAAATGTTTTCAGGTCGCGCCCCGGCCCGCAGCCGAAATCCAGAATCTGCCACGGCGTCGGGCCTTCTATCTGTCGCAACAGCGCGGCGATGTTCTGGCTGACGTCATGATCTCGGGTACCTTCGCGGAACGCATCAGCCACCTGATTGTAATGGCCGAGGGTTGTCTGGGTGATCTGCGCGAGATCCTGCGGTTCGAGTTTCATGGGGGTATTCCAAGCGTTTGATGCCGTGAATATAACCCACTCAGCGTTTGTTCAGCCCCCGCGCCAACCTGTCGCCGCCTAACTGGATAACCGCCACCAGTACCACCAGCAGGACGATCACGGTCAGCATCACCTGGCTGTCGAAGCGTTGGTAGCCGTAGCGGTAAGCAATGTCGCCCAAGCCTCCCGCACCGATCGCGCCGGCCATTGCCGAGGAATTGATCATCGTCACCAGGGTGATGGTGAAGCCGCCAACGATGCCGGGCAGCGACTCCGGTAGCAGGACGTGCCACACAATGTGCCAGCGTCGGCAACCCATCGCCTGAGCGGCTTCGATCAGGCCGTGATCGACCTCCCGCAGGCTGACTTCAGCGATTCGTGCGAAGAACGGCGTCGCGGCAATGGTCAGCGGCACCACCGCGGCCCACACGCCGTACGTGGTGCCGACGATCAGCCGGGTGAAAGGGATCAGCGCCACCATGAGAATCAGGAACGGGATCGAGCGGAACAGATTCACGAAGCCGCCCAGCACTCGATTCAGCACCGGTGCCTCATAGATGCCGTCTTTGGAACTGGTGACCAGGATCACCGCCAGGGGGATGCCCAGCAACAGTGCGATGAACGACGACACGCCCACCATGAGGAACGTGTCGATGACGCCTTGTAACAAACGATCAAACCACATAGCCGATGACCTCCGCGTGTTGCGCCTGTTTGCGCGCCCGGATCAACAGTTCTTCACATGAGTGTGGCGAATCAGCAATCGACAGCAGCAGATGCCCAAGCGGCCGACCCTGGATTCGTTCGACCCCGCCTTGCAGCAGACTGACCCGCCCGCCCAAGGCGCTGAACAGCGCAGCCAGATCAAGCCCTTCGCCTGTCTCGCCGGTGAACTGCAGATCCAGCACCAGCGGTGCGCCGGGTTGCTGCGGTTGCGGGGTGATGCGTGTCTGGAGGTCTTGCGGCACGCCGTGTTGCAGCGGGGCGAGCAGTGTTTTGCTGACCTCGTGACGCGGATCGCCAAACACCTGCCACACCGGACCTTGCTCCACCACCCGGCCCTGTTCGAGCACCACGACCCTGTGGCAAATATCGCGAATCACCGCCATTTCATGAGTGATCAGAATGATCGTCAGCCCAAGCCGTTGATTGATCTCGCGCAGCAGCCCAAGGATTGACTGGGTCGTCTCCGGGTCCAGGGCCGAGGTGGCTTCATCGCACAGCAGAATGGCCGGGTCATGGACCAGCGACCGCGCGATGCCGACCCGCTGCTTCTGCCCGCCGGACAATTGCGCCGGATAGGCGTTGTGCTTGTCCTGCAGGCCCACCAGCTCCAGCAATTGCGTGACCTTGCGCTGACGCTGGCCCTTGGGCACGCCTGCTACTTTTAAAGGCAGCTCGACGTTCTGCCAAACGGTCTTGGCCGACATCAGGTTGAAGTGCTGGAAGATCATGCCGATCCGCCGCCGCAGTTCGACCAGTCTGTCTGCGTTGAAACCACCGATGTCCGTCTGATCGATCAATACCCGACCGCTGCTGGGCTGTTCCAGACGATTGATGGTGCGGATCAACGATGATTTGCCCGCGCCACTGCGGCCGATGATGCCGAAGATTTCACCGCGCTGAATGGCCAGGTCGATGTTCTGCAAGGCGTCTACCGGGCCTTGCTTGCCCTGATACGTTTTGCCCAGATTGATGAAGCGCACGTGGGCGTGATTCAGGTCGGGGTGAAGCTCGGCGCGTTGGGCCGAATGTGCCGCGCCCGGCGTGTCGAGGGGCAGTTGACGTTGGACCGTGGCATTCATATCAACCTTCCCATCCCGCTTGGTAGAGCTTGCCGTTCACTTTATCCAGTGCAGCGCGCACCACTGGCGAGTGCTGGTAGATGTCGACGAACTTCGCCAGTCGCGGGTCGTTTTTGTGGTCGGGCTTGATCACGAACTGGATGACGTATTCCGGGTGGTCCAGCCCATCGAACAGGATCGCCGAAGCCGCATCGAAGGTTTTTGCAAGGCGAATGTAGGCCGGATAACCCTGGACCAGATCGGCGTCTTCATACGCCCGCACCAGTTGCACCGCTTCGACCTGAATCAGCTTGAGTTTTTTCGGGTTGGCGGTGATGTCGTCTTCTGTCGCCTTGAAACCCACGCCCGGCTTGAGGGTGATCAAGCCTGCCTTGGCCAGTAATTGCAGGCCGCGCCCGCTGTTGATCGGGTCGTTGGCAATGGCCACGGTGGCACCGGTCGGCAATTCATCGAAGCTTTTGTACTGCTTCGAGTAAAGCCCGACGTTGTTGATGATCCCCGGCGCGTAAGGCACCAGATTGAAACCGGACGCCTCATTGGCGTTGGTCAGAAACGGAACATGCTGGAAGTAGTTCACGTCGATGTCTCCCGCTGCGAGGCTGACATTGGGCGCGATCCAGTCGGTGAACTCCACCAGCTCGACCTTAAGCCCTTGCTTGCCAGCTTCCTCGACCGCCGCTTCCAGCGGGATGGCGAAGGCTGCCGTGGTGCCGACTTTAAAGGGCTGGTCGGTGGCGTGGGCGGTGAGGGTTAACAGGCTCAAGGCCAGGGTTGCGATCAGTGTTTTCATGGCGAGCTTCCGGTGCGCTGCAAGGTTAGGTGTTGTGTTGTGTTGTCTGGTCTGATGCTTTCGCGGGCAAGCCTCGCTCCAACGGGTTGCCAAGCTTTTAATGCCGATAACTCGCCCCCGCATGTCGATCCGGCAACCGCGCTCCGCCTTCGGGGAACAATTTCTCCCGCAGGCTGCCGTTGTCGTAAGCGGTCTTGTAGGCGCCGCGGCGTTGCAGCTCCGGGACCACCAGGTCGATGAAGTCCACGTAGCTTTCCGGGGTGACAATGCGGGTCAGGTTGAAGCCGTCGAGGCCGGTTTCGGCAATCCAGGACTCCAACTCGTCGGCCACTTGCTCAGGCGAGCCGACCACCGTGATGTAGCGTCCGCCCAACGCGTGCTGGTCAAGCAGCTTTTGGCGGGTCCAATCGTTGTTTTGCAGGTTTTGGGTGGCCGACTGAATGGCGTTGCTTTTTACGTACTGAATCGGTTCGTCGAGCTCGTACCCGGCGAAATCGATGCCTGTGGAGGCCGCGAAATGGGCGACGCCGGCCTCGGCGCTGGCGAACTCCCGGTATTCGGCCTGTTTGGCCCGGGCTTCAGCCTCGGTCGCGCCGACAATCACGTTGAGGCCCATGAACACTTTGATGTCGTCGGGATTGCGCCCGGCGGCTACGGCACTGGCCCTGACTTTATCTACCTGGTCACGGGTCGAGGGTTTGCTCTGACCGCTGATGAATACGCATTCGGCGTGATCGCCGGCGAACTGCAAGCCACGCTCGGAACTACCGGCCTGAAACAGGACGGGGGTGCGCTGCGGCGACGGTTCACACAGGTGATAGCCCTCGACCTGATAGAACTCCCCGGTGTGCCGCACTTTGTGGACTTTGTCCGGCTGCGCGTAGATCCGCTGTCGCGGGTCGTTGAGCACGGCGTCGTCTTCCCAGCTGCCTTCCCAAAGCTTGTATAAAACCTGCAGGTATTCATCGGCCTGGTCGTAGCGGCGGTCATGCTCGATTTGCTCGCTGAGCCCCATGGCGCGGGCAGCGCTGTCCAGATAACCGGTGACGATGTTCCAGCCCACTCGACCGCGACTCAAATGGTCCAGTGTCGACATGCGGCGCGCGAACAGATACGGCGCTTCATACGTCAGGTTAGCGGTCACACCAAAGCCGAGGTTTTTCGTGACAGCCGCCATGGCGGAAACCAACAGCAGCGGATCGTTGACCGGCAGTTGGATTGACTCCTTGAGCGGGACGTCCACTGAGTGTTGGTAAACGTCGTACACGCCCACGATGTCCGCCATGAACAAGCCATCGAACAGGCCGCGCTCCAGCAACTGCGCCAGCTCGGTCCAGTATTCGAGCGTCTTGTATTGAGTGGAATTATCCCGGGGATGGGTCCACAAGCCGTGGTTGATGTGGCCAATGCAATTCATGTTGAACGCGTTGAGCAGGATCTTCTTCTTCGCCATCAGAGGGTCCCCCGCAACGGTGGGCTCTCATCATTTAGGTAGTAATTGCCAATAGCGTGGTACTTCCAGCGCACCGGGTCGTGCAAGGTGTGCACCCGAGCGTTGCGCCAGTGGCGATCGAGACCGTGTTCGGCAAGCGTCGCCTGGCTTCCTGCCAGTTCAAACAAGGTGCTGCCTGCCGCGAGGGATATTTCCGTGCTGATGGCGCGGGCTTCTGCGACGGCGATGGACGCGGCGGCCACGGTGTCTGCGGTGCTGTCAGCCTGGGCGAGGTCCAGCAGTTCACCGGCACGCTCCAGCAATGCTTCGGCGGCATAGAGACGAATGCCCAGCTTGCCGAAGCTGTGCAGCGTGAGCGGGTCGTCCACGGCTTTTTCGATCCCTGAGTCGATCCATGGACGGGTGCGAGTGCGCACGAAGTGCAGCGCGTCCTCAAAGGCCGCGCGGGCGATGCCGGTGTCGATGGCGGCATGGAGAATCTGCGCCAGCGGGCCGACCGGGGTGGGCCGTTCGAACGCGCTTTGAAACGGGATCACGTCGCGGGCGCTGACGAACACGTCTTCGAACACCACCGACCCGCTGCCGGTGGTGCGCTGGCCAAAGCCGCTCCAGTCGTCGATCACTGTCAGACCCTGGCTTTCAGCAGGTACAAACGCCAGGTGTTGAATGCCGTTTTCATCGACAACCGATGTCGGAATCCGCTGAGCGTACAGCGCGCCGGTGGAATAGAACTTACGCCCGTTGATGCGAAAGCCGTCGCCATCGCGCGTCAGGCGGGTGGTGCGGTCATGGGCTGTTTTAGTGCCCAGCTCGGCCAATGCGTTGCCGAATCGATAGCCGGCCAGGGCCTCGGCATACAGACGCGTCTGCTGTTCGGGATCGCCGTTTACCCGCAGCACCTCCAGTGCGTAGAAGTGGTTCTGCGGGATCTGCCCCAAAGACCCATCGGCTTCGCTGATCAGGCGAATGACGTTCGCCAGCGTGACATTGGACACGCCGGCACCGCCGAATGACTTGGGCACACTGATCCCGCCAAGCCCGGAGCGGCTGAACAGCAACAGTTCGGCGTGCGGCAGGCGGCGTTCGCGATCACGCACGGCGCTGTCGCGCTTGAAGTGTGCGGCCAGCTCATGGGCGACCCGCAGTGCCTCGTGGTCGCTGTCGATAATGGCGGCGCTGTCGCGCGGCGCAAGGTTAGACGTCATGACGGTGTTCTCCAGTGACCGGGTTCAAATCCACGAGTGGCGCGCGGGGAGGGTCCCGTTCAGGTGCCACGCACCCACGGCGTGGTATTTCCACCGCACCGGATCGTGGAGGGTGTGGACGCGGGCATTACGCCAATGACGGTCGAGATTGAATTCGGCAAGGGTTGCGCGGCTGCCGGCCAGTTCGAACAGTTTTTCGCTGGCCAGCAACGAGATCTCGGTGGTCAACACCTTGGCGCGGGCAACGGCGATTGAGGCGCGTGCTGCTGAATATTCATCTATGGGCTTGGCATTGACCTCGTCGAGTACCTTGCCAGCCTCGCGCAACAAGGCTTCGGCAGCGTGCAGTTCAAGCTTGAGCTTGCCGATATCGGCGATGACGTAGGGGTCGTCGCTGGCCCGGTCGACATGGGCATCAATCCAGGGGCGTGAGCGTGTCCTGACAAACTCAATGGTGTCGTCAATGGCGGCTCGAGCGATGCCTGCGTCAATAGCGGCCTGGATCAGCTGCGAGACGGCGCCCTGAATATTCGGCGTCAGTGACAGGCGCCAGTTTTCGACGATCAACGCGGCATCCACCTCCACGTCATCAAGCAGCACCGTCCCGCTTGCAGTCGTGCGTTGGCCGAATCCCGACCAGTCATCGACGATCTGCAGCCCCGATGTGCCCCGTGCAATGAACGCCATGATCTGCTGGCCGTGCTCGTTCAGTGCCTTGACTGCCACCCAGTGGGCGAACAGCGCGCCGGTCGAGTAAAACTTCTGACCATTGATGACGAACTTTCCGCCCCGAGCGGTGAGGCGCGCCTTGAGCTCAAGGGTGTTTTTCGTCCCCCGTTCAGGTCCGGCATTGCCAATGCGCCGACCGTCCAGCACACCTTTGAACAGGGCCTTTTTCTGCTGTTCGGTGGCACTGTTCTGGATCAGATGAATGATCCCGAACTGATTTTGCGGGACCTGCCCCAGTGCCGGATCGGCGGCAGAAATGATGCGGAAGACTTCGGCAACCGTGACGAATGAAACCTGAGGTCCGCCGTAAGCGCCAGGGATGGAAATACTGCCCAGGCCACTTTGCGTGAAGTGTTCGATGAGCCGCCAAGGCAAGCGTCGCTCGGCGTCGCGTTCGGCAGCCTTCAGGCGGGCAAGGTCAGCCAACCGGTGAGCGGCAGCGATCGCGTCGGCATCGTTTTGCAGAATGACGGCGGGCAACAATGCCGGTGCGCTGTCCGGCTGAGGTGCGGAATTTTCGGTGCGCAAGGCGCGGGCAGCCAGATCAGACATGTGCGCGGCCTCGGGAGCGGCGTGATGCGTTGATGGGCTGCTGGAGAAAGGAGCGGGAAGTGACCATGGGAACCTCGCGTCAAATGCCGCGAATGCGGCAGGAAAAATCACGATGTCCGGTGGTCCGGTGTATATACCCTAATGGCGTATAAAATTTAAATAAACGAGTATTTTGGAATAAGCATAGAAGGCGAATTCGCCGTCTCTCAGGCGTGTTGGGCGTAGGTCAAACACGACCCGGCAAGCATTAACAAAATGCATAGTTTCAGTGTTTTATTGCGCTTCACTTGGCTATACCTCTGCAGTCATACATGACTTCAGAAGGCTAGCAGTGGGTGTTCAGGGCGTTGGCGAAATCCTGTAGGCCGATATGCAACTCATTGTAGGAAACCTCTGGGTGCCTGGTTCAGTGTGCGCTGGCTCACAGGTTGTGCACTCATCAGGGGGAGCCGATACGGCGGGTCGCCGCTAAAACAACCCGCACGCATGAGAGATTTTTCTCCGAGGCATACCGCCAGTCACCGGCAACTGTCGCAGCGTACGCTGAAGTTGATCGCGCGGACCGGCGCCCAGCGTGAATTATTGCCGACTCGATCAATGATGCAGTAGGTCACTTCCAGTTGTTGCTCGTGGCCCGCTTCCTGAATCAGCTTTGCGGGCACAATCAGGTTGACGGGCTTTCCGACGTCTTCTGCTTTCAGGGGAGCAAGATCCATGCGCAGATCGCCCCATCGCAGGGTGATCTCGTCGCTGGGCGCCATGTTCAGATAGGGCTCGATGGCCAGTGGAACGCCCGTTTTCACATACCGCGAAATCAGTCCGTGCCGGGTTATCGCTTCTGGCAAAGACACAGGTGCCAGACCCTGATTTTCCTCATCGCTGGGAATCAGCAGCTGTCCGCCGGGTACATCGAGTTTTACCCTGAGTTTTCGACTGGGCGATGTAATGGGGGTGCCGCCGACTTTCATGACTCGGTAGTGGGTTTTAATAGTTCCGCTCTGTAGGAAACTTTCAGGTACGCGTAGGACTATGGTGTAACCGATGTCAGACTCACTTAAAAGTTTTGACGCAACGTAACAACCGTCCCAGAACAATTCAATCAAATCCCCCTCATCCATCTCGGGGTAAGGGTCAATGTTGACGAGGAGGTGGGCCGCCGCACGAGTGCCGATACCATGGTTATGAGCCTGGGGCAGGTAGGGTGCAAACAGCTTGAATTCGCTGGTGTTGCGAGATATCTGGGGCATGTCTGAATACTCTTGGTTAGTGGTGTTTGAATAATTAGCCGGCTGGCGACAGGGATAAGTGTGTGTCGCTCATACAACCGAAAAAAACGGCGCGGTGATAAGTACCTTAGAGTTCCAAGCTATGGCAAACATTACAATCTGTATGTAATTCAAACTTGCAATAAGGTCAGGGGTTTGAGTGGGTTGTTTTGCTTGAGCTAATGGCGTTTGAGCGTTGCTGTCAATATGTGTTTGCGTTGTAAGACTGATGCGGAGAATAATTAGATAATTCCTACAGGTTTGATGTCCGGTTTTAGCGAAGTTGGCCCGGTTCTTCCTACCGCGATACGTGAACTTTTATACGCATGACGGTTATAACAACGCGCAATCAGGCCCCTACGGCTGCAATGACGCGGGTATCTGATTACCCGTTATTACAGGCTGTAATGAACGGAGAGAGGTGTGTTTGAAAAAATTGATGTTTCTGCACGCCAGTTATGGGGTAATCAAACAGCGGTTTAGATCGTTCATTTGTTGTACAAATGTAAGACAAAGAAAAACAGCGCCGAATGGCGCTGGTTTTTTCGCAAAGGTCTGTAGGATCAGGAGCGGCTACGCTCCAGAAATTGCCGAGTTCGTTCTTCCCGAGGATTGGCAAACAGCGCTTTTGCTTCTCCTTGCTCGACGATGACCCCCTTGTCGATAAAGATCACCCGATTGGCGACGTCCCGGGCAAAACTCATCTCGTGAGTCACGATCACCATGGTGCGTTTTTCTTCGGCCAGGTCGCGAATGGTGGCGAGGACTTCACCCACCAGTTCCGGGTCGAGCGCAGAAGTGGGCTCATCGAAAAGAATCACCTCAGGCTCCATCGCCAGCGCACGAGCAATGGCCACCCGCTGCTGTTGCCCGCCTGACAGCCGGCGGGGATAGGCGTCCTCTTTACCGGCAAGCCCAACCTTGGCCAGCAGCTTTCGACCTTGCTCCATGGCCCGCTCGCGCGGGATTTTCTTGACCACCACCGGGCCTTCGATCACGTTCTCCAGGGCGGTGCGGTGGGGGAACAGATTAAAGTTCTGAAAGACAAAGCCCACATGCTGACGCAGTTGGCGAATGAGCCCTTGCTGTTGGCTCAGCGGGCGACTGCCATCAATCTCGATGTCACCCACGATGATCTTGCCGCTGGTGGGCTCTTCTAGAAAATTCAGGCAGCGCAACAAGGTGGTCTTGCCCGAGCCGCTAGGCCCGATGATGGCCACCACTTCCCCGGCTTCCACACGCAAATCAATGCCCTTGAGCACGGGCTGGCCTTTGAATTCCTTGGTCAGTTGTTCAACCACAATCATGTTCAAGACTCCAGGTCATGCCGGTTCACCCGCGCTTCGAGGCGATTCTGGAAATGCGAAAGCAGGGTGGCAAGAACCCAGTAAATGAGGGCAGCGGCCAAGTACATGGTGAAGATTTCCAGGGTCCGGGCAGTGATCAGTTGCGCCTGGCGGAACAGCTCCGGCACCTGAATCGTTGCGGCCAGCGCTGTGTCCTTGACCAGAGAGATAAAGCTGTTGCCCAGCGGTGGCAAGGCCGTACGGGCGGCCTGTGGCAGAATCGCCCGGCGCATTGCCTGTGCGCGTGTCATCCCCATGCTGGCGGCAGCTTCCCACTGGCCGCGATCCACCGAGCCGATGGCGGCGCGCAGGATCTCGCAGGCATAGGCCCCCATGTTCAGTGAGAAGCCGATCAGTGCGGCGGGCAACGGGTCCAGCTCAATGCCCAGTTGCGGCAAGCCGTAATAGATCATGAACAGCTGCACCAGCAACGGCGTGCCCCGGAAAAACGACACGTAGACGCGCGCAATCCCCCTGAGCAACATCAACCGTGACAGGCGCATCAGGGCCAGGCCGAAGCCCAGCAGCAAGCCGAAGAACATGCCGCCCAGGCTGAGGAATACCGTGTAATACGCACCCTTTATCAAAAAGGGCGCGGAGTCGAGCGCGAGCTTCAGGCTCTCTTCGATCATTGGGTCACATCAGCCTGGAAGTACTTCTGTGACAGCTTCGCCAGGGTGCCGTCAGCGCGGAGTTTGTCGATGGCCTTATTGATCGCGTCCACCAGCTCAGGCTCACCCTTGCGCACGGCAACGCCGGATTCCTGACGAGAGAACGGCTTGCCGGAAACGACCAGGGTGCCTTCGGTTTTGTTCACCAGCTCCAATGCCGCGAGACGGTCAACCAGAATGGCGTCGATGCGCCCGATGCGCAGGTCCTGATACTTGGTCGGATCATCGTCATAGGTCTTGACGATTGCACCCGGCACATTCTCCTTGAGCCACTGCTCGTAGTTGGTGCCCAGGCCGAGGCCCACCTTGGCTCCGCTCAGGTCGGCTGCGGTTTTGAATCGGTCGGCGTCTTTCTTCTGCACCAACGCCTGGATGCCGGAGATGGTGTAAGGCTCGGAGAAGTCATATTTCTTTTTGCGCTCTTCGGAGATCGTGACCTGATTGATCACCACATCCAGACGCTTGGAGTCGAGCGACGCGAGCATACCGGCCCATGGCGTCGACCGCAGTTTGGCCTTGACGCCGAGTTCCTTGGCCAAGGCCTCGGAAAACTCCACTTCGAAGCCGGCCAGCTTGCCGCTTTCGTCCTGGAAGCTGAACGGGGGATACGTCCCTTCCAGACCCACACTGAGGGTGCCGCTGTCTTTGATTTTCTGGAGCTGATCACCCGCCACGGCTGAGCCCATCAGGCCGTAACCGAGCACGACGCTCAGGGTGGAAAGCAAAAAACCACGACGAATTGCAGAAATATTCATGACTGGCTCCCTGTACTGTTATTGATGTCGAGCAAGAATCGGACCCGGCGAAAGCGGCTTTTACACCGAAAGTTCTTCCGGCTTCTTTATGGCCGCCTGAAGCGTTGGCGGTTTCGGTGGCCGGCGATCATAAAAGCCCAGGTGTATGAATCAAAATAACGAAATAAGACCTATCTATTCGCTTTTGGAATAAGCGGGCGGTTCAGTCATCCTGGCCTGAGAACACTTCTGGATACGCAAACAAGGCCGGAGCGCCGCCGGTGTGCAGAAAGATCAGCGGGCCGTCCTCAAAACGCTGGCGTCCAATGCCATCCAGCAAACCCGCCATGGCTTTGCCGGTATACACAGGGTCAAGCAAAATGCCTTCATGACTGGCCATTAGTTTGATCGCAGACAGCGTTCCAGCGTTCGGTTCGCCATAGCGTGGCGCGTAGTATTCGTCCCACAGCTCTACGTTGAACGCGGCGGGCAGTGGCGCGCCCAAGAGTTCAGCGGTGCGTTGCGCCAGACTTTGCACTTTGGGTCGCTGCGCTTCATCGGTACGCGACACGGTCACGCCAATGACGGGCAGGTCGGGCAGCACTTCAGCCAGTGCTAACGCCAGACCACTGTGAGTGCCGGCGCTGCCGGACGCGAGTACCACCGCTGCGAAATCCAGGCATGTGTGTTCGATCTGTTCGGCCAGTTCCAGGCCCGCATGCACGTAACCCAGCGCGCCCAACGCATTGGAACCGCCGATGGGGACGAGATACGGTTTTTTGCCACAGGCCTCCAGACGAGCGGCGAGGGCGTGCAGCAGCTCATCGGCGTTGTCCAGACTTTCCACAAGCTCGACCTTGGCGTCAAACAGGTCCAGCAGCAGCCGATTGCCGTTGTGCAGGTAGTTGGCGTCGTGAGTGGCAATAGGGTTTTCCAGCAAGGCCACGCAGCCCAGCCCCAGGCGCGCAGCCAGTGCTGCGGTCTGGCGCACATGGTTGGACTGGATCGCGCCGGCGGTAATCAGCGTATCGGCCCCTTGCGCCAGCGCATCGGCGGCCAGGTATTCCAGCTTGCGCACCTTGTTGCCGCCCAGCGCCAGGGTCGTGGTGTCATCTCGTTTGATATAAATGTCGCGGCCCGCCCAGAGCGAAAGACGCTCCAGTTTTTCCAGCGCAGTGGGCGCGGTGATCAGATTCAGGCGATTAAAGCGATCGAGCTGTTGTTTGATCATGATGAGAGTCAAGCCGTTTAGAGGTTCGAGGGACTATAGGCAGGCGTTTCGTGCAGGGCAACTCATCAGGTCTTATGTCTCGCAGGTAAAAGCCCTACAAAAATAGTTATTTTTTTGCGTTAAATCTTTGCCGTAGAGTGAACGCATCGGCGGCAAACGTAAGAACGCCGCGTCCGAACCAGGAGAAGTCAGCGTGAGGGATATTCCAGAGGCACCTGCCGAGGGCGGTTCCAGCCATTGGCAGTTGCAGCAGATTGTCAGCCAGTTGCGTCAGGCCCGTGATGACTGGCGTAGCCGTAACGGTCGCGTCAGTGGCGAGCATGGCGGACGCGAACTGCCTTCGCGAGCGGCGATGCGCGACATCCTTGAGGCTCTGTGCGGCGCGTTATTCCCCATGCGACTGGGACCGGTGGACCTGCGCGAGGAAAGTGAAGACTTCTATGTCGGTCACACGCTGGATGTCGCCCTGAATGCCTTGATGGCCCAGACACGGCTGGAGCTGCGTTACGTCGCGCATCAGCGGGGCGAAGAGATTGTCGGGCTGAACGAGCGCGCCGTGGCGTTGGTTCAGGGTTTCGCCAGCGCGTTGCCCGCCATGCGCGCGATGCTCGACACCGACGTCCTGGCCGCCTATCACGGCGACCCGGCGGCTCGCAGCGTGGACGAAGTGCTGCTGTGCTATCCGGGCATTCTGGCGGTCATTCACCATCGCATTGCCCACCATCTTTATCGTGCGGGCCTGCCGCTGCTGGCGCGGATCAGTTCTGAAATCGCCCATTCGGCAACCGGCATCGACATTCACCCCGGCGCGCAGATCGGCCGCAGCTTCTTTATCGACCACGGAACAGGCGTGGTCATTGGCGAAACCGCGATCATTGGCGAGCGCGTGCGTATCTACCAGGCGGTGACACTGGGCGCGAAACGCTTCCCGGCCGACGAAGACGGCCAACTGCAAAAAGGCCATGCACGCCACCCTATCGTTGAAGACGATGTCGTGATTTACGCGGGCGCGACCATTCTCGGTCGTATCACCATCGGCAAAGGCTCGACGATTGGCGGCAACGTCTGGCTGACCCGCAGCGTGCCGGCGGGCTGCAACCTGACTCAGGCCAACCTGTTGCAGCAGGATGATGGGTGTCAGAAGTAGCCGTCAGCGTCTGAAGTTTTAGTCAGAGGGCTTCTTGGGAGAAGTCCTACGGATGCTGTGCGCAGCATCCGACTTTTTGTTATGTCGAGTTGGTGCAAAGTCCTGCCTTTCCCCCAGGCCAAGGACTCGCCCATGCTCAACCCCGCCAACCAAGCCGCGTTCACGCTGGAGATCGAGCAGGTCGAGCATTCGCTGCGTGTCCTGAGTTTCACCGCAAAGGAAGCCGTCAGCCGTCCGTTCAGTGTGCGTATCGAACTGGTCAGCGAGCGGGCCAACGTCAAGCTCGAAGATCTGCTGCATCGTCAGGCGTTTCTGGGGTTTGATGCCCAGGGCAACGGCATGCACGGGCAGATCGGCGAGGTGGCGCAGGGGGATTCGGGCAAGCGGTTCACCCACTACTTCATCCGGCTG
>NZ_JAFCTZ010000018.1:0-36141 GCF_049896285.1 Pseudomonas sp. DWP3-1-2 | reverse complement strand
AACCACCTGATCCCATCCCGAACTCAGCAGTGAAACGATGCATCGCCGATGGTAGTGTGGGGTTTCCCCATGTGAGAGTAGGTCATCGTCAAGATTCAATTCCAGAACCCCTGATCGCTCACGCGTTCAGGGGTTTTGTCTTTCTGGCAGCCAAATAATCACAACGAGCAACTTAGCCAAACAAATTGCGCACGTTGTTCATTGCATTGTCAGCGAACCCCTGAAGAAACGTCTGAAACGCCGACAGCTCCTGGTACCCGTCGGCACCGGGTTCACCGATGATGGTCCAGGTGGCGACGCAACGTTCCTCACCGTGGGCCTCAACGGTCATGGCTGCCCAGAGGTTACCTATATTCAGGCTGGTGTAGATCAGCGACCAGGTCATGTACATCTCCTGATCATCTCGCGAGTTGAGTTGTTCAATGACCACGTTGCCATCCTTAAACAACTTCTTGCGGACCGAACGCACGCCGCTTCCGGTGACTTCACAGTGCGCCAGTGCCGGGATAAAGACCGGGAAGCCTGCGAAGTTGCCCACGATGTTCCACACGCGCTGTGCATCAGCAGCCACGTCCACTGCCGAGACGACGCGACAGCCTTGAGGGTTTTTGATCACAGTGTCCGGTTGCAGCTCTTTGATAAGACTCATGTTGTTTTCCTCGGGGTGGGTGGGTCAGATGAAATTGATTTCTTTCAAGTAGTCGCAGCCTTTGCGCAGCAGTGACGGCGTTTTCTCGGGATAACGTTCGCCCATTCGGCACACACCGGCCTGGGCGTTTTCGTACTCGATCATTGAGATATCGCCGATGTCTTCTTCGAAACCGTTCAGATAAAAACCGAGTACGCCGAACAGGGCGTTTTGGTTGTCGACGCGATGGAGTTGGCTTTGCCACTGGGCGACGCTGACTGTCTCGAATTCACGTCCGGCCACACGAAAAGCGTCAACATAGCCAAGCCAGCTCAACGGCTGAGGGTTGTGCAGGTTGAACACCGCATGGTCTGCCTGATAACGACCGGCGTGAAAGCCTATGAAGCGCGCCAGAAAGTCCACCGGCATCAGGTCAAAGTTCATGGCGAGCTCGGGCACCTGGCCAAGTTGCAGGGAGCCTTTGAGCATCAGCATCAGACGATTTTTCCGGGGCTGACAAACCCCTGTGATGCTGTTGAAGGCAATGTTTCCTGGGCGATAGATATTGACCCAGGCTCCTTGATCCCTGGCGCGCTGCAGAATGCGTTCGGCGACCCATTTCGACAGGTTGTAGCCATTCTTGATATAGATCGGCGGGGTCGGGGCAGCCGGTTGCTCCAGTACATTGCCCTGCGCGTCGATGGCACTTGAGGCAGACAGCGTCGAGATGAAGTTGAAGACCTTTTTACTGCGCCCTTCACATAACCGCAGGCATTCCAGAATGGGCGCGACATTGTCCCGAGCCAGCGACTCGTAGTCCTGAACGTGGTTCACATTGGCCGCGTTGTGCACCAAGGCACCGAAATCCTGATCAAGGCGCTGATAGACGTCGTTGCCCAGTCCTAGTCGGGGCAGGGTGATGTCTGCCGCGTAAACCGTCACACGAGTCAGATCAAGGTGTTCCAGACGGTTTTCCCGCAGCGAATCGAGGAAGCGCTCACGGGCTGTCTTGCCCCCACCCGGGCGCACCAGACAGGCGACCTCCGTAACACCCAACGCCAGCAACGCCTCGACGATATGCACGCCGAGGAAACCATTGGCCCCCGTGACAATCACTTTGCGTACATCGCCGAGCCGATCAGGCGGCAGGATGGGCATTTCAAGTTCAGTATTGGCGTCCTGCAAGGCTTGCGGGCTGATGGCGTCAGTCCTGGCTCCATCACTGGTGATCAGGGTCGCCAGGTTCATCAGAGTCGGGGCTTCGATAAAGCGGTTGATCGGGATGCTTCGTTTGAACTGCTCACGAATCTTCAGCAGCATCCGCGACAGCAATATCGAATGTCCGCCCAGATTGAAAAAGCTCTCATCGGTGGAGATGTCGCTGGGTGGTACCTCCAGTAGATCTGCCCAGATATCCAGCAACTGCTGTTCCGCTGCAGTCTCCGGCAGGCGGCGAGGGGCTTGGTCGATCAGATTCACCGGGATTTGCAGCAATGCCGTCCGATCTACTTTTCCGTTGTTGGCCGCGGGCATGTTGGGCAGCTCGGTGTAGGCCACCGGCCGCATGTAATCGGGCAGCAGACATTCGGCATGCGCCTTGAGTTTCTGAAGCGCGCCGTCCGCCTCGGGCTGCGACACGAAGGCCAGAATTCTTCGCCCGGCATCGATCATTACGGCCACTTGCCGATACAGACGACTGTCGCGCAGGCAGTGTTCGATTTCTTCCGGCTCAACGCGAAATCCACGAATCTTCACCTGGTTGTCGCGGCGGCCACATAGCTCGATGCCCTGCGCCGTCCACTTGGCGATGTCCCCGGTGCGGTAAGCGCGCAGCTGTTCTCCACTGGGCAGCGTGAGCCCTACATAACGTTCAGCGGTCAGCGTCGGGTTGTTCACATACCCCAGGCACACGCCAGGTCCGACGATATACAGCTCCCCTTGGGTCTGGTCTGCGACCGGCTGCAATTGCTCATCCAGGATAAACACCTGGCTGTTGGCAATCGGTTGCCCCAGGTTGCGATTGCTGCTGCCGACCTGAAACCGGCCCGCTGTAATCAGCACCGTGGCTTCAGTCGGACCATACAGATTGTGGAAGCTGCATTGCCCGGCCAGACGTTCGATAACCCAGGGTTCGCAGACGTCGCCACCGGTCATGAGGTGGTCCAGTCCCAGCGGTTGCTCCAGCGGCAAGATGCCTAACAAGGCCGGCGGAAGAAATGCGTGGCTGATGCCCCGTCGAATCAGCACCACCAACTGCAGCGGGTCACGACGCTCGTCTTCACTGGCAACCACCAGTTCAGCTCCGCAGAGCAAGGTCGGGAAAATATCGATGATCGATGAGTCGAAACTCAGGGTCGAGAATTGCAGCACCCGACTCTGCTCAGATAACCCGACATATTCCGCATACCACGCGGTGAAGTGACTAAGGTTTCTTTGACTGAGCAGGACGCCTTTGGGATGGCCTGTGGTGCCGGAGGTATAGAGCGCCATGCACGGCGCCTCTCTATCCCTGATTCCCGCCACCAGAGGGGATGCTGATTGCCGTGGCTCAATGCGACTGATGTCCAGCGCCGCAAACCCGGCCGCTGCCAACGGATGCTGCCCGTCATGCAGCAGTAATGTCGCGCCCGCGTTTTCCAGGATGTACTGCTGACGCTGCAAGGGCTGTCCCGGATCAAGCGGCAGATAGATCGCCCCGCATCCCAGAATGGCCAGGACCCCGGCGAACAGCGCGGGCGATTTGGGCAGGCAAATACCGATGACCGCAGGTTTGCCCGCGGGTTGATCGGCAATCAGGGGCAACAGTTGCTGAGCGATACCCAGGCTCAGAGCGTGCAGCTCACGGTAGGAGAAGCTTTGACCGCCGAAGGTCAAGGCGGGGCGTTCCGCGTGAACCTGCAAGCTTTCTTCGAGGCGCTCCAACAGCGGTCGCTCAGCCATCCTCAGCAGGTGCGGTTGCGCGGTCTGATTGAAACGATGTTCGAACAGGAATCGGTCGACTGCATCCAGCCCCAGCTGAATTTCGCTTTGCGGCGGCTCGGCAGTCTTGACCGACGAGAAATAGCCCGAATCCCGAGAATAACGACTGACCTGCAACGCCGCCATGTCCACCAGCGCCGCCACGGCTGCGTCGCGCAACATGCGCCCGTTGCCGGTGCTCTGCGGGTCAAGCCACTGTCGCGCGATCAGACGCTGCGCTGCGGCGGACCCATACCAGCACAGCAGTTCAAGGCGAGGCAGGCCGAGTTCACTGCTTTGACCAATGCCTACCCGCAGCGAAAGGTGTGTATGACCGCCGGTGTCGGGTCGTTCCAGTGTCCCGTCGTCGATCACGAGGCTGGGGTGCTGGATCAAGAGAGTCGTTGCAGGCATCGGGTCCGCAAACAACTGGACCTGATGACCATGGGTGGCGAGTTCGTTGTTCAATTCGCTCAAGGTCAGCGAGTGACCGACAAGCACTATCTCAAGTCGTCTCATTGTGGCGCTCCCGCAGCGGGCAGATAGCTGGCCAACGCTCGTTGCACGCAAGGCGAATCCAGCATTGAGCTGCTCTTGAAAAAGCGCACGATGTTGCCTATCAGCGGGTGATGGCGGTTGATCGGATAGCGGGCGGCTTGGGTTTCTTCACGGAGTGCCTGCTTGACCCCATCCCCCACTTGCAGGTGATCAATCAGGGTCAGGTCAAAGCGTTTCTGGATGTCGTTGGTCAGGTAATGAGTGATAAAGACCGGCATGATCTGCGCGATGCTGTCACGGTCCTGCTCGGGCGCACCTTGCCAGTAGATGCGCACCAGACGCGCCCAGAAACCCGAATGCCGCCCCTCATCCAGCAGGTGATCGGCCATCAGGCCCTTGATCGACTGCTTCACCGAGTCGTCCTTGGCAAAAGCCGCGACATCGTTGGTAACGGTATTTTCAGCGATTGCCACGCAAATCAGTTCAATCGCGCTGCGCAAGTGTTCCGGTGCCAGCGCCAGCGCATGGGGTATCGCCCGGCTCAATTCGATTTCGTCGGGCAGCGCGATAGGTTCTATGCCGGTCATGGCGATGGTCTGTTGCATGAAGTCCATTGCGACCAGCGCGTGGTAATCCTCATCGACCACCACGGTCATGGCGTCATAGCGGCAAGCAAAGGGGAAGCGAATAGCGAAGTGATCCTTGGCGATACTGCGTGCGGTCTTGTCGACGATCTCAGTCTCGAAAATCACCACATCGTTGATGAATTTGTAGAAGCTCTGGATCAGGGCGTAATCACGCATTGATGCACATTCACGGGTGAAGGTTTCGCTGAGCACCAAGGGTTGGCGACTCAGTGGATAAATGAGCTTGTCATCGTTTTCAACCATGCGCCGTGGTCGGGTACGAATCGTGGATCGACCTTCCCAGGCATCGGCAAACGACAGATAGTCTTCGGCATACATGTTGGCATCCTCCTGAGTTCAGAGCCCGACGGCCGGGATTGGCTGCGTGTCAGTAACAGGCCAGCCCACAGGTGTACGCATGCTGATGCGCAGCCTGTCCCATAGCTCGATTCGGCTCTGGACCGCGCTGATTGCGGCCTCATACACCTCTGCCTGGCGCTGCTCATCGCCATTGACCAATCGGGTCAGCAACGCTTCGGCCGCCGGGCCGTGATCCTCGGAGTCGACGTCGATATGCCGCTGCAGGTAATAGCGGAACGTGGGGGCCTGGTCGGTCGTGATGCCCCAGGCATCGAGGATGCGTTGGAACATTTGCGGTATGACGCTTTCGCGACCGTGCATGAAGGCGGCGGCAACACGATGTGCCGGCGCGTGCAGCGCGGTTGCCAGCGTTTGCGAGACGAACTCGGCTGCCGCCTGACCAGTGCCGACGCTGCGCAGTGCGGCGGAATACGGCATGCCGTCTTTTTGCAGTCGAACGAAGCGTTCGATCTGGTCGGTACTGGCGCCGATTTCCCGCATGGCGTCCAGATACAGTTCGAAATGGCTGTAATACCCTTCGGTGAGGTGATTATCCGATTCTTCCCCCAGTACGATTTCATTGATCAGCCGCGCGGCCTTGGCATCGCCCGGCGGTAGCCATGGGAGTCGCGTGCAGGTCAGTTCCTGCTGTAGACGTTTGGTCAGCGACATGAAGTCCCACACGGCAAATACATGGGTTTCCATGAACTTTCTGAGCGTGGCCATCGAGTCAATCTCGGCAAATATCGGGTGATTGCTGAGTTCGTTTTTTTTGCGATCAAGCAAGTCTTTTTGATAATGCATGGCGTTCCCTCGGCAAGTGCGAAGTTGTGTTGTTAACGTTGGAAGAGGTGTCAGTCTGACGAAGCCGAACGAACATCTCTTAACATCGTGTTGCGTTGTGTAGTTGGCTGGGGTGAAACGTTATTTTGATGTGGGCCCCGTCAATCAACGGTTTGGGCTGGTTTGCTGTCGCACCCACGAAGCCTTGCTTCCCGATCAGTACAGTGAAGGTGCGGACGTGACGATCATTGCCAGGTCCGACGTAATAAAAGTTAGATCAACTTTGGCGGCACTGGCAAATAGTATTTGTATATTTGTTTAGTTGTGGTTTTTTCAGGGTGAGTTTATTCATATAAAACTCTCGAAATAGTTTTATAGGGGCGACAGCACTGCTTCCGACTGATTAAGTCAAAATTATAAATAATGAACGAATGCCTCGTTCAGCCGTGCTGTTGTTATGAATAATTCAGGGGTTTGGTTTTTATAAGGGCAACATCGAAAGTGGCTTTAAAAGTACTTTCGTCGCCGTTCAAGAAGCTCCTTTTCTCGTCTGATTAACGCCCCTGCCCTCTACTGACAGGCATGGGTCCGAGGCCGGGGTGGCTGCGCGGGCTATCCCGGTCTCGGTCAAGGCGGAGTTTGCCTGATTCCGCAGACGCGCCAAGGCCGTGGCTTAGCAAAAGACGCGATAAGAATGGGGGGTGTTAAATGAAAGCATGCGCCGAAAGGCGGCTACGTAGGGGGGCGGGCGCAGCAGAAGAGCGCTCGCCGGGTTTCATCGCGAACGAATGTCAGTGGTAGATTATTTTCTGACGGCGGTCTTTTCCGGTGCCGCGTCTGCCTGGCTATCGAGGTATTGAGTAATGGCTTTAACGCCTCGATTGAGGTGATGCACCAAGGCTTCCACGGTTTGCTCCACCTGCTTTTGCCGGGCAAGCTCGTAGAGGTTCCAGTGGTCTTTCTGAGACAGTTTGCCCAGGCCCATCGCCGAAAGATTGAAGCGCAGGAAGCGTTCTTCCTCGTTCAGGCCCCGTTCCACCAGGGCCAGCAGCCGTTTGTTATGAGTCTTGGCGTACAGTGACATGTGGAACATGCGATTGAGTTTGCCCATCTCGCTGTAATCGGGTTCGACCTCCAGTTGCTCAATGCAACGGCGCGCCAGGGCGAAGTCATCTTCGTCCAGCAGCGGTACCGACTGACGCAAGGCCTCGGACTCCAGCAGAATGCGCAACGCATAGGCGTCCTTCGCGTCTTCGCTGATCAGCGGTGCGACCACGGCCCCTTTGTGGGTTTCTACGCGCAATAGCGACTGGGCTTCCAGTTGGCGCAATGCTTCGCGCACGGGCATGCGACTGACGCCAAATAACGTTGCCAGCTCCTGCTGACGCAGCGCACAACCGGCGGGCAGGCGACCGTCGAGGATGGCATTGCGCAGCTTTTCTTCAATTAAAGCTCTGGCCAGATGCGCGGGTGGTTGCTCATCTCCCAGAATCGCACGCAGAAAGCTTTGTCTATCGAGATTGCGCATCACCCTACTTCTTTAAGGTTGGATCCATTTGACACTAGAGTCAGCCAGGAGGGTTGTCAAACTGCGTCATTCAGATTCATTCCAGGCAGTTAGTCCTTCCTGCCGTGCATCATATCGTTCATCTGAATCAATAAGTCACCCGTTTGAAGGAAGGGTTGCGGTGTTTTGCCGCACATATTCAGTGCCATGTTGCGACAGCGGGGCGATCCAAACGGGCCATTGTCTTTCTCCTGGCGAAACTGCACCATCCAGCGCTAATGGCCAGCCACATGGAATCACTGCATGGCGGCATGCGTGGCGTTCGACCAACCCGGCCGCAGGCTTTGTATTGCGCTCGGGCTGTTTACCCTCAGCTTGATCGGTGCGGCCCATGCGGACCGAGATTTTGTCGCTATCAGTCATCGCGCCGAGGGCTTATATGGCCCGCTGGGGCAAGGGCGGGAGCGCATCGACGCCTGGCAGAATCTGTTGTCTGCACGCAGGCCGTTCAGCGAGCTGGAACAGTTGAAGCGGGTCAATGGGTTCTTCAACCGGCATCTACGCTATCGGGAAGACGACGAGTTGTGGCAACAGCCCGATTACTGGGCGACGCCGGTTGAATCGCTGATCAAGGGCGCGGGAGACTGTGAGGATTACGCCATTGCCAAGTACTTCAGCCTGCGCCGTCTGGGCATCCCCAGCGAAAAACTGCTGATCACCTACGTGAAGGCGTTGTCATTGAATCGCGCCCACATGGTGCTGACCTATTACGCCAGTCCGGCGGCCGAGCCGCTTGTTCTGGACAGTCTGATGGATGATATCGAACCCGCCAGCCGCCGTACCGATCTGCTGCCGGTGTATGCCTTCAATGGCGAAGGTGTCTGGCTGACGGCGGCATCCGGCAATAAAAGGGCGGGCGATAGCAAACGGCTTTCCCGTTGGCAGGACGTACTGAAAAAAATGCGAGCCGAAGGCTTTTCTTCAGAGCCTGAACGATAGTCTGCCCGGAGCAAGGAGTGCCGATGTCATTGTTCAAACAGTTATTGATCGCCATCTGCCTGTTTTTGGTTGTCGCCTTCAGCGGCAGCTTCCTGATCAGCCTGGAAAGCTCGCGAAGCCAATACACAGCCCAGTTGCATGCCCATGCGCAAGACGCGGCGACAGCGTTGGCGCTCTCGCTCACCCCGGTCATTGACGACCCGGCGATGACGCAACTCATGGTTTCAGCGATTTTCGACAGCGGGTATTACGCGAGCATCAACGTCGTCGACCTGGCCAGCGGTCAATCGCTGGTGCAGCGCAGCGCCCGGCCCAATGCCAATGACGTGCCCGCCTGGTTCGCCCGGTTGATTGCGCTCAAACCCGCTGATGGCAGCGCCGTGATCAATCGCGGCTGGCAGCAGGCGGCGCGGGTCGAAGTGGTCAGCCATCCGATGTTTGCCGTGGGGAAACTGTGGCAAAGCGCGCTGGGCAGTCTGGTTTGGCTATTGGCGTGCGGCCTGGTCAGTGCCGTATTGGGTGGTCTGTTGTTGCGACGCCAATTGCGGCCGCTGGATTATCTGGTGGCGCAATCCGATGCCATTGCCCGTCGAGAATTTCTCAGCCAATCGGCGTTGCCGGGCACCCCTGAACTGCGGCGTGTGGTTCAGGCGATGAACCAGATGGTGGACAAGCTGCAGGCGTTGTTTGTGGAACACAGCCAGCGCACCGAGCAGCTGCGCGCCGAGGCCTGGCAGGACAGCCTGACCGGTCTGGGTAACCGGCGTTATTTCGATATGCAGCTGGCGGAGCATTTGGCGTATCGGGAAGAGGCGTGTTCGGGTTATCTGCTGCTGTTGCGGGTCAATGACCTGGCAGGAATGAATGAGCGTTTGGGCGGCCATCGAACCGACGCCCTGTTGTTGGCGATTGGCGAACTGCTGACGCGTCATTGCGTTGTTCATCCTGAAACGCGCCACCTCATTGCCCGTAATCGAGGTGGCGAATTTGCCGTGCTGGCTCCGGGCATGGCTCGGGATAGCGTCCTTTCGCTGGTTGAGAATCTGCAAGTCAGCCTTGCCAGCCTGCAAGAAACCGGTGCGTCTGATGTCACGCCGGTTGCATTGATTGGGGTCGTGCCCTTTCAACCCGGTGACTCACCGTCAACCTTGTTTGGCCGGGCCGATCAGGCGTTGGTCGAGGCGCAGACGAACGATGACGCTGGCTTGAGCATCGCCCCGCGCAGCGACGCTTCCGGCCCGGAAGACGATCACCACGCGTGGTACCTCATGCTGGATCAAGCGTTGACCCGGCACCACTTTCAGCTTTTCCTCCAGCCGGTGGTGGACACACGTGACACGGCGCAGGTACTGCACCACAAGGTGCTCGCCCGCTTGCGCGATCCACAGGGGCAGTTGCTACCGGCCGGTCGTTTTCTGCCGTGGATCGAACGCTTTGGCTGGTCGTCGAGGCTGGATCTGCTGATGCTCGAATCCACGTTTGAGCTGCTGGCTCAGCGCAGCATACCCCTGGCGTTGAGTGTGTCCGTGACGACCCTGGAAAACCCGGTCAGCCGTGCGCAAGCCTTTGACTTGCTGCGGCGGCAGGCGCACCTGGCCTCGCGGCTGACGCTGGAAATCGACGGCCGACGCCTAGCGGGGGAGGCCGGGTTGCAGGTGCTGACCACCGGGCTTCATGAGCTGGGCTATGCCTTGGCGGTGCAGCACTTTGGCGGTCGCTTCAGCATGATCGGCAATCTGTCGAGTCTGGGGCTGGCCTACTTGAAGATTGACGGCAGCTACATCCGCAACATGGATATAGAAGTGCATAAACGCCTGTTTATCGAGGCGCTCCAGCGCGCCGCCCACAGCATCGACCTGCCGTTGATTGCCGAACGTGTGGAGACTGACGGCGAGTTGCGCGTCATTCGCGAGATGGGCATTCAGGGGGCTCAGGGTCAGTTGTTTGGAGCGCCTGCGCCTTGGCAATGACTCAGGCGCTGCCAGGGTCTTCCAGGTACTGAACAGCGGGCGCCAGCGCTACGCTGCGTCCGCTCCAGAAGCACAACGCACCGCCGATGGCGGTGAGCCCGGCCAGGACGTAGAACATGGTCGGCGCTGGCGCGTGGATCAGCAGATAGCCGCAAATGACCGGGCTCAATGCGCCGCCGAATGCCGCCAGGTTTTGCGCGCCGTAGTAACTGCCCCGCAGGTTTTCGGGCGCGATAGTGTCGACGAACAGATATTCGGCGGGGTAGATGATCATTTCACCCAGCGTGAAAACGAACATCGCGATGCACCACGCCAGCATGCTTTGGGAAAAACTGAACGCCACCAGACCGATCACGAACAGCGCGGTGCCCAGTACGATCCAGCGGGGCAAATGCTCGCGCTTGAGAAAGCGTCCGATCTGGTACTGCAACAGGATCACCGTCACCGCGTTGCACGCCAGCATCGCGGAAAGAATCTTGAGCGCTTCGGCTGCCGACGCCTGGGTCACCAGCAAAAACTGCGACAGATACAGCGTGAAGCGCCCGTGGACGATGGTGCTCAAGAGGCTGCCGCTGGTGAAGAGGATCAGCGTGCGGTCGTTTTTCAAGGTGCGCAGCGTGCTCAGGAAACGTTGGGGTTTTATAGCGTCGCTGCGCTGGGTCGGCGGGATGCCAATCATCAAAAACAGGCTGCCGAAGGCGATGGCGCTGGCGATGAAAAAGGGTGCCAGGGGCCAATGCCCGGCGATGATCACCCCCAGCATCGGGCCGGTGGCGTAGCCGATATTGGTGAGTGTATAGCGCAGGGAGAAGGCCCTGGCGCGCTGGCCGATGGGCAGGTTTTCACTGATGATCGCCTTGGAACCGATCAGGAACAATGCCGAAGCCGTTTCGGTGATCACCAGTGTCAGTGTGGTCAGGTACACGTCATGGGCGAAGGTCAGCAGCGCAAAGCCAATCGAGCTGGACAACATGGCCACGATCAGCAGTTTGCGTTTTTCCAGACGATCAATGATGTAGCCGCCATACAGCCCGAGCAGGGTTGCCAGAAACACCGCAATCCCCATCAGCAAGCCGACATCCTGTTGATCGAGCCCCAATCGAGTGCTCAGGAACAGGGTCAGCAACGGGCTGGTAATCGCGCGGCTGACGACAATGGTCAGCGAGCAGATCATCAGGCGCCGGATAACAAGCGAGTAGGTGGCCACGCGGTGTTGACGTCCTTGAGGTGAAGTTGCCAATCAGGGTCGGCTATGTTCGTATCGTGCCTCGCAGCCTGTTGAAAAAGGCATCTGAGGTCAATCAGCTTTATGGACATTCCACTTTCCGGTTCTGGAAACTTGCCCCCCAAGCCCGGAAACCGTCCACCGCTGTCGCTCAGCGGTCTGGATTTCAAACTGTTGCGAGTGTTCAAGACGGTGGTCGAGGCGGGTGGTTTCAGCGCTGCGCAAAGTGAACTCAACGTCGGCCTGGCCACCATCAGCAAACAGATTTCCGATCTGGAAATTCGTCTCGGCATGCGGCTGTGCACCCGGGGTCGGGAAGGCTTCTGTCTGACCGAAGAAGGCAAGCTGGTGTATCAGGCCTCCATTGATTTATTTGCCTCGGTGGACAGTTTTCGTGACCGGCTCAGTTCTGCGCAGAACGAGCTGACCGGTGACTTGAACATCGGTGTGATCGACAACACCTTTCAGGACCCCAACTCGCCGCTGATTGACGCATTGCGCAGGCTGCACGATGACGCGCCCAAGGTCCGGCTGCGCCTGCATGCCGCGCCGCTGGATGACATTGAACGCGGCATCGTTGAAGGGCGGCTGATGGTCGGGGTTGTTCCGGTTTATCAGCGCCGGGAGGAGTTTGATTACTTCGAGCTGTACCAGGAAACGTCGAACGCCTACTGCGCAAAAGGCCATCCGCTGTTTGAGGTGGATGAGCGCCGGATTGATGTCGATGTGCTGCGAGGGTGTGAAGTGGTCAACCATCGTTATGCCTTGCACGGCGACAAGGCCAACTTCGTCACCTTTGACGGCCAATCAGCCACGGCGTCTCAGGTGGAGGCGGTAGCGATGCTGGTCCTGACGGGACGGTTTATCGGTTTTCTACCGGATCATTTCGCGGCGCACCTGGTGCGCGACGGTCTGTTGCGTGCGCTGCGGCCCGACCTGATCAATATTCGTACGGACTTGAACATGATCCTGCGCCATAACGCACCCCGCAGCCCATTGGTCAAAGCGTTTGCGGCGGCGTTGGGGGTCGATCTGAAGGTGCTGGAATAAGCTATTGCCGGGTTTTCGGACCTGGTTTGTTGTAAGTCAGGTGGCAACTGAGCTTTTGTGCCGACCAACAAAAAACCCGCCGAGGCGGGTTTTCTTCAAGACCATTCCAACATCCTGTCGGTAGCCCTCCGGGCCATGGTCGATCATCCTTGATCCTGTGCGCGTCCGGCGCATCAGTTGTTGGAATTGATACTAGGCTTGTAGGCGAGGCGCGGACAGAGTCAATCGCCATCAAGTGATGTAAGCCTTTCGCCATAACTTGGGAGGCTGGTGTGGCACATCTGTTCTGAAAGCGCAATTGACATAAAGGAGCCAGCGCTGGCGCCTCAAGGCGGCTATAAAGTGGGATAGCCGTTAATTGAAATCACCGGCCCCGCGCGAAAAGCGAAGGGTTCAGAGCTAATAATTCGCCAAGGTGTTCCCATGTCCATTTACCACCACGGGCTCGATAAAGGCCCTGCCAACCATATCGCACTGACCCCGCTCAGCTTCATTGAGCGCACGGCCGCGACCTATCCGGATTATCCGGCCGTGATCCACGGCGCGATTCGACGCACCTGGGCGCAGACCTATACCCGGTGTCGACAACTCGCTTCGGCCTTGAGCCAGCTCGGTGTCAGCGAGGGCGACACGGTGGCGGTGATGTTGCCGAACATTCCAGCCATGCTGGACGTGCACTTCGCCGTACCCATGCTGGGCGCTGTGCTCAATACCCTGAATGTGCGTCTCGATGCCCCGACCATTGCGTTCATGCTCACCCACGCCCAGGCCAAGGTGCTGATCGCCGACCGCGAGTTTCATGCGGTGGTTCGCGACGCGCTGGCGCTGCTGGAAAACCCGCCCCTGCTGATCGATGTCGACGATCCCGAGTATGGCCAGGGCCAGCGGCTCAGTGATCTGGATTACGAAGCGCTGCTGGCCAGCGGCGATCCCGATTTCGAGTGGCAATGGCCGCAGGATGAATGGGCCCCCATCTCGCTCAACTACACCTCCGGCACCACCGGCGATCCCAAAGGCGTGGTCTACCACCATCGCGGCGCGTTTCTGAATGCCATCGGCAATCAGATGGCATGGGGCATGGGCCTGCATCCGGTGTATTTGTGGACCTTGCCGATGTTCCATTGCAACGGCTGGTGCTACCCGTGGACCATCACGGCCCAGGCCGGAACCCATGTGTTTTTACGCCGGGTCGACGCGCAGAAAATCATTGCGTTGATCCGCGAGCATCGCGTCAGCCACCTGTGCGGTGCCCCCATTGTGCTTAACGGGCTGGCGAATCTGCCTGATGCGGCCACCATCAGCTTCGAGCACCCGGTTCACGCCATGACCGCCGGGGCTGCACCGCCGGCCAAAGTCATCGCCTCCGTGGAAGCCATGGGCATCTGTATCACTCACGCTTACGGCCTGACCGAAACCTATGGTCCGGTAACCGTCTGTGCGTGGAAGGCCGAGTGGGATGAGCTGACCGCCGACGATCGGGCTACGGTGAAGGCCCGGCAAGGCGTGCGCTATCCGACGCTCGAAGGTGTCATGGTCGCTGATCCGCTGACCCATCAGCCGGTGCCCAAGGACGGCAAGACCATTGGCGAAATCTACATGCGCGGTAACACCGTCATGAAAGGTTATCTGGGCAACCCCAAGGCAACCGATCAGGCCTTCGACGGCGGCTGGTTTCATTCCGGCGACCTCGCGGTCTGGCACCCTGACGGTTATCTGGAAATCCGCGACCGCCTCAAGGACATCATCATTTCCGGCGGCGAGAACATCTCGACCATTGAAGTCGAAAGCACGCTGTATCGGCACCCCGCCATTCTCGAAGCGGCCGTGGTCGCCAAACCTGACGAAAAATGGGGCGAAACACCTTGCGCCTTCGTCACCCTCAAAGAGGGCCATGACGCGGTCACCGAAGCAGACATCATCCAGTTTTGTCGGGAACATATGGCAGGCTTCAAAGTGCCCAAAAATGTCGTTTTCGCCGTGCTGCCCAAAACATCGACCGGCAAGATCCAGAAGTATTTGTTGAGGGAATGGGCCACAGGGGCGTGACGCCGTGCAGATAGCCCCGTCACCGGATGCAGTCTGCGGTTCCTGCGTCCGGCTGCATCTGTCAAAACCCGACCGTCCAACCCGCGGAGAACCCCTACCGTGCAAACCCCAGCCCCCGCTGATATCCAGGTATCGCGCTTTGAACCCGCCGATCAACAAGGTGTGATTGACGTGATCGTGCCTATCCAGCGCGAAGAATTCGGTATCGCCATTACCGCCCAGGACCAACCCGACTTGAAGTCCATCCCTGATTTTTATCAGACCGGCACGGGAGACTTCTGGGTTGCGAAACAAGGCCAACACGTCATTGGCACCATCGGCCTCAAAGACATTGGCGCCCGCCAGGCCGCGCTGCGCAAAATGTTTGTCGCCGCGCCGTTTCGTGGGCGCGAGCTGGGTGTGGCGGCGCTGCTCCTGAATACGTTGCTGGAAGAAGCCCTGAGTCGGGGTGTAAAGGATATCTACCTGGGCACTACCGACACGTTTCTCGCGGCGCACCGTTTTTACGAGAAGAATGGCTTTACCGAAGTGGCTAAAGCGCAATTGCCCGACAGCTTTCCGGTCATGGCGGTGGACAGCAAGTTTTACGTACGACGGTGCTGAATCCGGGGCGGTAGCGAATGCGCGCAGACCGCGCTGACGCACCGCCTCAATGTCTCCAGAACACGGGCGTCACCAGCACCAGCGCGGTCAGGATTTCGAGCCGTCCCAGCAACATCCCAATGGTCAGCAGCCATTTCGCCATGTCTGGCAGCGTGGAAAAGTTGCCGGCCGGACCGATAGTCGGCCCCAATCCTGGCCCCACGTTGCATACCGCCGTGGCCGCCGCCGTTACGGCAGTAATCAAGTCCAGGCCCATCAACGCCAGCGCTAGGGCGATCACACCGATGGTCAGCGTGAACAGAAAAGAAAAGGTCAGCAGGGAGCGGACGATCTCATTATCAATCGGGTGGCCGTTGTATTTCTTGCTGATCACGGCCCGGGGGTGAATCAACTGCTTCAAGTTACCGGTCAGCAGGGACAGCGCCACCTGGAAGCGGAAAATCTTGAGCCCGCCGGCCGTCGATCCAGAGCATCCCCCGACAAACGTCAGGTAGAAAAACAGCATCACGGAAAAGCTGCCCCATAGGGTGTAATCCCCCAGCGCGACCCCTGTTGTGGTGACCACTGACGTCACGTTGACCGCCACGATGCGCACCGCCTCCCACCAGCCATAGTCACTGTGCCGACACAGCCATGTGCCCACCAGCAGCCAGGTCAAGATCAGAAACACCAGAAACCCCCGGACCTGCTGGTCCCTGAACAAGGCTGCCGCGTTACCCCTGGAGGCGGCGACATAGAGGGTGAAGGGCAACGACCCCAGGATCATGACCACCACCGAAACCCAATGCACGCTGGGCTGCGGCCAGTTGGCCAGCGATGCGTCAGACGTGGAAAAGCCGCCGGTGGAAATCAGCGCCATGGCGTGATTGATGGCTTCGAACAGCGTCATGCCCGCGAGCCACAAGGCGACAACGGATAGCGTTGTCAGCCCCACATACAGTCCGAGAATGTACTTGGCGGCGACGTGGGAGCGGGGCGTGACTTTTTCTGACCAGTCCGAAGATTCGGTCTGGAACAAACGCATGCCGCCCACCCTGAGCAACGGCAGGACCGCCACCGCCATCCCGATAAAACCGATGCCACCCAGCCAATGCAACATCGAGCGCCAGATCAACAGGCCCGGGGAGGCGCGGTCCAGACCGGTCAACACGGTCGAGCCGGTGGTGGTGATGCCCGACATGGTTTCGAAAAAGCCGTCGGTGTAGCTGATTTGACTGATGAACACCATGGGGAGCGCGGCGAAAGCGCACACGATGACCCAACTGGCGGTGGTCAGCAGGTACATATCCCGCGCCTGCAGTTGAACGCTCTCGGGCCGTCCCCGAAACATCAGTAGCGCACCGCACGCGAAGGTAATCAGGCTCGACCAGACGAAGGCCGGAAAGTCATCGCGGCGGTCGTAGATCCAGAGGGTCAACAGCGGCACCACCATGCTGACGGCCAGCGCGATGAGGATAATGCCGAGAATGAAACCGATGAGCCGCAGAACTGCGCCGGACATGAAAACACCTGGGGCAAAACCGGTAAAGATAGGGACTGGTGAGCGCAGTGTCGCGTAAATTTTCCATAAAGAAAGCCCGCGTTTCAGCGGCTGGCAACCGCACGATGAGGCTGGAGGTCAGCGGATTATCTTCGGCCGCGTTCTTTGAAAACCCAGGTGTCAGGTGAGCCTTCGATCTGTAAGCGTCCGCCGAAGTCACCTTGCATGACTCAGGCAGATACCTACTGATGCGGCAGCAGTTGGTCGATCTCACTCGCTCGCTGCGTCGGCAGCCGCGTCAGCACGTATTTGAGATAAGCGTACGGATCATGCCCATTCATGCGCGCCGGCTGGATCAGACTCATGATCGCCGCCGCTCGCATGCCGCTGCGAAGCGACCCGGCAAACAGCCAGTTCGAGCGTCCAAGTGCCCACGGCCTGATCTGGTTTTCGACTGGATTATTGTCGATAGGTGTAGCGGTTCGATAACATCGGCGGCTCGACCCAATTACATCGCTCGATTCGGGACCACATTAGCTGAGAATATCGAGCCGCTCCGGCTCACAATAGGTGAGAGTGAGCCCACATTACTTGAGAATGAACATCGCATCACAGCGGTACTCCAGCAACCAATAGCCGATCATGCAGTCCTTGTGTCCTTCTGCTGCGAGCTGACCGTATAGGGTGCCATTTCGCCCCCAGCTGGAACCGACCCGATTAATGTGAGATCACGGGTAGCGTCAGTCGCAGTTAATCTGAGTCGAAAATCGCGTTGATTGCGAGCACGGCTGTTTTCGATCGCAAGCCCTTACACTTAGGAAACGGTATGCCAGCCCCATCAAACGCCCTTCGCTCTGCACTAGTGCTTTGGTTGTACGCCGCGGCCCTAGTGCATCTACTAGTCAGCCTCGCGC
The DNA here is from genome assembly GCF_049896285.1 of Pseudomonas sp. DWP3-1-2. Classification (NCBI taxonomy): domain Bacteria; kingdom Pseudomonadati; phylum Pseudomonadota; class Gammaproteobacteria; order Pseudomonadales; family Pseudomonadaceae; genus Pseudomonas; species Pseudomonas sp. DWP3-1-2. The sequence continues at coordinate 18,494 of NZ_JAFCTZ010000018.1, read as the reverse complement.
TGACCTGGGCCGGCCATTCGGGATTACTCGACGGTTACCTACAAACCATCGAACAAGCCTTCTGGGCAACCGACGCCGTACCCATCGCCGCCCGCGCCCAACAAGTCTGGTGGGTCGCCTTATTCGGCGCCACGCTGCAAAGCTACTCCCTCTACATGCTCGCCCTCGTGCGCATCGGCCATCGACTGAGAAGTCCCATGGCCTGGGGCTGGTTAATCGCCGGCATCGTGCTGTGGGCGCCGCAAGACATGTGGGTCTCCGCCCAGGCTCGTGTCTGGTCACACCTGTGGTTCGACAGCCTCGCGCTGCTCACCCTGCTGCCGCCGCTGTTCTGGCTCTATCGCCATGACCGCCGCACCGCCCCTTCAAACAACACGCCGAGTGACGCCAACCATGTCTGATTTTTCTCTCCTGGATTGGGCGGTCGCGCTGCTTATTGCCCAAGCCATTCTCGGGGCGCTGGATACCCTCTATCACCACGAACTCACTGTCGCGTTGCCTTATCGGCACAGCGCTCGGCTGGAGTTGTCGATCCACGCGCTGCGGTCGTGTTTCTACGGGATTCTGTTTCTGGGCATGGCGCATCTGGCGTTTCAGGGCACGTGGGCGATTGTGATTGCGTTGCTGTTCGCACTGGAGATCGGCCTGACTCTGTGGGATTTCGTGGTCGAGGATCGCAGCCGCAAACTGCCGGCCATCGAGCGGATCATGCACACCGTGTTGGCGGTGAATGGCGGGGCGTTTTTTGCTTTGTACGGGGTGCAACTGGCGCAGTGGGCGAGTCTGCCGACGGGCCTGAGCGCGATCGATTTCGGCTGGCGCGGCTGGTTGCTGACGTTGTTCGCTGTCGGCGTGACGGCCTCGGGCATTCGCGATGGATTGGCGGCGCTGCGCATGCAGAGCGAAGGCAAGCCGTCGAACCCGTTCGCGGGCGGCGCTTATAAGCGCGTGCTGGTGACCGGTGGCACCGGGTTTATCGGTGAAGTGCTGGTCAATCAATTGCTCGACGCCGGTCACGCCGTCAGCGTGCTGGCTCGCGATCCGCTGAAAGCGGCGTACCTGTTTGATGGCCGCGCCCGGTGCCTGCGTTCGCTGAGCAAACTGGGCTACAACGAAACCTTCGACGTGGTGATCAATTTGGCCGGTGCGCCGGTGGCGGGGCCACGCTGGAGTGCCAAGCGCCAGGCGCAACTGATCGCCAGTCGGGTCAACACCACTGAAACATTGATCAGCTGGCTGAAGAACGTCCGGCGTAAACCGGCGCTGTGGGTTCAGGCCTCGGCCATTGGTTTTTACGGCGTGCGCGATGCTAGCGAAAGTCTTGATGAACGCGCCAGCAAGGGTGACGGATTCATGGCTGAGTTGTGCGCAAAATGGGAAGCCGCCGCGCAACCGGCCATCGAATTCGGCGTGCGTCAGGTGGTGCTGCGTCTGGGGGTGGTGTTCGGCCCCGGCGGCGCGTTGTTGCCGTTGCTGATTCCGTTCCGCCTGGGGTTTGGTGGGCGGATGGGCGATGGCCAACAGATCATGAGTTGGGTGCACCGCGATGATGTGATTCAAGTGATCGCCCGCGCATTCGCCGACGACAACCTGAGCGGCATCTACAACCTGGTGGCGCCGGACGCGGTCAGTCAGGCGGTGTTCGCCGAGCGTGTCGGTAAAGTCTTGAAGCGCCCGGTGTGGTTCCACATTCCGGCCACGCCGGTACGCGCACTGGCCGGCGAAATGGCGCAGTTGTTCTTCGACGGTCAGCGCGTAGTGCCCAGCCGTCTGACCGAGGCGGGTTACACGTTCCGTTACCCGACCCTCGACGCTGCCCTGTGCGATCTAGCCTGAGGACAACCCATGAGCAAGCCCCTGATGTACCTGCTGGCCGGCAACGGTGGTGCCGCCGATTGGTGGGATGACGCGTTGCCGCACTTTCAGCGCTATCAGGTGGTACCACTGGAACTACCAGGCTTCGGCAATAATCCTCAAGCCCCGTGCGAAGACCTTGCCGCCTACGCTCAGGCCCTGGTGACGGCGACCGTCAAAGGCAGCGCGATCATGGCGGTCGGGGTGAATGCGTTGCTGGTGTTGCATGCGCTACAACGTCAGCCGGGGCACTTTTGCCGCAGTGTTTTGTTGGCGCCGGTGGGGGCGTTTTTGTGGCAACGACGGCTGCCGGCATTGATGTCGCCGCTGCCCATTCGCAAAACCATTCACTGGCTACTGTCGAACAAGTCCGTGCTGTTTGCGCACAAGTTTTCCAACCAGACCTGGACGCCCGCGCAGTACCAGCGCATGGGCGCCGGCTATGCACGCTGCCGCGCATTTGTGCCGCACTGGGACCTGGTGCGGGCGGACACCGCGTTGCCGTTGCTGGAGTGGATCACCGATCCGGTCGAGTTGGTCTGGGGCGATCAGGACAATGTGCTGGGCATCGAGCAGGCTGCCGCTTGGTCGGCGATTCTGGCTCGCGCTGATCTGACTATCAGCCTGAAAACCGGTTGGGGGCATTACCCATGGATCGACTCGCCGGCCGAGTTCGCTGAGTGGCTGGAGTCGGGTGAGTGCGGATTCGTCGCTCACACCAAGGGTGGTCGGTTGCGTCTGGCCGAGTTGGCCGGGCAAGCGGTGCCGCCAGCGCTGTCACTCAATGACTGCGATGATTCACGCTTGCCGGCGTTCCTCGCCAGCCAACCGGGCGCCACGTGGGCGGTGCGTTCCTCCAGTTACGGCGAGGATCAGGCCGATGCGGCGAATGCGGGTTTGAGCACTACGTTCCTGCGCGAATCGACTTCGAACGTGCCGGCTCGTATTACCGAATTGAGCGCCGCGGGTGTTGAAGAAGTGGTGGTGCAGCGTTTCATCACACCGCAGCTGTCCGGCATCGCTTTCGTGCGTCACCTGTCGGTGGAACTGGAATGGGTGGAAGGGCATCTTGAGTCACTGGCCGATGGTCAGGTGAGTCCCGAGCGCGCAATCATTTCCCGCCTCGGCGCCTCCTGGAGCAGCGACACCTTCAAGCCTTCACTCGGCTTGACCGCTGACCTGTTGTGGCGCTTTCTACAAGACGTTTTGCGGGTCTTTCACTACGTGCCTGGCGACGTTGAATGGGCCTGGGACGGTACGAAGCTGTGGCTGTTGCAATACCGGCCGATCAGCGACTACGGTTGGCGTCGTCACCTGACGGCCGCCAACATCGCCGAAATCCTGCCACCACAACCGAGCGTTTTCGTGGAGTACGCCCAGCGACGTGCGGCGGCGAGTATTCCGGCGATCATGGCGCGTTGGGATTCGCGGGTGTTGCAGGATAACGAGCCGTTCACCGCTGTGTTTGGCGGCGCGTCGTACATCAACAATGATCTGTTTCTCGCCCGATTGGCCGACTGGGGGATCTCTGCCAGCAGCTACGCCGGTGAAGTCGGCGGCGCGACCCCGCATCTGCCTTGGCGACCGCTGCGAATGCTGCGCTCGTTGCCGTTGTTCCTGCGTATGCAGCGTATCGCGCGCGGGCATTTGCTGACGTTAGAAAAGCGCTTGCGCCGTTTCGACGAAGAACTGTCCGAGCTGATCGCCCAAGGCGCTGACGGCCAACAACTGGCCGACTGGTTCACCCGGTTTTATGTGTTCGTGGTGCAAGGCAACTTGTGCATCGCCACCTCACTGGCCAGCAGCGGCGGCGACCTGCTGGGCCGGCCGCCGACGGCTTATGACGATCTTGAAAACAGCCCGCATCGACTGCCATGGGAAACCGATCCGGCCACGCCGCGCCCGGCCCCAACGGATCTGCCATTACAGGCCTTCCCCCAATGGCCGGGGTTTATCCGCTTAGCCCATTCGACCGGCTTGCCGGGCCTGCGTGGTTACTACCTGCAAGTGCGCGAATGGTATCGCGACAACCTGATGCGGATCTTTTTTCGCCTGCACCACGCCATGCCGATGGCGGATCGAGCGCATTGGTTTGCGCCTCATCCAGACATTCGCAGCCGCGACGGCAGCTTCTGGCAGGACGGTCGCGAAGGCACCGAACAAGCCACCGGTTTCATGATTTATCCGGGGCAGGTGCAAGGGGTTCTGGGCGACGACATTTTACTCGAAGACACCCTCGATCCGGGGCAACATGCACACTACCAAGCGGCGCGGGCGGTGATTGCGCGGATGGGCGGGCGCTTGTCCCACGGCTCGACGTTGTTGCGCGAGTTGCGCAAACCTTCAGCGATACTGCCTCAAGTAGATGTGGCGTGGTTAGGGTGTGAGGTGCTGTATCGCGATGGTGAGTTGACGTTGGTGAAGTAGGGGGTGAACGCTAACGTTCTTGTGGCATGGGCGTCCGCTTAAAAAGGCTAAAACTGGTGTCCACTTAATTTAGGTGGACACCATCGCCTCAAGCGACGGTGTCAGGAAGGTGTGTTGCCCGGACGGTTAGTGCGCCAGTTAAAGCTGGCAGAGGATAGTCGATGAAAGTTCGATACTGGTAAGAAATGGCGAATCAACCAGACCCCGAGTCATGCATGCTGCACAGTGAGGAGCAGGGTGAAGCGTTGAAGGGAAACACCGACACTTCCCCGCGCCCCGGACACAGAGCCGGATCAGTTGCGCGTCGATGTGGCTTGAAGGTGTACGTGAAGCAGCTCAAAGGAATAAGGGCATGCAGTTCACGGCATTGCTGCACCACGTTACACCGCAATTACTGGCGCAGAGCTTTTATTCCCTGCGCCGGGATGCAGCTGTGGGCGTGGACGGCATGTCGTGGCGAGAGTACGAAGAAGGTCTACTCCGGCGGGTGACCGATTTGCACGCAAGGCTCAACAGTGGAGCCTATCGGGCAACGCCATCGCGGCGGGTGTACATTCCCAAAGCCGATGGCAGGCAGCGCCCGTTGGGCATTGCCTCTTTGGAGGACAAGATGATGCTGATGTTTCTGGGACACCGAATTGCAGATCGGCGCCTGCTCGGACTTATCTGCAAATGGCTTCAGGCGGGAATAATGGAGGAAGGCCGTAGGGTGGCTGCGGCCAAGGGGACTCCCCAAGGCGCAGTGATATCTCCGTTACTGGCGAATATCTATCTCCACTACGTGCTGGATCTATGGGCAAGGCAGTGGCGCGAGCGCCACGCCCGTGGCGATGTCATCGTTGTGCGCTACGCGGACGACAGTGTTGTGGGTTTCAGGTTGAAATCGCAGGCCCAGCAATTCTTGCAGCAATTTCGAGAACGACTGGCCAGGTTCGGTTTATCGCTTAATGCTTCGAAGACACGGCTGATTGAGTTCGGTCGTTTTGCTGCGATAAATCGCAGGAAGCGAGGTTTAGGTAAGCCGGAAACATTCGACTTTCTGGGCTTCACCCACTGTTGCAGTGTCAGCAGACGTGGCGACTTTCAAGTGCTGCGACTGACTGTCAAAAAGCGTATGCGTGCGACGCTGCTGGCTATTCGTGATAAGTTGAAGCGCCGTAAGTGTCTGCCAAAGTCATTTTGAATGACTCATGCAGATACCCACTGATGCGGCAGCAGTTGGTCGATTTCACTGGCTCGTTGCGTCGGAAGCCGCATCAGCACATCCTTGAGATAAGCATACGGATCATGCCCATTCATCCGTGCTGACTGGATCAAGCTCATGATCGCCGCTGCCCGCTTACCACTGCGCAGTGACCCGGCGAACAACCAATTCGAGCGTCCAAGCGCCCACGGCCTTATCTGATTTTCGACCGCGTTATTATCTATGGGTACAGCGCCGTCCTCGAGATATCGAGTCAGTGCCGTCCAGCGCCTGAGGCTGTAATCCAGCGCTTTGGCAATAGCCGACCCTTCGGGCACCAGATCGCGTTGGGCCAACATCCAGATATGTAGAACGTCGATAAGGGGCAGCGCTTTTTCCTGGCGTATTCGCCAACGATCTTCGTCGGTCATCTCCCGTGTTTGCCGTTCGATTTCGTACAACCCGCCAATGGAGTGCAGCGCCTGGGCGGCCAGTTGGCTTTTGTTCGTCGCATGCAGATCAAAGAATTTACGACGGGCGTGGGCCATGCAGCCGATTTCAGTGATGCCTTGCTGGAAGCTGGCTTTGTAGCCGCCAAAATCGTCGCATACCAATTTGCCATTCCACAGGCCAAGGAAGTTGCGTGCATGTTCACCGGCACGGCTCGGGCTGAAGTCATAAACCACGGCCTTAAAAGCCGAGAACGGCGTCGTCCAGTAAGCCCAGACATACGCCCGGTGAGTTTTCTTCTGGCCCGGCGTGAGCATCTGTACCGGCGTTTCGTCGGCATGGACGACTCGTTGGGCCAAAACCGCTTCTCGCAAGGCGTCAACCAAAGGCTGAAGCTGTACTCCGGTCTGTCCCGCCCATTGCGCGAGCGTCGAGCGGGCGATAGCCAAGCCGGCCCGGCCAAAAATTTTCTCCTGCCGATACAGCGGCAAGTGGTCAGCGAACTTCGCCACCATTACATGAGCCAGTAAGCCCGCCGTCGGGATGCCCTTGTCGATCACCTGGGCCGGCACCGGGGCCTGGATCAGTGTTTCGCACTGACGGCAGGCCCATTTTCCTCGCACATGCTGTTCGACGGAGAACACGCCAGGTGTGTAATCCAGCTTCTCGCTGACGTCTTCACCGATACGCTGAAGTTGGCAACCGCAGGCGCACTGAGTGTTTTCCGGCTCATGTCGGATCACTGTACGGGGAAACTGCGCGGGTAGCGGCGCACGTTTGGGTTGCTGGCGCTTTTCTTCTGGCGCCGGAGTCGGTCGCAAAGCCTTCAGCTCTGCGTCGATGGCCTCAAGATCGGTATTGAGCAAATCATCGAGCAAGTTGCCTTGCTCGGGGCTGATCTGCTCGCTGCGCTTGGCAAACGTGTGCCGCTTGAGGAGCGCGATCTCGTGGGTCAGTTGCTCGATGATGGTTTGATCGCGGTGGATCTTCCTGCCCTGGGTGTCGACCGTCGACATCAACTGCGCCACTAATGTGCGTAGTTGGTCGGGGGGCATCTGGTCGAGATTGGGCAAAGAAGTCATGCCGTGGATTTTACCAAAGCACAGCACTTGCGGCAGTAAGCCAGGAAACTAATTACAGTTTTTAAAGCAGAGTAATGGCGCCCCCAGCACCAACGCGCTGCCAGGGCAGACCGAGCACCAACGCCCGAAGTTGCTCGGCATCCAGCTCCATCTCGCAGCCATGTCGAATACCAGGCCAGTGGAACTTGCCCTGATTCAAGCTGCGTGCAGCCAGCCAAACGCCGATCCCGTCATGAACCAGTACTTTCATTCGGTTAACACGGCGATTGGCAAAGAGATAAGCGCAGTGCGGCTTCGCCGCACCGAATACGGCAATCACCCGGGCCAACGCGGTCTCGGTACCGGCGCGCATGTCCATCGGTTCTGTGGCCAGCCAGATGGCGTCGATGCGGATCACAGAGCCAGCTCACGAACAAAACGGGCACACCCATCAGGATCTGAACATGGCCACTTTACGGTGAGTTTTTTCTGCCCGAAAGGCACCTCAATGCTGACAATTACATGCGGCTGCGGCTGCGGCTGCGGCTGGGATGCGGGCGCTAGTTTCATCGGAACGAAAGCGGGCAACGCTGGTGCCTGACGATCACGATAAGCCGGTATCCACTTTCGAACCAGGTTGGCGTTGACGCCATGGCGGCGGGCTACGCTGGCCATTGACACGCCCGGCTGCAGACATTCCTGGACGATCTGGGGTTTTAAGGGTTTGGGATAAGAAGTTCTTTGGCGCATGGCAATCCTGAAAATATGGGCGTAGTTGTCCACGTATTTTAAGTGGAGAACATCGCCCTTATCGCCGGGATCGGGTAGGTGACTTCGCCGGACGGTTACTTCGATCTGGCTGTCGGTGTTTTCCCATGGCTGACGCTGTGGGACCGGCGTTAGCCGGGAGAAGGCGTTTCCGGCAATGGAGAGGCAGCGAATGTACCCACCGCTTCCCGTCTAAAGCCGGTCCCACGGAAGAGTTCAATTCGCCACTGTCGTCAGACGCGGGGGGTAAGGCCACGCCGAACGCCGGCCCATCCAGGCACGCTGGAGCGGGTCGGCGACTCAGCGCTTGATCTCTAGCCTACTGCGCAGGCCAGCAACGCTCGCGTGGCAGCAGGCTGCTGCACTTTATAGCAACCGCGCTACTTACCAGCGCATGCCTTTGAACGGATTCCAGCCTTGCTCACCTTTGACCTCTTGGAGGTAATAGGCGTAGTTGGTGATGAACAAGTACAGGGTGTTCATTCCGAACCCTACGGCGAAATTGAGCTGTTTGGCGTAGGCAAAATCAGTCAGCGCATAGACGATTTCCAGAAGGATGTTCATCGTCAGCAAAATCGCAATCATCGTCAGGTTCTTTTTCCACAAACCCAGGACGAAAAGATAAATCGGCCCAAAAAAGAACGCGATGATGTTGGCGTTTACCCGGACTTTATTTTTAAACGGCAGTTTCATGAGCGCCTCTTTGAAGCCTGGTGCATTGGGTGCCCCATGCGCATCAAAGAATGCGAAACGCTCCTGCCATTTCTCGCTGTACTTGCTGCGAGGCTGCAATTGATCGGTCGTGTTCATGTCCTGATTCCTTGTGTCCATGAGTGAAGGTTTCTTCCGGGATTTCCGTTGCGCTGCGGAGTGTCGCATTTACTTCTTGTTAACTGCCCCCATCAAGGTTTGGGCTCCTTGGTCCCCAGCACGTCACGAATGCTGTCGACCACATTGCTGTCCTTGATGACATCGTTCAGCCAACCCTCAAGCGGCATGTTGCCCCACTTGATGGCGCGTTCGATCAGGTATGGTACTGGGCTTTGCGGCTCGATGTTCTTGAAAAATTGCGTGACGCTCGCGAGGCATGGTGAATGCCTCGTCGCGCGTTGCCGGAGTGGTGCGCAACGCAGCGGACGACGTGTCGTGTAGGGTCTGGGTCATCACAGCTCCTGCGGGTTGAGCATCGGCGATCTCGGGGGTGGCCGGGGAGGGTGCGGCGACAGGCGCGAGGTGGAGTTCGATGCCCCGGTCCTTGAGCAGCTTTTCAGCCAGCTGCCCGGCGCGGGACAGAACATCCTTGAGTGCGGCAAAGCTTGGGGCGTCGCGGCCGAAAAGGGTGTCAGCGCTGCCAGCGCCGAGTCATGATAATTACCCCTTCATCTGGGGTATCTGAGAACAGGTTAATCTTTCTGATATTCAATTTGGCTAGGAGAAGGGCGGCGGTCTTTACCTCAATGATGTAAAGACCGCATTCTTCGGGTCTGTCACGTAGTCTTCGTCACATGCGGAGCCTGGCCCATGCTGCACAGGAATTTTCGCTGCTGTCTGAGCAACTCGCGATAGTCGATACAGCGGTAGCTCATGCCATATTGGGGGGCTAGTTCAGCGATGATGTTCGCCAGCGCCGGGTAGTGTCGATGGCTCCAGCCAGGGAACAGGTGATGGGTCAGGTGAAAGTTAAGTCCACCGACTAAATGGTGTAGCCAGCGTGGCGAGGTGCGCCAGTCACAGGTAGTGGCAAAATTGTGTCGATACCAGCCGTGGGGCATCAGGCCTGTTTCAGGGCGTTCATAGAACTCAGCGTCTGCCCAGTGCGTTCCGAGCAGCAGAAATACAACCCAGAGTGAGGCAAGCATCTGGCTTAGAAGGTACGCAAGTAACACCGTTGTCCAGTTGCCCTGGAACACCATTAGCGGTACGACCAATACCAGAAGCAAATGGCACGTTTTGCTGGCTAGGAACACTGCCCATCCGTTACGTCCAGGCAGGATGTTCTTGGCCTTGAGCGGCGTTTTTCCCAAGCGGTCCGACCAGTCGAATATCCAGGCGATATAAGGCAGGGATATAGCCGCGATCATTGGCCAATAAAGGTGTTGATAGCGCATGTGCCTGTGCCAGCCCTGAAAGGGGGATTGCCGCAGCACGCCATTCTCTTCAGTGTCCAGATCGTAATGTTCGACATTGGCGTAGGCGTGATGAAATTGCACATGCCTGACACGCCAGTAATCTGGATCAATACCAAGCGGCAATGTCATCAGCCGCCCTACCAGCCTATTGGCCCAAGACGCCCGGAAGAGCGCGTTGTGGGTGGCGTCGTGAAATACCATCACGTTGAGCAGCATGCCGGTCAGGACAAACACGAAATAGCAGCCTACGAATGCCCATGCTGTGTGTTGCATCAGGCTCACGGCATAGAAGCTGCCGCACAGCAGGGTCAGAAGCAATGCCGTCAACAGTTGTCGAGAGTTGGCGTAACGATGGTCGTCAGCCAGATAAGCGTGTGCCGCCCGCTTGAGGGCGTGATGAAATGCCTGCTCGCCATCGGCAGGGAACGACAGCGGCGCGAGTGATTCAGCCATGAGGTTTTTCCAGTGAATGTGGGACTGACGAACCTTGAGCGCGGTTAGACAGGGCGACCCATGCACTGTGCAGGGCAAGGGCGATCATAGGTAATTGCCAATACACCTGGGACCAGCCGTAATAGCCCAGAAACAGCAGTGGCAGACACAGGCTGACCAACAGCCAGGCAGGAATGCTCCAGGCTCTCGCTTCGGTCATCCCGCCCAGTGCCACGGAGCCCATCACGAGAAAGATGAACAGGGCGATTTGCGGCCAACTGATGTCGCCGTAGCCATAGCCGTACTGATAGATGTAGCCCACCACCAGCGTGAACAGCAGTAGCGCACCGCTGAAAATACTGAAACCTGGGATGCGCGAGCTGGCGTGCTGTTCAAGCGGTGTGATGGACAGTCGCAGGTAGCGCAGGAGCGGCAAATTGCTGGCCCAGAACGGGTTGGCGGACGAGCGAGGTCCACCGATTCCATACGTGTAGGGCGTATCCGGCAGTCGGGAGAACGTACCGAACAGCTTGTCCCAGAAAATGAAGGTGCCGCCGAAGTTCTTATCGGAATAGGCCCTGTCTTTGACGTGATGCACACGATGGTGAGTCGGAGTGACGAAAACCTTCTCCAGCACGCCCAGATTGGGTGTCAGTGCATTATGGTTAAAGAACTGCATCGAGTAATGCAGGATCGACACCGTGACAAACACATGCAGCGGCACGCCCAGCACCGCCAGCAGAACAAAGAACGGAATCGATGTCAGCGACGAGTACCACGAGTTACGCACGCCTAGTGACAGGTTGAAGTGTTCGCCCTGATGATGCACCACATGCACGGCCCACAGCACCCCGAAGTAATGATGCAGTCGGTGCAGCCAGTAAAAACAGAAATCCCACGCTAGAAATGCGAACGCCCACATCAACAGCGGTGGCCAGGTGTCAAGAAGGCCCAGGCTTAAGTAGGTGGCTACAAGGCCGTAACAGACCACTTCCAGACCACGAAAAAGCCAAAGCATGATGTGTCCGGAGTTCAGGTTGACCACCACGTCATGCCAGTCGACCGGCTGCCGTCGCACCCAACGCAGAATTACCGCTTCACCGGTCACCATCAGCAGCATGATCACAATCGGAATGGCCAGATCGCTCATTGCAGGCTCTCCTTGCGTGCGCGTTGCCTGCTTCGACTGAATACGTCTATCAGCCACCCAGACAACAGTGCGATCGCCGCGCCGCTTATCACGTCCAGGAACAGATGGCGACGTAACTGCAGGATCGAATAAGAGATGGCAGCCACCCACAATATGAACACGATGGTACGTACTCTACGCCTTGCTGCGCTGACCCCCCAGACCGCCAGCACCATCAAGGCCATGTGCAGGGATGGAAGACAATTCTGGGCAGAGTCTACATAGGTCAGTGCCGCTAGCATTATAGAACTGAGCGTCGTCCCCTCATCGACCGGGTACACCATCGTTGTGGGCCATACCAGATAAACCGTTCCTGACCCCAGCGCAGTCAGGCGCATGGCTCGGGACAACCAGCGGACTCGATCGAGCGGGGTGAGTAAATAGCCCAACGGAACGACTACGAAAAACGACAGATACAACCAGATCGCGTGCGGCGAGAACTCGATCATCCGGTCGAGCGACGAGGGTGTCATGATCTGTCCCGCATGCTGCAAGTGGTCTGTCAGCGTGTAGATCAGGCCAACCGAGCCCCATCCAAGTAGCATCTGCCACAACCTGAATGTCACGGCATTTTTCATGCTTCTGCCTGTCGGACGATACGTCGTCGTTTCCGGTCAAACTTCGGCATAAAAGCCTGCGCTGTCAGCTGCCATTCAAGTCTTTCAGTAGCAATTCCCTGCTGCTCGAACACCGTGACAAGCTGTTTGCAGCCATGCTCCAGTTCGGTTTGCGTGCAGTCTGCGATCAACTGCAACCGGGTATGCGACAGTTGAATCAAACGATAGTCGCTGGTCAACGGCAGCGCATTGGCAATGGCCCGGCTGCAGAGGTCGGCAAACACAGTCTGCATCCGTCCATGCTGATCAGGCAGCAACAACTGGTCGTCGTGGCGGCCTTCAATTCGGATGATGGCCATCGAGTGCTGACCGCATGGGCAGGGCTCGGATTGCCTGACCAGCACATCATCCAGCCGATAGCGGACGATAGGCTGGGTACTGCGAGTGAAGTCTGTGATCAATGGCGTAAAACGATGTTCATCAAGCCACAGGGGCTCGATGTGCACAAATTCCTCGTTCAAATGCAGCGTGCCATGCGAGCAAGTGGCGGCCAGAAAACCTTCCGTTGCTTGATAGACCTCGCCGACCTCCCGAAACACTGACCTCAATAACTGGCGGTCTTGCGCATCCAGTACTTCCGCAACGGAAATCACCTTCTTTACATCAAGTTGAATTTGTCCGTCCAGAACAGCCAAGGCCAAGGCGCGTAGCACTTGTGCGGGTGCCACGATAATGGTCGGCGCCTGAGCTTGCAGACGAGGCAATTGATCGGTGAAGGGCGAGAACAGATCGTAAAAGGCCAGACTCAGCCATCGATTGTCGATGCTGTGATAAAGGTTGCTGTCCGCGCGTAGAAACAGTGCTACTCGCTCACCCGCAAAAATACCATCGGGCAGCATTTTGGCAAGCATCCCGCCAGCCCAGATCTGTTGCTCCTGCGGACTGACGACAAAAACACCACGCTGGCCTGATGTGCCCGATGCCAGCCCGACGCTGAAGCGACCCATGCGTGGCGTGAAGTCTCTTTCAACCTCGCCACGCTGAGCGCAGGCCAGCAACTGATCGCGCTGTAGGCCAGCAGTGTTCATCTGGTCGAATTGCGCCATCATCAACGCCTTGTCCATAAGCGGCCACTGATTTAACGGCAAATTGCGGAAAGACTGAAAGTAGGGACTGTTGGCCAGCACACTTCGGGCAAAGCGCTTCAGTTGCCTGCCCTGAAAACGCTCCAGCGCTTGGCGACTGGAAAAGCGCAAGCGACGCGCACGCCAGTAATGCCAGAGCGTCATGACCGGGATCATAGATCCCCCTCGTGACACAGACGGATATCCACATGACCCGATGACCACAACTGATTCAGACGATTCAGCGTTTGGTAGTACGCCTTGCTGTCATCCATCAGCACGTTGGCCAGGACGGACGGTCCACGCAATTCTTGATAACTCACCGGCGACCAAGCGGAATCGCTGGCCAGCAGGGTCCAACCCTCGTCGGTGAGAATAAACGCACCGATGTGCCCGGCGGCGTGACCTGGTAAAGGCACTAGAACAATCTCCCCTTCGCTGCCCGGTAAGTCGTAGCCATGTGTAAACGGAGCCAGTAACTCAGACAACGCTACCTGCTCAAAGCCTTCGATGAACCGCAAAGCCGCCTCGAAACCCTCGGGAATCAGTCCAGGCACGAAGGCTCGCTTGAGTGCTGAGATCCCTCGAAGTTCGCGAGTCTTCTGCCAGCCTTCGCCCGAGCAGATAAAGTCGAGATGACTAAAATCACGTAGCCCGGCGATGTGATCGGCATGAAAGTGCGAGATGATCAGTGCCTGGATGTCATTGGCCGCATAACCTGCATCGCGGAGTTGCTCTACCAGTGTCTCTCCTGCATTCAGATACACCGGAGTAACCTGGCTGTAGACGCGGAAAATTCCCGACTGGGTATGCTGCTGGAAATGGTTGGCGTAGCCCGTATCCCATAACCAGCGGCGATCGCCGACCTCCAGCAAATAAGCCCTGGACGGAAATCTGCAGACACGAAAGCCAGCGCCTTGCAACGCCATACAGCCGATATGCGTGCAGTAACCCACTTCGAAGGTAGTGATGCTAGCCATGGGGGGTCACCGCTTCCGATCTGAGCCATTGCCCTGTGAGCTGAATGCCCTCTTCCATTGAGTACAACGGCCGATAGCCCAACTCGTCGATGGCGCGGATCTGGCTTAGGGTCATACCAAAGTTCACCGCTGCGACACTATAACGAGTCAACATCGGCTCCTTGCGAGTGATGCAGGCAAGCAGTTCAAGCGCAGTCGCCAGGGCGTGCAGCAGTGGGTAAGGCATGGGCTTGACGCGATAGCGAAGACCTAACTGACCGTGCAGTAACAGATATAACGTGTCCACCAAGCGCATGGGCTGGTGATTGGTGACATTGTAAGCCGCGCCCGACACCAGACAGCTGGTGCGGCTGGCCAGATCCATCGCGTGTACAACGTTCAGTACAAAGGTCAGGTCAAGCACCGCCTGGCCGCCGCCGGGTAAACGCAGAACGCCTCGATCACGTCCTATCTGGCCCAGTATCCGCGGCAGAATCACCCGGTCATGGGGGCCGAACAAGCCACGGGGCCGCAGGATGATAAAGGTAGTCTGCGGATAGCGCGGCACCAGCGCCTGAATGGATTGCTCTGCCAGATATTTGCTGCTGGCATAATGGTTGGCGAATCGGTGGGCGCGGTACTGCTCGTCAATGCACTCGTGATCCTGGAAGTCGAAGTAAATTGCCGGCGTAGAGATGTGCACGAAACGCGGAACACCGCAGCGGCCAGCGGCCTCAGCCAGGTTCTCTGTCGCGACCACGTTGGTCTTGTGAAACTCGGCCTTGCTGCCCCAAGGAGAAGACTTCGCTGCGCAGTGCCAGACCGCGTCACAACCGAGCATCAACTCCTCGTATTTCTGCAACGTTGCCTGCGTCAGATCCAGATGGGTGAACCCGGCACCTTGCTCTCGCAACAGATTTCCCACTGACGCGTCACGCCCGATGGCATGCACAGCATGCCCCGCGTTCAGCAACCACTCAGCCGCATTGCGTCCGAGGCCGCTGGTGGCGCCGGTTAACAAAACCTTCATGGCAGCAGCACCATGCCAGCCAGTGTCAAACCGGCAGCGGTGCCGATCAACATCACCGGCTTTCCTGGGTTAACGCGGCCTGTGGTAAAAGCCGTATGCAGTGCCGTCGGTATCGACGCCGATACTTGATTGCCATGGTAGCGATAAATATCCACCAGCACCTCAGACGGCACCCCCAGTCGTCTGCGCATGTGTTCGAGCGAAAGATGGCTGGCCTGATGCGGCACCACCGTGGCAATCTCGGCCAGCGTCAAACCACTGCTCGCCAGCAACCGGGCAAGGTAGCCCTCAATCAACGCCGCAGCCTGACGAAACAATTGCTTGCCCTTCATATGGAACAGAAAGTCCCTGTCGGAAATGCCTGCACGCGGATTGCGTCGTGTGCCGCCCGCTTGAATCTCGCAAAGGTCGCTGCCTTCCGGATAGGTTTCAACCAGACTGCTGAGGATGCCACTACTGCCGTCACCACGTTCGACAATGGCACAGGCAGCCCCATCGCCGAAAATCAGCGAACTCTCTTCGTCATCCCAATCGATACCACGCGAGACCAGATCCGCTGAGACAATCGCAATCCGCCGGTAAATCCCGGTATTGAGCAGTCCGGCGGCCACTTGCAACGCGGTGATAAAGCTCACGCAACTGCAGTTGATATCAAAGCCGGGCGTGCCGGAAGGCAAGCCGGAAACTTTCAGAATCAGCGCTGCTGTGCAGGGCAATGCCTGCATAGGCACTGCCGAGGCCGAGATCAACAGATCAATCGAGTCCGCAGGAAGATGCTGCCGAGCCAGTGCGTCTTTGAGTGCTTGCGAAGCCAGTTCAGCCTGGCTCGCCTCTGTTGTTGCATGAAAACGATGAAGTACGCCCGAGCGCTTTTCGACATAACCCGCGGGCTTGTTCAATAACGTGTCCAGCGCAGAGGAATCTACCCGACCCGGTGGTAGCGCTACGCCAGTCGCGATAATTTTCAGCGGCAGCAAGGCTGCGTGGGGAGAGGAAACTGTCATCGAAGTCCTGATTTTGCATCGTTTTGGCAATTACCTGAATGACCGCCCTCAGGTACAACGCTGCGTTGAGCGCGTCCTTGATCAAGGAGCCGCGAACCCTTGCACTGACCGGATGTGCGGACACTCAGCCGGTTGCATCTACACGTCAGAGACGCATGCCTTTGAATGGGTTCCAGCCTTGCTCGCCTTTTACTTCTTTGAGGTAGTACGAGTAGTTGACAGTCAAGGCGTACATCAGCGAATAGGCCACAGTCAGACCGGTCCCGAGCGCATAAGGGACATCAGTCCCCAAAAGCGTACAAGTCAGGATAACGAGGGCATTGATTGCGAGCATTACGCCGATCAACGCAAGGCCTTTTTTCCAGAGTCCCAACACAAAAAAATAGATCGGACCAAAAAAATACGCGATGACGTTGAGGTTGATCAGCAGTTTCTTTCTGACACCCGGAAGTGATTTGAGGCCAGCTTTGAAATTGGGATCGTTCGGCGCACCGTAAGCCTCGAAAAAATTGAAACGTTCCTGCCACTTCGCGTTGTATTTGCCAGTACTTTGAGTCTGATCCGTTGTGCTCATGGTTCTACTCCTGATAATCCGTTGAGATGACGTCTTCGTCCGGGAAATCCTGTGTTTCTGTCCATTTTTGATCAAGTGGTCAAGTGTAGAGATTTTTCAGGTGGAGTACTACGCCATTGCACCACTCAGAGGCTGATCATGAACCCTGATCGGCTTGTGTTTGCTATCCACTTCCTAAACCAGTGCTCTGATGGCGGTGCGAACTGTCTTCGCTAACAAACATCTTGTGATCTAACTTGCTCCCAGGGCCGTGTCGATAGCTGAATGCTTAATGCTGAGCCGTCAGGATAGTGATTTCGGGGTCTTGATAGCGTTGATCAATGGAAACTCCCATTTCCTTCAGTCGGTTTTCTGCAACTGCACGTTGCGATGCCAGCTTTTTAAGTAGATCGGGTAACAGCTCCTTCATACGATTGCGATTGTACAGTGTTATTTTTTTGAATTTTATCCCGGCATCCAGAGAGTAAAAGAAAGGTTAGGCATAAAATAAGTCTCATGTTCGCTCATTCCAGGTGGAAATGGTGCTGATGGCCGAGTTCATATAGGATACTGCAGAGAACATTTTCTCGTGATAACTGTCGGCAATTTCGGTAATAAAGACCATGCGGTCAACTTTGTTATAAAGATCGCCCTTGGTCATGACGTTGTCTAGCGCTTTGGTATTGGTTTCACATGCGGTACTTAATGCAGCTAAACGACGTGGTACTCCCCAGTTGCCTTCGACCACAGCCTGAGCGTCCAGTAATCTTCGAAAAACAACGTCTTCATAGATGAGTGGTTGTAAAATCTTAACGTGCTCGTGGTTGGCTATAGCTATTAAAGATTTATACTGAAGCGCTCGACGGTCTGATACCGTCGTCATGCTTTCAGTCTTTCTTATAAGTTCAAAGCCCTGTCCAGTAGAATCGCCCTTTCAACTCAGGCTTTCCTTCGGGCTCAAGCTCAAGATAGAGTCGGGCGTCATTCCCCGCGATACGCGCAGCGCGCGTGCTGAAGTTGCTTAACAACTCATATCGGGGTGGTTGCTTATAAGGTGCGCGTGTCTGGACGCTCAAGCGTCGGATGGCCACCTGCTGGCCAATCGACCATAACTCTCTACACTTAGGGTTCAGATCATGGATAGAGCAGGATTTAGAGTTAAAGTTAAAGTAATCCTTCATGATTTTTTGCTCGGAGAATATTTGTCCGACCCCGGGGGTACGATCAACTCGTCAGGCACCAGAGTAACCTTACCGCCACCAGGTTTGTCGCTGAAAATTCTTGGAATGTTACCGTCTTGGTCGGTAAAAAATATTTTCTTGCCTTGGTCAGGAATATCAACCTCAACTGCGACATCTTGAAGCGGTACGCCATGGCTGGTCATGAGGCGATTTTGCTCGTCGTACAGCCCCGCGGGCATGCTGATGGGAAGCGCCTTGTTTGAGTAATCCATACTTGCTGGGCCGCTGAGCGTCTTTTTGGCCCCTTTGATGTCTATAGTGCCTGGCGCGTGTACTTCGATATTGCCGCGTATGATCCTGATATAAGCGCCGCCACTGGTGAGCAAAATTTCCTTCTGTGCAGACATTTCCACTAACTGTGCAAGAGAGGTGATTTTCACCCCTTGTTGCGCCGTCAGTTCCATCGCATCACTTTGCGCCTGCAACTCGATCTTGCCTTTAGCCGCAAACAGCTTGGCGCCCGCGTTCTGCGCAAATAGGCTGATGCTCTGCGCGACGCTGGCCAGCAGGGATTTGCCGCTGGCGATGCTGAC
>NZ_JAFCTZ010000017.1:0-40753 GCF_049896285.1 Pseudomonas sp. DWP3-1-2 | reverse complement strand
AACAGTGCGACCACCAGTTCTACTGAGCGCTCGGCCGAAACGGCCACCGGCACATCCGGCCCCACGCCCTGGCTTTGCAGCCAATGGGCGAGTTGATTGGCGCGGGCATCCAGCCCGGCATAGCTCAAGCGCGTGTCGCCATACACCAATGCCAAGGCATCGGGAGTGGCGCGCACTTGTTCGGCGATCAGGGCGGGCAGGCTTGGGTACTGCGGGTAACGCGTGTCGGTGGCGTTCCAGCCCAACAACTGATGGTGTTCTGTAGTGCCCAGCATGCACAACTCGCCGAGGCACACGGTAGACGCCCCCTGCGTTTGAGCCGCCATAGCCAGCAGCAGGTTCTGGAAATGCTCGCCGAGGCGAACCACGTTGCCTGCATCGAAAGCACCCAGCAAGTAACTCAACTGCACGTTCAGCGTATCGCCGGCATGGATCACCACGGTCAGCGGGTAATGCGTGGTCTCCCGCGAAACTACCTGGCCAAACCGCACGCCACTGCCGCTGCGCAAGGCACTGTCTACCGGGTAGTTTTCGAACACCAGCACGCTGTCGAACAACGCCTGACCGCCCTGCCCGGCCCAGCGCTGGATATCGAACAGTGGCGTGTGCTCATGCTCGCGAACCGCCAGGTTCAGCGATTGCAGGTCGCGCAGCCACTCGCCCAGACGACGCTCGGGGCCGGGCGACTGGATGATCGGCAAGGTATTGATGAACAGCCCCAGCACGCGCTCGGCATCGACCAACGCGGTGGGCCGCCCGGCCACAGTGGCACCGAAGGCAACGCTGCGCTGCCCGGTATAGCGCTGCAACAGCAGACTCCAGGCGCCTTGCACCAAGGTGTTCAAGGTCACTCGCTCACGACGGGCAAACGCCGCCAACGCCGAGGTGACGTCCGGGTTCAGTTGCAGACGCAGATCGCCATGTCCAGCCTGGGGCTGCACCGCCGGCAAGGCATCGGCCAAACGGGTCGGTTCATCCAGCTGACGCAGTTGTTCGCTCCAGAACCCCTGACTCAAGCGGGCATCCTGACGGGCAAGCCAGGCCAGGTAATCCCGATAGCGGCTGGCGCTTGCGGTAGGCGATTCGCCTCGGTAGTGAAGCAACACTTCTTCGATCAGCCGCGCCGTGGCCCAGCCGTCGAGCAGGATGTGATGGCGAGTCCAGATCAACTGGTAATCACTTTCACCCAGCCGTACCAGCAACACCCGCTGCAGCGGCGGCTGGCGCAGGTCGAAACCCTGGTCGCGCTCGGCATCGGCCAGTTCGGCCAGGTCCAGTCGGGCCTGATCAGCGGGTCGTGCGCGCCAGTCCAAATGCCGTACCGGCGATGGCAGGTGACGACGGATCCATTGCAGCGGCTGCGGCAAGTCGCCTTCCCAGACGAAACCGGCGCGCAGAATCGCATGTTCCTGAGTGACCCGCTCCCAGGCCGCAGCGAAACGCGGACCGTCCACATCGCTTAGGGGCACGCAGACCTGATTCACATAGGCGCTGCTGGCCCCGCCTTGCAGGGCGTGAAACAGCATGCCCTGTTGCAGCGGCGACAGCGGGTAAAGGTCTTCGAGGTCGGCGGCGGCTAGCGGTAGCGCGTCCAGTTGCGACTGGCTGACGGTCGCCAACGGGAAGTCCGAAGGCGTGACACCCGCAACGTCAGGGCTCAGGCAATGGTCGATCAGCTCGGCCAGGGTTGCCAGGTAGCGCTCAGCCAAGGCTTGCACCCTGTCGAGGTCGAAGCGCTCGGAGCCGTAGCGCCAGCTCAGTTGCAGGCAGCCATCGCGCACCTGGCCGGTGATGACCCATTCGCTGTCAGCGTCGGCGCTCGGGTCCAGAGACGCGCCGAGGCTTTCCTCGGCCCAGGCAAACAGGCCACCCGCCGAGCGGCCCGGATCAAACTGACCGAGGTAATTAAAGGTGACTTGCGGGGTCGCGCGGGCCGCCAGTTGGCACGCCAGCGCGTCCTCGCTCAAATAACGCAGTACGCCATACCCCAGGCCTTGACCGGGCACCTGGCGCAGTTGCTCCTTGATCGCCTTGATGGCTTGCGCGGGCGACTCACTGCCCGGTGCCAGTTGCAGGGGGTACATGGCCGTGAACCAGCCGACGCTGCGGCTCAGATCCAGATCCTCGGAAGCATCGGCCCCAAGCGAGCGGCCGTGTCCTTCGAGGAGGATGTCCACCGTCGGCTGGCCGCTCCATTGGCACAAGGTCCGGGCCAGCGCGGCCAACAGCAGCTCGTCGATGCGTGTGCGATAAGCGTTGTGAGCCGTGCCCAGCAAGGCACGGGTGCGCGCCGGATCAAGCTGCACGCGCACGTGGGCCGAAGTGCCCAAGGCACGACTGCCTTGCGGACGCTGCACGCGCAATGGGGTGGCTGGCGTTTCGGCATAAGCCTGCCAGTAGGCGTGCTCACTGTTGCCCAGGCCCTGGCGCGCAACGCCTGCAAGGTATTCGCCCCACGCCTTGAAGCTGCCGGTACGCGAGGCAAGCCTCAGAGGCGAACCGGCCAATGCCTGGGTATAAAGCTGCGCCAGGTCTTCGAGAAGGATGCGCCAGGACACACCGTCCACCACCAAGTGATGAGCGACCAGTAGCAAGCGTTGCTCGCCATCGCCCAGTTGCATCAGCACGGCTTTGAGCAGCGGCCCCTGGCTCAGGTCGAAACCGCGCTGGGCGTGTTCGCACACCGCGCTGATTGCTTCGGGGTCGGGGCTGCTCAGGGTCTGGCACTCCAGCAGCGAGGCGACGCCCTGGCCATGGTGGGCACGCCAGTGGTTTTCGACACGCCGGAATTGCAGACGCAGGGCATCGTGATGGGCGAACAGCGCCACCAGAGCCTTATCCAACGCACGGGGCTCCAGATTTTGTAGCGGTTGCAGCAGTAACGCCTGGTTCCAGTGGCCTGGCACCGGCACCGCCCGGGCGAAGAAATACGCCTGAATCGGCGTGATCGGCGCCTCCCCCTGAACCGGCCCACTGTCGGGGCGGGCGTGTTCCAACGGTACGGCAACCCGTGCCAGGGCAGCGATATGTTGATGCTCGAACAGGTCACGGGGGTTGAGCTGCCAACCGGCACGCCGCGCCCGGCTGATCACTTGCAGCGAGAGGATGGAGTCTCCACCCAGTTCGAAGAAATTGTCGGCGATACCGACCTGTTCCAGGCCCAACACCTCGGCCCAGATCGCCGCCAACGTCTGCTCCACCTCGCTGCGCGGTGCGATGTAGTCCTCGACAGCGATGTGCCCTTGCGGCTGCGGCAGCAACTTGCGGTCCAGCTTGCCGTTGGCCGATAAGGGCATCACGTCCAACTGCACCAAGCGCCACGGCACCATGTATTCAGGCACCTGCCGGGCCAGATGAGCCTTGAGCACCTCCTCTTCGATCGCGTCACCCACCCAGTAACCGATCAGCTTGTCGTCACGGGCAATGACCACGCTTTCCTGCACATTGGCGTGGCCGAGCAACACCGCTTCAATCTCACCCAACTCGATGCGCTGACCGCGCAGCTTGACCTGATGGTCGATGCGCCCCAGGTAGTCGATAGCACCATCGGCACGCCAACGCGCCAGGTCGCCGCTGCGGTACATGCGCTCGCCGGGGGCGCCGTAAGGATTGGCGACGAAGCGTTCGGCCGTCAGCGAAGGTCGTCCCTGATAACCCCGGGCCAGGTTGACGCCAGCGATGTACAACTCGCCCGCCACGCCCACCGGCACGGGATTGAGATCGGCATCGAGAATATGAATTTGCGTGTTGGCGATGGGCCGACCAATGGGCACGCTGCTCCCGTCTTCGCGGCACGCCCAGGACGTGACATCAATCGCCGCTTCGGTCGGGCCGTACAGGTTGTGCAGCTCACTGGCGGTTTGCGACAACACCTGGCGCTGCAATTCCGCAGGCAGGGCTTCACCGCTGCAAATGATGCGTTTGAGTGAGCTGCAAACGGGCAACTCGCCTGCCGATACGAAGGCCTGAAGCATGGAAGGCACGAAGTGCAGCGTGGTAATGCCGTGCTCGACGATCAGCTCGCGCAGCAACTGCGGATCACGGTGAGCACCGGGCGGGGCCATCACCAGCGTCGCGCCGCTGAGCAGCGGCCAGAAGAACTCCCACACCGACACATCAAAGCTGTAAGGCGTCTTTTGCAGCACACGATCAGCGGCAGTCAGGCCGTATTCGGCCTGCATCCATTGCAGACGATTGAGCAGGCCCGCGTGGCGATTGCCTACTGCCTTGGGCTTGCCGGTGGAGCCGGAGGTGTACAGGCAATAGACGAGATTTTCCGGGCCGATCTCCACCGTCGGCGCGGTGTGCAACTGGCCATCCAGTGGCAAGCGTTCCAGCGCATGTACCGGCACGCCGGCATCGCCAGACCATTTGTCCAGCAAGTGCGTTTGCGTCAACAGCAGCGGGCTGCCGCTGTCGGCCAGCATGCCTTGCAGGCGCTCACGGGGATGATCCGGGTCCAGCGGCAGATACGCGCCCCCGGCCTTGATCACCCCCAACAGTGCGACCACCAGTTCCACCGAACGCTCGGCCGAAATGGCCACCGGCACATCCGGCCCTACGCCCTGGCTTTGCAGCCAATGGGCGAGTTGGTTGGCGCGGGCATCCAGCCCGGCGTAGCTCAAGCGCGTGTCGCCATACACCAATGCCAGGGCATCGGGGGTGGCGCGCACCTGTTCAGCGATCAGGGCGGGCAGGCTTGGGTACTGCGGGTAACGCGTGTCGGTGGCGTTCCAGGCGTCCAATTGTCCCTGCTCGGCAACGCCCAGCAGCGGCAGGCTAAACACCGAAAGATCCGACGCGGCAACCATGCCCTGCAACAGCTGACACAGGTGCTGACCAAGCCGATCAATCGTCGTGGCGTCATAGAGCGCGGTGACGTACTCCAGCCGACAGTCGATGCCATCGGGGCTGGCGATGACATCCAGTGTCAGGTCGAAACGGGCGCTTTCCAGCTCAATATCCAGCACCTGCACATCCAGCCCCGGCAGACGCAAGGCTTCGGCGTCTCGGGAATGACGGAAATTGAACAACACCTGGAACAGCGCCGTATGGTGCAGATCGCGGGTCAGGTTCAAGCCGTCCAGCACGCACTCGAACGGGAAGTCCGCCTGTTCCAGTGCAATGTGGCTTTCCTTGCGCAGGCGGCTGCACAGGTTTCGGGTCGTCAGGTGCGGCTCAAGCCGGGCACGGTAGACCTGAGTGTTGACGAAGAAGCCGACGATGTCCTGCACTTGGGCATGGCTGCGGGCGGCGTTGGGCACGCCGACGGCGAAGTCCCGCTGGCCGCTGTAGCGCGCCAGCAGCACTTGCCAGGCACCCAGTAGCAACACGAATGGCGAGCAATGCTGTTGGCGGCAGAATTCCTGCACCGCACGGGCGGTGGCGGCGGGCACACGCACATCGTGACGCGCGGCTTCCAGACGCGGCGCGGCACTGCGTGGACGGTCGCTGGGCAGCTCCAGCACGGGCACGTCCTGGCCCAGGTACTCGCGCCAATACGCCTGGCTTTCAACGGCACCCTGGCCGGCAAAGCGCTGGCGCTGCCAGGTGGCGTAATCGGCGTAATCCAGCGGCAGGCCCGGCAAGGGCCGGTCATTGCCGCACAACGCGGCGGCATAGGCCTGGCCCAGGTCAGCGATCAGCAGCGGGTTGGACCATGCATCGGCGACGATATGGTGCAGACACAACAGCAACACCGCGCCCTGCGTGTCGCACAGCAGACTGGCCCGCAGCAACGGTGCCTGAGCGAGGTCGAACGGCACGGCGACGCGCTGGCGCAGTTCCGCTTCCAGGTTCGCGTCGGCGGGCAAGTGCGCGTATTCGAGGTGGAAATCCACCCTGGGCTCGATCACCTGCACCGGCTGATCATCGACCAGCACAAAGCGAGTACGCAGGCTGGCATGGCGTTCGATCAGCCGCCGCAAGGCAGCCTGCAATGCCGGAACATCCGGCTGGCCTTGAATACGCAGCGCCCGTGCCGAGTTATAGGCCGGGCTGTGCACTTCGTATTGCTGGAGAAACCACAAGCGGCGCTGAGCGAACGACAGCGGCGCTGGCCCATGCTCGGTGCGTCGGCCGGGCCCGGTAGGTGCGGCTGGCTCTTCATCATCAAGTAACAGGGCAAGCAATTCGTCGCGGTCGATATCGGTCATGGTCAATCCAATCCGGAATAGAGGGGGCCGACCTGAGCCGGCCCATTGTCAGTGGGCCGCCAGGCCTTTGGCGGCGCGAGCGTTGGCCAGCAGCCTGGCGCGTTCCTCGTCGCTGAGGCTGTCCAGTTCGCGGCGCAGGCGGGCGACTTTTTCCAGACGCGCCGGGTCGGCCAGTTCGCCAAGGGCCAACGCCAGGCCGGCCGCATTGGGGTGGTCAAAGACCAGACCGGGGGGCACTTCGAGCTTGAACATCGTGCGCAAGCGAGCCACCAGCTTGATCACCAACAGCGAGTGACCACCGGCTTCGAAGAAGTCGTCGTCCACACCCAGAGCGGTCGGGGCACAGTCGAGCAGTTCGGCCATGGCATCGCGCAGGCTGGCTTCGAGTTCGCTGGTCGGTGCGCGGGCGGGTTGACGGCGCGTCAGTTGGCCGGGATCGGGCAAGGCGTGGCGATCAACCTTGCCGTTAGCCAGACGGGGCAGACTCGCCAAGGCCAGCAGACGCGTCGGACACAACGCTTCGGGCAGGCGTTCGGCCAAGGCCGCGGGCAACTGTTGCAAGGCATCGTCGGCGACGCCTTGGGCCAGCACCACATAGGCGATCAGGCTGGCCGCGCCTTCCGCGGGCGACCACAACCGGGCCACGGCCTGCTCAACGCCCGGCAAGGTCAACAATGCCGCCTCGATTTCCCCCAGCTCGATACGCTGGCCCCGCAACTTGACCTGATGGTCCTGACGGCCCACCAGTTGCAGGCCGCCCTCGGCCCGATACCGTCCCAGATCGCCGGAGCGATACAGGCGCTGGCCCGGCACGCAGGGGTCGTCAACGAAGCGCTCGGCACCGGTTTCGCCCAGGTACCCACGGCAAAGCTGCGCGCCGCCGATATACAGCTCGCCCAAGGCACCGGTGGGCACCAGCCGCAAGCGGTCGTCGAGCAGGTACACGCGGTTGCCGTCGAGTACACGGGTCAGCGGCACCCGGTCATCGTGATCCGGCACGTTGGCCTGCAAGGGATGAAAAAGTACACCGACCGTGGTTTCGGTCGGCCCGTAATGGTTGAACAGGCGCAACGTGGGTGCTTGGGCGAACAGTTGTTCCACCAGCCGACGCGGCGTGGCTTCACCCCCAAGGATCAGGGTTGCGGGCAACAGTGGCGCGTCGCCTTCGAGCAAGGCCGCCAGATGCGACGGGACGAATTTCGCCACGTGCGGACGTTCCCGGGCCAGAAAACGACGGAACGCGGCACCCTCGGCAAGATCGTCGTGGCCCGCGATGACCAGTTCGGCACCCGCCTGCCAGGCACCGAACAACAGGGTATGACCCAGATCGACGGTCAGCGGGCTGGTCAGTGCCAGGCGCATGCCGGGTTCCAGCCCCAAGGCCGCGCAGGCCGACTGAGCGTAATTACGCAGCGCGCCGTGTTCGATGAGCACACCTTTGGGCGCGCCGGTCGAACCCGAAGTAAACAGCAGGTACGCCACGTGCCGGTCACTGAGAAGCGGTGGCTGGAACGGCAGCTCTGCATCCTGTGTCGCCTGCTCAAGGCTGGCGCTCGGCCACGGGCCCTGGGCGCTGCTGGAGGCCGGGTCGCACAGCACCAGGGCTGGCGCAGCGCGGGTCAGCAGATCGTGGCGACGTTCGTCCGGCCAGGCCGGTTCCAGCGGCACGTAGTAAGCGCCGACGCTGAGCACCGCGAGGATATGCAGCACGCCTTGCAGCGAACGCTCGCTCTCGATCGCCACACACTGCCCGACACCGACACCCTGGCCTTGCAACCAGCCGGCCATGTGCGTGACCCTCTGGTGCAATGCGGCGTAATCCAGGCGCTGCTGCCCCTCGCTGAGGGCCATGGCATGCGGGGTCTGTCGGGCGTGTCGGGCCAGACGTTGCGGCAGCCACTCACCCGCGGGCGCAGGCTGATTTGGCGCCAGTGCCAGCAGGCGTTGACGCTCGCCTGCCCCGATTGGCTCCAGGTCGGCCAAGGCAATCGCACCGTCGGCTGGCAGGGTTTCCAGCAGCGTGCTCAATTGTTCGAGCAGCACGTCAAGGCTGGCGGTGGTGTACGCCGCGCCATTGGCTTCGATATTCAGATACAGGGTCTGGCCCCAGAGTCGGGCGCGCAGGAGCAGTTCGAAGACGGGGCGGCCCGGGTAGGCAAGCACCTGATGGGGTGCAATGCGCGCCTGTTCAAGGACGAACCCCGCCATCAGCGGCGCGGGGCTGGAAGGCGCCTCGATTGGGCAGTATTCCTGCCAGCCGAGATGATCGCCCAGCCGACCTTCGGCCTGCTGCAACCATTCATCGAAGCGGCACATGGGGTCCAGCTCGACGCGCAACGGCAGGACTTTCTCGAATACACCCAACGTGTGCTCGAAGTGGTCATAGTCGCTGCGGCAATCGTGCAACCAACCGCCAACAAAGCTCCGCTGGCCGCCAAGGCGACCCAACAGCGCCCACCACAAGCCCTGCAAGATGAAGTCCAGAGGCTGCCCAAGACGATCCGCCAAGGCCTGAGCCCCTTTCAGCCTTGCTTCCGGCACTTCGAACTGTACGTTCAGTCGCTCTGCCTGAGCCGCCGCCGGGTGACCACGCAGGCCGAGGTGCAAGGGGCTGCCCTGGGCGGGATCGACCTGAGCGTGCTGCCAATAAGCGCGGCCTTGGGTGGCCTCTTCGTCGGTGGCCATGTCTTGACGCCATTGCACATAGTGCTCATAGCCCACGTCGCTGGCGACCGGCGTTTCGCCGCTGGCCAACAGCAACACGTCGGCGACCAGCCGTTCAAGGCTCGGCGGGTCCAGGGCCAGAGCGGCCGCCACGAACTCCACTTCGAACGTGCCATCCACCCGCACCCGGCGGCTAACGGCCAGCACTTCGTCTTCGTTCAGCGCCAACGCGGGTGCCGGGGTGTCCAGCTCAACCCAACGCACCGTGCTGCCCTGCCCGGACAGTGTCTGGCGCCAGCCCCGAAACCCGGAGACTTGCCGCCAGCACGCGCCAAGGATCGGCTGACTCGCCGCGTACCGTTGCAGCGCGGCCTGGATGTTCGCCACATCGTCCTGTGCGGTCACCGCGATTCGCAGTCGATGGCTGCCGGCATCGGGGCGTGCAGGGTCGCGGCCAATCAGGCAGGCACGCTGCTCGGGGCTCAAGGCCAGGGTCTGTTGCGCGGTCAACTCAAGGCTCAAATCATTCATCAAGGATGTCCTTAAACAGGGAGGCCGGCCGACTGGCCAATGTGCTCGCCGGTGTCTTCGGCCGCGCCGTCAAATACGCTGCGGTCGGTCATTTCGCCCATGGCCACGACGATCCGCCGTGGGCCTTCGAACGGGTCACGGGCATGGGCGACGAGCATGTTGTCGAGCATCACCACATCGCCACGCTGCCAGTCGAAGCGCACCGCACAGGCTTCATAGAGTTGGCCCAGTTGCTCCATGACGGCGTCGTCGATGGGCGTACCGTCCCCGAAATACACTTGGCGCGGCATGTTTCCGGCACCGACGATGCCCAGCAGATCGCGGCGCACATCGGCTTGCAGGCAATAGTCGTGGTGCAACTGGACCTGATTGAAAAATGACTTTTCCCCGGTGTACGGATGGCGGATCACCGCCGGGCAAGGCGTGCGAGTCTGCAAGCCGCCGTTGGCCAGCCACTTGAACTCCACGCCTTGCTCTCGGCACGTTGCCTCGACCACGGCGCGCTCGTCGGTCTTGTAGAAGTCGCGCCAATCCACGTCGAAGCCCGGGGTAAAGGTGCGCACGTACAACAAGCCCTTACGCTCGAAGGTCTCGGCCAGTTCAGCCGGCAACGCGCGGTACATGGCCCGGCAGTCGACGATAGGCGTAGCGCCACCCACCGGCGATGGCAGCTCGCAGAAGAACCATTGTTTACGTGGCCAGCGGCGCAGGTGTGCGCTTTCGTTGTGGAACAGAATCATCTGCCGCTCGGGGTATGGCGTGGACCGGTAGGTGTTGCGCCCGCCTTCTTTCTTCGGCAAATCACCATAGCCGCCATACAGCCCGGGCTGGATGGCCTCGGCGAAGGCCTCGAAATCCTGTGCGGTGCTCAACCCGAAACCACGCAGTAGCAACCCCGCATGCCGGCGCAGCTTGTCTTCGATGAACTCACGGTGCTGACTGGCCCATACACAAGGGTCGAGATCGGTGCTGACCGGCTCGATCACCAGAGGAAACTCACTGTCGGCATTCAGCGGCGTGCAACGCACGGCCGACTCGGCAGCCGGCGGCGTGACCTGACGGCTGAATGACTTGAGCTTGTCGCGCTTGGCCTCCAGCCGCGAGCGGCCACTGGCCGGGGCGACTGGCGCGGGTTGCAGCGCGCCAAGGGTCAAGGCAGCCAGAGGCTGGTCGGGCGTCGCGAGAATTTGCCCGAGCAGGTCGACCCAGGCATCGGCCCAGCAACGAACCCGCGCCTCATCGAAAATCGCCGTGGCAAACACCCACTCGCCCGTCAGACCTTCCGGGTGGGGAGTCAGGAACAGCGCCATGTCGAACTTCGAGGTCTGCGCGGGCGCGGCGAGCAATTCGGCGCTCAACCCCGGCACGGCAAACTGCCCACGCGGCATGCTGTGCAACACGAACAGCGCCTGGACCAACGGATTGCGCTGGCGCTCGCGAGGTACACCGCTGGCGTCGACGATCTGCTCGAAGGGCAGGTCCGCCTGTTCGAAGACCGCCAGGGAGTCTTCGCTGACGTGGGTCAACCATTGGCTGAATGACTGCTGCGCATCTATACGAGCACGCAGCGGGACGATGTTGACGAAGAAGCCAATGAGTTTTTCCAGCTCGGCATGGGGTCGACCGGCGATGTCGGTGCCGTAGATAAAATCGTCCTGCCCGGTGATGCGATGCAACAACCAGTCGAATGCACCGCGCAGGACCATGAACAGGCTGGCACCGTGGGCGCGGCCAAGCCTTTCAAGGCCCGCGACGTGTTCGGCGCCGAGCTGGAACGTCACGCTGGCCCCCGCGGTCCGTGGCGTTGCAGGGCGCAGTCGGTCGGTGGGCAAGGCCAGTTGCTGCGGCGCGTTACGCAGGTAATCACGCCAGAAATCCTGTTCACGCTGGCGCTGGGCGCTGCCGGCCTTGGCGTTTTGCCAGGCCGCGTAGTCGCTGTACTGGATGTTCAACGGGGCCAGCGAAGGTTCGCCATCTGCCAACCGTGCCTGGTACAGCGCACCCAGTTCCTGAACCAGCACGCCAAATGACCAGCCATCGCCGATCAAGTGATGCAGGCTCAATAACAAGCGGTGCTCCTGACCGTTGAGGCGCACCAGCGTTGTGCGCAGCAATGGCGGCCGTTGCAGATCGAACGCCTGTCCCGCCGCTTCGGCTTCCGCCACGGCCAGGGCGGTCGCCTGCTCGGCGTCGCGCAGACCGCTGAGGTCAAGCAGGGGCAACGCCAGCTCAACCGGGTGGACGCAATGCACCCGCGCAACGCCATCCGTTCCCGGCACAAAGGCACTGCGCAAGCTCGTCTGACGCTGCATCAAGTCGTCCAGCGCAGCTTGCAGGGCGTCCACCCGAAGGTCGCCACACAAGCGTAACTGGGCAACCATGTTGTACGCAGCCTGGCCCTGCTCGCCGCCCAACTGCTGTGCCAGCCACAGGCTGCGCTGCACCGGCGACAGAGCCTGCGGCCCGCTGGCCTGCATGCTCTGCAACGGTATGCCGGCGGCCAGACGCGGCGCGGCGTCGATCATGGCGGCCAAATGAGCAAGGGGTTTGGCGGCGAACAGCGCACTCAGCGGCAATTCCACGCTGAACTCGGTACGCACCCGCGCCACCACTTGCACGGCGGCCAGGGAGTGACCGCCCTTGGCGAGGAATACGTCGTCGCGACTGATCTCGACACCCTCGAACACCTCGGACCAGATCGCCGCCAGACGCTGCTCGGTGTCGCCCCGAGGCGCGGCACCGCTTTGCCCGGTCGGACGCTGACCCACTACCGGTCGGCGGTAGACGTAATAAGCGTCCAGTTCGCCGGTTTCCAGGCGCTGGCGGCAGGCCGAACGCTGCAGCTTGCCACTGGTGGTTTTGGGCAGGGCAGCCGGTTCCAGCAAGGCGATGACACTGGCGGGTTCCTGCTGGGTTTCGCTGACCACTCGGTCGATGGCGTCGATCAATGTCTGTGGGTCGAATTTTTTTTGCACGCTGCGGCCGATCTCGGCGGCGATGCCGATGCATTCGCGGCCATCGACCTGCACCGGGAACGCGGCGACGCGACCTTTGCGTACTGCTTCGACGCCCTGCTCCACGGCTTTTTCAATGTCTTGCGGGTAACGGTTCTGGCCGCGAATAATGATCACATCCTTGGCTCGCGAGGTGATGAACAGGCCGCCGTTGTGAAGAAATGCAAGGTCACCGCTGCGCAGCCAACGTCCATCGGGCAGGTCAAGGAAGGTCTTGGCGGTGGCCTCGGGATTGCGCCAGTAGCCATGAGCGACACTGGGGCCACGCACCCAGATTTCGCCGACGGTGTCTTGCGCCACCGGCTGCAGGGTTTGCGGGTCCATCAGGCGCACCTGATCATCGAACAGCAGTCCGCCGCTGCTGACCATTTCAGTGCCGGACGGGTCGGGCACCACCCGGCCATGGGCCAGTTCCTCGTGGTCCACATGCAAGGTGTAGTACGGGCCACCACGGATATTACTGGTGACCATCAAGGTCGCTTCGGCCAGGCCGTAGCAGGGATGCACGGTGGTTGGCCTGAGTCCCGCCGGCGAAAAGCGCGCCACGAAGTCAGCCAGAGTATCGGCTCGTACCGGTTCGGAACCGCAAAACGCCACACGCCAGCCGCTCAGGTCCAGTTCGGCGAGCAGGTTGTCGCGCACGGTCTCGGTACACAAACGGAAAGCGAAGTCCGGCCCGCCGCTCAGGGTGCCATCATAGCGGTGGATCGCCTCCAGCCAGCGCGCTGGTCGGGCAAGGAAGTGTTGGGTGGTCATCAATACCAGCGGCACGCCAGCATAGATCGGTTGCAGCATGCCGCCGATCAGCCCCATGTCGTGATACAGGGGCAGCCAACTGACGAATACATCCCCCGGGCGGGTGCCGAAACCCATTTGCAGCAGGCGCTGGTTGTCCAGCAGGTTGGCGTGAGTGACTTCGACGCCCTTGGGTTCGGAGGTGGAGCCGGAGGTGTATTGCAGCATGGCGATGGCGTCGCCCGACACTTCACGTGGCTGCCAGCTCCGGGTCGCTTGCCCTTCGAGGTCCTGGACGCTGGCCACCGCAGGCAGGCTCGTCAGGGTCAGGCCGTCACGCAATAGCAGGGACGCCTCCAGCGCACCGTGCTCACAGAGAATCAGCGACGGCTCGGCATCCATGGCCATGCCTTGCAGGCGTTCGGTATGGAACTGACGATTGCGCTCCGGCGGATAGGCTGGCACCGCGATCAAACCGGCATAAAGACAGGCGAAGAACGCCACGATGTAGTCCGGCCCATTGGTCAGCAGCAGGAGTACCCGATCCCCCTCCTCAGCATGTTGCTCAAGACAGGCAGCCAGGTGCCGGACTCGGGCGTCGAGCTGGCCATAGGTGTACAACTCGGTGGTTTCGTTGCCATCGCCGAGAAAGCGCAGGGCCAGTTGCTCGCCTTGTTGTTCGGCGCGCTGCGCCAGCATTTCGATGAGGGATTGGGGTTGAGGCTGATGTGGGATGGCCATGAGGCGTCCTCCTGCAATCGCAAAAAAATCAGAAATAGTCGAGGGTTGCTCAGCGCGCGTCGGTGCCGTGGGGTTCGGCCATGGCCACCACCACTTTGCGCGGTCCTTGAAATGGCGCGCGCCCGTGGGCGGTCAGCATGTTGTCGAGCATCAGTACGTCGTTGTCCTGCCAGGCGAACTCGACTTGCTCCTGCTGCATGACGCCCCGGATGTCTTCGAGCAGGGTTTCTTCCAGCGGACTGCCGTCGCCGTAATAAACGTTGCGCGGCAAGTCCTCCTCCTCGATCAGGTCCAGCAGGGTTTCGCGCACTTCCTCGGGCAAGTTGGACACATGAAACAGGTGCGCCTGGTTGAACCACACCGCGTCGCCGGTAAGCGGGTGAGTGGCCACTGCCTGACAGACCTGACGCGTGCGCAGACCGCCATCGTCCTTCCATTCCAGACTGATGCCATGAGCGTCGCAGTAGGCGCGCACGACGTTGCGGTCCTCGGTGTTGAATACCTGCTCCCAGGACACGTCCAGGCCGTTGCCGTAGTTGCGGGTGTACATCAGGCCTTTGCTGGCGAACCGCTCGCGAATCTGCTCGCCAACCCGTCGGTAGATCGCCCGGCTGTCACCAATCGGCGTCGCGCCTCCTACCGGAGACGCCTGCTGGCAGAAAAACCAGATTTTCATTGGCCAGTCCCGGGTATAGGCCTGCTCGTTGTGTAGCGGAATGTGCTGATGCGGGGGGTATTCGGTGGAGGTATAGATCCCGGCAGTCACATTACTGCGCGGCGTTGAGCCGAACTCGTAGGTGAGCAGGTCCGAACCGAAACCGACGGCGAAACGGCGAAAACGCTCGGCATCCTGCACATCGAAGCCACGCAGCAGCACGCCACCGGCACTGAGCAGTTGCTGATCGATCAATGCACGCAGATCGGGCAGGCAAGCCGACAGATCCAGGCCAGGCTCACGGGCCTCGATCAGCAGGGGCAATGGCGTATCGGCGTGGCGCAGGGGCCGGATGTCGAAGCGTGAATCAAGCATGAAAGACTCCACGGAAAGATAAAGGCGGCACGGCCTGGGTCAACCCAGGGCGCGTAACGAAGGGAGCGGACGACGCTGCGCCTGGGCCAGCGCAGCCAGACGCCGCAGAAAGTCGGCGCGCTGGCGATGCAGGAAGAAATGCCCGCCGACGCACATTTCCAGCTGAAACGGCCCACTGCATTCGGTTTCCCAGGCCGCCAGGGCACTGACCGCGACGCTGTCATCACGCCCGCCGAAGACATGCAGCGCGCAAGGCAGAGGACTGCGACGAGGCGGTTGATAGCGATCGCCAAGCAGGAAGTCGGCGCGCAGCACGGGCAACACCATGGCCAGCAACTCGGGATCGTCGAGCACCGCCTGAGGCGTGCCGTCGAGACGGCGCAATTCGGCGATCAACTCGGCATCGCTCATGGGTTGCGCATCCGGCTTGCCGTCGCGCTCGGCGGGTGCAGTACTGGCCACGGCGATCAAGGCGCCGGGCGGCTGGATGCCCAGAGCAATCAGGGCATGGGCCACTTCCAGCGCAACGACACCCCCGACGCTATGGCCGAGCATCAGATAAGGGCCGTCGATCAAGGGTGTTAACTCGCTCGCCAGGCTCGCTGCCAGGCTGGGCATGTCCACCTGCAACGGCTCATCACCACGCCGACCATGGCCGGGCAGCTCGACGGGCTGCACATCGAGCCAGTCCGGCAGGGCGGAACGCCACGGAGCGAACGCCATGGCGCTCGCCCCGGAACAAGCGAAGCAGAACAAGCGGATGCGATCGGATGCGACGGACACTGCGAATCTCCTTGGAAGCAGTCGACAAGCCGGGCCGGCCTTGCCTGGAACACTGCTAATAAGGACGAAAGAAATGCGCGGGGAATTAAGTGTCTTTGATAAATAATGTCATTTGCGGGATGGGTGGGGCGCGGGTGCCAGGGGCAGCCTTGGCCGCAAGGGTGCGGCCCCGACCGAGCCGCCTCTATGGCGGCATGCCCGGGGGGCGGTCCTCGGTCGGGAAAGCCGCTTGTGTTGCTCTACCGCGTCAGTGACGGTCAAATCACCGGCTGCAACTCCGGCGCTACGGCGTTCGATTGTCGATGGACGATCTGACCGCGTTCAAGCTTGATCAACTGATCAGCCAGATGGAAGTAGCGGTCGTCGTGAGAGATGACCAGCAGCGTCTTGCCCTGAGCTCGCAGCTCGGGCAGGAGCTCGCAATAGAACACTTCGCGGAAAGCCGGATCCTGATCAGCGGCCCATTCGTCGAAGATGATCACCGGCCGCCCTTCCAGACAGGCGACGATCAACGCCAGACGCTTGCGCTGACCCTGTGACAGCTCGCGGGTAGAGAACGAACCATTGCTGACGCTGACCTTGTGGTCCAGATGCAGCTTGGCCAGCCACTCGCCCGCCTGGGTATCCAGACTGGCGTCCGGCGCTTCAAGCAAGGTGTCGAACAGGTGGAAGTCCGAAAATACCGCCGAAAACAGCTGGCGATAATCATCCCACTCGTCTGCCGCCACCGTCCGGCCATCGACGCGCAACTCGCCGCTTTCGGGTCGATACAGGCCCGCGATGAGCTTTGCCAGCGTGGTCTTGCCACTGCCGTTACCGCCGACCAGAAAGGTAATCTCGCCAGGGTTGAGGGTCAGCGCTACCGGCCCGAGGGTGAAAACCTCGTCTTCACGCTCGCTGAAATAACCATGGGTCAGGCCATCCAGCTGCACGGTTACACCCTTGGGCAGCACGGCAGGGCTCGGCGTGTGCAGCTGGTCTTCAGCCTTCAATTGCGCGAGCGTTGCCTCGATGCGCGCACTGGCGACCCGTGCCTGGCTCATTTGCGGCAGGTTCAGCAACACGCCTTCCAGCGGCCCCATCATGTACAGGAACACCATCACGTAACCGGTGATTACCGCCGTATCGGACGGTATCCACAAACGCAGGAACAGCACCACGCCGATCAACACCAGAAACAGCAAACGCCCCCAACCGCCGGTAATCGCGAACAGCATCAGGCCCTTGGCGCGGTTGTGCCGCACCTGCTCGACGGCATTGACCAGCACTTCATCAAGAAAGCGCCGCGCCTTGGAGCGGTTGAGCTTGAGCTCCTTGGCCCCCGAGATCATGGCGTCGAAGTGGCCGAAGAGTTCGTCCTGACTGGAACCGGCCTTGCGGAAGTACTGGAGCATGTGCGAATGGCACAGGTGGTAACCCAGTGAGCCAAGACCAATGGCAAGCACCGAGACCAGGAAAATCGCCCAGGACAGATACGCCAGGTAGCCGAGGCAACCGAGCACCACCACAGCACTGGTTACCAGCATCGGGAAACCGGTGAAGAAATTCGACAAGGTGGTGGTGTCGTCGGCCAGGGCCGCCTGGATGCGCCCGCGTCCTGCCTTTTCCAGCCCGCGCAGGGGCGCGGCGACGACATGCCGCGAGATGTGCAGACGCAGGGTGGCCAGGCCTTGCTGACTGAGTTGCGCGAACAGCGTTCTGGACAACACCTGACTGCCCATCACCAGGGCTATCACCAGCACGAAGGGCAGCGCGTAGCCGGCCAGCCCGTCCAGCGGTGAGTTCAGGGCCTGATTGATCAGCGCCACCAGCAGCACGTTGGCCAGGCCGCAGACCAGGCTTGCGCCAATGGCCACGGCTAACCGAGTGCGCGATGCGCGGACCAGCATACTGAACAATGACATGGTGTCTCCTTGGGGTCGGCTGGCGCAGGCCGTCATGCCCTCGCCGTCGATAGATTGGGGTCACAGGAGTAAACGAAGCCTGGAGGCGATTCTTTAAGCCGGGCGGGTCGACATTATTACAGGTATTGGGAATAAGATGCTGTTGCTATAAACTCGCATCTTCGCCACGAGGCGATCTGCCTGCTTCGGAGTTGCTGCAATGCCCATTACCCGCCGTCGAGCCCTGACCGGCCTCGCGTTGCTGCCGGTCGCGCTGTGCGGCTCATCACTGGTTCGCGCTGCCGGGCCGACATTGCCCAAAGTCGATATCGTCAGTTTCGAGCCCGCCCTCACCGAAAGCCTGCTGGGCCTGGGCGTGGCCCCCAGAGCAGTGGTCAACGCCGGCTACTATCGCGAGTACGTCGCCCATCCGGAAATGCCCGATGACGTCATCGACCTGGGTCCGAGCATCGAGCCAAACCTTGAATACCTGCAACGCCTGGCACCGGGCCTGATCATTGGCACTTCCTGGCAGCTTGAGGGCACGTTGCTGGGCCGCATCGCACCGTTGCGCACGTTCGATATCTATACCGCCAAGGCCCAGCCCTATCACAATGCCAGCCAGGTGATGCTGGACCTCGGTGATCTGGTGGATCGTCGCGCCCAGGCGCAAGACCTGCTGGAACAGACAGATCATCTGCTCGACGACTTACGCGCCAGGCTCGCGCCGATCAGTGATCGTCCGGTCTATATCGCGCGCCTCAATCCGGACGGCCGTCACCTGCTGATGTTCGGTGCCAAGGGCATGTATCAGGCCGTCCTCGAACGCCTGGGCCTGCGCAATGCCTATCAGGGTCGCACCAACGCGTGGGGCGGCAGCCCCGCAGTGGGCATCGAGACACTGCTCGAACATCCCGAGGCCTCGCTGCTGTATTACACCAACCCCAACGAAGCCATCGCGGCGCAACGTCGGCTGGACAACAGCCCGATCTGGCGCGCCTTGCCGATGATCCGCGAAGGCCGCACTCAAGCGTTGCCCCGCTTTTACCCCAGCGGCGGCTTACTGACTGCGCAACGCCTGGCCCTGTCGATCACCGAGCATTTGCTCGCCATGGAAACCCACCATGCCTGACCGAACCTCACGCCTGCGCCGCCAGCCTGCCTGGCTGGCCCTGGGCCTGCTATTCATCGCCCTGGCCTTAAGCGTTCACCAAGGCAGTTCGCTGCTCGCCCAGGCCTCATGGAGCAACGCGTTCGGCCCTGTGGCCTCCAATGATCTGCCCGCCTTGCTGGTTCGCTACAGCTACCTGCCGCGCCTGGTCATCAGCCTGCTGGTGGGCGCGGCGCTGGCGTTGGCCGGGGTGATCTTTCAGCAAGTGCTGCGCAACCCCATCGCCGAGCCCACCACCCTGGGCGTCGCGTCCGGCGCTCATCTTGCCCTGGCCGCCTGCGCGATCTATGCGCCAAGCCTGCTCGACGGCGGCCAGGAAGGCGTGGCCCTGGTCGGTGCGGGCCTGGGCATGCTCGCGGTGCTAGGGCTAGCCTGGAGCCGACGCTTGTCCCCCGTGGCACTGATTCTTTCAGGGCTGATCATCAATCTGTATTGCGGCACCCTGAGCACCCTGCTGGTGCTGGCCAACCACGAAGTACTGAGCAACCTGTTCATCTGGCAGTCGGGGTCGCTGAATCAGAACAGCTGGCAGGATGTCTACCACCTGGCACCACGCCTGATGGTTGCGGCGGTGCTGGCCACCCTGCTCGCTCGCCCGCTGGAGTTACTAGGCCTCAATGATGCGGCGGCGGGCAGCCTCGGTCTGTCACCGAACCGCCTGCGCCTGATGGCCCTGGCGGTCGCGGTGGCCTTGAGCGCCAGCGCCATCGCCAGCGTCGGGGTCATCGGTTTCGTCGGCCTGGCCGCCCCGGCACTGGCTCGCCTGGCGGGTGCCCGCACGTTGCGCCAGCGGCTGGTCTGGGCACCGCTGTTCGGGGCGTTGCTGCTGTTATTGGCCGACCAGGTCGTGCAAAGCCTGGCAGCGCTGCTTGGCGGGGAAATGCCCACCGGCATCTTCACTGCGTTCCTTGGCGCACCGCTGCTGCTGGTGCTGCTGACCCGCCTGCATGAAACCCGCCTCAATCAACCCGCCCAACGCGCCGCCGTCCACGTTGCCCCGCTCAAACGCACGGCGTGGATCATGCTCGCGGTGCTGGCGGTGTCCCTGTTCCTGGCGTTGACCTGGGGGCGCGGCCCGGAGGGCTGGCATTTCAGCGGTGGCGCGGAGTTCGACGCCCTGCTGCCATGGCGCGCGCCAAGAGTGGCCGCCGCGTTCGCCGCTGGCATCCTGCTGGCCCTCGCGGGCACTCTCATGCAGCGCATGACTGGCAACCCCATGGCCAGCCCGGAAATGCTCGGCGTCAGTTCCGGTGCTGCGCTGGGCGGTATCCTTGCCTTACTGGTAGTGCCGGGTTTCAACCCCTTGGTACTGCTGTTGGCGGCCACCTTCGGAGCGCTGCTCGCGCTGCTGGCCATTGTCGCCCTGAGCTGGCGCAGCGCCTTCGCACCGGATCGCATGCTGCTCACCGGTGTCGCACTGAGTACGCTGCTCAACGCGTTCGCCGCGCTGTTCATGGTCAGTGGTGACGCCCGGGTGTTGCTCATGCTCAGCTGGATGACCGGCTCGACCTATCGCATCGACACCAGTCAGGCCGTGGTCATCTGCGCCCTGGCGGTGCTGTTCCTGCTGGTCACGCCGCTGTGCAATCGCTGGCTGGCGATCATGCCCCTGGGTGCAGAACGCACTCGGGCACTGGGAATTTCGCTGAGCGGCAGCCGACTGGTCTTGCTGCTGCTCACCGCCGTGATGACGGCGGCCGCCACCCTGGTGGTCGGCCCGTTGAGTTTCGTTGGCCTGATTGCCCCGCACATGGCACGCCTGCTCGGCGCGCAACGGCCTGTCGCGCAATTGATGCTCTCGGCATTGCTGGGCGGCACGTTACTGGTGCTGGCTGACTGGCTCGGTCGCAATCTGGTGTTCCCGTGGCAAATCCCTGCCGGGATGTTCGCGACGTTCATCGGCGGGCCGTATTTCATGTGGTTGTTGGCGCGCAAGCGCTGAAAAAGGCCCGAATGCAGGTTATTTTCAATAAATGTAAATAGTTGTGATTCCTATTCGTTACAGACTTACCTAAGCTATGCCCTGAATGAATGAGCCGGGCCAACGCCCGGCAGCGTTCCTGCGGGCCGGCATACGCGAGCAACCTCTAACGGAGAAGCATCATGACCACGCCGAACTTCACCCTGCACCTGGCTGACGGCCGTAGCGTGATCGCCCAAGTGACGGACGATGGCAACGGCAGCCTGGCCATTGAAGGCGTCGAACCCGTGCATTTCCGCCGCCAGGACGGCTACGTGCTACTGGAAAATATGCCCGAGGCGTTCCCGGTCAGTGGCCTGCTGGCGCTTCTCGGTCAGGTCTTCTGCAATTCGTCCCGCGTCCCGACGCTGGAAATCAGCGCACCACTGTCCATCGACCGCGCACGCGATGCCATACGCCAAGGGGTGTTCGACACCCTGCTCGGCCATGACGGCCGCACGGCCCGCCTGGCCTGCGCGCGCAGCAGCTTTTGGCAACACCCGCTGCCGTGGCTGACGACCCCTTCCGCCGCAGGCATGCCGTTGCGCTACACCTTCAGCGGCGACAAGCGTCACCCGCAGCGCCCACCGATCCCGCACGGCGAGGTCTATCGCCGCGAACTGCCAGGCCTGAACACCACCTTCACCCTGCGCACCGTAGACATCGGACTCGACCTGGAGCGTTTCAACCGCTGGATGAACCTGGAGCAAGTCGCGTTCTTCTGGGAGCAAACGGGCAGCCTGGACGAGCATGCCGCGTACCTGCAACAGATGCTCGACGACCCGCGAGTCTTGCCGTTGATCGGCAGCTACAACGACGAGCCGTTTGCCTATTTCGAGATTTACTGGTGCAAAGAGGACCGCATCGCCCCTTATTACGACGTACAGGACCACGACCGTGGCTGGCACGTGGTGGTCGGCGAGAGCAAGCACCAGAGCGCCGGCAAGCTCAAGGGCTGGTTCCGCTCGCTCATGCACTACATGTTCATCGACGAGCCGCGCACCCAGCGCATCCTCGGCGAACCGCGGATCGACCACACCCGGCAGATCGGCTTCCTGGAGTCCCAGGGCTACGGCAGGCTCAAGACCATCACCCTGCCGCACAAGAAGGCCGCCCTGCTGCGCCTGGAACGCGAGACGTTCTTCGACGATTACTACCCCTGACCGTTCACGGTTGGCCGCCCGTTGCCTGATGGGGATCGAGCAACGGGCGGCCTGATCCTTAACCACTTGAAAAAAAACACTTCACACTCAGGAGCCTCCATGCACGCAAAGAACGTCTTCGACTACCATCCATTGGCGCTGGCCTTGTTTCTCAGTGGCCTGCCGCTAAGTGCCGTCCACGCCGCCGACAGCACCCAGGCCGCAACGCCCAGTGACACGCTGGTGTTGCAGGAAACCAATATCGATGCGAAGGCGATCGAAAACCCGACCGGCCAGCTCAGCGGCCCGGTAGCAACGCGCAGCACCAGCGCAAGCAAGACCAACTCGGCGATCAAGGAGATTCCACAGTCGATTTCGGTCATCACTCGCCACGAAATGGACAACCGCAAGACTGACACCCTGGCCGAAGCCCTGAGTTACACACCGGGCGTGATTGCCCAGCCGGGCGGCTTCAGTCGTGTGGGCGATGACTTCATGATCCGCGGCTTCAACGTGGGGTCGGGTACCGGCGGTATCCTGCGCGATGGCATGAAACTGCAAGGCAGCGTGTATGACGGCGGCATCGAACCCTACGGCCTGGAGCGCGTGGAAGTGGTCAAGGGTGCCTCGTCGGTGTTGTACGGCCAACTGTCGCCGGGTGGTCTGATCAACACCATCACCAAGCGCCCGACCGAGACACCCCTGCATGAAATCAACGTTGAATACGGCAGCCATGCGCGCAAGCAGTACAGCTTCGACCTGGGCGGCCCGATAGACGACGCCGGGCAGTTTTCCTATCGCCTCACCGGCCTGTGGCGTGACAGCGACACCCAGACCACGGACACCGACGATGACCGCCGCTACATCGCGCCGGCCTTCACCTGGCGGCCTGACGAGGACACCTCGCTGACAGTCCTGGCCAGCTATCAGGAAACCCGCACCGGCTTCGCGCCCCCCCTGGACTTTGACCTGACGACCTCGTCCAGCGCCGCTTACCCCAAAGTCGACCGCGACCTTTATACCGGCGAGCGAGGCTTCGACCACTACAACAACTACTCGACCACGATCGGCTACCTGTTCGAGCACAACTTCACGCCCGACCTGAAAATCCGTCACTCCTTGCGCCACTTCGAAGCGGACCTGAGCTGGGACTACATGCAAGTCGCCGATACCGGCAGCGCCGCCCTGC
This sequence comes from Pseudomonas sp. DWP3-1-2, assembly GCF_049896285.1. Taxonomy (NCBI): domain Bacteria; kingdom Pseudomonadati; phylum Pseudomonadota; class Gammaproteobacteria; order Pseudomonadales; family Pseudomonadaceae; genus Pseudomonas; species Pseudomonas sp. DWP3-1-2. The sequence goes on along the minus strand of NZ_JAFCTZ010000017.1, from coordinate 17,755 downwards.
GTAACCGGGGCCTCCTGGCACGCCGGGCAAGCATCCGCCGCGAGCGCTCCGAAGGCTGGACCAGCGACAACAACGTGCAGTGGACACTCAACAGCGGCCGCTGGCAGCACACTCTGCTGGCTGGCGTGGACTATTACCACAAGACTTACGACTCGCATCGTTTCTCAGGCGCGACCTCGACCTTCAACCCGGCCAACCCGGTGTACGGTGCACCGACAAGCATTACCTCCGCCGACAGCGGCTCGGACCTGCACAGTGCGCAGTCGGGCGTTTACCTGCAAGACCAGATCAAGTTCGACAATAAGTGGACCCTGCTTCTGGGCGGTCGCCAGGACTGGGCGGAAAGCCGAACCTATGCCAACGCCTCGGGTGTACGTACCCCACGCGACGACAAGAAAGCCACAGGCCGCGTAGGCCTGGTCTATGAAGCCGACAACGGCCTGGCCCCGTACGTCAGCTGGAGCCAGTCGTTCCTGCCCGCCAACGTGTTCAATGCGAACGCTGACACCTCGTTCAAGCCCACCGAGGGCGAGCAGTACGAGATCGGCGTGCGCTACACCCCGCCAGGCACCAATGCACTGTTGAGCGCCGCGGTATACGACCTCAAGCAGAAAAACTCGCTGAGCACCGACCTCTCAGGCGACACCGTGCAGTTCGGTGAAACTCGCTCACGGGGCGTCGAGCTGGAAGCAAAAGCGGATGTCACTGCCAACCTCAGCACCACCGCTTCCTATACCTACACGGATGCGAAGATCACTGATGACGCGACGGCCAGTCGGGTCGGGACGCGCATCGACGGCGTGCCTTACCACATGGCCAGCCTGTGGGCCGACTATCGCCTGGCCAGCCTGGGCCTGCCCAAGGTCGTAGTCGGCGGCGGAGCCCGCTATATGGGCACCAGCCGTACTTCCAGCTCGGACACTGACGAGAAGGTGGACGCCTACACCCTGTTTGACGCGAAAGTCAGCTACGAAGTGGACAAGAACTGGACCGTGGCCATGAAGGCGCAAAACCTGGCCAATGAGAAATACCTGTTCTGCAACGCCTCGTGCCGTTATGGCGACGAGCGCACGTTGATCGGTTCGGTCAACTATCGCTGGTAACAGGCGAGGCGCTACACAACGAAAAGCCCCCTTGGCGGGTGATGCTGTTCTCTTCAGCATCTGAGTCCGGGCGGGCTTATCCGAACATCCGATGCCAGACTTCTGGCATCGGATTTTTTATGTCTGTTCAACAAGGCCGGCTCGACCCAGGGGGACAGTGTTGTCTGACAAAGGAGTTCGTCGGGAGGCCAGTCAAGCAGCAGCGGGATTGGGCCGAACACCGTCGGACATCCGTTTCAAGACGGCCTGCCCGTACATCGCCGTCCCACTGATCGTGATGGCCGCGGCCAACCCGGTTTCGGCGTCAGGGATGCGATTGGAGAATCAATGGCGGGGGGCGGGGGATTGTTGCTGGATCACCGTCCAAGGCCTTCAAGGCCAAGGGCGGTGAAGATTTCAAAAAACCGGTTTCCAGTAGACGGTAAGGCGGCTCCGCTCAAGTGAACAGAAGTGCGCCTGTGCGGGACTTCTTTGCAATAGCCCCACGCTCCGCCCTGGAAAAGTCCTTACGCCTGCATGGCCTCGCGCAAACTGGCGGGGCGCATGTCGGTCCAGTTGGCTTCGATGTAGGCCAGGCATTCGGCCTTGGAGGCCGCTGTGTTTACCGCTGACCAGCCTTGCGGCACGGCCTTGAACTCGGGCCAGATCGAATACTGTTGTTCCTCATTGATCACCACCAGAAACTGCGTGTCTTCACGGTCAAATGCCATCTGTCTTGCCTCCTACGGATAATTGAGCGCGCCTACCACGGGCATAGGCCTACCTATGGAAGACGGTCGACGCAGCCCTGAATTTAGCCCTTTACCCAATAACCTGAGCGAAATCCCGTGTCATTGCTCACAGCGCCCCGCAGCCCCTTGTTCTGCCCGCTCAAGCTATCGCAACTAAATATCCAATTTATTGCGACGGGCAGTGTCTGAACCAACGAGTAACAAAATGTTCAGAAAGAGGCTTCCGTAAAACCACCGTTTTGGCGGTTCCACCTGACGCTGAGTGCCCCGACGCATTCTGAACAGTGAAGTGCAAGGTCAGCCTGATGAACCGAACGTTGAGTTTTATACTGTGAACACTTTTTTATCCCTGCTGCCTGGCGGCGGCGAAGCCGGTGCGGCGATTCGTTCACACGACTGGTCGGCGTCAAGCTTCGGCCCCTTACCCACCTGGCCGACAGCACTGCTCTATTCACTGAGGTTGATGCTCAACTCCCCGGACAGCATGTACCTGATCTGGGGCCCGGAACTGCGCTTCTTCTTCAACGATGCCTATCGCCCGGCCCTGGGCGGACGCGAACCTGATGCCATGGGCCGCCCTGTTGCTGCGCTCTGGAGCGATGTCTGGGAGCAAGTCCGGCCTCTGGTGGAAAAAACCCTCGGTGGATCTTCTTGCCGGATTGAAAACCATCCGGTTGTCATGCAGCGCTCGGGCAGCGACCAGCAGACGTGGTGGACCCTGTCCTTCTCCCCGCTTTATGGCGACACAGGCCATGTCGATGGCGTGCTGTGCCAACCCATCGAAACCACGGAAGGGGTGCGCGCTGCGGCTCTACTGCGCGAAAGCGAAGAATTCAACAGACGGGTACTCGCCAGCAGCACCGATTGCATCAAGGTGCTGGATCTGGATGGCCGGTTGGCCTGGATGAGCGAAGGCGGCCAGCGTGTCATGCAGGTCAGCGACTTTAACGCGATCAAAGGCTGTCCCTGGCCCGACTTCTGGCGTGACCAAGGGCATGATGACGCCCACACCGCCGTTGCCCTGGCCAAAATGGGCGGGGAAGGTTTTTTCCAGGGCATGGCTGCGACCATGACCGGCACCGTGAAATGGTGGGACGTGCGTGTCAGCCCCATTCTGGGCAGCGATGGTCGGCCGGAGAAGCTGCTTTGCGTCTCCAGGGACATCACTGACACCAAACGGGCAGAGGCTGAACTGCTTGAACTGAACGAGACCCTGGAGCAGCGGGTCAAGGATCGAACCCACGAACTGGACCGCCTCTGGCGCCTGTCGGCCGACATCATGCTGGTGGCACGCTTCGATGGAACGATGATTGCGGTCAACCCGGCATGGACGCAATTGCTGGGCTGGACCGAAGAGCAATTGCTGGGTCGTGAGTTCATGGAACTGGTGCACCCTCAGGACGTGCCCGACACGCAAGCGGCGGTGGCTGACCTGTCAGACGGCATCAGCATCCCCAACTTCGTCAATCGTTATCAGCACAAGGACGGCTCGTATCGATGGCTGTCCTGGACCGCTGTTCCGGATCAATCCTGTATCCACGCCGTCGGCCGGGACATTCAGGCCGAGCGCGAGGCCACCGAAGCATTGAGACTGTCCGAAGAAGCCTTGCGCCAGTCGCAAAAACTGGAGGCCGTGGGTCTGCTCACCGGCGGCGTCGCCCATGACTTCAATAATCTGCTGACCGTCATCAAGTCGTCCACCGACCTGCTCAAGCGCCCCAATGTCGTGGAGGAACGCCGTATCCGCTACGTTGAAGCGATCTCGTCGACCGTGGACCGGGCGGCCAAACTCACGGGCCAACTGCTTGCCTTTGCCCGACGACAGGCGCTGAAACCGGAAGTCTTCGATGTCTGCCAAAACATCCACTCCATCGGCGACATGCTGGACTCGTTCACCGGCACACGGGTCAAGGTCGTCATCGAGGTGCCTGATTACCCGTGCTACATCAAGGCTGACCCCAGCCAGTTCGACAACGCGCTGGTCAACATCGCGGTCAACGCCCGGGATGCCATGCAAGGTGAAGGCACCTTGACGATCCAGGTCAGTTCAGTCACTGAGTTGCCTGCGGCCCGCTCACACCCGAGGCGCGAAGAGGACTTCATCCGGATTGACCTGACAGACACCGGCAAAGGCATCAGTCCTGAAGACATCGCGCACATCTTCGAACCGTTTTTCACGACCAAGGGCGTCGGCCACGGAACGGGGCTGGGGCTGTCTCAGGTATTCGGCTTTGCCAAGCAATCGGAGGGGGACATCCTGGTTCAAAGCCAGGTCGGCAGTGGCACACGGTTCTCGCTGTTTCTGCCGCGCTGCACCACCCAGCCCGGCGCCAGTGAGCTGCAAGCCTTGAGCGCATCCCTTGATGACATCACCAACCTGAGCGTCCTGGTGGTTGAAGACAACGATGACGTCGGCGACTTTGCCACCCAGACGCTGATCGAACTGGGCTTCAGCGCCTACCGCGCCACCAACAGCCAGGAAGCACTCACCGAGCTGACCCGAAATGCCGCGAGCTACGACGTGATTTTTTCAGACGTGATGATGCCCGGCATCACAGGCCTTGAACTGGCCCGCAAAGTGGAGCTACTTTACCCAACGCTGCCTGTGGTCCTGACCACCGGATACAGCGAAGTATTCGTACAGGAAGGCGTGGAGAATTTCAGACTGCTGCCCAAGCCGTACTCCATCCAGGCGATGTCCAATGTGCTTCGCGAGGCGGTGCTGGACAGTCGCAAGGTGTTGGGTTCGACCGCCGTTAGATGACCCTGAAGCAGAGGCAACCGGATGAACTTCAACTGGCACAGCGACCCCGTCACACGCGACACCCCCGTCGACAAGCACTACAAAAACACGCAGAACGTTCGCCGTTTCCTGTCGGAACACTGTGGCGCCAGCTTCAAATTTGATCGGCCCTTCATGGCCTGGATAAACGACGGTCGGCCGAAAACCATGGGCGCGGTAGCGGATGAGTGGCTTCGTCGGCATACAAGCGACGGCTAGCTGGCTTGGTCCGGATTCACTGCCCCGCGGTCAGGACCGACGGGCTGTAAATCCCCCCGGTCACCTGCGGCAGTCAGTCCACAATGAACAGCTTCGCCCCGATGACCGTAGACGAGCGATGGGCTTCTGCGTTGTCCGCCACCTGGTAGCTCATGCCGGGCTTGAGAACGAACGTTCGACCATCCTCCAACTCTGTGAGCAGCTCACCCTCAAGGCACAGCAGGATGTGCCCCTTTGAACACCAATGATCTGCCAGATAGCCTGCCGTGTACTCGACCATACGCACGCGAACCGAACCAAACTGACAGCTGCGCCAGTAGGCGGTACCTTGCTCTCCCGGATGCGCGACAGCGTCGATCACTGACCAATCGGTGGTTCCGAACGGGATAGCATTGAGTTCCATGAGACACTCCAAAAAGCATAAAGATAGATCGCATCGATATAAGCAGTTATATGAAAGATCGCTATGCTGCCGCCAGTTTTTTTGAGTAGTCGCCTCTTTTTATTTGTGGGAAGCAGTATGGATTTCGGCGGTCTGGGGTTAATGGTTGCAGGTCTGGTGGTGGGGTTCATCGTTGGCATGACCGGCGTGGGCGGCGGTTCGCTGATGACGCCGATCCTGCTGTGGTTCGGCATCAACCCCGCGACCGCGGTGGGCACCGACCTGCTTTACGCAGCGATCACCAAGTCCGGCGGCGTGTGGGTTCACCGCAAAAACCAGAACATTGACTGGTCCATCACCGGTTGGCTGACGCTGGGCAGCGTTCCGGCGGTGCTGCTGACGTTGTGGTTTCTGAGCACGCTGCACACGTCTCCGGATGCCATGAATGCGGTCATCAAGCAAGCCTTGGGCGTCGTCCTGCTGCTGACCGCACTGGCCGTGTTTTTCAAGAAACGACTGCTGGCGTTTGCTCACCATCGCGCAGGCGGCCACTACAATCCGACCGGCCCGAGTCTTAATGCTCTCACCGTGGTGACGGGCTTGATCCTTGGCACCATGGTTGCGTTGACGTCCATCGGCGCGGGAGCACTGGGAACTGTTGCGCTGTTCATCCTCTACCCTTTCCTGCCCACCCGGCGTCTGGTCGGCACCGAGATCGCTCACGCCGTACCGCTGACGCTGGTCGCTGGCCTCGGCCACGCCAGCATGGGCAACATGGACTGGGGCGTCCTTGGCTACCTGCTGTTGGGATCGCTGCCGGGGATTTACGCCGGCAGCCATTTGTCCGGCAGGGTATCAGAAGAAATCCTGCGCCCTTGCCTGGCGGTGATGCTGGCGTTGATCGGCTACAAACTGGCGTTTTGATTGCCGTCCACGGGGCATTACCTGAGTCAACGCGGTGACGAAGATGCCACTGCGCTATCCTCTGCACGGCTTGCTTCAACTCAACGACAGAGGCCGAATACCTAAATGAGCGCAGCGTTTGCCCCCTTTCAAGACTTGGCCTCTGTGCTGTTACCCCACACAGTGGCCGAGAAACCTGATGGCTCCCATGACGTGTCCCACCTGCAACGGGTCTGGAACACCGTTCGCCTGATTCGCGACGAAGAAGGCGGGGATCAGGAGATCATGTTGGCGGCGACGCTCTTGCACGACTGCGTGGCAGTGGAAAAGGATTCGCCGTTGCGTTCCAGCGCATCGCGTCTGTCGGCAGCGAAGGCCACGCAACTGTTAGCCGAAATGGCCTGGCCCCAGGAGCGAATCGAGGCGGTGGCCCATGCGGTCGAAGCTCACAGTTTTTCGGCGGCGATTACGCCCACGACTCTCGAAGCGAAAATCCTGCAGGACGCCGATCGGCTCGACGCACTGGGCATGATGGGTGTCGCCAGAATGTTCTATGTCGCTGGGCGCATGGGAGGTGGTTTGTATGACCCGGCAGATCCTCACGCGACCCAACGGCCTTATGATGACAAACGCTTCGCCGTGGATCACTTCAATACCAAGCTTTTTCATCTGGCTGACGGCTTCCAGACCGAAGCGGGTGCGCGCATGGCAAACGTTCGTCATGAACGAATGCGCAGATTTCTCAATGAAATGATGCAGGAAGCGGGTGCGCCACTGCCGCAGTGAGTCCACACCGAATTTTGACGCCAATTTTAGCGATGTCACAAAGACATCACACATCTGACCTATAAACGACTCTCCGGTATTTCCGTTGAATTGGGCTTGGTCCTCCGTGAAAAAGTTATTGCCTCGTAATTTGCGTCAGAAGTCTTCGACGTCTATGTTGCGCCGTTTCAAAATCACTCAGCGCCTGGTGTTGTGCTTCAGCGTTACCGCGTTGCTGATGGTGGCGCTGGGGGCATTTTGCTTGCTGCAAATGCAGACGATCCGCAGTTTGGGCGAAGCCGTGGAAAGCGGTTCGCTGCCCAGCATCGCCATGGCCGACGCCATTGCCATCAACCTGGTCAAGATGCGGGGTGAAGCGTCGAAACTGATTGTCAACGCCGACGATCCGGGCGCGGTGGTGACCAGTAAAATCAACGTCGAACAACTCAAGAACGAAGTCGAAAAAGATTTTTCCGAATACCTGGCCCGCATCCATGACGGCGCCGAGCGCGACTCGTTGATTGCCCTGCAGGACGCCTATAAAGCCTTTATCCCCGGGCTTTACGATGAAATTGCTTTGATCGAACAGCACAAGCTCGATGACGCTCGCATGCTGTCCAACACGATGCTGTCCTTGCAGGGCGACCTGATGGACATGCAAGTGCAATTACTGCGTGAACTCAACAAGCAAAGCGCTGCCGCTGCGGTGGAAAAATCCAGCGACAGTTTTGCCCAGACCCGAATCATCGCCCTGAGCGCCATCGGTATCGTGCTGGCGCTAACCCTGCTGCTGGCCTGGCGATTGAGCGTCAGCATCATTCGTCCGGTGCGCCAGGCGCTGCACATTGCCAGCACCATCGCCAGCGGCGATCTGAGCCCGCAAACCATTCCCGAAGGCAAGGATGAAACCGCCCAACTGCTGACCATGCTCGGCCGCATGCGTAGCAACCTGCACGGTACGATTGATCAGATCTACGCAGCGGCGACGCAGCTTACCCAGTCCGTGCAAGAGATGAGCACCATCTCCGAAGCCAGCGCGGAAAATCTGCGGCTGCAGAATTCGGAAATCGAACAGGCTGCCGTTGCCGTTAACCAGATGAGCCAGGCAGCGGTCGAGGTGGCGGACAATGCCAGCGATACCGCCACCGAATCCCGCGCCTCAAGTGATGCTGCCGCCAAAGGCCAGTTGCGCCTGTCTGACACGATCGTTTCGATCAAGCAACTGACGGGCAATGTGCTTGAAACGTCCAATCAGGCCGAAGGCCTGGCCGAACGCACGTTGAGCATCAGCAAGATTCTCGACGTGATTCGCGCCATCGCCAACCAGACCAACCTGCTGGCGCTCAACGCGGCGATTGAGGCGGCGCGAGCCGGTGAAGCCGGACGCGGATTTGCCGTGGTTGCCGATGAAGTGCGTTCACTGGCGCAGCGCACCAGCGCGTCAACCACGGAAATCGAAGGGCTGATCAGCGGTGTCCAGCAGAGTACTCAGGAAACCGCCAACGCACTGCGCCTGACCGCCAATCAGGCCAGTCTGACGCTTGAGCAGGCGGCGGCGACGAACGAGGCCTTGACGGTCATCATCAGCTCGACCTCCACCATCAACGACCGAAACCTGTTGATTGCCAGCGCCGCCGAGCAACAGGCGCAGGTTGCTGGCGAAGTGGATCGCAACCTGAGCAGCATTCGCGACTTGTCGAGCCAGTCGGCATCCGGTGCCCAGCAGACCACGATGGCCAGCAATGCGTTGTCGATGCTGGCAACAGACCTCAAGTCGATGGTTCAACGCTTCGTTCTCTGAGTAAGCCAGCACTCACAACACCGAGCACGGTTACATTTATTTTCGCCGCCACCCGTTCCTTGATAATGGCAATGTGCTTCAGTATTGAGGCGGCCCTGATACCCAGGGCTAATTGCTACCAAGGATGTGCTCATGTTTAAAGCCGCTGTATGGACTGCAACGCTCGCCACCCTCACGTTGAGCAACGTCGCTCAAGCCGATGTACACATCAAGCTGGGCACGCGAGAACGGGTTTCACAACTCTTCGCTTACCCCAACAATTGCAGCGTGATCTGCTTCCGTGACTGGACGCTGGAACAGACCGCGGAGCATTACCTGACGCAAAGCGTCCAGCGTGACGGGTACACCGGCGTCGTCAGTGTGAAAAGCGACAACGACGTGCTGTACGCGAACATCAGCGGCGTACCTGACAATTACGGCAAACCGTTAACGGACCTGCTCAATGCGGGCGAACTGGCCCACAGCGGAGCCATGAAACTCAACGCGGACAAGAAGTGGCAATACAACTGGTACCTGTTCCTGCCGTTGGGGATGGCCCTGGAAAACCGCAAGAGCGTCGAACTGCTGCACTTCCCGCCGGACACCTCCCTGACGCTGGCCCAGGACTATCTGGTCTCGGCCACCACTGATCGCTGGGCCACGCTGCTGACCCTCAATGGCATTCCTGCCGGGCAGACGCCGGGTTATCAGACAATCATTGATATCGCTCCGATTGCCGCCCCCGCCAACGCCGGCAGTTCGCTGGAAGCGGTCTACGGCTATTTCCAGGATTACCAGACGACGATGGTCAAGGAGCTGAGTCAGAACGCAGCCGGCAACGCCTTGCCCATGGTGGCGTTTGGTGCGCCCGTGAGGAAATGGATCAACCAGCAATATGGCGTCAACGTGTCCGTACTGGGCCTGGCGAGCATCAGCCCGAGCCCCGGGCAGAAAGTCGCGGTGCTGGGTTCCAACCACCCGAGCTATATCTGGTATGCGGATGACAAGTCGAACTATGGCGGCGACCAGGCCAAGGCAGACGCGGCGGGCCTTGCGGTGATGGGCCAGGATTTGAGCGCGGCCTGCTGGCAGGCAACCATGGGCCAGACACCGACCGCTGATCCGGCCGCGACGCTGAGTGCCTGCATGCAAAAATGGCAGGTGACCGACAAGGTCAAGACGTGCGAACTGTTCTACACCGCTGAACGCGATCTGACGGCAGAACAAGCGGCCGCCAAGTGCAGCACCGGCGACGTCACGCGCTCATTGCAGCAATTGCAGAAACCGCTGACCGCTCCGGCCATTCATCCCTTCCTGTAAAGACCGGCCAGCTTGTGGGAGCACGGGGCTCCCACAAGCGATCATCCAGGCCGAACAGCCGTCCCTTAAATCCCTTGCGGGCGCAGGCGGTACTGCGGCGGCAGTTGATCAAAGCCGCTGATGGTCGCGTTCAGGCTCTTGAAACGCCCATCCTTGATGCCGTAAATGCAGCCGTGGATCGAAAGGCTCTGCCCGCGATGCCAGGCATTCTGCACAATGCTGGTATGACCTACGTTTGCCACTTGCTGAATGACGTTGAGCTCGCACAGACGGTCGACGCGCTCCTCCTCCGTCGGCAGTTGCGCCAGTGCTTCGCGATTCTCGTAGTAGAGGTCACGAATAGACCGCAGCCATCCGTCGATCAGGCCCAGTTGACGATCCTGCATCGATGCACGCACACCGCCACAACCGTAGTGGCCAGTGACCAGGATGTATTTGACCTTAAGCACGTCCACCGCGTACTGGATCACTGAGAGGCAGTTGAGATCGGTATGCAGCACGACGTTGGCCACGTTGCGGTGAACAAACAAATCGCCTGGCAACATGCCTACGATCTCGTTGGCCGGGACGCGCGCATCCGAGCAACCGATCCAAAGGTATTCCGGGGTTTGTTGCCGTGCCAGCTTGGCGAAAAACTCGGGATCTTCCTTGATGATCGCATCAGCCCAACGTTCGTTGTTGTCGATCAGATCTTTTAGCTCGTTCATGCGTTGACGCCTCGAAGATGTGCCTGCGTATGACTAGGGTTTAACGCCCCGGGTCACGCCTTTTTGCCACTACTCGCGCCGGGTAACAAAAAGGAATCTTCAGAGTTGTGGCCGGTCCACCTATTTAGGCACTAAACAAAGAGGATTCGCCATGAATGATTCACGCCGTCCGTTCGACGCCACTCAGCCCGAGCCTATCGATGACAACGAAGACCGCATGGGCTCGATGGAAGAACTGGACTTTGATGAGCAAGAGCCGAGCGCGCGTATCGGCGACCTGATGCCTGAGGACGAGTTGGCGCACGAGCTACCGGATAGCCGGGTTCGCGAAGCCGGTTTGACAGGTGCCTCGACCCCGGATCACCACTCCACTGACGACGACCTCGATCCGGAAATGCTGATTCGCGAAGACGGCGCCCGATCGGCCAGAGAAGCGGGCGAAGACAACCCGGCCGACTTCGAACTGAGCGTGGTCGACGAAGACGATATCGGCGGCGGCGACGGGCTGGATGAAGCCGAGTTGGGCCGTATTGATCCGCTGGATGGCAAGCCGGAAAACTGAAAACTGCAGGAGCGAACGTGTATGCGAGACGCCCGTTCACACGCTAAGGGCCCCAACACGTTGGCTCCTGCATCGTGAGCCTTACTCAAACAACGTACAGGCCATCACCACGGCATCTTCACGCCCGCCAACCGCCGGGTAGTAATCCCTGCGCCGCCCGATTTCGTTGAAGCCAAAGCGCTCATACAGACGATAGGCGGCGCGATTGCTGTCACGCAGTTCCAGAAAGCACTCACGACCGTTAAGCGCATAGGCTCGGGACATCAGATGCTCAAGCAAACGCAGCCCTAATCCCCGCCCCTGGTTTTCAGGCTTGACGGTGATATTGAGCAGATGCGCCTCGTCGATGATTACCTGCACCACGCCATGTCCCACCTGCTGGGCACCTTCGAACATCAACCAGATTTCGTAAGACTTGAGGCCATCAAGGAAAATACCCCGGGTCCAGGGGTGGCTGAAGGCGGCGTATTCAATCTTCAATAAGGCATCGATATCCGCCTCGGTCATCGGGCGGAAGGTGACTGCATCACTCATCTAATGTTTTCCAACGCGCCATCAGCCGACGCATGGCTTGCCAGACGTCAGCCTTGCGTTGAGGCTCGTCCATCAATAATTCCAGACCCGGCAACGCCCAGGCAGAACCCAGGCCATCGACCTGAAGCTCAGTGTTAAAGGATTGCGCATCGGATTCCCCGGCAAAACGCACCGAAGGCAGTCCGATCAGCCAGAGGCAGGCGCAGGGTTCATCCTCAAGACGGGCGGACACAAACCCCTGTACAAAATCACGGGCCGCTTCCGGCCCCTGATCCAGATTGCCCCTGACCAACAGCGGCCAGCGCACCGGCTCGCCAATGATTTGTGGACTGTCGGGCAAGCCTGCGGCACGCAGCATGTCTTTCAGCAACAAATAAGACGGGTCACGGCTTTGAAACGCCTGCCCTGTGGGTAACTCCACGAGCAGCAGGCAACGCCCGGCCCGCAACAGTTGCAACGCGAAGCGCGGTGGCGGCACGACCGCAGCCTTGACCGGGGCAGGCGCGGCTTCGACTACCGCAGCGGGCGCGCGAGTGCTGGCCAGCGAAGGACGCGGCACTTCGATTTTCGGGCGCTCGGCAGGACGCACCGGCGCTGCGGACGGCTCAGCCACCGCAGCGGGTTCGGCTGTCTGCGCAGCAGCAAGGCTCGCGGCGTCTTCGACCGGCAACAGCGGCTCAAGCAGCTCGGGACGCGACGGTGCAGCAAAAGGCAATTCGGTGCGCGGCAGCCAATTGACCACCTGCATGGCGGTCATATAAGCGCGGCGGCGGGACTCGTTCAGCAAAGGTCAGCCACCTGTGGATAAGTTGAGTGGGCGATTCTACCGCCCTTCGCCCATTCCCGCCGCAGTTGATCGTCTAGAGGTGAAATGTTGAGCAGCCGATGCAGTACAATCGCTGCTTTTATTTGCCAACCACCGGCCATCCAATGATCGAACCTAAGCGCGTCTTGCGCGCCCTTGCCGAACACTGGGCGCTTCTTGAGCCACTGTGCGAGCACTTCGACCAAGGCACCCTGAGCCTGAGCGAATTGCGCCTGCAGCTGGCCGCACGGCAACTGGACAGCACACCGCAGGACATCACCCACCTGCTGGATGTGTGGATACGTCTGGATATCCTGGTCCCCGTGGCCAAAAGCCCGAACCGTTTCGAACTCAACGCGCAGATTCACGACTTTCTGTCCTACCTGCGCCGCGAGCACCGACTGGGTCTGTGCCTGGAAATCGAAGCCTATCTGCGTCACCTTGAACGCTTGGCGGGCTATATCCAGGACGCGTTTGATATCCGCGACGCCGATGACCTGGCCCGCCAACTGCGCCTGCTGGACATGCGCGTGCGGGACGTCCTGAAAAAACTCGCCAATGATGAACAGGCGCTGGTTGCCGTCGCCGATCGAGCCAAGACCAGTGACCGACAGATTCCGTTGCGTCAGCGTTATGCGGAAGTACTGGCGACCTGGGACGAGTACATCGAACCGATGATCCAGTTGGTAAATGCCGACGGCGCCTTCGAGCAAGGCGTGCGCAAGGTCGAGAATGTCTTGCTGCGCCTGCTGACCGAGCAACAACGGCTCGGTCATCTGGTAGACGACGACATGTTATTGCGCACCCACGCACGCATCCTCGAAATGCAGACCAGCGCCCAACTGACGTTGCGTCACGCAAGGGAGCTGCTGCTGCCGTTGCGCGAAGAGGCTCGGAGGCATAACGCCGTCACCCGCGGCGCGGCGCTGGCGCTGTCAGCCATTCGCCGCAAGGGCCTGGATGCCGTGCCGCAAGCGGCGATGCCCATGTTCACTCGCCCGCAAAGCACCTTCCTGGGCAGTGCAAGCCAGGTCGAAGCCTACGTCTACGCCTTGGCGCGCTTCGAACCCAAGCCCGCCCGATTCCCCAAGGCCAACGCCAAGCGCAAGGGCGAACCGCCGCAGGCGCCGCGCACGGTCAAGGAAATGCTGGAGCGTTGCGAAGAAGCCCTGCCGCTGCCGGACCTGATGGTCTGGCTGCTGGAGCAGGAACCGGACGGCGCAACCGATGAATTGCTGTATTGGTTTTCGCGCCTGTCGCGGGACAAACGCTTCGCTCGGGCACGCCTCGAACGACGCGACTATTTCACTCAGGAGCATCAGGTCAGCCTGAGCTCTTTTGCCCTGCTCTCCAGCCGTGATGAGCAGCCAGGGAATCCAGTCAATGCATCTTGATCTCTCCGAAATGTCCCAGTTGGCTCCGATCTTTCGCGAGCTGTTCAAGGGTTATCACATCAGCCGCCGCGACCCGGAGCTGTACGCGCAACTGTCCAACGCCCAGGATCAGTACCGGAGCCTGTTCAAGGCTTTGGGCTTCGAACTGGTGTGCGACACCCGGGGCTTTTACTACTTCGTTCCCGACCTGGCCGCTGCGCAAGTCAACAAGACTGCCCAACGCCTGGCGCTGTTCACGTTCATCCTCGTCGAGCATCTGGCCGATCAGGGCCGCGACCCGGTCGCCGTGCTGGATGGTGGCAGTCTGGGCCGTGATGAACTGCCTTCCCTGCTGGAAAAATACCGGGATCTGTTTATCCAGGCCGAAGTCCAGACCCAGGATGAACTGGAAGAGAAAATCATGCGCCGCATGACGCAGCTGGGTTTCGCCAGCGAGGAAAACGGCATCTACCGCTTCCTGCCGCCCATGCATCGTTTTCTGGATGTCTGTCTGTCAGTGCAGCAGGATCGCGATCTGGCAGCCAGCCTCCACAGCGTGTTGCCTTTGCCAACGCCCGTGCTCGTTGATGACGACAGTGACGAGAAACTGCTGGAGACCGACGATCCTCTGGACCTGGCCGCATTCGACGAATCCGAAGAAGAAGCCATGGCACGGGCCATCGCTGAAGAGCAACGGGAGATTGACGCATGAGCCAGGAACGCTACGGCATTCGCCGCTTTGCCCTGCTGAACACCGCCGGTTACAGCCTGGGGTTGTTTCCACTGGAACACCCGCTGTCGGTCTATGGCGCGAACAACCTGGGTAAGAGCGCCTCGATCAACGCCCTGCAATTCCCGATTCTGGCGCGCATGTCCGACATGAGTTTCGGCAAATACACGCTGGAGCAATCCCGTCGTTTCTACTTTGCCTCGGACACCAGCTACATTCTGGTCGAAGTGTCACTGCCTCACGGTCCTCACGTCATCGGCGTCGTCGGTCGCGGCCCAGGTGGCGGCTTTGGCCACCAGTTCTTCGCTTACGCGGGCGAACTGGATCTGGGTCACTACCAAAAGAACGATACCTGCCTGCGTCAGAAAGAGCTGTTCAGCAATCTGGAAAGCCAGGGTCTGAAGGCTTACGAACTCAAGCCCGATGAACTGCGACGTTTATTGGTGGGCGGACACACGTCGATTCCGCTGGATCTGACATTGATTCCGCTGCGCTCCACCAGCGAACAGAGCCTGAAAACCTTCCGGGCACTGTTCATCAACCTGTTGCACATGCGCGAAATCACGGCCGCCAAACTCAAGCAATTGTTTCTGGATGCCTTCGAGCACAGCCTGCGCTCCGGCAGTGTCGATTACATCGCCGCGTGCGAAGAAGCCTTCCGCGATGTACGCCGCATGGAGCAGGACTACAACGCTCTGGTCCTTGCCGGGCCGCTGGTGGAAGCCCTTGCTGCTGGCGTGCAACAACGCGATGTATTGCGCGGCAAGCTGCATCGTTTGTCCCCTCTGCTGGACTCGTTGCTGGGCACCTGGCTGGACTATTCCAGTGCCCGCAAGGAAGAGCTGGTCATTCAGGCCGAGCACTATCGAAGCCAGCAGGATGTATTGCAGAACGATCAGCGTGGCAGCACTCAAGAGTTGATGCGCCTGGAACGGGAAATCAGCAGTATTCAGCGTTGGGTCGGCGAGCTTGCCGTCCTCAAGAATCGCTTTGCGCTGGTCGATAGCGCCAAGGTCCTCGAGCAACAATTGCTGGCGGCCAAGGATGCCCACGATGAACTGGCGGGGGCGCTCGCGCAGTCCAGACAATTCAGCGCGGAAGACCTCGACGAGCGTTTGCGGGATCTGGAAAAACGCCTGAAGTCCGTGAAACAACAACTCGATCATGCCGACAACAACAGCTATGCCCGTTTGCGTGAGGAGTTTTCCCAGCCCGACGTAGAACGCCTGATGCGCTTGTTCAACAGCGCCCTGTTCAGCCTGCCACTGGGCGAGCAAGGCATTGCGCTGGATGATGGCGATGCCTGGGTCAAGTCTCTGGAGTTGATCCTGGACGGCTTCAAAGGCGACCAATTCCAAGTGCCTGGCCTGTCAATCAATCTGTCGAATATCGAACCGCCCGCACTTCAGGCTTTGGCTGACCGGGCTGCACTTCGCGATCAGAAAGAGCGTCTGGAAAAAGAACTCAAGCAACTCAAGACCCAGCAGGCTGTAGCCGCTGACCGTTCAGCGAGCAAGACCCAGACCGAAGCGCTGTATCAGCAAGTGCTGGATGCACAGAAAGCGCTGGAAGATTACCGTCGCTGCCAGACCCTGTCTGCTGAAGAGTCCGACAAACTGGAACAGCTGGCCCAGATGGAAGCCGCTCAGGACGAATTGAAGCGCTCCAGCGATGCGTTCACCGAGCGCGTCCAGCAATTGTCGGCCAAGTTGCAGTTGGTGGCACGGCAGATTGGTGATCTGGAATCCAAACAACGCACGCTGGATGATGCATTACGTCGTCGCCAGCTGTTGCCAGCCGATTTGCCTTTCGGCACACCGTTCATGGAGCCTGTGGACGATTCGCTGGAAAACCTGCTGCCTCTGCTGAACGACTATCAGGACAGTTGGCAAGGCCTGCTGCGCAGCGATGGCCAGATCGAAGCCCTGTATGCGCAAGTTCGTCTCAAAGGCGTTGCCAAGTTCGACAGCGAGGATAATGTAGAACGTCGCTTGCAGTTGCTGATCAATGCCTACGCACACCGCACTGACGAAGCACTCACCCTGGGCAAGGCTCGCCGTGCGGCGGTAACAGATATTGCGCGAACCCTGCGCAACATCCGCAGCGACTACGACAGCCTCGAACATCAACTGGCGCTATTCAACCGGGAAATCAACAAACGCCAGGTCTCCAACCTTGAGAGCTTCCGTATCGTGCTCGCGCCGAACAAAGAAGCGCTCAAGCATATCGATCAGATCATCCATAGTGCCGGCCAGTATGAAGAAGGCGAAACGCTGTCGGTTTTCGACTTGAGCCAAAGCGCCGAGCAGGACAACAAGAACGAAGAAGCCAAGGAATACCTTGCGCGGCTGGTGGCAGCGAATCACAACCAGCTAGGTCTGAAAGATCTGTTTGAACTCGCGTTTGAGATCACCAAGGTCAATGGCCAACCCGTCATTCACACCGATATCGATGGTGCAGCCTCCAATGGCACCACGATGACCATCAAGGCGCTCACCAACATGTACTTGTTGCTGCACCTGATGGACCGTGATCAGGCCGGGCGTATTCGCTTGCCTTATTACCTGGATGAGGCTGCCGACATTGACGAGAAGAACCAGGCAGCATTGCTCGAAACAAGCCTGCAGCTCGGCTTTGTCCCGATCCTGGCCAGCGTAAAACCTCAAGTGTCCGCCCATGTTGCCATTGACCTTGAAGGCGGCAGCGGTCCAAACGGCATCTATATCGACGAGGCCGACTGGAAGTACATTCGTCGTCGTGATGACGTAAAGGCGATCGCCAATGAGGCAGTCGTCGAGCACGCGGTTCAATAACTGAGTCACCGCTGTAAGTAAAAGGCCGCATGAGAGTGCGGCCTTTTTTTATTTTGAATGCAGGGAGTGTTGAGTTGTGCAGAGCATGAGTAAATTTTCGAGCGGACAAACAAAACCCCTGAACGCATAAGCGATCAGGGGTTCTGGAATTGAATCTTGACGATGACCTACTCTCACATGGGGAAACCCCACACTACCATCGGCGATGCATCGTTTCACTGCTGAGTTCGGGATGGGATCAGGTGG
>NZ_JAFCTZ010000016.1:0-48603 GCF_049896285.1 Pseudomonas sp. DWP3-1-2 | reverse complement strand
CACGGCGGTCTGTGGGCCGGGGTTGTTGGGTTTGAAGTGTTCGGCGGGGCTGCGAAACGGCACGCTGTGCAACTGGCCTTCGAAACGGTTGAGGAAGAAACCATGGCTGCCCACGCCCAAGGTGTCCGCTACTTTGTTCATGACCCCAAGTCCTGAAGGCTCAGGGCGCACCGACTTGAACAGCGCCGCCAGACTGCCCGGCACTTCGCGGCGCTCCTTGGCCAGTGGCAGGTTGCTCTCGGCGAAGATCTCGACTTCGATCAGCAGGAACTGACGCTCTTCGGCGGGCTTGCGCTCGTACAGCGGGTGCTGGGTCAGCTCAAACCAGCGCCCGGCTTCCATCTGCCGCACACCGCTTTGACCTTGAATACGACGCGCCTGGGACTCACGCTGCTCGATCTGCACCCGGCTCAGCCATTCGCCCCGGTCCTGTTTCTGCCAGCCGTACTGGCCCTGATACTCGTAGCGCTCCAGCGCTTGCGGAGCCGAAGCGGCCTGCAGGGCAGGCATCACCGTTTCCCGCGGCTGGCCGTGGGCCAAGTAATCGACACTGCGCCAGTGCAGCTTGCCGCTGAGCAACTGCGAGCCACTGCTCCACTGGGTAATGCCATCCTGCTTTTCGGTGGCGTTCTGGGTATGAAAACGAATGCTCTGCGGCGCCAGCGCGGGCAGGGTGTCCACCGTATCGGTAAAGACGATGCAGTGCTTGTCAGACGTATGCTCGACGTACCAGAAAATGCCTTCCTGCTCGCACCAGCGTTGCACGAAATTGGCGTCGCTTTCATTGAACTGGGTGACGTAGGAAAGCGGGGCGTATTCACGGCGCAGGTCCAGCCGGTAATTGCCCTTGGCCTGTTCGTACAGTGAAAAAACGGCTTCCAGAATCGTCGGCAGGTTCTTGTCCTGCCAGATGCGGCAGTCGAGGCGGTATTCAAGCAAGCTGAACCATGGCGCGAAGACCAGTTGCCAGTCATGCAGGCCGCCGTCGTTGCCCAGGTAGCGCACGCTCTCGACAAGGCCATGACGCTGCGCGGGAGAACCGTCATCGCAGAGGATGGCCAGGCTGACCGGCTGGCCGATGAGTTTTTCGGGATTGTATTCGGTGTCCTGCACCAGCACATCAAGGGTGTAGCGAGGGACGCGCCCCATGCGCTCGACCCCGTGTACGCGCAGGGCCTGAAGCTGGTTCTCGCCCAGCGGCGTGGTGAGTTGCAGCAGGCGGCCACTCTGGCTGAGTGGGGTGCCGAAGGTCAGGTCCATGGTGTAACTCCTTTACTTGCGCAAGCTGTACGTCCTGCCTTTCAAATTGCCATTTCGTGCGGCGAATTGAAAAAACACAACGTTCAGCGTCGATCCTGTTTGCCGCCCATGGGCGAGTGGCTGCGCTGTTAGTTGCCGATACGGTAAATGAGTTCCCACAGTGGCAGGAAATTCATGATCTTAAGTATCTTCGGCGCAACACGCGCTACGTTGGGTGATGAGGCTACATTTCAACACAGTTCGCAACTAGTTCGTATCGTGCTTCAGGGGCCGTAATCATCGATGTCTGAACCGGTGATTGATAGCCTTGGTTGCTCGCCTGACGGTGTGCTGCATTTCTGAAAATATTGTGGGAGTTGAGCTACAGACACGCCTGGGGGAATTCTGAAAAAGACTTCCTGATTTGGCAAAATCCCCGGACACCAATCGCCGAGCTTTTCGATGATGAAGCAAATGACCTTCGCCGAGCGGCTAGGGGGTCGATGCCGTCGCTTAGTTAGGTGCGTTTAGCGCTGGCGTCGAGCCTGGCTTTCTTAAGGCTGACTTCGGGGAATGCGCCTAGACCCATTTCCCTTCGACGTCCTGCCAGTTGGAAGCGGAGCAGCCACGATTTTCGTCCTGTCGTTTTGACAACGAGGCGCAATCCGTCGCCGTCTTCGTAGGTGCCAGGTTCGGTCAGGTTCTCGACCTGTTTCGGATTCAACTTACCCATGTTCTTCTCCAGTTGACGCCCGTTGGCCCCCACTTGTCCCCCCACCTAATCATCGGATGCAGTCGAATCTGATCGAGCAGCATCGGACAAGGGAATAGCGGAAACCCCCGACCTAGCTAAGCTATCAGGAGATTAAAAAGACAAGGCAGGATTATTTCGGACAATTAAAAAGCCGGCTTGTGGCCGGCTTCTCAAGGACGGGACTGGTTTGTTTTTGGCAAACCGTACTCGCCTTTAACGGTTGCGCTCAGCGAGTGGGCGCTAATAGGGGTGGCTGCGCAGTTTTGCGTGGCCTGGCCTCGGGGCGGGGTGGGCCGGCGGGGCTTTGGGTGGCGTGGAGGATACTGATGTTGATTGCGGTTGCCCAGCGCTGAAACGTATTGTCACTCAATCGTATCCTCGGACCTCACCGAAATACCGGCGCATGGCGTCGCACGTTCAAGGTTGACCACCAGAATACCCAGCCCAGGATGCGTATCTGTTGCTGTTCGAGGTGTGCGGCGGTGAGGAATTCGTCGGGGTATTCGCCGTGGTTGTGGCTGCGCAGGCGCAGGCCGCCGCCGGGCAGGCGGTAGAGGTATTTCACGCGCAGCATGCCGCTGTGCTCCAGCGCGTACATTTCGCCATCAATGACGCGGGTCTGGCCGCGGTCGATGCCGATGAGTGAGCCGTCCTGGACTTTCTCGGCCATGCTGTTGCCGACCATGGCCATGCACATGGCGTTGTCGGGGTGGATGTTCATGCTTTGCAGCACATTCAGTGGCAGACGGATCTTCTTCCCGGTGGTCGGGGTGCCGGGCGTTTCAGATTCGCGCTCCTTCAACATCGGCAACTCCACGTCTCCACGGGGCAGGCTGAGCCCTGAGTGAAGAGGTAACGGTGTGTCGCCCAGACGTTCACTGCCGGTGCCGGGATCATGTGGATGTTTGGGGCCTTCGCCCGTGCGTAGCCAGCGAGCGTTGACGGTCAGTAGTTCAGCCACCTCTTCCATGCGCGCCAGGGGAATGCCGCGCTTGAACCAGTTGTTCACATGTTGAGGCGTGACCTTCCGGTTGGCGGCGAAGTCCGTGGCTGAGAGATGGCACTCCCGCAGGAGGGCGCGTAGTCGTTCACCTGATGTATTCATGACGGTGGAGTTTACGTATGTCGTGAACGCGTTTAAATAAACGAGGTGTTCAAAGCGCGGCGTAAAATGCCGAACGTGTTGTGTGTTGACTACAGCTTTAGCGGGGCGCTGTAGGGATATTCTGTCATTACTGCTGTGTGAGTAAACAATGCGCCGGATGTTTAGCGCGGCGCTAAAGGCGTCAGTGTTCTGTTTAGTGTGTAATGGAAAAGCCTGCGTACTTGCGCAGTTGTTTATATAAAAAATGATTGTTTCCACACGGATGCCAATGTCAGGCATCGGAAAGCCGCGTTTTACTCGGGATTTTAAGGCGGGCGTGGGGTATTCAGCGCAAAGCGGGGAGGGGGCAGCGGGGGATTTAAACGCTGTTTACGGGATGTTTGTCGCCAGACATCCCGTAAACACTGAAACGAGTATCAGCCTTTGAAAGCGTTTACCGATTTCATGATCTCGGTGCGGGCAGCTTCAGCGTCGCCCCAGCCTTCGATTTTTACCCATTTGCCTTTTTCGAGGTCTTTGTAGTTCTCGAAGAAGTGTTTGATTTGCTCGAGCAGCAGTGGGGGCAGATCGGTGTATTCCTTCACGTCGACATACAGCTGGGACAGTTTGTCGTGCGGGACTGCGATAACTTTGGCATCGCCGCCGCCGTCGTCGGTCATGTGCAGGATGCCCACTGGACGAGCGCGGATCACCGAACCCGGGGAAACCGGGTAAGGGGTCACGACCAGCACGTCGAGGGGGTCGCCATCGTCAGCCAGGGTGTTGGGGATGAAACCATAGTTGGCCGGGTAGAACATCGGCGTGGCCATGAAGCGGTCAACGAACAGGCAATCGGTTTCTTTGTCGATTTCGTATTTGATCGGCGCGTGGTTGGCCGGAATTTCGATCGCGACGTAGATGTCGTTCGGCAGGTCTTTACCAGCCGGAATCTTGCTGTAGCTCATTGGGCAGTGCCCCCTTTGATTGACCAGACGGCTTTGGCGGATTAAGCCAAAAAGTGGGCCGGATTATAGGCATATTCTGATGGTGTTGCCACGCGTGGCTTTGGGCCTTTAGGCGTGTAAGTCCTTAGTGCCGGGTCTTGTACGAAGGTTCATTAACCTGCAGCGCCATCAGGCGGGCGAGGGGGTCCTGTCGGTAAAACGCCTTGAGTTGTGCGTACACCTCAGGATAGGCCCTGGCCAGCAAATCCGGCGCGCTGAAGAAGTATTCACTGGTTACGGCGAAAAATTCAGCGGGGTTTTCCGCGGCGTAAGGATCAATGGCGGTTTTGGCGTGGGGGTGGCGATCCAGGTGCTGATTGAGATCGTCGTAGGCGCTTTGCATGATGCGCGCCCAGTCGCTGACCCGCATGTCGCTGTGCAGAGGCGGCAGGCCGTTGGCGTCACCGTTGAGCATGTCGAGTTTGTGCGCGAGCTCATGGATGACCAGGTTATAGGCGTCCCAGTCACCGCTGGACAGCACGCCGGGCAGCGCGAGGATCACCGGGCCTTGCAGCCAGGCTTCACCACTGTGCTCACCCTCCCATTCATGCTCGACGCCGCTTGCGTCGCGATGACGCTGTGGGCTGATGAAGTCATCGGGGTAGATCAGCAGTTCGTGGAAACCCTGATACCAGTTCAGATCGCCCAGGTTGAGCAGCGGCAACTGAGCTTGCGCGGCAATGAACAACCGCTGCTCGTCGCTCAACGTTACGCCCGGCAAAGTCGTGAAGTGCTTGTCCTGCAAAAACAGCACGCAGTTTTC
Organism: Pseudomonas sp. DWP3-1-2; assembly: GCF_049896285.1. NCBI lineage: Bacteria > Pseudomonadati > Pseudomonadota > Gammaproteobacteria > Pseudomonadales > Pseudomonadaceae > Pseudomonas > Pseudomonas sp. DWP3-1-2. The sequence goes on along the minus strand of NZ_JAFCTZ010000016.1, from coordinate 43,759 downwards.
AAGGAGCAGGGCGTCTTGTTCGGCGGTCAGGCCGTCAAGGATCGGCAATTGGTGCCGCACCCGCTGCCAAAGCCCGGGTTCGACCGGGTGTCTGGCCAGCGTGCGCCGGCGACGCCATTGGCTGAACGACCACATGCTTTAGCGGGCTTCGGCTGAGCGTGCCATGCGTCCGCGTATCGCGCCCCAGATCATCGGCAACAGGGACACCAGGATGATCGCCAGCACCAGCGCGGACAGGTTTCTCTTGATGAACGGCACGTTGCCGAAGAAGTAACCCAGCGTCACCAGACTGCCGACCCACAGCACCGAACCCAGTACGCTGAAGCCCAAAAAGCGCGGGTAGTGCATTTTGCCAACGCCGGCAACAAACGGGGCGAAGGTGCGGATGATGGGCAGGAAGCGCGCCAGCGTCACTGTCTTGCCGCCATGGCGTGCGTAGAACTCGTGGGTGCGCTCCAGGTAGTCGCGGCGGAAGATCTTCGAATCCGGATTGCTGAACAGCCGTTCCCCGGCCGTGCGGCCAATGACGTAGTTGGTGCTGTCGCCCAGGATCGCCGCGAGCATCAATAGCCCGCCCAGCAGAACCGGGTCCATGCCGCCACCGGCCGCTACGGCACCGGCAATGAACAGCAGCGAGTCGCCGGGCAGGAAAGGCATCACCACCAGGCCGGTTTCACAGAAAATCACCAGAAACAGGATCGCGTAAACCCAGGTGCCGTAGTTGGTGACCAGCATGTCCAGATAGACATCCAGGTGGAGAATAAGGTCGAGCGGGTTGAAATCCATGTTGGGCTACCTGTGTAGCTGACCCTGAATCGGGCCGCGAGCGGAAGAAACTGCAGAAGGTATTGAGGGCGCGATTATAGAGGGAGAAACCCGTGAAGGGGGGAGGACCGATGGACTGGTTGGGATGTGCGGCGTATTTGTATGACTGGATCTGTCCGTGATGCCGCCGGTGTCTGTAGGCGCCAACGTGTGGCGAGGCGATGATCCCGGGTCATCATCAATATTGCTTCGCGAACAAGGTGGATCGCCACCCCGGTCGCTCCTACAGGCACTGCGGGCGGGGGCTGCACTCAATCCCCGTTAATCGGTAGCACGTAGTTTTTGAACTCCTTGTCTTCGCGAAACCCGATGGATTCGTAGACTTTCTGGGCGACTTCGTTGTTGCTGCTGGTGGAAACCCGCATGCGCACCGCATGGGAGTCCTTGGCCATTTTTTTTGCGCTTCTCATCAGGTGGTCAGCGACCAGTTGGCGGCGGGCGTCTTCCGCGACGTAGATGTCGTTGAGGATCCAGACGCGTTTCAGGGACAGCGACGAGTAGCTGGGGTAAAGCTGGCAGAAGCCCAGCAGCTTGGTGTCATCGTCATCCGGTAAGGCGAGGTAGATGACTGACTCATCACGGCGCAGGCGCTTTTCCAGGAAGGCGCGTGAGGACTCCGGGAAGGGATGCTCGCCGTAGAATTCACGGTATTTGACGAACAAGGGGCAGAGCAGGTCCAGATGTTCCAGCGTGGCTTTGATGATCCGCATGGTGGCCTCAACTTCAACAAGGGCTAATGCCGGGATAACAACGAGCGATTGGACGGAGCTGTCGAGCACGATGGTGCCCAACGCCTTTAGAATGCGCAATCTAATGATTTCAAGTAAAGCAGACGATGAACGGTCGGCACGTATTGGATGCCAGTGGTTAAAAGCGATGCGTTTGGGCAGGCCCAAAATACCAATGGCCTCCGAAGAGGCCATTGGCAGGCAAGCAACCGGGTTTAGAAGAAGCCCAGCGGATTGATGTCGTAGCTCACCAGCAGGTTTTTGGTTTGCTGGTAGTGCTCAAGCGCGATTTTGTGGGTTTCGCGGCCGACGCCGGATTTTTTGTAACCCCCGAACGCGGCATGCGCCGGGTACAGGTGATAGCAGTTGGTCCATACGCGACCGGCCTTGATCGCCCGGCCGACGCGGTAGGCGCGGTTGATGTCGCGCGTCCACAGGCCGGCACCCAGGCCAAACTCGGTATCGTTGGCGATGGCCAGGGCTTCGGCTTCGTCCTTGAAGGTCGTGACGCTGACCACCGGGCCGAAGATTTCTTCCTGGAACACGCGCATCTTGTTGTTGCCTTTGAGCAAGGTCGGCTGGATGTAGTAACCGGTCGCCATGTCGCCTTCCAGTTTTTCCACTTTGCCGCCGGTCAGCAGTTCGGCCCCTTCGCCCTGAGCGATGTCCAGGTACGAAAGAATCTTGTCGAATTGCTGCTGGGACGCCTGGGCACCGACCATGGTTTCGGTGTCCAGCGGGTCGCCACGCTTGATTTTCAGCACCTTCTGCATCACGACTTCCATGAACTGCGGATAGATGGATTCCTGAATCAGCGCACGGGAAGGGCAGGTGCAGACTTCGCCCTGATTGAAGAACGCCAGCACGATGCCTTCGGCCGCTTTGTCGATGAACTCAGGCTCGGCGTTCATGATGTCTTCGAAGAAGATGTTCGGCGACTTGCCGCCCAGTTCCACGGTAGACGGGATGATGTTGTCCGCCGCCAGCTTCATGATGTGCGAACCCACCGGCGTGGAGCCGGTAAACGCGATCTTGGCGATGCGCTTGCTGCTGGCCAACGCTTCGCCCGCTTCACGGCCGTAACCTTGCACAACGTTCAGCACGCCCGGTGGCAGCAGATCACCGATCAGCTCCATGAGCACGGTGATGCCCAGCGGCGTTTGCTCGGCAGGCTTGAGCACGATGCAGTTGCCCGCCGCCAGCGCCGGAGCGAGTTTCCAGGCCGCCATCAGCAACGGGAAGTTCCAGGGAATGATCTGACCGACCACGCCCAGTGGTTCATGGATGTGATACGCGACGGTGTTGCCGTCGATTTCTGCCGCGCTGCCTTCCTGGGCGCGCAGTACACCCGCGAAATAACGGAAGTGATCGACTGCCAGCGGAATGTCCGCGTTCAGGGTTTCCCGGACGGCCTTGCCGTTGTCCCAGGTTTCAGTGATGGCCAGCACTTCGAGGTTTTGCTCGATGCGATCAGCGATTTTCAGCAGTGTCAGGGAGCGGGCCTGCACGGAAGTCGAGCCCCAGGCTTCGAATGCGGCGTGAGCGGCATCCAGGGCTTTTTCGATATCTTCGGCAGTGGAGCGCGGGAATTCGGCAATGGGTTTGCCGGTGACCGGCGACGTGTTGGTGAAATATTGACCTTTGACCGGCGCGACGAATTCGCCGCCGATGTAGTTACCGTAACGCTCCTTGAAGTTGACCAGAGCGCCTTCGGTACCGGGATGTGCGTAACGCATGGTGTTATCTCCTGATTCTTGTTGTTGGGGGAGCTGCGGCAGCTGGGTGTCAACGCGCTGTTGCGCTTGTTTAAGCGTAGAGCAAAGGACGGGCCATCGCGGCCAAAGCCTTGATTCAGAGAGGTCTTGAAGGATGAACGGCAGTACCTGATGCCGGATCGTCCCGGATGTGGCGCAGGAGGGGGTGACATTTTGTGCCAGATTCGATACCCCCGACCAAAGCACTAGGGGCTGAGATTGCAAAGGCTGGCGGCCTGGAGGATGCTGGACGGCACCTCCAGTGGAGAATAATAAAAAGTGCACAGCAATCATCTGGCCCGCCATGCCCAACAAGTCCTGACTGTCGCCAAAGGCAACGCGCAACTACGCGGACCGGGCAGCGACCCGTCTATTGTCCGTTCCTGGCTGCGCTGCCTGGACGACTACCATCTTGACCCTGCTCACGCCAACGCGCCCGTGGTGCTTGGGCATGATCGCGTGCTGGAAAGCCGCGAGCGTCTGCAACAGGTGCTGAGCATCGCCGGTCAGGAAATGAGCAGCCTGCACCAACAGTTGGCGGACGGTCATGCCGTATTGCTGACCGATGCCCGGGGCGTGATCCTCAACTGCGTGACCGCGCCCGCCGAGCGCATGATTTTCGAACGTGCCGGGCTGTGGCTGGGCGCGGACTGGAGCGAAGCCTGCGAAGGCACCAACGGCATCGGCACCTGTCTGGTGGAGCGTCAGCCGCTGACCATTCATCGCGATGAACATTTTCGAGGTCGCCACACGGGGCTGACGTGTTCAGCCAGCCCGGTGTTCGACCCTCAGGGTGATTTGCTCGCTGTTCTGGATGTTTCCTCGGCTCGGGATGACGTCTCCCGGCAGAGCCAGTTTCATACCATGGCGTTGGTCAACCTCTCGGCGAAGCTCATCGAAAGCAGCTATTTCATACGCCATTTCGAGAACCAATGGTTGCTGCGCTTTCATGTGCAATCCCAGTCAGTGGGGCTGTTCAGTGAAGGGTTGCTGGCCTTTGATGGCGAGGGCCGCGTCTGCGCGTCGAACCAGAGCGCCCTGAATCTGCTCGGCCTGGGGCGCGCTCAGTTGCTGGGTCAGCCGGTGGACCTGTTTTTCGACTGCTCACTTGATGAGCTACTGGGACGTGCCAGCGCCGAGGCGCAGACGAGTTGGCCATTGCGCGCCCGTGACGGTCGGGGTTTCTACGCCGCCTTGCGCGGGCAAGCGCCTGTGACGGCCAAAGGTCCGGCAGCCTTGGTGGTCAAACCCGCGACTCGATCAGTTGTACCGAGCGGCATGTGTCTGGGCGATGAAGGGTTGCAGAACGATTTTCGCCGCGCCCTGCGGGTTTTCGAGCGCGACGTACCTTTATTGATCAACGGCGAAACCGGTTCAGGCAAGGAAGCGTTTGCCAAGGCCGTGCATCAGGCCAGTGAACGTACTGGCAAGGCATTCGTCGCGCTGAACTGCGCGGCAATCCCGGAAAGCCTCATCGAAAGCGAACTGTTCGGTTATCGCGGCGGCAGTTTTACCGGGGCGCGCAAGGAAGGCATGCGCGGCAAGCTGCAGCAGGCCGACGGCGGGACCTTGTTCCTCGACGAAATCGGCGACATGCCGCTGGCCTTGCAAACCCGCTTGCTGCGGGTGCTGGAAGACCGTCTGGTGGTGCCGATTGGCGGCGAACCTCAAGCGGTGGATGTACGAATCATCAGCGCGACCCATAGAAATCTGCTGGAGCGTGTGTCCGACGGTAGCTTCCGCGAAGACCTGTATTACCGGCTCAACGGGCTGGAAGTGGCGTTGCCCGCTTTACGCGAACGCAGCGACAAGTCGCAACTGCTGGATTTTCTCCTGGCGCAGGAATCCGGCGGGCAACACCTGACAATAGACGAACAGGCACGCCAGGCGTTGCTGGACTTTCCGTGGCCGGGCAACGTCCGGCAGTTGCGTACGGTGTTGCGCACCCTGGCCGCGTTGTGTGAAGACGAGCGAATCCGCTTTGACGACCTGCCCGCCGCCATCCGTCTCGGGGCCGCGCCCGGGGTTGCGTTGCCGGTGGTGGATCGTCCGCTGGAAGATGCCGAGCGCAGCGCGTTGGTGTCGACACTGGAGTCCCATCGTTGGCACATGACCCACTGCGCCCGGCAGTTGGGCATCAGCCGCAACACGCTGTATCGGAAATTGCGCAAGCACGGGATTGCGAGATAACGCAATCCGTTGGGGCGCAGTAATCCGCTCCCGATAAACACTAAGTGCCATTTCACCGCCCCTGCGCTAACCTGCGCGGATGGTTTAAGAGGTGGTCATGCATATTCACATCCTTGGTATTTGCGGCACTTTCATGGGTTCGCTGGCGGTGCTCGCCAAAGAGTTGGGCCATCGGGTTACTGGCTCCGACGCCAATGTCTATCCGCCGATGAGCACGCAACTGCAGGCTCAAGGCATCGAACTGACTCAAGGTTACGACCCGGAGCAACTCGACCCGGCCCCTGATCTGGTGGTGATCGGCAACGCGCTGTCCCGAGGCAACCCGGCAGTCGAGTACGTATTGAACAAAGGCCTGCCTTACGTTTCCGGTCCGCAATGGTTGGCCGATCACGTCTTGCAAGGCCGCTGGGTGCTGGCCGTGGCCGGCACCCATGGCAAAACCACCACCAGCAGCATGCTGGCCTGGGTGCTGGAGCATGCGGGCATGAGCCCCGGCTTCTTGATTGGCGGCGTGCCGCAGAACTTTGCCGTGTCGGCCCGTTTGGGGGGCACACCGTTTTTTGTGGTGGAAGCCGACGAGTACGACAGCGCGTTCTTCGACAAGCGCTCCAAGTTCGTGCACTACCGCCCGCGTACCGCGATCCTCAATAACCTTGAGTTTGATCACGCTGACATCTTCCCCGATTTGCCCGCAATCGAGCGGCAATTCCATCACTTGGTGCGCACCATCCCCAGTGAAGGCCTGGTGATTCATCCCACCACGGAACCGGCGTTGACGCGGGTCATCGAGATGGGGTGCTGGACGCCGGTGCAGACCACCGGTCAAAACGGGCAATGGCAGGCGCGCTTGCTCAGCGAAGACGGTTCGCGCTTCGAAGTGATTTTCGAAGGTCAGGTTCAGGGCGAGGTGGATTGGGACATGACCGGCCAACACAACGTGGCCAATGCCCTGGCAACCCTGGCCGCTGCGCGTCACGTGGGCGTCGTGCCCGGCCTGGGCGTTGAAGCGTTGAGTGCGTTCAAGAGCGTCAAGCGGCGCATGGAAAAAGTCGCTGAGGTGCGCGGCATCACGATTTATGACGACTTCGCTCACCATCCGACGGCCATTGCCACCACCCTCGACGGCCTGCGCAAGAAGGTTGGCGACGCGCCAGTGATTGCGATCATCGAGCCGCGCTCCAATTCCATGAAACTTGGCGCCCATCGCGACGGTCTGCCGCAAAGCGTGCAGCAGGCCGATCAAGTGGTCTGGTACGCCCCGGCGAACCTGGGCTGGGATCTGGCCGCCACCGCTGCACTGTGCGCAGTCCCCGCCGTGGTCTGCGACTCTCTGGAAGGCATCATTGCGCGCGTGAAAAGCCAGGCGCAGCCCGGTACGCACATTGTGATCATGAGCAACGGCGGCTTTGGCGGGCTGCATGGCAAACTGGCCGAGGCCCTGCAATGAGTGGCCCGGAGCGCATCACCGTCGCGATGACCGGTGCTTCGGGCGCGCAGTATGGTTTGCGCTTGCTCGACTGCCTGGTGCGCGAAGATCGGGAGGTGCACTTCCTGATTTCCAAGGCCGCGCAATTGGTCATGGCCACCGAGACCGATGTCTCGCTGCCGCCCAAAGCCTCCATGATGCAGGCGTTCCTCACCGAATACACAGGCGCGGCAGCCGGGCAGATTCGCGTCTATGGCAAGGAAGACTGGATGTCGCCGGTGGCGTCGGGCTCGGGTTCCCCCGCCGCGATGGTCGTGGTGCCATGCTCCACCGGCACCTTGTCAGCGATTGCCACGGGTGCCTGTAATAACCTGATCGAGCGCGCCGCCGATGTGACACTCAAGGAACGTCGGCAACTGATTTTGGTACCGCGTGAGGCGCCGTTTTCCAGCATTCATCTGGAGAACATGCTCAAGCTGTCCAACCTGGGCGCGGTGATTCTGCCGGCATCGCCTGGTTTTTATCATCAGCCGCAAACCATTGATGATCTGGTCGACTTCGTCGTTGCGCGGATTCTCAACCTGCTGAACATCCCTCAGGACATGCTGCCGCGCTGGGGCGAGCATCATTTGAGCGCTGATGAGTAAGTTGCTGCTGATCGTGTTGGCGCTGACCCTGACGGGCTGCGCCACCGCTCGCACGCTCAATGCCGCCAAGCCCGGCGCGCCCGTGGTGTACGCCGGGACGCGGCTGGATTTATATGCCATGCAGGGTGGTTGTTGTGCGATGGACCGTTTCGGTGCAGAAGCGCCGAGCTATCCCGGCCTGGACCTGCCTGGCAGCGCCTTGCTCGACACCTTGTTGCTGCCGTTGTCAGTGTTGACTGCATTGGGCGTCGGGTTTCAGGCGTCGGGCGGGTTGTAACCGCTGGGGGCTACTTGCCCAGCTTCCTCAACTCATCCGACTCCACGATCCGCTCGCCGGGTTGTTCTTCCAGCGCCAGCCGCCACAATGCGCGGGCCAGACTGCAGGCCTCGATGGCGCCGTATTTGCCAGGGATCAGCTTGGCCAACGGGGCGGCCAGTTGTTCGGCCAGGCGTGTTTCACTGCGGTTGCCCACCAGCAGAGAAGGGCGGGCGATGGTCAGTTGCGGCCAGTTCTGGGCCTTGAGTGCCTGCTCCATTTCACCCTTGATGCGGATGTAGAACACGCTTGAAGCCGGGTCTGCGTTGATGGCGCTGATCACCAACAGGTGCCGCGCGCCCAGTTCCCGGGCACGTTTGGCGAAAGTCACGACCAGATCCAGATCAATGGCCCGAAAAGCATCCTGTGACCCGGCCTGTTTGATCGTGCTGCCCAGGCAGCAGAAGGCGATATCGATCTGGCCGCCCAGCGTCGGCAGCAGGGTGCTCAATTCACCGACGGGGTTTTCCAGCCGGGGGTGCTTGGCCAGCGGCCGTCGGGTCGGGGCCAGCACGCGGGTGACCGTGGGTTCATTGAGCAGGCGATCGAGCAAGTGTTCGCCGGTCAGGCCGGTGGCACCGGCGATCAGGATGTGTTGCGGCGTCAAGTACATAGCATTCTCCCTTGATAGACAACAGCTTAGTGGCTGCCAACGGTCTTCGCTTCCTTGCGAGTCATAACCGTGTTGAGTGCACGTTCCGCCTGACGTTTGCGCAGGAGATTCCAATGCGCAATCACGCCCTTGGGCGCCCATATCTGCGGTTCCGAAGCGTCGAAATTGTCGGCGATTTCCCGCTCGGCGACCGTCATTTTGGCAGCGACGAAGGCTTGCTGCAGATCGTCGGTTTCAACCAGCGCTTTGGCGAACAGCGCATCGCCAAAGTACGTGAAATCGGCCTCTTCCGAGCAACCGAAAGACACTCTGTCTTCACGGGACGCGGTGATGACCAGGGTGCGGTCATCCTTGAGCGAGGGAATGAAACCACCCGAATAGCACGCTGAAATCACCACGATTTTGTCGCGATTTTTCAGGGGGGCCATGACCGCTGCCAACTCGTCGGCGGGCAGGTCCGCCAGTTCGAGGCGCGGCTGATCCAGCACCAGTTCGTGGTCCTGCGTGCCGTGGCTGGTCAGGTAGATAAACACCAGGTCTTCCGGTCCGCTGCGTTGCGCGAGCGTACGTATGGCGCGGCTGATGTTTTCCCGGGTCGCCAATGGCCGGTCAGTCATGTGGTCACGATGGTTGACCAGGCTGATCTGTCCGTAAGCGCCAAATCGCGAAGCCAGCAGATCGCTGACAAAGTCGGCTTCACGCAGGAAAACGCTCTGTTTGCCGTCGCCGCCGACCACCAGGGTGAACAGTTCCACGGCGGGCGTTGACGCGGGCACGGCGGCCAGCGCTTTTTCCAGTAGCGGCCCTTGAGCGAGCATGCCGACTTCAAGGGCGTCGGGCAGCAGCTTGCCTTGAGCGTCCCGCACACGTTGGCTGTTAACCCAATAACCGCTTTCTACGATGCCTTGTGCTGACGTCAGTACGCCCTGGCCTTGATAAGCGTCATCGGCAAACTCGCCCACGTAGGTACTGCCATCAATCAGGCGCAGACGCCCCTGCCCGGAGTAGCGCCAGTTGCTGAACTCGCCTTCATAATGGCTGCCGTCTGTGCCGATCAACTCGCCTTTGCCGTTGAGCGCGCCGTCCTTGAACTGGCCCACCCACACGTCGCCATCGCTGTTTTCATAGCGACCGTGACCGTCGAGTTGGTTGTTGACGAAGCCGCCGACGTATTGATCGCCATCGGCGCTGTTGAAACTGCCAATGCCTTGCAACTGACCGCTGACGAAGTTGCCGCTGAATTGATTGCCGCTGGCGTCACTGCGCTGGCCTTCGCCGTCAGGCTTGCCCCGGGAGAACTGGCCCTGATACTGGCTGCCATCGGCGAGCTCCAGACGGCCAAGCCCGTCGTACAGATCGGCCTTGAACGCGCCGCGATAGGTGAGGTTTTTTTCTTTGAGGGTGCCTTCGCCTTCGCGCCTGCCCAGCTTGAAGCCGCCGACATAGCTGCCGCCGCTGGTGGTCAGCGTACCTTGCCCGTCGAACAGCCCATTGGCGAACCCGCCTTTGTACACGTCGCCATTGCTCGCGTGCCATTCACCCTGGCCATGCCACTGACCGTCCTTGAACTGCCCGGCGTACCAACTGCTGTTGGGATAATCGATTCGCCCCTGGCCTTGCAGCAGGCCGTTGACGACATCGCCCCGATAACGCCCGCCATCGGGCAGACGTGCATCCGGAGGGGACAGCGGCTCACCGTCACCGCAGGCCGCGATTAAAAGTGACAGAGCCAATGGAGCAAGCGCGCGCATGGTAGATCCCGAAAAAAATGATGCCTGGCGTGTTTCGAGCGCGCCCTTACAGGCACCGTCGCACAGTCGATGGGAGTATGCCGCAGCAGCGAAGAGAGACGAAACAGTCTGTAACGACTGTTTCATCTTTTAACAGTGTTACACGAAGCACATCGACAGCGGTTCAGCAATGAAAGCGGGCTTCTCCTGACCGTCGATCTCCAGTGTGGCCGTGGCTTTGAGCAGCCATTGCCCCGGTTTTTTCTCGGTCACTTCAGTCAGATCAACTTTTAGACGAACGCGCGAGTTGACTTTCACCGGCTGGATGAAGCGCACGCTGTCCAGGCCGTAATTGACCACCATTTTCAGGCCTTCCGGTAACACCAAAAGGTTTTCCATCAGTTTGGGAATCAACGACAGGGATAGAAATCCGTGGGCGATGGTCCCGCCAAACGGCGTTTGGGCGGCCTTGACCGGGTCTACGTGAATGAACTGAAAGTCACCCGTGGCTTCGGCGAACAGATTGATGCGCTCTTGATCGATGGTCAGCCATTCGGAATATCCCAGCTCCTTGCCGACATAATTCTTGAGCTCTGCAACAGGTACAACGGGCATAGGCACTCTCCTTGTCTTTAATCGCTTTCTTTTTGTGTTACTGCTTTTTCTTCTTTTTGCGTAGGATTTTGCCTTCGCAGGTGAAATCCAAGATCAGCAGACGTATGGCGATTGGTCAAGGAAGGCTTAGCCCGGTGCCGCGTTGCGAATGCCTACCCATAGCCACGCCTGTTGTGGTGCTTATAATGTGGCCGCCCATTTGCCGGAGCTTTTTATGTTGTTACGGGGTTTGACCTGGCTGGTGCTGTTCCAACTACTGGGTACAGCACTCAATCATCTGTTTTTTTCGATCCTGCCCGGGCCGATTATTGGGCTGGTGCTGCTACTGGCCTACCTGATGGTGCGCGGAGAGGTTGGCGAGCCGCTGAGTCTGGCGGCCGGCAGCCTGCTGCGCTACCTGCCGTTACTGCTGGTGCCTCCCGCCGTGGGGGTCATGGTCTATGCGGGCGCCATCGCCGAAGACTTCTGGGCCATCGTCGGTTCGCTGGTGCTGTCGCTGGTGATTTCCCTGGTCTTCGCTGGATGGCTGATGCAAAAGCTCATCAAGCGTCAAGCCCACCCTCAGGAGCGGCCATGAGTCTAGACTGGTACGGCGCCGGGATGTCGGTGATTCATCATCCGTTATTTGGCATTGCCATTACCCTTGGCGCTTATCAGCTTGCGCTGGCCGGTTACGAGAAAACCCGCTGGGTGTTTCTGCAGCCGGTGCTGGTGTCGATGCTGGTGGTCATAGGTGTATTGCTCGGCTGCGGCCTGAGCTACGCCGAGTACCGCAAAAGCACGGAAATTCTCAGCATTCTTCTCGGGCCCGCCACGGTCGCGCTGGCGGTACCGCTGTTTCTGAATTTACGCAGAATTCGACAGTTGTTGTGGCCGACGTTAACTACGCTGGTAGTGGGCGGCGTCTTCGCCACCGGGCTGTGCGTGTTACTGGGCTGGCTGTTTGGCGCCGATCACATGATTCTGATGACCATGGCGCCCAAGTCGGTGACGTCGCCTATTGCCATGCTGGTTGCCGAGCAGATTGGCGGCGTGGCGGCGCTGGCGGCGGTGTTCGTCTTGATTACCGGAGTGATTGGCGCAATATTCGGTCCAGCCTTGCTGAACCTGATTCGCGTGGACCACCCAGCGGCCCGAGGCATGGCGCTGGGATTGACCGCTCATGCGGTGGGTACGTCAACAGCGTTGCAGGAAGGCGAGGAGTGTGGTGCTTTCGCTGCATTGGCCATGAGCTTGATGGGTGTCGCCACGGCGCTGTTTTTGCCGCTGGCCGTGTCTTTGGTCGTTTAAAGGTGCCTTGTATGACGTTACCGCTTTTTCCACTCAATGCTGTGCTGTTTCCGGGGTGTTTGCTCGATCTGCAATTGTTCGAGGCGCGTTATCTGGACATGATCAGCCGCTGCATGAAACAGGGCGAAAGCTTTGGCGTGGTGTGCATCACCGAAGGTAAAGAGGTCGGCGATGCGCCAGCGGGCTATTCGCTGATCGGCTGCGAGGCCGTGGTGCGGGATTTCCAGCAGCAGGACAATGGCCTGCTGGGCATTCGCGTGGAAGGTGGGCGGCGTTTCCGCGTGCTCAGCACCGAAGCCCAGCGTGATCAATTGCTGATCGCCCAGGTGCAGTGGCTGGATGAGCCTCAGGAGCGGCCGCTGCAGGAGGAGGACGCGGACCTGGTTGCCTTGCTCGCCGCGCTGGCCGAGCATCCCATGGTGGCGGCGCTGAACATGGGCCTGACCGCCACTGGTCAACAATCACTGGCCAACCAGCTGGCGTATCTGCTGCCCTTTACGGAGGAAGACAAAATCGAGCTGCTGGAGATCGATGACGCTGAAGAGCGCCTCGATGCGATCCAGAATTTGCTCGATGAAATGCAAGGTGATCTGCAGGCCTGAGCGGGCCTGCAACCGTCAGTATTGATAGCGCAGGACTGCATGGGGCAGTGAGTGCAGGGCGAAAGCGCTGAAAAGCGCAATCAGCGCCGGCAACACCAGCCACCACACGCGCACCGGCAAGGCATTGAGCTTGGTTTCACGTTGAACGAACGCCAGGCTCGCAGCACACACACAGAACGCCAACATCATCCCGGCCAATACGTCCGTTGGCCAGTGCACGCCCAGATAAACCCGGGACATGGCAATCGCCAGCGCCGGAATACCGCCCAGCAGCAGCCACGTCAGGCGCAGTCGTACGGGCTGCCCACGACCGGCCAGCACGGCCAGGGTCATGAACAAACCAAACGCGGCTGAACTGTGCCCGCTGGGCATGCTGTAGGTGGTGAGGGGTTCGAGCAGCACTTCCGGACGGGCCCGGGCGAAGACGTATTTCATGCTGCCGTTGACGATGGCGCAACCCAGCGTCGTGGCGCACGCAAAGAGTGCATGGCGCCATTGACGGGTGATCAGCAGCAGAACCAGCAACAAGGCAGCAGCAAAAAACTGGGTCCTGAAATCCCCTAGCCCGGTCACGACGATCACAAACTTGTCGGCCAGGGCGCTGCGATGTTCCTGGACCAAGGCCATGATCCCGTTGTCAAACTGGGTCAGGTACGGCCAGCCCAGAAACAGCCCGCCCAGCATGATCCCGCTCACCAGTGCGATGACCTTGGTGGCGTAGCGCTTGCCCCGCAGACTGCTTTGCATCGCCACGGCCAATAGCACAGCCATCCCGCCACCGACCACCGCAGCCTGCGGCCAGAAACCTTCCGGCAAGGGCAGGCGAACCGCTGCGCCAGCAGCCCATCCCGGCAACAGATACACAATCGACCATCCCGCCGCACCCAGGACGCTGACCGCCGCGAAGCGCGGGAAGGGCATGTCGAACATGCCCGCCACCATCGGCAACATGGGTCTCAGCGGACCGATGAAGCGACCGACCAGCAGGCTGGCAATGCCGTAGCGCTGGAAATAGATTTCAGCACCGCCGATCCACTCCGGGTGATGACGCAGACCCGGCAGGCGGCGAATGTTCTGGTGAAAATGGCGACCCAGGAAATAAGAAACCGCGTCGCCCAGCAAGCCACCGGCAAAAGCCAGCAACAGGACTTCACCCAATGGCAGCACGCCGCTACCGGCCAGTGCCGCGACAGCGAACAGCAGTACCGTGCCCGGCACGATGATCCCGGCAATGGCCAGGCACTCGACAAATGCCACCACGAAAATGGCCACGCTCAGCCATGAAGGGTTTGCCGCCAGCCAGCCGGTGATGCTATCGAGCCATGGCCCCATGGGTCAGTTTCCTTGATCGATTAAAAAGTAGTCGCGGCCTTCGACCTGACCGCGTCGCAACGGGTTCCGCGTGCAAAAGCGCGTGTATTGGGCGTCGACGAAGCGATACATGAGGTGTTCATCACGGCCTTTCGGAATGCCCAGGCGCGTGGTCTGAATGATCTGGCTCGGGTTTTGCGCCACGTCTTCAACCATCAGCCGCTCCGGGTCGAAGCGCTTGGCATCCCACATCGGCACCTTCAGGCCCAAGGCTTTGCACAGCAGGGTCTGGCCCGCACAGAGACGTTCAGGTGTTCGGACGGCGCCGCTGGCGTCAGGGTTGTTCAGTTGCATCAACGCGAGGCTGTTGGCATCCGAGAGCTCGTCCACCCAAGGGAAGGCGGATTTGATGAGGACCGCGTTGCCGGGGCCTTCGGCGCTGAAGTTCAGCGAATCGCCGCCCCTGGCGTAGTACATATAGATGTGGCCGCCTTCGAGAAACAACGCCTTGCGCTTCTCGGTGTAGCCCAGCGAAGCGTGACTGCCCTTCTCGGCGCAGTAATACGCCTCGGTTTCGATAATCCGCGCCGCCAGCCAAAGCTCACCCACCTTGTGCCGAATGACCTTGCCCAACAGGGCGCGGGCCAGCACTTGAGCGTCGCGGTGGAAGAAGCTATCGGGCAGGGCAGCAGGCATGGATTCACAGGGAGTGGCGACAATTGGGCGGTGATGATACCAATCCCAATCTTAATTGGAGCTGAATTGTGCGGGGTTAAGTAACCTCCGGCCCGCTCGCTCCATCGAGCCGTATTGCGCTTTTTTGCAATGTTCTTGACCATCCGCCCGTCACCGCTGTCGTTAGTGTCGCTTGACCGCTATAATCGGCCGCTTTCCTATGCCAAGACTTCTGAAGACCATGACTGAGTCTGTTCTTGACTACATGACCCGCCTGGGTCAAGCCGCCCGCGAAGCTTCGCGAGTGATCGGCCGTGCCAGCACTGCGCAGAAAAACCGTGCGCTGTTGGCCACCGCTGCCGCTCTGGATGAGGCGCGCGTTCAGTTGTCTGCTGCCAATGACATGGACCTGGCCGCCGGTCGCGCCAATGGCCTTGAGCCGGCCATGCTGGAGCGTCTGGCCCTGACCCCCGCACGAATCGACAGCATGATCGTCGGGTTGCGTCAGGTGGCCAATCTCTCGGACCCGGTAGGCGCCATCCGTGACATGAGCTTTCGTCCGTCCGGTATTCAGGTGGGCAAGATGCGTGTGCCGCTGGGCGTGGTCGGGATTATCTATGAGTCGCGGCCCAACGTGACCATCGATGCTGCGAGCCTATGCCTGAAGTCCGGCAACGCGACCATCCTGCGCGGTGGCTCCGAGGCGATTCATTCGAACAAGGCCATTGCCGCGTGCATCCAGCGCGGCCTTGCCGAGGCCGGTCTGCCGGCGGCTGTGGTTCAGGTGGTGGAAACCACGGACCGCGCCGCAGTGGGTGCGTTGATTACCATGCCCGAGTTCGTGGACGTTATTGTTCCGCGGGGCGGCAAAGGCTTGATCGAACGCGTCAGTCGTGATGCCCGCGTACCGGTCATCAAGCACCTGGACGGCATCTGCCACGTTTATGTCAGTGCCCACGCGGATCTGCCCAAGGCGCAGCGCATAGCGTTCAACGCCAAGACTTATCGTTACGGGATATGTGGCGCCATGGAAACCCTGCTGGTGGATCAGACCATCGCCGCGGAGTTCCTGCCGCAAATGGCGGCGCAGTTCCGCGAAAAAGGCGTTGAGCTGCGCGGTTGCGAACGTACCCGCGAGCTGATCGAGGCGAACCCTGCGACCGAAGAAGACTGGCAAACCGAGTACCTGGCGGCGATTCTGTCGATTCGCATCGTGGCCGGGCTTGATCAGGCCATCGAACACATCAATCATTATGGCTCCCATCACAGCGATGCCATCGTCTCCGATCATCAGGGGCAGGTGCGGCGTTTCATGGCGGAAGTCGACTCCAGTTCGGTCATGGTCAACGCGCCCACCAGCTTCGCTGACGGCTTCGAATATGGATTGGGTGCCGAGATCGGCATTTCTACTGATAAGCTGCACGCCCGCGGTCCGGTGGGCCTCGAAGGTCTGACCTGCGAGAAGTACATCGTGATCGGTGATGGCCAGTTGCGTGGACAGGAGCCAGCCTGACTTGAGCGAGCCTGAAAGGCACGCCGCTGCGCTCATGCCTAAACGTATCGGCATTCTGGGGGGCACGTTTGACCCTGTGCACATCGGTCATTTGCGCGGCGCGCTGGAAGTCGCCGCGTTGCTTGAACTGCATGAGTTGCGCCTGACGCCCAGCGCCCGGCCACCTCATCGCGACACGCCAAGTGTTTCTGCCCAGGACCGTCTGGCGATGGTCAAGTGCGCGGTTGCCGGAGTGCCGCCATTGACGGTGGATGACCGCGAGCTGAAGCGGGACAAGCCGTCGTACACCATAGACACGCTGGAATCGATGCGGGCCGAGTTGGCCGCGGAGGACCAGTTATTCCTGTTGCTGGGTTGGGACGCCTTTTGTGGGCTACCGAGCTGGCATCGTTGGGATGAACTGTTGGAGCACTGCCATATCGTGGTGCTGCAGCGTCCGGATGCCGACAGCGAATCGCCGGATGCCATGCGCAATCTGCTGGCGGCACGCGCTGTCAGCGATCCCAAGGCCCTTAAAGGGCCGGGCGGACAAATTACTTTCGTCTGGCAGACACCCTTATCCGTGTCTGCCACCCAGATCCGCCAACTGCTGGCCAGCGGGAAGTCGGTGCGTTATCTGGTGCCAGACGCGGTACTGGCCTATATCGAAGCGCACGGGCTGTACCATGCGCCGAAAAACTGAGGAAGCGCCCCACAACTGCTTTTATCGATAAGCGTTCTGGCGTTTCCACACATACGAGCAAATGAGTTTTATATGACCAAGCAAAAAATGAGCAGTGAAGAAGTCGTCAAGGTTGCAATCGCAGCACTGGAAGAAATCAAGGGCATGGATATCCTGACCATCGACGTGCGCGAGAAGACCAGCATCGCCGATTACATGCTGATCTGCACCGGTACCTCCAACCGTCAGTTGAACGCGCTGGTTGATAGCGTGCGTGACAAGGTCAAGGCTGCAGGCCTGAAATCGTTGAGCGAAGAAGGCAAGGGCGACAGCGACTGGGTTCTGCTGGATCTGGGCGACGTCATCGTTCACGTCATGACCGCCGCCGCCCGTCAGTTCTATGACCTTGAGCGGTTGTGGAAGGGCGCTGAGCTGAGCCGTTCGGGCGATGGCAAGCACCACAACCCTGAAAATACCCATGAGCATTTCCTCAAGCTCAACAAAGATCAGCAGTAAGAGGTCGTTGTGCGGCTGCGTCTGATTGCCGTCGGTTCGCGTATGCCAAAGTGGGTGGAAGAAGGTTGGCACGAATATGCCAAGCGTCTGCCATCCGAGCTGGCGCTGGATCTGGTGGAAATCCCGCTCAATACCCGGGGCAAAAATGCTGATGTGGCGCGCCTGATCCGTCAGGAAGGCGAAGCCATGCTGGCCAAAGTGCAACCGGGTGAGCGGATCGTGACCCTTGAGGTCCACGGCAAGCCCTGGAGCACCGAGCAGCTGGCGGTGGAGCTGGAGCGCTGGCGGCTGGATTCGCGCACCGTGAACTTCATGGTCGGCGGCCCCGAGGGGCTGGCGCCGGAAGTCTGTGCGCGCAGCGAGCAGCGCTGGTCGTTGTCGCCGCTGACCCTGCCGCATCCGTTGGTGCGCATCCTGATTGGCGAGCAGATCTACCGCGCCTGGACAGTCCTGTCCGGGCATCCTTACCACAAATAGCATGCGCCCCGAATGTCTCAGCCGATCCGCCTAAAAGACCATGAGAAAGACGCACGTCTGGTGCGCGGCAGGGTCGTGGTCGGGGCTGTGGCTGTCGTCGTGCTGGTTTGTGTGCTGGTGGCGCGGTTGTATTTCCTGCAGGTCATCCAGTACGAGTATCACTCGACCCTCTCGGAAAACAACCGGGTTCATGTCCAGCCGATCCCGCCGAGTCGAGGGTTGATCTTCGACCGCAATGGCGTAGTGGTGGCTGATAACCGGCCCAGTTTCAGCCTGAGCATGACCCGCGAGCGTGCCGGTGAGTGGTCGCAGGTGCTAGACACCATCATCGAAGTGCTTGAGCTGACGCCAGACGATCGCGCTATCTTCGAAAAACGCATGAAACAGGGGCGGCGGCCGTTTGAGCCGGTGCCGATCCTGTTCGAGCTGACCGAAGAGCAAATCGCCCGGGTGGCCGTCAATCAGTTCCGCCTGCCGGGTGTTGAAGTGGTGGCGCAGTTGGTTCGGCATTATCCCCAGGGGCCGCATTTCGCGCACTCGGTGGGTTACATGGGGCGAATCAACGAGAAAGAGCTGAAAAGTCTCGATCCGGTGGCCTATAGCGGTACTCATCACATCGGTAAAACCGGGATCGAACGCTTCTACGAGTCCGAGCTGCATGGCCAGGTCGGCTACGAAGAAGTCGAGACCAACGCCCGTGGCCGTGTGTTGCGCGTGCTCAAGCGAACCGATCCGGTGCCGGGCAAGGACATCGTGCTCAGCCTGGACATCAAACTGCAGGAAGCCGCCGAAGCTGCGTTGGGCGGTCGCCGTGGCGCTATCGTGGCACTCGACCCGGCGACGGGCGAAGTGCTTGCGATGGTGAGCGCACCGAGCTTCGACCCCAATCTGTTCGTCACCGGTATCAGTTTCAAGGCATACGCCGAGCTGCGTGATTCCATTGACCGACCGCTGTTCAACCGTATCCTGCGCGGTTTGTATCCACCGGGTTCCACTATCAAGCCTGCGGTTGCCATCGCGGGGCTGGATGCCGGTGTGATTACGGCGTCGAGTCGGGTGTTCGACCCCGGTTTTTATCAGTTGCCCAATTACGATCACAAGTACCGTAACTGGAACCGCACCGGCGACGGCTGGGTCGATCTGGACACCGCAATCATGCGCTCCAACGACACCTATTTTTACGATCTGGCGCACAAGATCGGCATCGACCGACTCTCCAGTTACATGAACAAATTCGGCATCGGCCAGAAAGTCTCGCTGGACATGTTCGAAGAATCGCCGGGCCTGATGCCGTCCCGGGACTGGAAGCGTGCGACCCGTCGTCAGGCCTGGTTCCCCGGCGAGACCTTGATTCTGGGGATCGGCCAGGGCTACATGCAGGCCACGCCGTTGCAGCTTGCCCAGGCCACAGCGCTGGTGGCCAGCAAAGGCAAATGGCATCGACCGCATCTGGCCAAGACCATCGAAGGGCAGCCGCCTGTGGATGAGAATCCGATGCCGGACATTGTGCTGCGCGATCCCTCCGACTGGGACAAGGTCAACCACGGCATGCAGCAAGTGATGCACGGTGCCCGGGGGACGGCGCGCAAGGCGGCGATCGGCGCTCAGTACCGGATTGCCGGGAAAAGCGGTACGGCTCAGGTCGTGGCCATCAAGCAGGGCGAAAAGTACGACCGTTCCAAGGTTCAGGAACGCCATCGTGACCACGCTTTGTTCGTTGGCTTCGCGCCTGCCGACAATCCGAAAATCGTCGTGGCCGTGATGGTGGAGAACGGCGAGTCCGGGTCCGGCGTTGCTGCGCCCGTGGTGCGTCAGGTCATGGATGCCTGGCTGCTCAACCCTGATGGCACACTCAAGCCCGAGTACGCTTCTATATCACCCGTGGAGACTGCGGCCAGTGCCCGTGAAGAGTAATTTCGACCGCATCCTGTCCAGCGAAGACGTGATGCGCCGCCGCGCCACGATCCTGCAGCGCATTCATATCGATGGGCCGCTGCTGATCCTGTTGCTGACACTGGCGGCCGGCAGCCTGTTCGTCTTGTATTCGGCCAGCGGGAAAAACTGGGATCTGCTGATCAAGCAGGCCACTTCGTTCGGTATCGGGCTGGTGGCCATGGTGGTCATTGCGCAACTGGAGCCGCGCTTCATGGCGCGATGGGTGCCTGTGCTGTATGTGGCGGGGGTGTTGCTGCTGGTGGTGGTGGATGTGATGGGCCATAACGCCATGGGCGCGACCCGCTGGATCAACATTCCCGGCGTGATCCGCTTTCAGCCTTCTGAGTTTCTCAAGATCATCATGCCGGCGACCATCGCCTGGTACCTGTCCAAGCGCACGCTGCCACCCCATCTCAAACACGTGGCCGCCAGCCTTGGGTTGATTGGCATACCGTTCGTCCTGATCGTGCGTCAGCCGGACCTGGGCACCTCGCTGCTGATTCTGGCCTCCGGGACCTTCGTGTTGTTCATGGCCGGGCTGCGCTGGCGCTGGATCATCAGCGTGCTCGCGGCCGCTGTGCCCGTCGCGGTAGCGATGTGGTTCTTCATCATGCACGACTACCAGAAGCAGCGAATCCTGACGTTTCTCGATCCTGAGAGCGATCCGCTGGGTACGGGCTGGAACATCATTCAGTCCAAGGCCGCCATTGGTTCGGGCGGTGTCTTCGGCAAGGGCTGGTTGCTGGGCACTCAGTCCCACCTGGACTTCCTGCCGGAAAGCCACACGGACTTCATCATCGCGGTATTGGGTGAGGAATTCGGCCTGGTGGGGATCTGCGCGCTGCTGCTGATCTATCTGCTGTTGATCGGGCGTGGCCTGGTCATCACCGCTCAAGCGCAGACATTGTTCGGAAAATTGCTCGCGGGCAGCCTGACAATGACATTTTTTGTTTACGTTTTCGTCAACATCGGTATGGTCAGTGGCCTGTTGCCCGTTGTGGGGGTGCCGCTGCCCTTCATTAGTTACGGTGGAACTTCGCTGGTGACGTTACTGTCAGCGTTTGGCGTTTTGATGTCGATCCACACACATCGTAAGTGGATTGCGCAGGTTTGATTAAGGTGAAGAATTCAATGCAAGTAGTGCGTAATTGGGCTCGATATGCTCCGTTGGTCGGCCTGGTTGGCATCCTTGGTTCTGTTCAGGAAGCAATGGCCGGTGACTACGATGGCTCGCCGCAGGTGGCTGAGTTCGTCGGGCAGATGACCCGCGATTACGGCTTTGCGGGTGAACAGTTGATTGAAGTGTTCCGCGAGGTCAATCGAAAGCAGGCCATTCTTGATGCGATCGCCCGACCGGCTGAACGCGTCAAGCAGTGGAAGGAATACCGTCCGATGTTCATCACTGACGCGCGCATCGCGCGAGGTGTGGACTTCTGGCGTCAGCACGAGGCGGCCCTGGCCCGTGCAGAACAGGAATACGGCGTTCCGGCGCAGGTTATCGTGGCGATTATTGGCGTTGAGACGTTTTTTGGGCGCAATACCGGCAATTATCGGGTCATCGATGCGTTGTCCACCCTGGGCTTCGATTACCCGCCGCGTGCCGACTTCTTCCGCAAGGAACTGCGTGAATTTTTGCTGCTGGCCCGTGAACAACAGGTCGACCCGCTCACGCTCAAGGGCTCCTATGCCGGCGCAATGGGCTTGCCGCAGTTCATGCCGAGCAGTTTCAGGGCTTATGCCGTGGACTTCGACGGCGATGGCCACATCAATATCTGGACCGACCCGGACGACGCCATCGGCAGTGTGGCCAGTTATTTCAAGCGCCATGGTTGGGTTGCAGGTGAGCCCGTGGTCAGCCTCGCCAGCGTGCGCGGTGATCGTGTCGATGAAGGGCTGAGTCCGGGCATTGATCCGGTAAAGAACGTTGGGGAGTTGCGAGCGTTGGGTTGGGCGAGTCATGATGCGCTGCGCGATGATCTGCCAGTCACTGCCTTCCGCCTTGAGGGTGAAAACGGGCCGGAATACTGGATGGGTCTGAAGAATTTTTATGCGATCACGCGTTATAACCGCAGCGTGATGTACGCCATGACCGTGCATCAGCTGTCTGAATTGTTGGTTCAAGCTCGGGGCGTCAAGTAATGCGGCCAATGCCGATTCGCACACCACTGAAATTGCTGTCCTGCGTTGCAATTGCGTTGCTGGTGGTGAGTTGTTCTTCTACAAACAGCCGCGCCCCCCAAAAAGGCGGCGCAGTGGTGCGCTCTACACCGGGGCTGGATATCAACCGGGCGCATAAAGACGGCGCGCCCTGGTGGGATGTTGATGTTTCGCGCATCCCGGATGCCACCCCGACGTTGCACAACGGGCCTTATAAAGCCAACCCGTATACGGTGCTGGGCAAGACCTACTTTCCGCTTAGCGACTCCCGGCGTTATGTCGCCACGGGCACGGCGTCCTGGTACGGCACCAAGTTCCATGGGCAGAACACCGCCAACGGTGAAGTCTATGACCTGTACGGGATGAGTGCCGCCCACAAGACCCTGCCGCTGCCAAGCTATGTGCGGGTGACCAACCTGGACAACAACCGCACGGTTATCCTGCGGGTCAATGATCGCGGGCCGTTCTATTCCGACCGGATCATCGACTTGTCCTATGCGGCCGCCAAAAAACTGGGTTATGCCGAAACCGGCACCGCTCGGGTCAAGGTCGAAGGCATCGACCCGCAAGAGTGGCTGGCTCAGAACGGCCGCCCGACACCGCTGTTGCCGAATAAACCGCAGGTTATCGCCCAGGCAACGCCTCCCGCGTTGACGGTGTCTTCCGGCACCATTGAGCAATACACGCCGCCACCTCAACAGCACGCGGCACCAGCGGTGCCTTTGCAGGTCGACACAAAAAAAAACGCTTCCGGACAGCCGTCTGGGCTGTTTCTCCAGGTGGGAGCCTTCGCCAATCCCGACGCTGCGGAACTCCTGAGATCGAAGCTGAGCGGGATGGTGCGCGCACCGGTTTTCGTCAGTTCGATCGCACGCAATCAGCAAACGCTGTATCGGGTGCGCATGGGACCGATCAGCACGCCGGGTGAAGCCCAGCAGTTACAGAACAGCGTCAGGTCGGCCAACCTTGGACAGCCTAGCGTCGTGACATCGGATCAATGATCGGTGTGGTCCCGGAGTCATCCGGGGCTGACCGATTGGTGGTTGCCCGGTGATGCGTATTTGCCATCAGAGCATGCGTCTCCGGCAACTGTATGCAAGTTTGTCTGTCGAACAGACGACCTTGTTTGCCAGGATAAGAGCCTGGCTTAGCAGGTCGTGAAAAGTGTTTTCGCTTTCACCGCCTGATCAGCTTTGCCCGCGAGGGCATGTTTGCCCATTAGCAATTTCGAGAGACGGATGAACATCACCACCTTTGCAAAACGATTGTGCCTGCTTGTACCGCTGATCATCACCCCTGCCGCCTGGGCGGTGGAACAGATGACGCCCGCCGCGCCGCAACTGGCTGCCAAGGCCTACGTGCTGATGGATGCCACCAGCGGCAACGTGCTGGTCGAGAACAATGGCGACCAGCGCCTGGCCCCGGCGAGCCTGACCAAACTGATGACAGCGTACATCGCTACCCTGGAAATCCGTCGCGGTCAGATTGGCGAGAACGATCCTGTGACCGTCAGCGAAAATGCCTGGCGTACCGGCGGCTCGCGGATGTTCATCAAGGTCGGTACTCAAGTCACGGTCAGTGACCTGCTGCACGGCATTATCATTCAGTCGGGTAACGACGCCAGCGTTGCGCTCTCCGAGCACATCGCCGGTAGCGAAGACGCATTCGCCGACATGATGAACAAGACTGCGGCTGATCTGGGCATGACCAACAGCCACTTCATGAACCCCACTGGCTTGCCAAACCCGGAGCACTATTCTTCGGCGCACGACATGGCGATCCTGGCCCGGGCCATCATCCATGAAGATCCGGCGCACTATGCGATCTACTCGCAGAAAGAGTTCTTCTGGAACGGCATCAAGCAGCCTAACCGCAACTTGCTGCTATGGCGCGACAAGACCGTTGACGGTCTGAAAACCGGCCACACAGACGAGGCTGGCTATTGCATGGTCTCCTCTGCCGTGCGTGACGGCATGCGCTTGATTGCCGTGGTCTTCGGTACGAGCAGTGAGCAGGCCCGTGCCGCTGAGACCCAGAAGCTGCTGACCTACGGCTTCCGTTTCTTCGAAACCCAGAACTTCTACCAGAAAGGCACTGAGCTGGCCCAGGCTCCGGTCTGGAAAGGCTCGGATAACCAGGTCAAGGCTGGCCTTGCGCAAGACCTGAGTATG
The DNA here is from genome assembly GCF_049896285.1 of Pseudomonas sp. DWP3-1-2. Taxonomy (NCBI): domain Bacteria; kingdom Pseudomonadati; phylum Pseudomonadota; class Gammaproteobacteria; order Pseudomonadales; family Pseudomonadaceae; genus Pseudomonas; species Pseudomonas sp. DWP3-1-2. The sequence goes on along the minus strand of NZ_JAFCTZ010000016.1, from coordinate 19,607 downwards.
ACCATGCCTAAAGGCGAGATGAAGAAACTCACCGCCAGCATGACCATGAACCCGCAATTGGTTGCGCCCATCGCCAAGGGCGACGTGATCGGCAAGGTTGAAGTGAAACTGGGCGACAAAGTGGTGCACACCGCCGACTTGATCGCACTGGAACCTGTAGACGAAGGTGGCATTTTCCGCCGCGTGTGGGATAGCATCCGCTTGTTCTTCTACGGCTTGTTCAACTGACATTCTTAGTAAATCAATGCCGACCTTCTCGCGCCCGCTCATACCCTGAGCGGGCGCGTGTCCGTCGTCACGGCTTGTGAGACCTTTACTGCCATGACTGATACCGACGTCAAGTCGCACAAAATCGAATTCCCCTGCGATGACTACCCGATCAAAGTGATCGGCGACACCACTGTGGGTTTCACTGATCTGGTGATCGAGATCCTGGCCAAGTACGCCACCCTCGATATCAAGACCCTTGCCGAGCGCCAAAGCAGCAACGGCAAGTACACCACCGTTCAGCTGCATATCATTGCCACGGGCGAAGACCAACTGCGCGATATCAATAGCGCCCTGCGCGCTACGGGTTTCGTGCACATGGTGCTCTGATGGCCGGCACCCTGGGGTTTCGTGATCCCGGGCAGGTTGACTACGAGCGCGCCTGGCACGCCATGCAGCGCTTCACCGACCAGCGCGATAAAGACGTGCAGGACGAAGTCTGGCTGGTCCAGCACCCGCCGGTCTTCACGCAAGGGCAGGCGGGCAAGGCCGAGCATCTGCTGTTACCGGGTAATATTCCGGTCATACAGGTCGATCGTGGCGGCCAAGTAACCTATCATGGCCCCGGCCAACTGGTTGCTTACCTGATGCTGGACGTCAGGCGCCTTGGCTTCGGCGTGCGTGATCTGGTCACCCGGATCGAGCGCAGCCTCATTGCCGTGCTGGCCAGTTACGGCGTGACCGCCGCCGCTAAACCCGACGCACCGGGTGTTTACGTAGATGGCGCGAAAATCGCCTCGCTGGGACTGCGGATTCGCAACGGTTGTTCATTCCATGGTCTGGCGTTGAACGTCGACATGGATCTGGAACCGTTTCGACGGATTAATCCCTGCGGATATGCGGGGCTGGCAATGACCCAGCTGCGTGATCATGCAGGACCGATTGAATTTGCCGAGGTTAGTGCCCGGCTGCGCGCGCAGCTCGTCAAACACCTCGACTATGCTGAGCAGACGACCCTCACGGGCGGAATCGATTGATATGACTACTGCGACCGACATTGCTGAGAGCCCCGAGCAAGACCTGATCCCGACGCTTGATGTTTCCGAGCGCGTTGCCCGCCCGAAAGTCGAAGCCGGCGTGAAGCTGCGCGGCGCTGAAAAAGTGGCGCGGATCCCGGTAAAGATCATTCCAACGGTCGACCTGCCGAAGAAACCGGACTGGATTCGCGTGCGGATCCCGGTTTCCCCGGAGGTTGATCGCGTCAAGCAACTGCTGCGCAAGCACAAGCTGCACAGTGTCTGCGAGGAAGCTTCCTGCCCGAACCTGGGTGAATGTTTCTCCGGCGGCACCGCGACCTTCATGATCATGGGTGACATCTGCACCCGTCGCTGCCCGTTCTGCGATGTGGGTCATGGCCGTCCGAAGGCCCTGGACGTCAACGAGCCGGTGAACCTGGCTGTGGCCATCGCCGACCTGCGCCTCAAGTACGTGGTCATCACCTCCGTGGACCGTGACGACCTGCGCGACGGCGGTGCTCAGCACTTTGCGGATTGCATCCGTGAAATCCGCAAGCTGTCACCGAACGTGCAACTGGAAACGCTGGTTCCGGACTATCGCGGCCGCATGGACATTGCGCTGGAAATCACCGCTGCCGAGCCGCCGGATGTGTTCAACCACAATCTGGAAACGGTGCCGCGCCTGTACAAGGCTGCGCGTCCAGGCTCTGATTACCAGTGGTCATTGACCCTGCTGCAACGCTTCAAACAGCTGGTGCCGCACGTGCCGACCAAGTCCGGCTTGATGCTGGGCCTGGGCGAGACCGACGAAGAAGTCATCGAAGTCATGAAGCGCATGCGCGAACACGATATCGACATGCTGACGTTGGGGCAGTACCTGCAACCGTCGCGCAGCCACTTGCCGGTCTCGCGCTTCGTGCATCCAGACGTGTTCGCCTGGTTCGCCGAAGAAGGCTACAAGATGGGTTTCAAGAACGTCGCATCGGGTCCGTTGGTGCGCTCTTCGTACCACGCCGACGAACAGGCCAAAATCGCTGTCAAAGCCATGGTGTAAATGCCGGGCGGCTTGAGCGCCTGAGCTGAATACAAAACGGGCCGGATATCACTATCCGGCCCGTTTTTTTGTCGTCTGATTATCCCGTGGGACCGGCTTTAGCCGGGAAAGCTGTGTTCCTGAAGAAACACAGGCGCTGATGCTCAGGTCGCTTCCCGGCTGAAGCCGGTCCCACGGTTATCTGCTTCAGGGTCTGCGCAATGCCTCCAGCAACTCATGGGTTGGATAGCCATCAGCGGGCCATCCGAAAGATTGCTGTGCGCTGCGAATCGCCTTGCGCGTGTTGGCGCCGATAATCCCGTCTGGCGTGCCTGCGTCGTATTGCCTGGCCGAGAGCAGGCTTTGCAGTTCGACGCGCTCTGATCGACTCAGAGGCAGGTCATCGCGTGGCCATTCACCCAAAACGTAACCCCCGCCCATGAAACGCTCCGAAAGCAGGCCGATGGCCAGGGCGTAGGACGACGAGTTGTTGTACTTGAGGATCGCCCGGAAGTTATCGATCACCAGAAACGCCGGGCCACGATGGCCTGCGGGCAATAGCAGCGCAGCCTGTTGCTGTTCAGTGCCGGCAGGCAGCGGCGAGCCGTTGGCCAGGCTCACGCCCAATTGCTGCCATTGGCCCAGGCTCTTGCGGGTCGAAGCATCGGCCAGGGCATAGTCGAAACCTGTGCGCAGCTTCACTTCGTATCCCCACGTCTGCCCGCGCTGCCAGCCGGAGCTTTGCAGGTAATGCGCAGTGGAGGCCAGGGCGTCCGTCGGGGAGTTCCAGATGTCCCGGCGGCCATCGCCATCGAAGTCCACCGCATGGGTGTTGTACGTGGTCGGAATGAATTGCGTCTGGCCCATGGCGCCTCCCCACGAGCCGAGCATCCGGTCTGGGGTGATGTCGCCTTGCTGGATAATCTGCAGGGCGGCCAGCAATTGATCCTGGGCAAAGCCCCGACGACGGCCTTCATAGGCCAGGGTTGCCAATGAGCGAATCACGGATTGCGAGCCCTGGAACTGGCCGAAGTTACTCTCCATGCCCCAGACCGCGACCAATACCTGGCGGTCTACGCCATAACGTTGCTCGATGGTTTGCAGCACATCGGCATATTGATTGAGCAATGCCTGGCCCTTGCGAACCCGTGCTGCCGAAATCGCACCGTCGAGGTATTCCCACACCGGACGCGTGAATTCGGGCTGGCTGCGGTCGGCACGGACCACACTCATGTCGGGCGTCACGCCTGCGAAAGCGGTGTCGAAAACGTCGGGCCTGATGCCCGCCTGGAGGGCCTTGGCTCGGAAACCCGCCTGCCAGTCACTGAAACTCATGGTTGGCTGAATGTCGAGGTTCGCATCGACGGCAAGTACCGGAGTGACGGGCGCCACGGGTGCCACAGGCACGGTGTTGGCGTTTGTAAGAGGCGTTGCGTCGGCGGCGGTGGGTTTTTCCGCGCAGGCAACTAACAGGATGACACTGGAGGCGGCGATCAGTTGGCGTAACTGCCAACGTCGGGAAAAACAAGAAGGCATGCTTGGGTCCAAGGTATTACCGATAGGTGCAGACCTTAACACGCCAGTCTGGTCTCGGGTGCATCAGGGAGAAGTCGTGGTGTTTCAAGCCGCCAGAAGGTAAGAAGCCTCCCAGCTTTTAGACTGGAAGGCTTCGCGGCGGTAGCTGCCTTTGCCTTTGCCGGGCTGTTCCTGACGGCTGCGGAACAAGGGCTGGGCGACGATGGATTTGGCCTTGTTGGCCCGCTTCGGTTTTTTCATGGCGGATGCGCTCTTGGGTGGTTCTGCAAACGAGGGCAATCATCCGGCAGAGCGGGGCGGGTGTCTAATAGATGTGTGCTATGGGGGAAGGGTACTCATCCGTTGGAGCGAGGCTTCCGATTACTCCGCTGGCAACGTCAACCTTTGCCCCGCCATCAACAACCCCAGCCGCGTCAGGCTGTTCCACGGCGAACCGGCAGCCTGGCCTTTGATTTGGGCGTCAATGCGTTGGGCGTCCATCAGCAGTTCGCTCCAGCGTTTGGCGGAATGGCGTTGCAAGGCTTTGCTCATCAGGGGTTTGCGCTTGTCCCAGATGGGCGGGCGAGCCGAACTGAAGGCTTTGTCCAGTGGCACGCCCTGGCTGAACTGCAAAGCCAGGTTGGCCAGCACGCGTAACTCCCGGGACAAGGCCCAGAGGATCACGGGAGGTTCCACACCTTCGCCACGCAGGCCTTCGAGCATGCGCACGACGTGAGCGGCTTCGCCGTTGAGGACGGCATCGGTCAGGCCAAACACATCGAAGCGGGCACTGTCGGCGACCGCCGCCTGTACGGTTTCGACGGTGATCTGGCCTTCTTCGGCCATTAGCTTGAGCTTTTCGATTTCCTGAGCCGCTGCCAGCAGGTTGCCTTCAACCCGGGCTGCAATCAGTTCCACGGCGTCCTGGGTCGCTGCAAGCCCGGCTTGAGACAGGCGCTGACGAATCCACTGCGGCAACTGGCCGATATCAATGGGCCAGATCTGTACGAATTGCGTCTGCGGCCCATCGACCAGGGCTTTGCCCCATTTGGTTTTCTGCGCGCTGCCATCGAGCTTGGGCAGGCTGATCAGCAGCAAGGTGTCTTCAGCGGGGCGTGCGCAATATTCCATCAGCGCCGCAGCGCCTTTGTCGCCGGGCTTGCCGGAAGGCAGGCGCAGCTCCAGCAAGCGACGCTCGGCAAACAGCGACATGCTGGCACCCGCCTGTAACAGCGTGCCCCAGTCGAAGCTGGCATCGGCGCTGAACACCTGACGCTCGTCGAAGCCTTGCTGGCGCGCCGCTGCACGAATGGCATCGGCCGCTTCCTGACACAGCAAGGGATCATCGCCGCTAACGATATAGACAGGCGCTAGCGCACCTTGAAGGTGTTTGGAGAGTTGGGCTGGATTGAGTTTCATATGGCTCTGTACGAAAAGTGGCTACGCCCGGTGATGCTGCGTTAAAAACAGGCTCGGAATGCTCATTTGAAGCCTGAAGTCGTACGCGACCCCAGCCATTCCTCGCCTGTTTTTGCCTTGCCTGACCTTCGCTCGCCGACTTTTCATACAGACTCAACATGTCGGGGCCAGCAAACTGGCCCCGATCAATTAGCGAGACGGGATTTCGACAGGCGACTGTTGCGGCGTTTCGTCACGGACTTTCTGTGCGGCTTCCAGGGCGTCGGCTTCGGCCTTGGCGACGGCGTCTGCTTTCTGTTGCAGTTCGTCCAGGCGTGCCGGTGACAGGCGGCTCAGCGCAGCGACCATCTTCTGCACTTGCTCGTTACGCATTTCGAGACGGATTTGTGCCGCTTCCTGGTCCGAACCGACCAGGTTGTTGCCGTCATGCACGTAGGTTTTGTCGGTCTGAACCTTGCCACTGGTCAGCAAACGATCTTTTTCACCGTGAATTTCGTAGTTCAGCACGGTGGTCAGAGAGTATTCAGCCGAACGCGCGGAGCCGGAGTAGCTCGCGGTGCGCTGGGATTCCTGCTCGTCGGTGAGGATCAGCTTGTAAGGCGCGCCGGTGTAGACCTTCACACCACCGCCTTCAAGAACGCGGCGCAACTGGCTCACGGTTTCGCCGTAAGCGTTGCGCGCGCTCAGGTCCAGTTCCTTGATCGCGATCTCGTTGCTGCCGGTGCCACGCAGCTGGAAACCACAGGCGCTCAACAGTACGGCGAGGCCCATAACCAGCAAATTGCGTTTGATCATCTTGATGCTCCCCTTGAATCCGTATGGGCCGACGTAGCGTCCCCTGGAAATATGTTCAGCGCCCGATCAATACCGGGCGCTTGATCCCGTTAGCTTGCGACGATGTTGACCAGCTTGCCGGGCACGACGATCACTTTGCGGATGGTCAGGCCATCGGTGAAGCGCAGCACGTTTTCATTGTTCCGGGCCGCAGCTTCGACTTCTTCACGGGTCGCGCTGGCTGGCATTTCGATGTGCCCGCGCAGCTTGCCGTTGACCTGGATGACCAGTTGCAGGTTGTCCTGTACCAGCGCTGTCTCGTCCAGTACCGGCCAGCCCGCATCAATGATGGGCGTGTCATGGCCCAACTGGTTCCACAGCTCGTGGCTGATATGCGGAGTAATCGGTGCCAGCAACAGGGCAACGGTTTCCAGGCCTTCCTGAAGCAGGGCGCGATCCTGTGGCGAAGCCTGTGGGGCTTTTTCCAGGACGTTCATCAAGGTCATCACCTGCGCAATGGCCGTGTTGAATTTGTGATGCTGGCCGACGTCCTGGCTCGCTTGCTTGATGGCATGGTGAATGGCGCGGCGGATGACTTTCTGATCGTCGTCCAGTGCGGCGATATCCAGTGCCGCGGGCAGGCCCTGTGCAACATGGGCTTGCGCCAGACGCCAGACGCGACGCAGGAAGCGGTGCGAACCTTCGACGCCCGAATCGGACCACTCCAGGCTCATGTCTGGCGGCGAAGCGAACATCATGAACAGGCGGCACGTGTCAGCGCCGTACTGATCGATCATCGACTGAGGATCGACGCCGTTGTTCTTGGACTTGGCCATCTTCTCGGTGCCGCCGATTTCAACCGGCAAACCGTCACTGATCAGCCTGGCGCCGACGATCTTGGCCTTGCTGTCGCGTTCGAGTTCCACGTCAGCCGGGTTGAACCAGGTCTTGCTGCCGTTGGCTTCAAGACGGTAGTAGGTTTCGGCGATGACCATGCCCTGGGTCAGCAGGTTCTTGAACGGCTCGTTGGAGGTGAGCAGGCCTTCATCGCGCATCAACTTGTGGAAGAAGCGCGCATAGAGCAAGTGCAGAATGGCGTGTTCGATGCCACCGATGTACTGGTCCACCGGCAGCCAGTGGTTGGCTGCGGCCGGGTCGACCATGCCGTCTTCGTAATGAGGCGAAGCGTAGCGCGCGAAGTACCAGGAGGACTCCACGAAGGTGTCCATGGTGTCGGTTTCACGCTTGGCCGGTGCGCCGCATTTAGGGCAGCTGCACTCGTAGAACTCGGGCATGCGCGCCAGTGGCGAACCGGCGCCATCGGGTACGACGTCTTCCGGCAGCACCACCGGCAACTGGTCTTCCGGGACAGGAACGTCACCGCAGGTGTCGCAGTGCACGATAGGGATCGGGCAGCCCCAATAACGTTGACGGCTGATGCCCCAGTCGCGCAGGCGGAACTGAGTCCGGGACTGGCCAAGGTTTTTCTTGATCAAGGCCACTTCGATGGCGTCGAATGCGCCAGCGAAGTCCAGACCATCGAACTCGCCGGAATTGATCAGTTGTCCATGTTCGCCGTAGGCAGGCTGCCAAGGCGCAGGCGTTTCGTCGCCCGCGCTGGTACGCACCACAGGCTTGATCGGCAGGTAGTACTGGGTCGCGAATTCGAAATCACGTTCGTCATGGGCAGGAACCGCCATGACCGCGCCATCGCCGTAGTGCATCAGTACATAGTTGGCGACCCAGACCGGCAGTTTTTCGCCGGTCAGCGGGTGCTCGACGAACAGCGACGTTGGCAGGCCCTTTTTCTCTTGGGTCGCGACGTCGGCTTCCGCGACGCTGCCGCTCTTGCATTCATGAATGAAGGCTTGCAGCTCGGGATTGTCCTGGGCGGCCAGGGTCGCCAATGGGTGCTCGGCAGCCACGGCAACGTAGGTCGCGCCCATCAGGGTGTCTGGACGGGTGGTGAATACTTTCAGCGCGCCCGCTTCGCCAATGGAGGCTTGGTCGTAGGGGAACTGCACTTCCATGCCGCGGGATTTGCCAATCCAGTTGCGCTGCATGGTTTTGACTTGCTCAGGCCAGCCTGGCAACTCGTCGAGCCCTTCAAGCAGTTCATCCGCATAGGCGGTGATCTTGAAGTAGTACATCGGGATTTCGCGTTTTTCGATGATCGCACCCGAACGCCAGCCGCGCCCGTCGATGACTTGCTCGTTGGCCAGGACGGTCTGGTCGACCGGGTCCCAGTTTACGGTGCCGTTCTTGCGGTAGATCACGCCCTTTTCGAACAGGCGAGTGAACAGCCACTGTTCCCAGCGATAGTAATCGGGCTTGCAGGTGGTGACTTCACGGGACCAGTCGATCGCCAGGCCCAGGCTCTTGAGCTGGGTCTTCATGTAGGCGATGTTTTCGTAGGTCCACTTGGCAGGCGCGACGTTGTTCTTCATCGCGGCGTTTTCTGCCGGCATGCCGAATGCGTCCCAGCCCATGGGCTGCAGGACGTTTTTGCCTCGCATGCGCTGATAGCGGGCGATCACGTCACCGATGGTGTAGTTGCGCACGTGACCCATGTGCAGCTTGCCGCTAGGGTAAGGAAACATCGACAGGCAGTAGTATGTCTCCTTGCCTGGCTGTTCACTGACTTCAAAAGACTTTTGCTCGTCCCAAAAGGTTTGGGCGGCGGCTTCGATTTCGCGGGGCTGATAGAGTTCGTGCATGGCTACTTTTTACTAAAGATTGGTGACCCTTGACCTCTTCGTGGCTTCGTCGAGTCAGGTCGGCACCGCTGCCGGACAACAAGGGACTGCCTGCGCGGTGCGTTCTAGCTCAAGAGAGCGGAAGTGGAATTACAGGAAGCGCCGTAGCATACATGAGCGCTGACTACCGAGGGAAACGCTGATTGCTTGGCAGATGACTTGAAAACGCCCGGTCAGCGTCTCGCCGCCGCCGTTGGTCGCTGCAATCGCCCGGTTTTGAGAGCGGCGCTAAGCTGAATGTCGAGGGTATGTTTTATCTTCGATGAGGTGAACGGATGACAGAGTTGCAGCACATAGATACAACCCCTGAGCTGTATGAACGTTTGATAAATCGATTGGGGCTTGCCCTGGAAATAGCCAAAACATCGGTCCGTCTGCGAGACGAACTCCCTCAGGAGCTTGAGTTGCGGGGCCTTAGTCGTGCGGAGTTCGAGATTATCGAGGCGTATCTGGAAAAAGACGTGGCAGCACCCGCTGCTGTTCTGACCGGCGAGTTGAAGGGCAGCTTCATGGTTTCACGGGAGCCCGCTGGGCCGGTATCGACGCCGCAACGTTCAGCCAAGGTCATCTGGCTGAAAGATCAAAAACGCGCCAAGGCATCGGCAAAGTTGAGTCGTTACAGTTCACGCAATTTTATTAAACGCTAAACCCTGCGCGGGCCATGCGCCTGCTTCTTTAGGCATTGTCGCTTAACGTCAATCCTCTTAGGCTTCGAGCATCTCTGGAGATGCTCGATGCCTGTTCGCTACCTGCTTAAAGCCCTGCTGCTGCCTCCCGGGGTTCTCTTGCTGTTACTGGTGCTTGCCTGGTGGCTGCGTCGAACCCGACCGCGCCTGGCGGCTGTCTGTTTTGTGGTTGGCGTCGGTGGCCTTTGGCTGATGAGTTTGCCGGTTGTTGTGGAGTGGGCCGCCCGCGGGATCGAGCAGGACGCGCCGCTCCCCCGTGACCAATGGGCGAACCTGGCCCAGCAGGCGGATGCCATTGTGATTCTGGGTTCCGGACGTGAGCGCAACGACCCGACCTGGGGCGCGGATATCCCCACCGGCGTGGCCCTGGAGCGGATGCGTTACGCGGCGCAGCTTGCCAAGGCTTCGGGCTTGCCGGTGCTGATCAGCGGCGGGCTGTACTACGGCGAACCGCCCAGCGAGGCGGCAATCATGGCGCAATCGCTGGAACGGGATTTTGGCGTGAAGGTCCGCTGGCAGGAAGGGTTGAGCCGCACCACCTGGGAGAACGCCACGATGACCGCCCCCGTGCTGCAGCCCCTGGGGATCAAGCGCGTGATCCTGGTGACGCAGGCGTGGCACATGCCCCGATCACGATGGAGTTTCGAAAAGGCCGGTTTCACCGTGGTCAGCGCGCCCGTGGGGTTTCTCGGGCGGGACAATGCGTTGCTGTTTGGCGGCTGGCTGCCGGAAAGCAGGGCGGTGTGGCAGAACGGACAATTGTTGAATGAAGCGGCGGGCTTGTGGACGTATCGGTTGTTGTACCGCTGAAAATGCGATTTCCGTAGGCGCGCACGGAGGTTACGACACCCCGCGAAGCGGTGTGTCAGGCAAACCGCTATCGCTGCCTCGCGTTGCTCCTGAGCGCCTACACATCCGATTGTGGGGTAAGGCTTTCCAGGCGCTGCTTTCCATGATCAAGCAAGCCGGTGCCACCGTGGCCGAACTGGACGCCCAGGGCTATCGCGTCGAATCGCTGGCGCGGGTGAAGTCCTTGGCAGGTGGAACTGTAACCTTTGTGGAGTGATGCCCAATCGCTGCTTCGCGTTGCTCTGTAGGAGCGAGCTTGCTCGCGATTCAATATTCAGACACACCCAATATTGACTGACCCGCCGCCATCGCGAGCAAGCTCGCTCCTACAGAAAAAGCGGCGTGTCAGTCGATGCGCTCCCGTTATAACGCTATCGCTGCCTTGCGTTGCTCGTGAGCGCCTACGGACCCGCGTTATACCGTCTTGGAAATCCGGCTCGCCACCAGTGCCCAGCCAATCAGCGCGATGCACAGGATCGTCAGCGGCCATGAGCGCCAGCGCAGGTACGGGGTGAGGTTTTGCATGGGCACCACTTCGCCGTACAACACGCCACGCTCGAACTGCGGGATTTTCACAGTGATCTGGCCGAATGGATTGATAAGGCCAGTGACGCCGTTATTGGTCGCGCGGATCATCCAGCGACCGGCTTCAAGGGCGCGCATCTGAGCCATTTGCAGGTGTTGCAGCGGGCCGATGGACGTGCCGAACCAGGTGTCATTGCTCACGGTCAGCAGCAAGTCGCTCTGGGCGGACAGACCCGCAGCGAATTCGGGGTACACCACTTCGTAGCAGATGAAGGGCGCTATCTGATAACCCTTGGCCTGCAGCATTGGCTGATCACTCGGGCCGCGGGCGAAGTCCGACATCGGCAGGTCAAAGAACGCAATCAAACCCCGCAGAATGTCCTGCAGTGGAACGTATTCGCCAAACGGCACGAGCTTTTGCTTGAGATAGGTCCCGTCGCCTTCGCCAGTGACCGTGATGCCGTTGTAATAGCGTTTTTCACCGTGGCGACCGATTTCCCGGATCGGCACGCCGGTAATCAACGCAGCGCCCCGATCCGCCGCGAATTTGCCCATCATCGCCAGATAGCCTTCTGCCGATTCCTTGAGCACCGGGATCGCGGTTTCCGGCCAGACGATCAGGTCAGCCTGTTGCGAGCGGAACGTCATGTCGCGGTACAGCGCCAGTTGCGCGTTCAACTGCTCCGGGTCCCATTTCATGCTCTGTTCGATGTTGCCTTGCAGGGCGGCGACTTTCAGGGGCGGGCCGGAAGGCGAGGTCCAGGCGTGATGTTTCAGCGCCAGACCGGCAATCCATGGCCCAATCAGCAGCGCCACACCGGCGGCCAGAAACGATTTACGCGCCCGCAGCCGGTAAAGGTTACACAACAGGGCCGCCGTCAGCGCGAGGGTGAAGGACACCAGCCACATGCCGCCCACCGGTGCCAGACCCGCCAAGGGGCCGTCCAGCTGGCTATAACCGGAGTACATCCACGGGAAGCCGGTCAGGAACCAGCCGCGAAAGGCTTCCTGCCCAAGCCACAATGCGGCGAAGGCCAGCGCGTCCGCCAAAGGGGCTTCATTGCGTCGAATCCAGCGCGCCCATAACCACGCGGGCAGGGCGAAGAACCAGGCGATGCAGGCGATGAACAGCAGCATCAGGAAACCGGCAAGCAGCACCGACGCGCCGCCGAAATTATGAATGCTGACGTAGATCCAGCTGGTGCCTGCGCCGAACAGGCCAAAGCCGAAACACCAGCCTCGGCCCAGTGCCTGACGGGGACTCAGGTCACGCAAGCCCAGATAGAACATCGCCAGTGCCACCAGCGCCAACGGCCAGATGTCAAAAGGCGCCAGGGCCAGCGTGGTGAGCCCGCCGGCCACCACGGCCAGCAGGTTACCGGGCCAGCCGGGGCGGGTGATCCAACGCATTGAACTTCCTTAAAACGGGTAGGGCTTTTACGAGCGCGAGAGCGGGCTCAGGCGCAGCAAGTGAATTCGACGGCTGTCAGCATTCAGAATCCGAAAACGATACTCGCCGATTACGGTGATTTCATTACGCTTGGGCAGATGCCCGAACGCACTCATCACCAGACCGCCGACGGTGTCGAACTCGTCATCGGAAAACTCGCTGTCGAAAAACTCGTTGAAGCTTTCGATGGGCGTCAGGGCCTTGACCAGGAAGTCGCCGCTGGGCAGCGGTTTGATGTAGCTGTCTTCCTCGACGTCATGCTCGTCCTCGATATCGCCGACGATCTGTTCCAGCACGTCTTCAATGGTGACCAGACCCGCCACGCCGCCGTATTCGTCAATCACGATGGCCATGTGGTTGTGGTTGGCGCGGAATTCCCGCAGCAGCACGTTCAGGCGCTTGGACTCCGGAACGAACGTCGCCGGGCGCAACAGCTTGCTGATGTCGCCGTCGCCGCCGTTTTCCTTGAGAATCAGGGGCAGCAGATCCTTGGCCAGCAACACGCCGAGCACGTCGTCGTGGCTTTCGCCGATCACCGGATAGCGCGAGTGGGCAGCATCGATGACGGCAGGCAGGAACTCGCGGGGCGTCTGGGAAGCCTTGATGCTGATCATCTGCGAGCGCGGCACCATGATGTCGCGTACTTGCAGGTCAGCCACCTGAATGGCGCCTTCAACGATGGCCAGCGCTTCGCTGTCCAGCAGTTTGTTCTGGTGGGCTTCGCGCAACAGCTCCAGCAGCTCCTGGCGGTTTTTCGGCTCATGGGCAAAAGCCTGGGTCAGTTTACCCAGCCATGACTTTTGCCCGTTGCTCGATCGGTCTTCGCTCATAGCCCTTACTCGTGGTCCTTGCTTAGTGGTTCTGAATGTTGATGGTCGGCGCTTTCGTCGTCGGCATAAGGGTCGGGGTAGCCCAACTCCTCAAGCAACGTTCGTTCCAGTGCTTCCATTTCTTCGGCTTCTTCATCGTCGATATGGTCGTAACCCAACAGATGAAGGCAGCCGTGAATGACCAGGTGCGCCCAGTGTGCGTCCGGTTCCTTGCCTTGTTCCCGCGCTTCGCGGGCTACAACAGGCACGCAGATGACCAGATCGCCGAGCAGCGGGATATCCAGCATCTCGTCGGGGACATCTGCCGGAAAGGACAGCACGTTGGTTGCATAATCCTTGTGTCGCCACGTGTGATTAAGTTCGCGGCCCTCGGTTTCATCCACCAGCCGAATGGTCAGTTCCGAATCGGCACTGCGCTGGCGCAGGCCCATCTCGCACCAAAGGCGGAACTGGGCTTCACTCGGGGCGCTTGCTTCACTTGCGTGTTGCAGGTCCAGCTCAAGCATCGCGGCGGTATTCCCGTGAGGCATTGGCCTTGGCCGGTGGCTCGTCAGTGAAGCGGTCTTCGAAGCGCTCGTAGGCTTCGACGATGCGCTGGACCAGCGGATGGCGCACGACGTCCTTGGGCTTGAAGTGCGTAAAGCTGATGCCTGGCACGTCCTTGAGAACATCGATGACATGGGTCAGGCCCGACTTGGTGCCCTTGGGCAGATCGACCTGGGTGATGTCACCGGTGATCACGGCGGTTGAGCCAAAACCGATTCGCGTCAGGAACATCTTCATCTGTTCGACGGTGGTGTTCTGGCTTTCGTCGAGAATGATGAAGCTGTTGTTCAGTGTCCGGCCACGCATGTAAGCCAGCGGTGCGACTTCGATGACCTGTTTCTCGATCAGCTTGGCGACGTATTCGAAACCGAGCATTTCATAGAGCGCGTCATACAGGGGACGCAGGTAAGGGTCGATCTTCTGTGCCAGATCGCCGGGCAGGAAGCCGAGTTTTTCACCCGCCTCAACCGCCGGGCGCACCAACAGGATGCGTCGGATCTGTTCCCGCTCCAAAGCGTCCACCGCGCATGCCACGGCAAGATAGGTCTTGCCCGTGCCCGCCGGGCCGATGCCGAAATTGATGTCGTTGCCGAGGATTTCTTTGACGTAACGTTGCTGATTCAGGCCGCGTGGGCGAATCATGCCTTTTTTGGTACGCAGCGCCACGCCAGGATCGGCGGCAGGATGGTTGTCCAGGGTTTCGACGCCCGATTCCTGAAGGAACAGGTGAACCATGTCTGGCGACAGCTCCGTACCCTTGGTTTCCCGGTACAGGCGGCGCAACAGGTTCTCGGCCGAAGTGGTGTGTTTAGGCTCGCCAATCAACTCGAACTGGTTTCCGCGATTGCGGATTTCGATGTCCAGGCGTTGTTCGATCAAGCGCAAATGCTCGTCGAGCTGCCCGCACAGATTTGCGAAGCGATGAGCCTCGAAAGGTTCGAGGGTAAAGCGATGTGGTTCGACTGGTGCGTTCAAGGTCGTTTTTAGCCGCCCTGGGGCAATTAAGGTGAAACGAAGGATAACCCCAGCGCTTCAACTGCGAAAGCTCTGACTTACTAAAGGTGGGTGATGGCGCGGTCGTTGGAGCGAGGCTTGCCCGCGAATCGGTATCGCACTCGACCTATCAATCACCTGGAACCCGCCTTCGCGGGCAAGCCCTGCTTCAACAGGGCTGAGGTTTATTCTGCAGGCCTCAGTTCAACAAAGAGCCCCGCAACGAGTGCGGCTGCGCGTCATCGATGTGCACGTCCGCGAACTGGCCGATCAGTTTCGGATTGTCGCAGCGGAAGTTGACGATGCGGTTGTTCTCGGTTCGGCCCTGAAGTTCACCGGGGTCTTTCTTCGAGTAGTCGGTGACCAGGATGCGCTGGGTGCTGCCCACCATCTGTCGGCTGATCTCGAAACCCTGCTGGTTCAGGCGATGCTGTAAAGCGGCCAGACGCTCCTTTTTCAGTGCTTCCGGCGTGTCGTCCTTCAGGTCGGCGGCTGGGGTGCCGGGGCGCGGGCTGTAGACGAACGAGAACGAGAAATCGAAGCCGACGTCTTCGATCAGCTTCATGGTGTTGTCGAAATCTTTTTCGGTTTCGCCCGGGAAGCCGACGATAAAGTCGGAACTGATGCTGATGCCCGGTACGGCTGCCCTGAGCTTGCGCAGTCTGGATTTGTATTCCAGGGTCGTGTGGTTGCGCTTCATGGCCGCGAGAATCCGGTCCGAGCCGGATTGCACAGGCAAATGAAGGTGCTTGACCAGTTCCGGCACTTCGGCGTGAGCCTGGATCAGGCTGTCGGAAAACTCCAGCGGGTGCGAGGTGGTGTAGCGGATGCGATCAATGCCGTCGATGGTGGCCACGACCCGGATCAGATCGGCCAGGTCAGCGGTGCGGCCTTCATGAGTCACGCCACGGTAACCGTTGACGTTCTGACCCAGCAGGGTGACTTCACGCACGCCGTTTTCGGCCAGGTGGAACACTTCCGCCACCACGTCGTCGAACGGCCGACTGACTTCTTCGCCCCGCGTATAAGGCACCACGCAAAACGTGCAGTACTTGCTGCAGCCTTCCATGACCGACACATACGCGCTCGGGCCATCGACGCGTGGCTCGGGCAAATGATCGAATTTTTCGATTTCCGGGAACGAAACATCGACCTGCGGCAAACGCGTCACGCGTGCAGCGTCGATCATTTCCGGCAGACGGTGCAGGGTTTGCGGGCCGAAAACCACGTCGACGTAGGGTGCGCGATCTCGAATGGCCGCGCCTTCCTGACTGGCCACGCACCCGCCGACGGCGATGACCATCTCCGGGTTGGCCAGCTTCAGCTCACGCCAGCGGCCCAACTGGGAATACACCCGGTCCTGGGCGCGTTCGCGAATCGAGCAGGTGTTGAGCAGTATGACGTCGGCATCTTCCGCACGAGCGGTGACTTCCAGGGCTTGATGTTCGCCCAGCAGATCGACCATGCGCGAGCTGTCGTACTCGTTCATCTGGCAACCGTGGGTTTCGATATAAAGCTTCTTGGTCATGCTTACGTCATCAGGTGGTTCAAAGAACCGCGCATTATAGTGGCGCAGGTCCCGGGTTCCTAGCATCGTCTACCGAACGGGCATGCTATAGTGCGCGCCCTCTTTTATTGCCTCGATTCTTACCCGCCCTCTATGACCAAACGCGAAGCTCCAATCTACAAGGTGATTTTCCTCAACCAGGGACAGGTGTTCGAAATGTACGCCAAGCAGATCTACCAAAGTGATCTGTGGGGTTTTCTGGAGGTTGAGGAGTTCGTCTTTGGCGAGCGCACGACCGTCGTGGTGGACCCGAGCGAAGAAAAACTCAAGGCGCAATTCGAAGGTGTGGTGCGCAGCTTCGTGCCAATGCACTCCATCGTGCGCATCGACGAAGTCGAGCGGGTCGGCACGCCAAAGATCAGCGAAGCCCGCGGCACCAGCAACGTGATGCCGTTTCCGATGCCCATGCCGGATAAGTGATCTAGCCGCTCACCGGCTTGAAGCTTCACTTTTTTGTCATTTGCACCTCGGTAAATCGCGTCGAAATAGCTAACTCCGGCCTCTGCTGTCTCAAGGTGTTAACAGCCTCGCTCAGGCGTTGCAGTGCTGCGCTGGGTTTGGCCCATTGTTCCGGTGGCAAGGGGGCTGACCAGCGTTGCATGGCCTCGGGTAGGACGGCGCGGCCGATGCTTTTGATGCGGCGGATTTCCCATTCGGTGAGGTGGTTGGGCAGCGTCCACAGGGTCAGCACGTGGTACAGGTACCACCAGAACGGATAAAAGAAACCGACTTCCCGATCCCTGCGCCGCCGACGCATACGCTCCCGGGCGTTGTAGAACGTGTGGAGACCTTCATGGGGCGGGTCGCCGGGGTTTTGCAGGTCCAGCGGGTCCTGGATTTCCTTGAGGCTGTGCACCTCGTATTCCATGTACGCCCGGATCGCCTCCCAGTTGCACACCGCCAGATCAAAACCGCTGCAGAAAAATTCCAGGCTGTAATGCTCGTCATGAGGCGGATGATAAAACCCGACGCCCATGGCGTATTGAATATCCATGCCGTACTGCGTCACCGACCGCGCCTGCACCACCCAGGCCGACAGCGATTCCCACGGCACGAAAATAGGCTCGGTATGGCCACGAGGAACAAAACAGACCTCCCGGCGCTGACGGTTGAAGCGGGTGGGGACGACTTTTTTGTATTTGGCGAGGTGGTGGAAGGTGATGGAGAGGAAGATACTTAGGGCGAAGGCGGCGAGCCAGCAGCCGATTTCTAAGCCTTCGGGTACTAGAACAGTCGCAATCTTTGTAGCCTCTTTCAATCCTCTACCCTCTACGATTGAAAACAGCCAGTCTAGTGCGGGAATAAATAAGCCAAAAAACCAAATCGCCCAGAAAGGTAATCCCAATGTCATCTGCCAACCAAAGACAGCAGGCATACCCACACCAAAATCCAGGTAAGTGTCATTCACCTCGCCCACGGCATGACCATAGTCCTGAGCGGGCAAATCGGTGGGCAGTGGCAATGGGGCTAGATACACCACCTGCCCGGTCGGAAAGTGCTCAACCATCCCCGCATGGGGCGTGTGATGAATCGGGGGGGGGGGGCGCTCATGACGCTTTTCTCTGAGCGACACGCTGCGCCTCTGCAAAGCGCTCCGCAATACCCTGATCAGGCTTGTGCTCACGCAGGGTTTTGACGGTTTCGCTCAGGCGTTGCAGTTCTGCGCTGGGCTTGGCCCATTGTTCCGGTGGCAAGGGTGCTGACCAGCGTTGCATGGCCTCGGGTACGACGGCGCGGCCGATGCTTTTGATGCGGCGGATTTCCCATTCGGTGAGGTGGTTGGGCAGTGTCCACAGGGTCAGCACGTGGTACAGGTACCACCAGAACGGGTAAAAGAAACCGACTTCACGATCCCTGCGCCGCCGACGCATACGCTCCCGCGCGTTGTAGAACGTGTGCAGGCCTTCATGGGGCGGGTCGCCCGGGTTTTGCAGGTCCAGCGGGTCCTGGATGTCCTTGAGGCTGTGCACCTCGTATTCCATGTACGCCCGGATCGCCTCCCAGTTGCACACCGCCAAATCAAAACCGCTGCAGAAGAACTCCAGGCTGTAATGCTCATCATGAGGCGGATGATAAAACCCGACGCCCATGGCGTATTGAATATCCATCCCGTACTGAGTCACCGACCGCGCCTGCACCACCCAGGCAGACAGCGATTCCCATGGCACGAAAATGGGCTCGGTATGGCCGCGAGGAACAAAACAGACTTCCCGGCGCTGGCGGTTGAAGCGGGTGGGGACGACTTTTTTGTATTTGGCGAGGTGATGGAAGGTGATGGAGAGAAAGATGGTGAGAGGTACGAGAGAACCCCAAGCACCGAACTCTAAGCCATAAAACATGAAATCCAGAGCAAACTTCATTGCTTGCGTAAAATCGTGGCCGTTTGAAATGGAAAGCAACCAAACGAGCACTGGGGCAAATCCCCCCAGAAACCAGATCACCCAAAAGGGCAGCCCCAATGTCATTTGCCAACCAAACACTGCTGGCAAACCCACGCCAAAATCCAGGTAGGTGTCATTCACCTCACCAACGGCATGACCATAGTCCTGAGGGGGCAGGTCGGTAGGTAACGGTAGCGGGGCCAGATACACCGTTTGCCCGGTCGGAAATTGTTCGACCATTCCTGCATAGGGGGCGCGATGAATCGGGGGTGGTGTGTCGGGCTTGTCAGTCGCCATCTCAGTCATCCACCTGCTTGATCAATGCTGGATCAATCCTGAAGTAGGCGCATTCCTCTCCTTGACGCGTGATCTGTCGTCCGGGGAAATGGCCACTTTCACCCGTGACGGGGAAGCGCAGGTCATAGAGATTGCCTTCATAGCGGCCATCCCGGTAGGCATGGCCCAACTGGATGGACAGTACGATGTTGGTGTTTCCGGGATAGGCCGAGTTGATAACGCTGCGGATATCAATCAATTCCAGGGTCAGCGGGCTTTGCCGCTTGATCAGAATGCAGCCTTGCAGCGCCTCATCCAGTGGGCGCCATTGGGCTGGCATGCCTACACGACCGGGGATTTCGCGTATCACCTGATACGCGCCGATATTGAGCAAGACGCTGCTGGCACTGCTCGCTAACTGCTGTGCCAGGTCGCTAACTGACAGGGTTGGAAAGTGCAGCAGGAAACGACGGGGCTGCGCAGCGCCGGAGTCATCCGAGGCCGGCAGGATTTCCACATGGGGTGCCTGTACACACCCACGAAGCGCTTTCTGATACTCGCTCAAAGGCAGCGACTTGCGCTGATCCGGGTCCAGGCTCCATGGCGTGCTGAGGAGCCAGCGGTCATGGGAGCTCAGGTTATGACGGTTATAGAACCAACTGCCTGACAGCTCCAGCGCGGTAAACAGAATTCCGGCGAGATTAAAACGGAAAAATACCGTGGACAGGCGTGCCCCGGCGGCGGCCCAGGCGGCCGTTCGGGCGGGCGAGTTGCTGGCCGCAGC
>NZ_JAFCTZ010000015.1:77047-103056 GCF_049896285.1 Pseudomonas sp. DWP3-1-2 | reverse complement strand
TTGCCCATTACAACCACCGACGCTGTCACACCGCCTCGAACAATTTGCCGCCCGCTGTTTTTGAGAAACGGGCGGCCTAATGCTCCTACGGAACGGTCCAAAAAAACTGGACCACTACACGTGCGCTCCTACAGGTTCGGGGTAGCAACCGAGGTAGGAGCTCACGAGCAGCGCGAGGCAGCGATGGCGATTTGCCTGACACAGCCCGAAACACCCATAAAAAAACCGACTTCAACGAGTCGGTTTTTTATGTTCCGCAAACTGATCAGCCGCGTTGATACACGATTTCCTTGGTGCCGCCCTCACAGCTGCCGACAACTTTCTTGTCGGTCACGCTGCCTTTTTCGACGACTTCAAGCGTGTACGACGTAGCGCCATTTGCTTTGATCTTTGCGTCGATGTCCGCTTTCACGTCATCGCATGACTTGCCAGCCGCCATGGCTGTACCGGCAATGCTCAACAAACCTACCGCCAACAGAAACTTCTTCATTGCTCTCACTCCTTCGTCAGCCAATTCAGGCCACTTGCGCAACGCGCGCGGGGAAGGACCTGAAATACAAGCCACGCCAACGATTTTCGCGACAGCGGGCGGAGGTTATGGCAATCAGCCACCGCAAAAGTTCAGATCGGATCAGCTATTGGCAATACGAAAGCCGACTTTGAGGGTGACTTGATAGTGAGCGACTTTGCCGTCTTCGATGTGGCCGCGGGTTTCGGACACTTCAAACCACTCCATGTGCTTGAGGCTCTTGCTTGCCTCGGCCAGCGCGTTGTTGATCGCATCTTCGATCGTGGTGGTGGACGAGCCAACCAGCTCGACCTTCTTGTACGTATGGTGATCAGTCATGGCAGTTCTCCTAAAGGTCAATACGAGCGTAGCAGTGATGACGCTCCCTAGCTCTGTGGGGAAAATCCGCAGAAAAGTTCAGCCTTTTCCGTAAACGCAACCGCACTTTCTGGAAACGCCGTAGTCGGAATCAACACACGCCACTCACCTTGCAGGAGAAACACCATGGCTAGCAATTCACTCAGTAAAGCCTCGTTGAAAAGCATGGAAGCGGAAATCGAAAGTCTGCTCAAGTCCCTCGAAAGCTTGAAGTCGGACGCTTCGGACGAGTCGCGCAGAACCCTCAAAAGCCTGAAGGCCAATGCTGAAAGCGCGCTGAGCCATTCACGCAGCCTGCTGAGCGACGTTTATGAAGACGTCAAGGTCAAGACTCGCGAAACTAGCGTTGCCACCCGTGACTACGCTCAAGAGCACCCTTGGACCACCGCTGGCGTTGCCGTTGGCGCAGTCGGCCTGCTGGCTGCTTACCTGTTGTGCAAACGCGGTAACTGATTAGTCGCTATTGCGGGTTCCCCGAACGTCTCAGCTCATTTTTTAGCCACTTCGCTAGTGATTGAGCGCGCCCGTCAACGGCACGTTTGGGGACCCACAACGCCAGTCGCGCCGGGGTTTCGCTGAAACCCCACGGCGCGACCAGGCGTCCCGCCTTGAGGTCATCTGCAACCAAAGGTTCAGGTGCAATCGCAATACCCAGGCCCGCCACGGCCGCCTCCAGCAAATAATACAAATGCTCAAACCCTTGCCCGAATCGCAACGCCTGCGCATCGATGCCGTTTTGTTGTGCCCAGCTGGGCCAGGCTTGGGGGCGCGAGGTGGTTTGCAGCAAGGTTTCGCCCAACAACACGTCAGGTCGCGCACCCTGCAAGCGTTCAAAACCTGAGAGACGCGGGCTCAAGACCGGGCCGATACGCTCGCTGACGAGTTCGAAAACCTGCATGTCCGCAGGCCACGGCGGCTCGGCGAAGATCAGTAGTGCGTCCAGTCCTGGCCGACGCGGGTCAAGATCGCCTTCCCCTGCGGACAAGTGCAGGCGCAGATCCGGCAGTTCGGCGTTCAAGCGCCCCAACCGTGGAATGAACCAGCGCGCCAGCAGACTGCCTGAACACCCCAGCACAAAAGGCGCGTCGGCCCCGCCCTGGCTCAGCTCCGCACACACACCGCGCAAGCGGTCGAAGGCATCACTGCTGGCGTCTCTCAGGCGCACGCCTGCATCTGTGAGTTTCAGGCCACGTCCGTCCTTGATAAAAAGCACCACGCCCAAGTGTTCTTCCAGGACTTTCAACTGGCGGCTGACGGCACCGTGGGTCACGTGTAGCTGTTCAGCCGCCTGACTGACGCTGTTAAGGCGGGCCGTGGCTTCGAAGGCACGCAGGGCGTTAAGGGGGGGAAGGTCGCGGCTCATGGTATCTGTGAGTTTTCCTGACAGGTTGCTTCGATCTTATCGGTTTTAATCCTGATTGGCGCTGGTTAAAGTGTGTTCATTGCCGATTCGGCTCACTCAATTCGCTCAACGACCCGGAGGTCCCATGACCCAGTCCAAATTCAGCGCAGGCCCCGACGCAAACGGCCTGTTCGGCTCATTCGGCGGCCGCTACGTTGCAGAAACCCTGATGCCGCTGGTGCTCGACCTGAACCGCGAGTACGAAGCCGCCAAGGCTGATCCGGAGTTCATTGAACAACTGGCCTATTTTCAGCGCGATTACATCGGCCGCCCGAACCCGCTGTATTTCGCCGAACGCCTGACCGAGTTCTGCGGCGGCGCAAAAATCTACTTCAAGCGTGAAGAGCTCAACCACACCGGCGCGCACAAGATCAACAACTGCATCGGCCAGGTATTGCTCGCCAAACGAATGGGCAAAAAGCGCCTGATCGCGGAAACCGGCGCGGGCATGCATGGCGTGGCCACGGCCACCGTTGCAGCCCGTTTTGGCCTGCCGTGCGTGATCTACATGGGCGCCACCGACATCGAGCGCCAACAGGCGAACGTGTTCCGCATGAAGCTGCTGGGCGCTGAAATCGTACCCGTGACGTCCGGCACTGGCACCCTCAAAGACGCCATGAACGAAGCGCTGCGCGACTGGGTGACCAACGTCGATGACACGTTCTACCTGATCGGCACTGTGGCCGGTCCACACCCGTACCCCGCCATGGTTCGTGATTTCCAGTCGATCATCGGCAAGGAAACCAAAGCGCAGATGCAGGAGAAGGAAGGCCGCCTGCCGGACAGTCTCATCGCCTGCGTTGGCGGCGGCTCCAATGCCATGGGCTTGTTCCATACGTTCCTGGATGACTCCAGCGTGGACATCATCGGCGTCGAAGCCGGTGGTCACGGCGTAGACACGGACAAACACGCCGCCAGCCTGAACGGCGGTGTTCCGGGCGTGCTGCACGGCAATCGCACGTACCTGCTGCAAGACACCGACGGCCAGATCACTGACGCGCACTCCATTTCTGCCGGTCTGGACTACCCAGGCATTGGCCCGGAGCACGCTTACCTGCATGAAGTGAAGCGTGTCGAATACGTCAGCATCACCGATGAAGAAGCCCTTGAAGCGTTCCATCATTGCTGCCTGCTCGAAGGCATCATCCCGGCGCTGGAAACCGCACACGCCCTGGCCGAAGCCATGAAGCGCGCCCCCAAACTGCCAGCCGATCACCTGATGGTGGTGTGCCTGTCAGGCCGTGGCGACAAAGACATGCAAACCGTCATGAACCACATGGCCGCCGCTGAAAAAAATCAGGAGATCCTGGCATGAGCCGTCTCGAACAACGCTTTGCCCAACTGAAAACCGAAGGCCGCGCCGCACTGGTGACGTTCATCACCGCAGGCGATCCTGGCTATGACACGTCGCTGAAAGTGCTCAAGGGCTTGCCGGCGGCGGGCGCGGACGTGATCGAGCTGGGCATGCCCTTCACCGATCCGATGGCAGACGGCGTGGCCATTCAGCTCGCAACACTGCGCGCTCTGGATGCCGGTCAGACGCTGCCCAAAACCCTGCAGATGGTTCAAGAGTTCCGGGTAGACGACCAAACCACGCCAATCGTGCTGATGGGTTACTACAACCCGATCCATCGTTTCGGCGTAGAAGCCTTTGTCGCGGCGGCCAAGGAAGCGGGTGTCGATGGTCTGATCATCGTTGACCTGCCACCTGAGCATGATGCAGAACTGGCCACCCCGGCGCAGGCGTCCGGCATCGACTTCATTCGCCTGACCACCCCCACCACCGATGACGCACGCTTGCCACGTGTTCTGGAACGCAGTTCCGGGTTCGTCTATTACGTTTCGGTGGCGGGCGTCACCGGCGCGGGTTCGGCGACTACCGCCCATGTGGAAGGCGCCATCGAACGCCTGCATCGCCATACCAGCCTGCCGATTTGCGTCGGCTTCGGCATCCGCACGCCTGAGCAGGCGGCCGCGATTGCCCGCCTGGCCGATGGTGTTGTCGTGGGTTCGGCACTGGTTGATCAGATTGCCAACGCCGCTTCGCAAGAGCAGGCGGTGGACGGCGTATTGAGCTTGTGCGCCGCGCTGTCGCAAGGCGTGCGTAACGCTCGAATCAGTTGAAGGTAAAGTTCCTGATACAAAGGAATCAACGGTCTGGCGCAGGTTCCAAGTAGTCAGGCAAAGGGGTTCATGACTGATGTCGTGAACCCCTTTTTGCTGAATTGAATTATTCAGGAGCAACACATGAAACTGCCGAACCGTTTGATTGCTGGGCTGGGCATCTTGATGATCAGCGCCAGTCCGCTGTTGCAAGCCGCACCGCCCGATCAGCTCGGTGACCAGGACAATAACCGTCCAGACCAGCAACAGGGGCAGGGGCCAGGTCAAGGTCAAGGTCAAGGTCAAGGTCAAGGTCAAGGGCCGCAGAACAATGGCGGTCACGATCGGGGCAATGGAAAAAACAACGGCAACGGCATGAACAACGGTGGCAACGGCAACCGTCCGCAGCAGCAGGCGCATCAGGACAACCGTGGCGGTAATCGTCCGCCTCAGAACTTCGATAACGTGCGCCACACCATTCAACAGAACCGTGACGTGATTGGCCGCGGCCAGCCGCTGCCACCAAACGTGCATATCGTCAAAGGCCGCCCGTTGCCGCGCGGCTACGGCAAACGCCTTGACGCACGTTCGCTGCAGCACTTGCCGCACTATGACGGCTACGAATGGCGTCGCACCGGTACCGATATCGTGCTGATCGCCGTGGGCACCGGGATCGTCTACGCGATTCTGGATGGTGTGCTGAATTGATCATCTGATACCTGTTGGAGGCGTGCCCGCGAACCGATCAGGCTGACGACATAGTCGTCTGACCTGACGCTTTCGCGGGCAAGCCTCGCTCCAACAGAGTTCTGTCTCAGCGCTTGAACATTCCCACATCCAAAGGCCGCACGGCGCCCATCCATATGGCGTGCTCGGTATGATCGGCCAGATCATTGCCGGTCAGTGGATGAACCAGCACCACCAGCCCCTGGCGATTGAGCGACAGCCACAGCATGAGATCGGCGAATTGCCAGTGGTCGAAGGCCAACTGGCAGCTCCAGTCGACATGCGGCCCCACCAGACGCTCGTGAATCCTGCCCATCTTCGCACCGTACTGCTCGGCGGCCGACTCGCATAAGGCCCGCGCTTGCTCGATGGTGTGCGCGTCGAAATAAACGTGGGCGTGATAACTCTGGATTTCTCGCATTGCCTGAGGCCTCTCCCGTCGAATTGGCTGAACGCTGGCTGGCACTGGAAGTCTGAATCTTTGCAAGAGTTATCCACAGACCTGGATCAATTCCGATGAAGAATGCAGAGACGCCCGTCACAAAAATTGCCCTGTTCGGCGCGATCAGCAGCCTGGGCAGCGCACTCATGGCAGAAATGTTGCGCCGTCAGCATGAAGTCATCGCCATCGTTGACGACTTGAACGCCCTCGCGCCGCGCCCTGGCTTGCGTACAAAGACAGGCAGCCTGTTCGATGCCGAACGTGTCAGCGAAAGCATAGCGGGCAGCTCAGCCGTGATTTGCCTGCTGGACGCCAACGTCCTGCCGGTGGGCGCAGAACATGACCGGCCTGCCGACGATCTGAATCTGCACGAACAAACCCTCGCCACTCAAACCCTGCTCGCGTGTATGCAGCGCATGGACGTGAAACGCCTGATTCTGGTTGGCGATTTTGCGGGCCTCGACGACTCGACGCCCATGTCCCGAGCCCTGCGGGAAAGCCCGCTGGACTGGACACTGGTCAACGCACCTCAAGGCGTCGCGGGCCTGAGCATCGAGCATTTCAGCCAGACCAGCACCAGCCTCGAACCCGGCCTGGCAGAACCACTGGAACGCCTGGCCCGAGTTGCGGCAGGGATTGCCGATGAGTTGAGGCTGAATCTGCATGTGCGGGAGTTGGTGAATTTTGTGGTGTGATCGGTCCAGCCTCACACCGCAATCGAAGGCAACGGCCTGCCCGGCAATCCATCGCCGCTTTGCGCCTGTTCACTCGCCAGCCAGTCCACGAACTGCTGAACGATTTGCACACGGCGTTTGCGTTGCGGCAGTACGACGTAATAACCAAAACCGGATATCGCCGATTGCGCGATGGGGCGGCAGAGCAGTCCTTGGTCCAACAGGGCGTCTACGAGGTGACGCCAGCCGATAGCCACGCCTTGACCCGCGATGGCCGCCTGGATCAGCAGCGTGTAGTTGTCGAACCGTAGCTGGCCGGGGGCCGGGGCCTGCGGGATGTTGAGGGCGCGGAATACGCCGGCCCAGTCGAACCAATTGCTGCTGCCTTCGCCGCGCAGGTGCAGCAACGGAAACTCGCGTAATACCTCGATGGACAAGGGCGGTTCGCGGCCTGCCAAGAGTTGTGGACTGCAGACCGGAAAGACTTCCTCATTGAACAGCCACCGGCTTTCGCCTTGCTTGAAACGCCCGTCGCCAAACAGAATCGCCACGTCGATATCGGCGCGCAACATGCTGTGGCTGCGCTCGCTGGTGACAAGGCTGACGTCCACGTCGGGGTTGGCCTTGTGGAACCGGTGCAGGCGCGGCATCAGCCAATAAGCGGCAAAGGCGAAGTCTGTAGCGACCTGCAACACCTCGTGTTGGCTCTGATGAGTGATGGCGACCAGACCGCTGTCCATGGACTGCAATCCGGTCTGTACATGGCTGAACAGCACCTCGCCCGCTTCCGTCAGCTCGATGCCGCGATAGATACGGTCAAACAGCCGCGTCGCCAGTTGCTCTTCCAGACGCTTGATCTGCTGGCTGACGGCGGGCTGGGTTGTGCCCAGTTCGATGGCGGCAGCGGTAAAACTGCGTAAACGGGCCGCAGCCTCGAACGCGCGCAACAGATCCAGCGACATCTCCCCGAGGGTTTCAAACATAAGCTGTGCTTATCCTAGGTATTGCCTTGTGTGGGCTTTACCATAAACCCCAGGGGTCCCATCCTCAAGCGCAGCTCTTTCGCATAACTATTCACTATGGGGCGCCGCACACTACATGAAGCGCAAAAACATACTGTTCATCATGGCCGATCAAATGGCCGCGCCGATGTTGCCGTTCTACGCGCCATCTCCCGTCAAAATGCCCAACCTGAGCCGCCTTGCCGCTGAGGGCGTGGTGTTCGATGCCGCGTATTGCAACAGCCCGCTGTGCGCACCCTCACGCTTCACGCTGGTAAGCGGCCAACTGCCGAGCAAGATCGGCGCCTACGACAATGCAGCCGACTTCCCGGCGGATGTACCGACTTACGCCCATTACCTGCGCCGCCTGGGCTATAAAACGGCGCTGTCCGGCAAGATGCACTTCTGCGGCCCGGACCAACTGCACGGCTACGAAGAACGTCTGACCAGTGATATTTACCCGGCCGACTACGGCTGGACAGTGAATTGGGATGCGCCGGATGTGCGCCCGACCTGGTATCACAACATGGCGTCGGTGCTGCAAGCCGGACCGTGCGTGCGCACCAATCAGCTGGATTTCGACGAAGAAGTGGTCTTCAAGGCCCAGCAGTATTTGTTCGATCATGTGCGCAACGATGCCGATCAGCCGTTCTGCCTGACCGTGTCCATGACCCATCCCCACGACCCGTACACCATCCCGAAGCCGTTCTGGGACCTGTACCGCGACGACGATATCCCGCTGCCGGATTACCAGCCTGATCAAGCCGATCAGGACCCGCACTCCCAACGCCTGATGAAGGTCTATAACCTGTGGGACAAACCGCTGCCGGACGACAAGATTCGCGATGCGCGGCGGGCGTATTTCGGGGCGTGCAGCTACATCGACAGCAATGTCGGCAAGCTGATGCAAACCCTTGAGGAGGTCGGGCTGGCTGACGACACCATCGTTGTGTTCTCCGGCGATCACGGCGACATGCTGGGCGATCGCGGGCTCTGGTACAAAATGCACTGGTTCGAGATGTCGGCGCGGGTGCCGATGCTGATTTACGCGCCCGGCCAGTTCAAGCCCGGCCGTGTCAGCGCGGCGGTTTCCACGGCCGATTTGTTGCCGACGTTCGTGGCCATGGCCGAAGGCGAGCTCAATGAGGGTTTGCCACTGGATGGCCGCTCCTTGCTCCCGCATCTGCTGGGCGAGGGCGGCCACGATGAAGTGTTTGGCGAATACATGGCCGAGGGCACCAACAGCCCGCTGATGATGATTCGTCGCGGCGCTTACAAATTCATCTATTCGGAACAGGACCCGTGTCTGCTGTTCGATGTGCATAACGATCCACAAGAACGGGAAGAGCTGAGTCAGTCGGCCGCTCATCAACAACTGTTCACTGAATTCCTGGCCGAAGCGCGGGCCAAATGGGATATACCGGCGATACACCAACAGGTGCTCGCCAGCCAACGCCGGCGGCGCTTTGTCGCTGAGTCGCTGGCACTCGGCAAGCTGAAGAGTTGGGATCACCAGCCGCTGGTAGACGCCAGTCAGCAGTACATGCGCAACCATATCGATCTGGACGATCTGGAGCGCAAGGCACGTTATCCACAACCTTGACCCTGCCCAATAACCAGAACCTAGGGGAAGTTTATGAAAACGTTATCCACAACACTTGCGATGGGCGTCCTGGCTTTAAGCAGCTGGTCGGCGTTAGCCGACGATCAGCGTTGCAGCACCGTGAAGATGGCGGACCCCGGCTGGAGCGATATCGCTGCAACCAACGCGATCGCGGGGTTCCTGCTCGACGGCATGGGCTACAAGGCCAAAGTCGATACGCTGGCAGTGCCCATTGCCTACGGAGGCCTCAAGGATGGGCAGAT
This sequence comes from Pseudomonas sp. DWP3-1-2, assembly GCF_049896285.1. Lineage (NCBI taxonomy): Bacteria > Pseudomonadati > Pseudomonadota > Gammaproteobacteria > Pseudomonadales > Pseudomonadaceae > Pseudomonas > Pseudomonas sp. DWP3-1-2. Next base: position 93,956 of record NZ_JAFCTZ010000015.1, on the reverse strand, counting down.
GGATGTCTTCCTGGGTAACTGGATGCCTGCACAACAGGGCTTCTACGACAAGTTCATCGCAACCGGCGACGTCACGCAACTGACGAAAAACCTCGAAGGCACCGAGTTCACTCTGGCCGTGCCGGATTACGTCTGGAACGCGGGTGTGCATAACTTTGCCGACCTGAGTAAGTTCGCTGACAAGTTCGACAAGAAGGTCTACGGCATCGGTTCCGGCGCGCCAGCCAACCTGTCGATTCAGGAAATCATCAAAAAGAACGAGTTTGATCTGGGCGGCTGGAAGCTGGTGGAGTCCAGCGAACAGGCGATGCTGGCCGAGGTTCAGCGCAACGTGAAGCGCGAAAAATTCGTGGTCTTTCTGGGCTGGACGCCGCACCCCATGAACGTGCAGATCAAAGGCATGCATTACCTCAAGGGCGGCGAGAAATACTTCGGCGACACCGGCTCGGTCTACACGCTGACCCGCAAAGGCTATGCCGCCGCCTGCCCGAATGTCGGCAAGCTGCTGACCAACCTGACGTTCACGCAAGACATGGAGAACAGCATCATGTCTGACGTGACCGACAACAAAGTCACCAACGCCGCGGCCGCAAAGGCCTGGATCAAGGCCAACCCGGCCGTGCTGGACAAATGGCTTGATGGCGTAAAAACCATTGATGACAAGGATGCGTTGGCGGCGGTGAAGGCGAAGCTGTAAAAAGCCTGGAAGTTCACATTGTGGGACCGGCTTCCGCCGGTCCCGCGCTGTCATTTCCAGGTCTGATGTTGCAGCTTGATCGACAACACCGCACCCTTACGCCCTGCACACACGTTCGAAGAGAGTTTCATGGGTTGGCTCAACCGCCATACATTCCTGCCTTTTCTGGCCTGGCTCCCCCGACAGACCCGCGCCAGCGTGGGGCGCGATGCGCTGGTGGGGTTGAGCGGGGCGATTCTGGCCCTGCCGCAATCCATCGCTTACGCCCTGATCGCCGGGCTGCCTCCCGAATACGGTCTGTACGCCGCCATCGTTCCCGTGTTGATCGCGTGTCTGTGGGGCTCGTCCTGGCATTTGATCTGCGGCCCGACCGCGGCCATTTCCATTGTGCTGTACGCCAGCATCAGCCCCTTGGCGATGCCCGGGAGTCAGGACTACATCTCGCTGATTCTGTTGCTGACCTTCATCGCCGGTGTATTTCAGCTCTTGTTGGGCATGGTGCGCTTTGGTGCGCTGGTCAATTTCGTCTCCCATTCCGTGGTCCTGGGTTTCACCCTCGGCGCGGCGGTGGTCATTGCCCTGGGGCAAATGCCGAACCTGATGGGCATTGATCTGCCCAGCCAGACGACGGCGCTCAAAAGCCTGACGGGCTTGCTGGAGCATCGGGGCGAACTCGACCATGCTTCGCTGATTCTCGGCTTGCTGACCCTGGCCCTGGGCGTTGGCCTCAGGATTGTGGTGCCACGCTGGCCCACCCTGCTGATTACCCTGGTGATGGCCAGCCTGCTGGTCTGGCTGTGGCCCGCGATGTTCGGCCATGTCAAAACTGTCACCGCGTTCGTGGGTCACCTGCCGCCGTTCAGCCCGCTGCCACTGGACCTGGAACTGATCCTTAAATTGCTGCCGACAGCGGTTGCCGTGGGCATGCTCGGTCTGGTGAACAGCCTGTCGATTGCCCGCTCGTTGTCGGCGCGCTCCCAGCAGTTGATCAATGCCAATCAGGAAGTTCGTGCCCAAGGGCTGTCGAACATGGTCGGTGCGCTGTTCTCCGGTTATCTCTCGGCCGGGTCGTTTACCCGTGCAGCTCTGAGCTTCGAGGCGGGTGCAAAATCGCCTCTGGCCGGCGTGTTTTCCGCCCTGTGGGTCGCGCTGTTCGCTGTTGCCGGGGCTTCGTTGATTGCCCACATTCCGATCCCGAGCATGGCGGCGTCGATCCTGTTGATTTGCTGGGGGCTGATTGATCGGCGCGGCATTCGGGCGTTGTTCCGGGTCAGCCGTGCGGAGTTTCTGGTCATGACGCTGACGTTTCTCGCCACCTTGCTGCTGGAGCTGCAAACGGCTATCTATGCGGGTGTGCTGGCTTCGCTGTTTTTCTACCTCAAGCGAACTTCACAGCCGCGGGTGCAGCAATGGCGCGATGGCGATGAAGACATCATGCGCGTGGGCGGCTCGATTTTTTTCGGGGCCAGCCACTACTTGCAGACGCGCCTGCAACGCACCGAAGGCAAACATGTGGTCATCGATGCGCAGCAGATCAATTTCATCGACTATTCCGGCGTCGAAATGCTGCACCAGGAAGCCCGCCGCCTGCGCATTCAGGACCGCACCCTGACCTTGCGGCGCGCGCGGCCGCAAGTCATCGAAGAGCTGCAAAAGCTGGAAGGGGCGGACAACTGCCCGATTTTGTTCGAGGACTAGCGCTGTGAACTCAAACCGCCAACTGACGCCGCATTTCGGCCAGCACCGGCGCTGAATCAGGGCGCACGCCGCGCCAGAGCAGAAAAGCTTCAGCAGCCTGTTCAACCAGCATGCCCAGGCCATCCACCGACTGCGCGGCGCCATGCTCGGTTGCCCAACGGCAGAACGCCGTGGGTTCCTTGCCGTACATCATGTCGTAGCAAAACGTGTGGCCCGCTTGAATCAGACTTGGGGAAATCGGCGGCAACTCACCGGCAAGGCTTGCGGACGTGGCGTTGATGATCACGTCCACGGACTCTTCCAGCCAGTCGTAACCGCTGGCGAATACCGGACCCAGATCCGCGAACTGTTGCGCCAGTTGCTCGGCTTTCTCAACAGTGCGATTGGCAACGACCAGCACGGCAGGGCGTTCGGCGAGCAACGGCTCAAGCGCACCGCGCACGGCACCGCCAGCGCCCAGCAACAGTATGCGCTTGCCCCGCAGGCTGATGCCGCAGTTGACGGTCAAATCTCGAACCAGTCCCGCGCCGTCGGTGTTATCGCCCAGCAAGGTGCCATCCGCCAGCTTGCTCAAGGTATTGACCGCACCGGCGCGCTGAGCACGCCGGGTCAGGCTGTCAGCCATGCGGAAAGCTTCTTCCTTGAACGGCACCGTGACATTGGCCCCTCGCCCCTCCTGGAAAAAGGTCTGGGCGAACGCCGTAAAATCATTGAGCGGCGCAAGCGCGGTCCGGTAATCCAGCACCTGCCCGGTCTGCTCGGCGAACAGGCTGTGGATCAGCGGGGATTTGCTGTGGCCTATCGGGTTGCCGAAGACGACGTAGTGGTCCATTGGTATTCCTGAGCACATAACTTTTTGTTTAACCACTGAACCCGTTGGAGCGAGCGGGCGTGTCCTGGCCAGATAGCTGACGGCCGGATGATGAGCCCTGGCTGACGATAATCCGTGGGAGCGTGGCTTGCCCGCGAATCGATTTCACATTCTACGTAGCCGTCGCCTGCCTTGACTTGCCCGCGAGCAAAGAATCTCCAACAGCGTTAAATCAACCCAACGCCAACCAGTCCCGATCCTGCAGGAAATATTCGGTCAGACGCGCTTCTTCGCTGCCGGGCGCGGCTTTCCAGTCGTAGCCCCAGCGCACTTGCGGCGGCAGCGACATCAGGATGGACTCGGTACGCCCGCCTGATTGCAGGCCAAACAACGTGCCACGGTCGTAAACCAGGTTGAATTCCACATACCGGCCACGGCGGAATTCCTGAAACTCGCGCTGCTGCACCGTGTAGGCGGCGGCCTTGCGGCGGCGCACGATGGGCAGGTAAGCGTCGATATAGGCATCACCAATGGCGCGGATGAAGGCGAAGCTGGTGTCGAAATCCCATTCGTTCAAGTCATCGAAAAACAGGCCGCCGATACCGCGCGGTTCATGGCGATGCTTGATGTGGAAATAGGTGTCGCACCAGGCTTTGTAGCGTGGGTAAACATCGGCCCCGAACGGTGCGCAGGCTTTTTCGGCCACGCGGTGCCAATGCACGCAATCTTCCTCAACGCCGTAGTAAGGGGTCAGGTCGAAACCGCCGCCGAACCACCAGACCGGTTCTTCGCCTTCTTTTTCAGCGATGAAAAACCGCACGTTGGCGTGGGACGTCGGTACGTGCGGGTTGTGCGGATGAATCACCAGGGAGACGCCCAGTGCCTCGAAACCACGGCCGGCCAGTTCCGGCCGATGAGCGCTGGCCGAAGGCGGCAGGCCGCTGCCGAACACGTGGGAGAAGTTCACGCCGCCTTTCTCGATGACCGCGCCATTCTCGATCACACGGGTCCGACCGCCGCCGCCCGCAGGCCGCGTCCAGGCATCTTCGACAAAGTGCGCGCTGCCGTCTTCGTGCTGCAAGGCGGCACAAATTCGGTCCTGCAAATCGAGCAGGTAGGCTTTGACAGCGTCGGTGCGGGTAGTAGGCATGTCGATCCCTTTAAACTGGCTGCAAACGACTGAGCGCCCGTTCTGAAAGGGCCACAGCGAAATTGGGGCGTAGCATACCACTGGCCTGCCAGGCGCCGCAGTTGACGAGGATCAGGTGAAGGAGTCCGATAGGCCCTTCAGATTCTCGTTTCGATTCATTACGGAGAGAGCACATGGCAAAGCGTGTCCAGTTCAGCACCACCGGCGGCCCGGAAGTTCTTGAGTATGTGGACTTCGAACCCGCCGAGCCAGGCCCACAACAGGTACGTGTGCGCAACAAGGCCATCGGCCTGAATTTTATCGACACCTACTACCGCAGCGGGTTGTATCCGGCGCCGTCGATGCCATCGGGCCTGGGCACGGAGGGGGCCGGTATCGTCGAGGCGGTGGGCAGCGAGGTCGCCCGCTTCAAGGTGGGCGACCGCGTGGCCTATGGCACAGGCCCGCTGGGCAGTTACAGCGAGTTGCACACCTTGCCCCAGGATAATCTTGTACACCTGCCCCAGGCCATCAGCTTCGAACAGGCGGCTGCCGTGATGCTCAAGGGTTTGACGGTGCAGTATCTGCTGCGCCAGACCTACGAGGTTAAATCCGGTGACATTATCTTGTTCCACGCCGCGGCCGGTGGCGTCGGCTCGTTGGCCTGCCAATGGGCGAAATCCTTGGGCGCCCAACTGATCGGCACGGTCAGCTCGGCTGAAAAAGCCGCCCACGCCAAAGCCCTCGGCGCGTGGGAAACCATCGACTACAGCAAGGAAGATGTCGCCAAGCGCGTGCTGGAACTGACTGACGGCAAAAAATGCCCGGTGGTGTACGACGGCGTCGGGCAGGACACCTGGCTGACGTCACTGGATTGCGTCGCGCCCCGTGGTTTGCTGGTCAGCTTCGGCAATGCGTCCGGGCCGGTGGCCGGGGTCAACCTGGGAATTCTCGCGCAGAAGGGCTCGCTCTATGTGACCCGCCCGACGTTGGGCAGCTACGCCAACAACGCCGACAACCTGCAGCGCATGGCTGACGAGCTGTTCGGGATGGTGTCCAGCGGCAAGCTGAAGGTCGACGATATCCAGCAATACGCCCTCAAGGAGGCCGCCAAGGCGCAGATCGAACTGTCGGGCCGCCGCACGACTGGCTCGACTATTCTGGTGCCTTGACGGGGTTGCTACCCCGAACCTGTAGGAGCGCACGGAGGTTACGACGCCCGCGAAGCGATGTGTCAGGCAAACGCCTATCGCTGCCTCGCGCTGCTCGTGAGCTCGGTGATCACTTTACCCGCGAGCGGTTTCCGCCAGGATTTCATACGAGCGCAAACGATCAGCGTGGTCGTACATGTCGCAGGTGAAAATCAGCTCGTCGGCGTCGGTCTGCTCCAGAAGCACGTCCAGCTTGGCGCGGATTTTTTCCGGGCCGCCGACCATGGCAAGTCCCAGGAAATCACCCACTGCTTCGCGCTCGTGGGGCAACCACAAACCTTCCATGCTCTTGACGGGTGGACGCTGCAGCAAGGACTGGCCACGCATCAGCGCCAGGATGCGTTGATACACCGAGGTGGCCAGATATTCGGCGTGCTCGTCGGTGTCAGCGGCCGCCAAGGGAATTCCGAGCATCACGTAAGGCTTGTCCAGCACGGCTGAAGGCTGGAAGTGATTGCGATAGACCCGAATCGCTTCGTGCATGTAGCGCGGGGCGAAGTGCGACGCGAAGGCGTAGGGCAAACCGCGTTGCCCGGCCAGTTGCGCGCTGAACAGACTCGAACCCAGCAACCAGATCGGCACATTGGTGCCCGAACCCGGCACCGCGATAACCCGTTGGTCCGGTGTGCGCGGGCCCAGGTAGGCCATCAGCTCGCTCACGTCTTGCGGAAAATCGTCGGCGCTGCCGGAGCGCTCGCGACGCAGGGCGCGAGCGGTCATCTGATCGGAGCCGGGTGCGCGGCCCAGACCGAGATCGATGCGACCCGGATACAGGCTCGCCAGGGTGCCGAACTGCTCGGCAATCACCAGTGGCGCGTGATTGGGCAACATGATGCCGCCCGCGCCCACCCGAATCGTCGAGGTGCCGCCCGCCAGATAGCCCAGCAGCACGGCCGTGGCGGAACTGGCGATGCCGTCCATGTTGTGGTGCTCGGCTACCCAGAAACGGTTGTAACCCAGTTTTTCGACGTGCTGCGCCAGATCAAGCGAATTGCGCAGTGATTCTGCGGGGCCTTTGTCGTGGCGCACAGGCACCAGGTCGAGGGTCGAGATTTTTACATCGGCTAGACGTTTCATAGGCCGCTACATCTCCTCATCAGTGGTTTTGCAGGCTTGGCCCATTGACGAGCGCGGATGACCCAAAACCTACAGCTGTGACAGAAAATGAGGGCGTATAGCTGAGATTCAATGCCCCGACAGGAAATATCCTACTAATCACGTAGGTTTTTCTTCCGGGTTGAACTTTATAAAGCTGACTATCCTCAGAACCTTCATCCATGTGCGAAACCTCGCACGCACCCATGAGGAGACATCATGAGCATTGTCAAGAAAGCATCCGCCCATTGGGAAGGTGATCTGAAAACCGGTATCGGCAGCATTTCGACTGAAACCGGTGTTCTGCGCGAAGCGCCTTATGGCTTCAAGGCCCGTTTCGAAGGCGGCAAAGGCACCAACCCTGAAGAATTGATCGGCGCAGCCCACGCTGGCTGCTTCTCCATGGCACTGTCGATGATCCTGGGCGGCGAAAACCTGACCGCAGACAGCATCGACACCACCGCTGATGTCACTCTGAATCAGATCGAAGGCGGTTTCGAGATCAGCGCCGTCCACCTGACGCTCAAGGCTAAAGTGCCTGGCGCGACCCAAGAGCAGTTCGACAGACTGACTACAATGGCCAAAGAAGGCTGCCCGGTTTCCAAGGTTCTGAACGCAAAAATCACCCTGGACGCCACGCTGGTCAGCTAAAGGACACCGTTACGCCCGAATGACCCGCCCGGATTTTACCGGACGGGTCATTTTTTTTAGCCCTCGACATCCAGCATCCAGTGGCGGCGCACTTGCCGACGCTGCCAGTAGGAATTGTACTGTCGGCTCTCGCGGGTTCTGGCAACCAGCTCGCAGCCGCCCTCCTCGGCGACGCCCAGCCTGAACTCTCGCGTTGCACCGATGGCGTCTTTGTCCGAGCCATAGAAGGCAATCACGCGGACTTCAAGGCCGGTGAATGTCCACCCCTCGCCCGGTAAGTGGCCCTTCATGGGTATTGAGTGGAGGCAGGCCGCACGCTGAATCAAGGTACCGAATGTGCCGATGTGGGTGAAATCCCCGGTTCTCAGCGGACCCTGGCGAGTGGCGTCATGCAGCACCAGGTCCTGGTCGATTTCGCCCTTGCTCTCTTCGCGAATGTCCGTGACGTCGCAGCACAACCGGCCCTGGTTGGTATCGAGCAACAGCACGATCTGATTGATGAAGATCGGCTCGGCGCTCATGTTGCTGATCAGGCACAGCGAACCGATCCCCTTGCCGGCGCCCCGGTTGATGATGATGCGCGGCTGGCGCTGGCGGCGGTAATTGTTCAATAGCAACTGTGCATACAGCACCCAGACAATCAGCGTACCGATGCTGATCATGACCGTCAGAGCGTCTTTGTATTGGATGACCCACTGGATAAAAGAAGAATTCATTAAAGCTCGCTGTCAGATGATCGTTTCGGTCTGATAGACCAACCGGTCAGAAGTTCGACCCGCGCGATCAACGTGTGGCGAACTAGCAGGTGCCATCACAGGTCTATGGAGCACTGCAGTGCTGGCGCGGTAATCTGCCGGGTGTCCGCTGCGGACGAATCGAAGGAGTCGAGCATGAAGCGTTTTGCATTAGCCGTGATAGGGACCGCAATGGCCACGAGTGTCCTGGCGGCGCCTAAGTCCTGCGAAGAACTCAAGGCCGAGATCGAAGCCAAGGTTCAGGCCAATAACGTCAGCTCCTACACGCTGGAAATCGTCAGCAATGAAGACGTTCACGATCAGAATATGGTCGTTGGCACCTGCGAAAACGGCACGAAAAAGATCATCTACCAGAGAAATGACCGCTGACAGTGCGCTAGATGCAGTGCGCCTCGCTTTGCTCCACGAGCTCCTGGCGCTGAGCGTCATATAACCAGGCGGTGATTGAATTGTTCAGCGAGCGAACTTCGATCATGTAGCGCTGCCCGGCGGCGAAGTGGTCGTAGGTGAGTTCGATGTAGCAGGTGCGCTCCGTGAAATCGTCGCTCATGGCACTGAAACCACCGTAATTGATTTCATAGTCATAGCGCACCTGAAGCGCGTGACGGCCGGGCGATACCTGAAAGTAGCGCCCGTCGTAGGTGGTTTCGCCGTCGACTTTGTCGGCCATCACCATCTTGCCGGTGAGGGTTCGCATGTCTACCCAGGCTTGCTGCGGGTCCACGGTCGGTAACGGGCCGGTGCAACCGGCCAAGGCAGCCAGGGCGAGGATGATCGATAAGTAGCGCATGGTGGGCTCCACATGGACCGGCAGCGATGACAGTTGCGCGAAGGCGGTGCTGTCCGGCATAACGCTTTATGTTTTGGATGTTAAGGCGATCTATGCCAAGTATTACCGCTTTGCGCCTTGTGCGCAGCCTGCCGTTGCTGGTGTTTCTGTTGCTCGGTGGTTGCTCCAGCGTCAGCTATTACGACCAGTTGGTGGAAGGCCAGTTGCAGTTGCTACGCGCCCGGCAGCCGGTGGCGGAGGTGATCGCTGACCCGACGCGCAGCCCGCGCCTGCGTCAGCTTCTGGTTCATTCCCAGCAAGCCCGCACCTTTGCCAGCCGCGAACTGCACCTGCCGGACAACCGCAGCTATCGACTCTATGCCGACCTGGGGCGCCCGTATGTGGTCTGGAACGTGTTCGCCACCGGGGAGTTTTCCCTGGACCCGGTGACCCATTGCTTCCCGATTGCCGGCTGTGTGGCCTATCGCGGCTATTACAGCGTGGGCGGTGCACGGGGCGCGGCGGCGTTGCAGCGTCAGGCGGGCCAGGACGTTTACATCAGCGGTGTCGAGGCTTATTCGACCCTGGGCTGGTTTGACGATCCGATCCTCAGTTCGATGCTGAATTGGGGTGATGAACGGCTGGCAACGTTGATCTTCCACGAGCTTGCGCACCAACGGTTCTACGTCAAGGACGACAGCGAATTCAACGAGTCCTTCGCCACCTTCGTCGAACAGGAAGGCACTCGCCAATGGCGCGCCGCACGCGGCTTGCCCGCCGAGAGCCTGTCACAGTCCCGGCAGCGCGATCAGTTCACTCGCCTGGTGCTCGACACTCGGGAGCAGTTGAAGCAGCTGTACAGCCAGTCCTTGAGCGCCGAGCAGATGCGTCAGGGCAAAGCATTGGCGTTTGAAACGCTGCGCCGCCAATACCGCACGCTGCGGGACACGCAATGGGCGGGCGACAAGCGCTATGACGCCTGGATCAACGCCCCGCTCAATAATGCCAAACTGCTGCCTTTCGGGCTTTATGACCAATGGGTGCCCGCGTTTGAAAGGTTGTTCAAACAGGTCGGCAGGGATTGGTCGGCGTTTTATGTTGCGGTGGAGCGTTTGGGCAAGTTGCCGATTGCAGAGCGCAAGGCGGCACTGGAAAGGCTGTCCCGGACCGATTGACAGCGCCCACAAAAAAGCCGCTCGGGGTCAGGCATCCTCGAGCGGCTTCTTGATGCTGCGGATGTCAGCTTATTTCAGGCCGGACATCTTCTGAATGGCGCCTTTGAGCTCGTCATCCGAGCAGTCAGCGCAGGTGCCTTTGGGTGGCATTGCGTTGATACCGGTGATGGCCTTGGCCAGCAATCCGTCCAGGCCACCCTGGGCATCGGCGCGGGTCTTCCAGGCGGCTGCGTCGCCTATTTTCGGTGCGCCGAGCAGGCCGGTGCTGTGGCACGCGTTGCAGTGCTTGGCGATGACGTCATCCGGGGATTTGGCACCGCCACCACCCGCTGACGCCACAACGTCCATCCCTGCGCACTCTTTGCCCTGAACGCAGACCTGGCCCACCGGCTCCAGCCGTTTGGCAATTTCATCATTGGTCGCTGCCTGAGCGTTGAACGCCCAAAAAGCCAACGTGGCAGCAACTGCCAGAATCTTATTAGTTAGGTTCACGCTTACACCCTCATGGTGACTATTCACGCCCGCGGCCACGGTTTTAGCAGGCGGGCGCAAGTATAGCGTTTAGCCTGTCAGTCCGAAACACCCTTAGTAGAAGAAGGGTTATTCCCTGGCAGTCTAGCGTTTCAGGCGTTTTGACGCTTGGCCGCGGCTGCGGGGCGCTTCACGCTCTCTGGTCAAAAATTGGCCGGTGTAGCTGCGCTGATTAGTCGCGCCGGAACGTCGAACGGGTTACGAAAACGATGGGGCTTGGTGCTCTCGAAATAGTAACTGTCGCCTGCTTCGAGGATGTACGTATCCAGGCCGACCACCAGTTCCAGTCGTCCTTCAAGGAGAATGCCGGTTTCTTCACCTTCATGAACAAGCATCTCCATGCCGGTATCGGCACCGGGAGGATAGATCTCGTTCAGAAAGGCGATGGAGCGGCTCGGGTGCGCTTTGCCCACCAGTTTCATGGTCACCGCGCCGTCCGAGATATCAATCAGCTCGTTGGCTTTATAGACCACTTGCGTCGGGTTTTCTTGTTCGAGCTCTTCGGAAAAGAACTCCACCATGGACATCGGAATACCGCTGAGCACTTTTCGCAGTGAACTGATCGACGGGCTTACACTGTTTTTTTCGATCATGGAAATGGTGCTGTTGGTCACGCCTGCCCGTTTGGCGAGTTCGCGCTGGGACAGGCCCTTGAGTTTACGAATGGATTGCAGTCGTTCACCGACGTCCAATGCGGCATTCCTCCTAATTCAGTCAGGTAAAGGTCGAGATGAACGCCATGATGGCAACAGCGTTCAGTATTTACAACACTTCGACCGGCAACGGGCTGGATGAGGAGACTGGCGGCCACCAGGGGCCGCAGGGTGAATGCTGGAAAGAAGCCGTCAGGCCCCGGAATAGAGCCTTGGCACGCGGCGCAGGTTGCAGAAAATCCGATAGGGGATGGTGCCGGCGCGGGCCGCCACGTCGCTGGCCAGAACCTGTTTGCCCCACAACTCGACCCGGCTGCCCAGACCTGCTTGAGGCAGATGGGTCAGGTCAACGCAAAGCATGTCCATGGACACGCGACCCAGCAACTGGCTTGGCTGACCGTCGATCCACACCGGTGTGCCAGTGGGTGCCTCGCGTGGATAACCGTCGGCATAGCCCATCGCAACCACGCCGACGCGGCTGGCGCGCTCGGTGACAAACGTAGCGCCATAGCCGACCGGTTCACCGGCGGGCAATTCACGCACGCAGATGATTTTGGACTCCAGGGTCATGACCGGTTGCAACTGATCTGCCAGGGCGTTGGGCTGATCGAACGGCGTCGCGCCGTACAGCATGATGCCGGGACGCACCCAGTCGCTGGGGATATTCGGCCAGCCGAGCAAGGCGGGCGAGTTGCGCAGGCTGATCTCGGCCGCCAGACCCTGGCGCGCCGCCTCGAATACCGCGACTTGCGCCTCGCTGCACGGGTTGTTCAGCTCGTCGGCGCGGGCGAAGTGGCTCATCAGCACGATTTTCGCCACTTTGCCGCTGGCCAGCAGGCGCAGATAAGCCGCGCGTAAATCCGTGGGGTGCAGGCCAACGCGATGCATGCCCGAGTCCAGCTTGAGCCAGACAATGATCGGCTTGCGCAACGTCGCCTGTTCGATGGCTTCAAGCTGCCACAGCGAATGCACTACGCACCACAGGTCATGCTCGACGATCAGCGCCAGTTCGTCGGCCTCGAAGAAGCCTTCCAGTAACAGGATCGGCGCACGAATGCCTGCCTCGCGCAGTTCCAGCGCTTCTTCGATACAGGCCACGGCAAAGCCGTTCGCTTCGGCTTCCAGAGCCTGGGCCACTTTTACCGCGCCATGCCCATAAGCGTCGGCCTTGATCACCGCGAGCGCCTTGGCTCCCGAGGATTGGCGGGCCAGCTGATAGTTATGACGCAGGGCTTGAAGATCGATTAAGGCACGGGCTGGACGCATGATCGGGATCTGACAGTAGGTTGGGTTAAGGCTGTTGGGATTTATGGCTTACGGCAGCGCGGCAACCACTGACAACTCAACCAGAATTTCCGGCTCGCAGAGCTTGGCTTCCACCGTGGCACGTGCGGGCGCAACACCTCTGGGCAGCCAGGCATCCCAGACGCTGTTCATCCCGGCGAAATCAGCGTCGATGTCTTTCAGGTAGATCGTCACCGACAAGATGCGGCTTTTGTCGGTACCGGCCAGCTCCAGCAAGCGCTCGATGCTGCCGAGGGTCTCGCGGGTCTGTTGCTCGATCCCGGCAGTCATGTCGTCGCCCACCTGCCCGGACAAATACACGGTGCGGTTGTGGACCACGATCTGGCTCATGCGCTCGTTAGTGAGCTGGCGCTGGATTGACATGTTTTGCGATCTCCTTGGTATTGCCATAACGGGAAATATCGAGGCCGGCGGCACTGATCTGCGGCGTCTTGCGCGAGATCAGATCCGCCAGCAAACGGCCGGAACCGCAGGCCATCGTCCAGCCCAGCGTGCCGTGGCCGGTGTTGAGGAACAGGTTGCTGAACGGCGTGGCGCCTACAATCGGCGTGCCGTCCGGTGTGGTCGGACGCAGGCCCGTCCAGAAGCTGGCCTGGGTCAGATCACCTCCCCGAGGATAGAGGTCGCCGACGATCATCTCCAGGGTTTCGCGCCGACGCGGATTGAGCGACAGGTCGAAACCGGCGATTTCGGCCATGCCACCCACGCGGATGCGGTTGTCGAAACGGGTGATCGCCACCTTGTAGGTTTCGTCCAGAATGGTCGAGGTCGGTGCCATGGCCGGGTCGGTGATCGGTACGGTCAACGAATAACCCTTGAGGGGGTAAACCGGCGCCTTGATCCCCAGCGGCTTGAGCAACTGAGGCGAATAACTGCCCAGCGCCAGCACGTAGCGGTCAGCGGTTTCCAGTTTGCCGTCGATCCACACACCGTTGACGCGGTTGCCCGCGAAATCGATCCGTTCGATGGACTGATTGAAGCGGAATTCGACGCCCAGGTTCACGGCCATCTCGGCCAGACGGGTCGTGAACAACTGGCAATCGCCGGTCTGGTCGTTCGGCAGGCGCAGCGCGCCAGCCAGGATATTCGTCACGCTGGCCAAGGCCGGTTCGACCCGGGCGATGCCGGCGCGGTCGAGCAATTCGTAGGGCACGCCGGACTGTTCGAGAACGGCGATGTCCTTGGCAGCGTTATCCAGTTGCGCCTGGGTGCGGAACAACTGGGTGGTGCCCAGGGTACGGCCTTCGTACGCGATACCGGTTTCGGCGCGCAGCTCATCGAGACAGTCACGGCTGTACTCGGACAGGCGAACCATGCGCTCTTTATTCACCGCGTACCGGCTGGCTGTGCAGTTGCGCAGCATTTGCGCCATCCACAGGTATTGGTCGATATCGGCGGTGGCCTTGATCGCCAGAGGCGCGTGGCGCTGCAGCAACCATTTCATGGCCTTGAGCGGCACACCCGGCGCAGCCCACGGCGACGCATAGCCAGGGGAAACCTGACCGGCGTTGGCGAAACTGGTTTCCATGGCCGCAGCCGGCTGACGGTCGACCACCGTAACGTCAAAACCCGCACGCGCCAGATAATAGGCACTTGTCGTACCGATCACACCACTACCAAGGACCAGAACGCGCATGTCGATGACCTCATCGCGGATATCCGCTGACGTTTTGAAGTTTTAAGCAAGGATGTGCGCAGTATATGCAGCATCAGGCAGTGCTTTTCACCATATAAACGCCTATATTCGGCAGTAATTACCGGTAAAAAACGCTTTGGTAGAGGGGTTTTCCCTTGCGCACGGAACATCAGTCAAAACGCGAGCTGGACAAGATCGACCGCAACATTTTGCGCATCCTTCAGGCCGATGGCCGCATCTCGTTCACCGAGCTGGGCGAACGTGTCGGTTTGTCCACCACGCCCTGCACAGAGCGGGTCCGTCGACTGGAGCGTGAAGGCATCATCATGGGTTACAACGCCCGCCTTAACCCTCAAGCGCTGAAGGCCAGCCTGTTGGTATTTGTCGAGATTAGCCTGGATTACAAATCCGGCGACACCTTCGAAGAATTCCGTCGCGCCGTGCTGAAACTGCCTCATGTGCTGGAATGCCATCTGGTATCGGGCGACTTCGATTATCTGGTCAAGGCACGCATCTCGGAAATGGCGTCTTATCGCAAGCTGCTGGGCGACATCCTGCTGAAACTGCCCCATGTGCGTGAGTCCAAGAGCTACATCGTGATGGAAGAGGTGAAAGAAAGTCTGAATTTGCCGATTGCGGAGTAGAACGCGAGCGAAGCGACGGGTGAACCGATCCCCGAAAGTTGGACGGTCTTGTCAGGCGGTTCGCGGCTGGGTTCTATAGGCGTTCGCACGAGGGTGTGAAGGTCCCGCGACCTGATCAGTTCACAGGGTTATGGCGCGAGCGCGCTCTTTTTCTGTGGGTGGCGCGTATCGAAGCCTTACACCAACACCTGCCGCGTCGAAGCCATGTAGTCGAACACCTGCTTCTCGGCCCGGGGATGGATCATCTCCACCGGCCGCCTTCCGTTGGGGCATTGCAGGGTCGGCGTGGTGCCGAACAAGCGGCAAATCAGCGGTCGCTCGTCGTAAACCGTGCAGCCATGGGGGCCCAGGTGCACGCAGTTGAGTTCGTCCATGGCCGCTTCCTGCTCGGCGGCGGTCTTGCGCGGCAAGCGGGCCATCTCCTCCGGCGACGTCGTCACCGGTCCACAGCAGTCATGACAGCCAGGCACGCACTCGAAAGAGGGGATCTGCTGGCGCAGCGCGCGGATTTTCTGACTGTTGCAGCTCATTGGATCGACTATCCCGTGTGAATGGCCTCGATTTTGCCTCAGTTGCCCGTCGCAATACAGCGCCGCCGGACCGATCCTTGCTCGTTGCGAAGTCGGCGGCTTATCCTCCGTGAAGTATTTCAAACACAGCCAACGGAACCTTCCCATGGATGCCCGCGCTCAATCCTGTGCCACGAACTCTGAACATGCCGCTTCCTATTACGCTGCCAGCAGTCATCCGCAACCGGATCATCCGACGCTGCAAGGCGAGGTTCGGGTGGATGTGTGCGTCGTGGGCGGCGGGTTTTCCGGGCTCAACACCGCCATCGAACTGGCCGAGCGCGGGCTCAGCGTTGCGTTGCTGGAGGCGCACAAGATCGGTTGGGGTGCCAGCGGGCGCAATGGCGGTCAGCTGATTCGTGGCGTCGGGCACGACCTTGAGCAGTTCACCCAGGTGGTGGGTGTCGAGGGCGTGCGCCAACTCAAGCTGATGGGGCTTGAGGCCGTTGAGATCGTTCGCCAGCGTGTCGAGCGTTATGCCATCGACTGCGATCTGACCTGGGGTTATTGCGATCTGGCCAACAAGCCCCGTGATCTGGCAGGCCTGGCCGAAGACGCACAAGAACTGCGCGACCTCGGGTACCGTCACCCCTTGCAACTGCTGCAAGCGGACGAAATGCACCGCGTTGTGGGTTCTGACCGGTATGTCGGCGGGATGATCGACATGGGGTCCGGGCATTTGCATCCTTTGAATCTGGCACTGGGCGAAGCCGCGGTGGCGCAGTCTCTGGGTGTTCAATTGTTCGAACACTCGGCGGTGACCCGGATTGACCATGGGCCGCAAGTCACCGTCCACACCGCACAAGGTTCGGTGTCTGCCAAAACGCTGGTGTTGGCCTGCAATGCTTACCTGAACGGCCTGAACCCGCAGCTCAGTGGCAAAATCCTGCCCGCTGGCAGCTACATCATCGCCACTGAACCCTTGAGCGAAGCGCAGGCCCACGAACTTTTGCCGCAGAATATGGCGGTCTGCGACCAGCGCGTCACCGTGGATTACTTCCGGTTGTCGGCGGATCGGCGTTTGCTGTTCGGGGGCGCCTGTCATTACTCCGGACGTGATCCAAAAAACATCGCTGCTTATATGCTGCCCAAGATGCTTGAGGTTTTCCCCCAGCTCGCCGGGGTGAAGATCGATTATCAATGGGGCGGCATGATTGGCATTGGTGCCAACCGCCTGCCGCAGATCGGCAAACTGGCAGATCAGCCCAATGTGTTTTACGCCCAGGCGTATGCCGGACACGGCGTGAACGCCACCCATCTGGCCGGCAAGTTATTGGCCGAAGCCATCGCCGGGCAGCACAGCGATGGCTTCGAGTTGTTCGCCAAAGTCCCCCACATGACCTTCCCCGGCGGCAAGCATCTGCGCTCGCCTTTACTGGCACTGGGGATGTTGTGGCACCGGTTGATGGAGTTGCGCTGAAATAAACTCAGCCTGTTGGAGCGAACGGGCGGCGTTCCGACTTGCCCGCGAAGGCGATACTTCCGACGCAAGATCTGTATCAGAGGCCCCGCCCGCGAACATGGAATCTCCAACGAGTCTTGCTCATTCCCGCCAGAACGGTTTCAACCCTTCTGGCCAG
>NZ_JAFCTZ010000015.1:0-77039 GCF_049896285.1 Pseudomonas sp. DWP3-1-2 | reverse complement strand
CCTTGCCCGCGAAGGCGATACTTCCGACGCAAGATCTGTATCAGAGGCCCCGCCCGCGAACATGGAATCTCCAACGAGTCTTGCTCATTCCCGCCAGAACGGTTTCAACCCTTCTGGCCAGATGATGAGCTCTGGTTGACGATAATCCGTTGGAGCGTGGCTTGCCCGCGAAGGCGATACTTCCGACGCAAGATCTGTATCAGAGGCCCCGCCCGCGAACATGGAATCTCCAACGAGTCTTGCTCATTCCCGCCAGAACGGTTTCAACCCTTCTGGCCAGATGATGAGCTCTGGTTGACGATAATCCGTTGGAGCGTGGCTTGCCCGCGAAGGCGATACTTCTGACGCAAGATCTGTATCAGAGGCCCCGCCCGCGAACATGGAATCTCCAACGAGTCTTGCTCATTCCCGCCAGAACGGTTTCAACCCTTCTGTCCTGGCTTGCGCGGGTGTCACGCCGATGTCCTTCAGTTCATCCGGGGTCAGGTTCAGCAACACGTTGCGCGATGTCCAGCGATGGCCATACAGCGCCCAGCGACTCAGTTTCGGCGAGCGAGCGGTCATGACGACCGGCGCTTGACCTTCACTCAGTTCCTGGCTGTAAAGCGATAACCGCACATCACTGAACCCGTTCATTTCCCTAACCCTCATCACGTTGTGTGTGACGTCATGATGGGGCGCGGGTCGAAAGCATTACAGATCCAAACAAGACTATTAATTTGCATACAGATGTTTTCAAATTACGGCTGAATGCTGTAATTTTGGCGCATCTGTATGGTTTCTACTTTCTCCAGCGCCGAGCGTACGCCATGACCCTCTATGTCAACCTTGCCGAATTGCTCGGTGCCCGTATCGAGAACGGCTTCTATCGTCCCGGCGACCGGCTGCCGTCAGTGCGCGCATTGAGCGTTGAGCATGGGGTCAGCCTGAGCACCGTGCAGCAGGCCTACAGGTTGCTGGAAGACAACGGCCTGGCTGCGCCGAAGCCCAAATCCGGTTATTTCGTGCCCGCTGGGCGGACCGTTCCGGCGCTGCCCGTGATCGGTCGTCCGGCACAGCGGCCAGTGGATATTTCCCAGTGGGATCAAGTGCTGGAGCTGATTCGCGCCAAGGCCGATCCCAGGCTTCTGCAGCTTGGGCGGGGCATGCCGGACGTGACCAGCCCTACGCTTCGACCGTTGCTGCGTGCCATGGCCCGAATCAGCCGGAATCAGGACATGCCCGGTCTGTATTACGACAACATCTACGGGACCCAGACACTTCGCGAGCAAGTGGCGCGCCTGCTGCTGGATTCGGGCTGCAACCTCACGGCCAATGACCTGGTGATTACCACGGGCTGCCACGAGGCGCTGTCATCCAGTATCCGCGCCATCTGTAATCCCGGTGACATCGTGGCGGTGGATTCACCGAGTTTTTTCGGCGCCATGCAGACCCTCAAGGGGTTGGGCATGAAGGCGCTGGAAATCCCCACCGATCCGCTCACCGGTATCAGCCTGGATGCACTGGAACTGGCGCTGGAGCAATGGCCGATCAAAGCCATACAGTTGACCCCCAACTGCAACAACCCCCTGGGGTATGTCATGCCCGAAGCGCGCAAGCGGGCGCTGCTGACCCTGGCCCAGCGCTTTGACGTGGCGATCATCGAGGACGATGTCTACGGTGATTTGGCCTACACGTATCCGCGACCCCGCACCATCAAATCCTTTGACGAAGACGGCCGCGTGCTGCTGTGCAGTTCGTTTTCCAAGACGCTGGCGCCAGGTTTACGGATCGGCTGGGTGGCGCCGGGGCGCTACCTTGAGCGCGTGCTGCACATGAAATACATCAGCACCGGTTCCACCGCGCCGCAACCACAGCTGGCGATTGCCGAATTTCTTCAGGGCGGGCACTACGAGCCGCATTTGCGGCGCATGCGCACCCAGTATCAACGCAGCCGCGACCTGATGATCGACTGGGTGATGCGTTACTTCCCGGCCGGTACCCGGGTCAGCCGGCCCCAGGGCAGTTTCATGTTATGGGTCGAGCTGGCCGAAGACTTCGACACTCAGCGCTTGAACCGGGCACTGTTGCCCCAGAACGTGCAAATCGCGGTGGGGAGTATTTTTTCGGCGTCCGGCAAATATCGCAACTGCCTGAGGATGAACTTCGCGGCCAAGCCCACAGCGGATGTCGAGAATGCCGTGCGTACGGTCGGTGAGACCATTCACCGACTGATTGCCCAAGACTGACGCAGCGCGTAACTTTTAGCAGCTTTTCGGGGTCCTATCGCCATACCGAAGTGTGCGGGTGGTTAATGCTGAAGAAAAACCGGGCGTTGCCCTTTTGCCTGCTGTTTGCGTCGTTCGTCAGTGGCTGCGCCCATGTCAGCATTCCCAACGAGCCAAGCCAGGCGTTGCCGCCTACGGACTCGGCGTTCGGCCGTTCCATTCAAGCCATGGCCATGCCCCATGAAGGCCGTTCCGGGTTTCGCCTGTTGCCCAACAGCACCGAAGCCTTCATGGCCCGGGCCGAACTGATCCGCAACGCTCGCACCAGCCTGGATTTGCAGTACTACATCGTCCACGACGGCTTGAGTGCGCGGGCGCTGATCGACGAGTTGCTCAAGGCGGCGGATCGCGGGGTTCGGGTGCGAATCCTGCTGGACGACACCACCAGTGACGGGCTCGATCAGGCCATCGCCACCCTCGCCGCCCACCCGAACATTCAGATCCGTTTGTTCAACCCTCAGGAACTGGGGCGGGAAACCGGCCTGACGCGAAACGTCGGGCGCTTGCTCGATTTGTCCCGGCAACATCGGCGCATGCACAACAAGTTGTGGCTGGCCGACAGCAGCGTGGCGATCGTGGGCGGGCGTAACCTGGGTGACGAATATTTCGATGCCGAGGAAAACCTCAACTTCACCGATATCGACATGCTCAGCGTCGGCCCGGTGGCCCAGCAACTCGGGCACAGTTTCGATCAATACTGGAACAGCGCACTGAGCAAACCCATCGCTGAATTCATGTACTTCTTGCCCACCGTACGTGATCTGGCCAAGGCGCGTGGGCAGCTTGAGGTCTCGCTGGAAGAGGCCCACCAGTTGCACCGGGCGTTGTACGACCGGCTGATGACCTACAAGACCGCCCCGCGTATGAAGACCTGGCTCAACGAGCTGATCTGGGCGCATAACCAGGCGCTGTGGGACGCGCCCACCAAGGTGCTGGCCCGTGGCGAGCCGGACCCGCACTTGCTGCTCACCACGCAGTTGGGGCCTGAACTGCTGAATGTGCATCAGGAGCTGATGTTGATTTCGGCGTATTTCGTTCCCGGAAACGATGGGCTGACGTACCTCACTGAGCGCGCCGACGCTGGTGTGGCGGTCAGTTTGCTGACTAACTCCCTTGAAGCAACGGATGTTCCGGCGGTGCACGGCGGATACGCGCCCTATCGCAAGATTTTGCTTAAACATGGCGTGAAGCTTTTCGAACTGCGTCGCCAGCCGGGCGACACCGGAGCCAGCGGCGGTAGCGGCCCGCATCTGTTCAAGAAAGCCTCTTTTCTCACCAGCAGTTCGGACTCCAGCCTGCACAGCAAGGCGATGATTTTTGATCGGCAGAGAGCCTTCGTCGGCTCATTCAATTTCGATCCGCGTTCAGTGCTGTGGAATACCGAAGTCGGCGTCCTGGTCGACAGCCCGCAGTTGACCGAGCAACTGCGCGAGCTGGCCCTGCAAGGCATGGCTCCGGCGTTGAGTTACCAGGTGAAGCTGGAAGAGGGTCACCTGGTGTGGGAAACCGAGGACGACGGCAAGATCCACACCCTGCACAAGGAACCGGGCGACATGTGGCGCCGGCTCAATGCGTGGTTCAGCAGTGCGGTTGGCCTGGAGAAGATGCTCTAGGCGCTGTACGAAAAGTGGCTGCGCTCGCCGACTTTCCGTACAGAGCTTAGGCCGCAACGGGCTGAACACCAAACGCGCCCCGCCGCGATGACAGGATAACCAGCCCGAACGCGCCAGCCGCCATCAGCAGCGGCAGCGCCTGCCCGCTGACCCACTGGCTGCCCGCCCCGGCCGCCAATGGCCCGATCAGGCAGCCAATCCCCCATAACTGCGCGACGTGGGCATTGGCCCGGACCAGTGCATCATCGCGAAAACGCTCACCGATCAGGATCAGCGACAGGGTGAACAAGCCCCCCGCGCTGGCGCCGAACAACACCCATAGCGGCCAGATCAGTACGGTCTCGACCATCAACGGCACCAACAGGCTGGAAATCATCAGCGCCAGTGCGCAGCCGGAGAACAGCGTGCGCCGGGAAACCCGGTCAGCCAGCGCGCCGATGGGCAGTTGCAGCAAGGCGTCGCCCACCACAACGGTGCTGACCATCGCCAGGGCAATTTCCGGGGTGAAGCCCTGGCGCAGGCAATAAATCGGCAACAGCGTCAGGATCAACGCCTCGAATGCCGCAAAGAGCGCCACTGCCCAGGCGATGGCGGGCATTGAGCGACAGAATTCAAACAGATCGATAAAGGTCACGCTGCAGGCTTCGGCGGTGGGGGCACCGCTGCGGCCCAACAGCAGCAGCGGCGAAATCACCAGCAAGACAACGCCGACCCAGAATCCGTAATCATGTTCAGTACCCAGCGCGCCCAGCAGCAGCGGACCGGCCAGTTGGCACAGCGCGTAGGTGCTGCCATACAGCGCAACCAGTCGGCCACGCAACCGCTCGACCACCAATTGGTTGATCCAGCTTTCGCCCAGCACGAACACGATGGTCAGGATCATGCCAAGCATCAGGCGCAAGCCCAGCCAGATCCAGTAATACGGCAGAAGCGCGAGTAACCCGACGGACAACGCCCCGGCCCACAGGCAGAGCCGCATCAGCGACGCAGTGCCAAAACGGGCGGCCAGACGGCTGGCCAGGCTCGCCCCCAGCAACACGCCGATGGCCGGCATTGCCGCCATGACGCCAATCGCGAACGAGCCATAGCCCCAGCTTTCCAGGCGCAACGACACCAGCGGCATGCTGACGCCCAGGGCAAGGCCGACGCTCAATACCGACGCCAGCACCGCAAAATAAGTCCCCCAACGCATTTCCACGCTCCTGTGGATCAAAGGGCTGAAACGACACAGCCGGGGCCTGTGAAGGCGCCCGGCTGTTTACAAATGACCACTTGCAGGCGCGAGGCTTGCCTCGCGCCAACGGATCCATGACACGGTTACAGCTTGATCCAGGTCGCCTTCAGCTCGGTGTACTTGTCGAACGCGTGCAGCGACTTGTCGCGACCGTTGCCCGATTGTTTGAAGCCGCCGAATGGCGCGGTCATGTCACCGCCGTCGTATTGGTTGACCCACACGCTGCCCGCACGCAACGCCTTGGCGGTCAGGTGGGCCTTGGACAGATTGGCGGTCCACACCGCTGCAGCGAGGCCATAGGGCGTGTCGTTGGCGATCTGGATGGCTTCTTCGGCTGTATCAAAGGTCAGTACCGAAAGCACCGGGCCGAAAATCTCTTCCTGGGCGATCTTCATGGCATTGGTCACGCCATCGAAAATCGTCGGTTCCACGTAAGTGCCACCGGTTTCCTGCAGGATGCGCTTGCCGCCTGCGACCAGTGTGGCGCCGTCGCTGTGACCGGACTCGATGTAGGACAGCACCGTGTTCATCTGCTGAGTATCGACCAGCGCGCCAACGGTGGTGGCCGGGTCCAGCGGATTGCCCGGTTTCCAGGCTTTCAACGCTTCGATCACCATGGGCAGGAAGGTGTCCTTGATGGAACGCTCCACCAGCAGGCGCGAGCCCGCGGTGCAGACTTCGCCCTGGTTGAACGCGATGGCGCTGGCTGCGGACGCGGCGGCGGCCTGCAGGTCCGGCGCATCGGCAAACACAATGTTCGGGCTTTTGCCGCCGGCTTCGAGCCAGACGCGCTTCATGTTCGATTCGCCCGAGTAGACCAGCAACTGCTTGGCAATTTTGGTCGAGCCGGTGAACACCACCGTGTCGACGTCCATGTGCAGTGCCAGCGCCTTGCCCACGGTGTGGCCATAGCCTGGCAGCACGTTCAGCACGCCGGCCGGAATCCCGGCTTCAATCGCCAGTTGGGCAATGCGAATGGCGGTCAGCGGCGATTTTTCCGAAGGCTTGAGCACCACGGAGTTACCGGTGGACAGCGCCGGGCCGAGTTTCCAGCAGGCCATCAGCAGCGGGAAGTTCCACGGCACGATGGCCGCGACCACGCCGATAGGCTCGCGAGTCACCAGGCCAAGCTGGTTGTGCGGGGTGGCGGCGACTTCGTCATACAGCTTGTCGATGGCCTCGCCGCTCCAGCTCAAGGCTTGGGCAGCGCCGGGAATGTCGATGCTGGACGAATCGCTGATGGGCTTGCCCATGTCCAGGGTTTCAAGCAGCGCGAGTTCTTCAACGTGTTTATTGAGCAGCGCGGCAAAGCGAATCATTGCGGCCTTGCGCTTGACCGGCGCCAGGCGCGACCAGACGCCGGAGTTGAAGGTGTTGCGAGCGCTTTCCACGGCGCGCTGGGCGTCGGCCTCATCGCAGCTGGCAACCTTGGCGAGCAAGCGCCCATCAACCGGGCTGAGGCATTCGAACGTGGCGCCGGACACGGCGTTGGTGTATTCACCGTTGATAAAGGCGCGGCCTTCGATCTTCAGATCCTGGGCGCGTTTTTCCCAGTCAGCATGAGTCAGGGTGGTCATACGAATGTCCTCCGCTTGATAGGTTGGAGCATGCTCGAATCGGCAAGCGAGGCCGGAAACGCACGCTTTGGAAGTACCGGAAATCAGAAAACGGCTTTCGCCACCCTAAACCAGTGACTGGGCGATTTCCAATATATTTGACATAAGCCACCTGAACGGCCCAACGATGTTCGTTTTATTCAACATGGCCGGGCGGCTGGCGGGCACTATTGCCTCAGCGCTTCGTCAAACCAGCACTGTAATGAACTGATCACGAGGATGAAAAATGACCATCGACAGCATCGTGGATTTCAGCGAGGCCAGCACCACCGCCGAGCATTACCGCCCCGCCGCCGAGAAGATTTTCAAGGGCGACCCCGAGCAAACGCTCTACAACCATTACAACAGTCCATGCGGACAGATGAGCGCGGGCGTCTGGGAAGGTCAGGTCGGACAATGGCGGGTCAATTACACCGAGCACGAATACTGCGAAATCGTACAGGGCGTGTCGGTGCTGCGTGACGAAGCGGGTGGCTCGAAAACCCTGCGCGCCGGGGATCGATTTGTCATTCCCGCGGGCTTCAAAGGCACGTGGGAAGTATTGGAACCGTGCCGGAAAATCTACGTGGTCTTTGAGCCGAAAATATAGGTTTCTACCGCTTGGCGGCGTTTGTCGGGGTGGAAAATGCGGTGACCACTCAAGGAAATCACCGATACACCTTCGGCCGACTCTTTCTCACCTGATGCGGATGAGCAGGGGAACATCTCTGATTTCCTGTTTGGCTAAAACCGTTCAGGCACAAAAAAACCCGCATCGCTGCGGGTTTTTTTGTAAAGAAGAAAAACCAATTACTTGATTTTGGCTTCTTTGTAGATCACGTGCTTGCGAACCCGCGGATCGAATTTTTTGATTTCGATTTTGTCCGGAGTGGTGCGCTTGTTCTTATCGGTGGTGTAGAAATGGCCTGTACCAGCGCTCGACACCAAACGGATCAATTCACGCATGACTTTCTCCCTTAAATTTTGCCGTCGCGACGGAGTTCAGCAAGCACGACAGTGATGCCGCGCTTGTCGATGATACGCATGCCTTTAGCAGATACGCGCAGACGAACAAAACGTTTCTCTTCTTCAACCCAAAAGCGGT
The DNA here is from genome assembly GCF_049896285.1 of Pseudomonas sp. DWP3-1-2. NCBI lineage: Bacteria > Pseudomonadati > Pseudomonadota > Gammaproteobacteria > Pseudomonadales > Pseudomonadaceae > Pseudomonas > Pseudomonas sp. DWP3-1-2. Next base: position 69,225 of record NZ_JAFCTZ010000015.1, on the reverse strand, counting down.
GATGCTGCAGGTTTGGCAGGAAACGACGACGGGTTTTGTTGTTTGCGTGGGAAATGTTATTCCCAGTCACCGGACCCTTACCGGTAACTTGACAGACTCTCGACATGCCTCAGCCCTCTAAAACCACATGCCCAACCCGGCATGGGTTGGCCGCTTAATCTCTCAGTCATTTGGCGCCAGGCGCCGCGTTTCTTTAAGGGTCTTACCGGCTACACCTACAGTGAAGGAACCGGGCCCCTAGAAAAGAGCGCTGCTTTATACCAGAAAGGCTTTGATGCAACAACAGGCAATGCGCTTTACCTGAGTATGGCGCAGCCGTTTGAGCCCGGCAGCAGCGCGCTACCGGGGACAATAGCAAATCTACCGCTCGTCGCGTTACAACGATTGTTCTGCGCCGATGCATGGTCTAGGGTTACTCCCTCACCAGACTGCGCATGCAGATGGGGCCCTTTTCTGACAGGAATATAGCCATGCGTCTTGCTGCGATACCCCTTTTGCTCGCGCCTTTGCTCTCTCCGCTGCTGGCCCAGGCCGCGACGACGTTGAGCGTTTGCACCGAAGCCAGCCCCGAAGGTTTCGATGTCGTGCAGTACAACTCGCTGACGACTACCAACGCTTCGGCCGACGTGCTGATGAACCGTCTGGTGGATTTCGACGCCCAAAGCGGCAAGCTGGTGCCAAGCCTGGCGCAGAGCTGGACGGTTTCGCCGGACGGCCTGACGTATGAGTTCAAAGTGCGTCCGGGGGTGAAATTCCATCACACCGATTACTTCACCCCGACCCGGGATCTGACCGCCGATGACGTGGTGTTCAGCTTCCAGCGCATGCTGGACCCGCAAAATCCCTGGCACAAAGTCGCCCAGAGCGGATTCCCGCATGCGCAGTCCATGCAGCTTCCGGCGTTGATCAAACGCATTGAGGCCCCGGACGCGCTGACGGTGCGTTTCGTCCTTGATCACCCGGACTCCACGTTCCTGGCCACCTTGAGCATGGGTTTTGCCTCGATCTATTCGGCTGAATACACGGCGCAGTTGCTCAAGGCCGGTACGCCGGAAAAACTCAACGGTCAGCCCATTGGCACGGGACCGTTCGTGTTCAAGCGCTTCCAGAAGGACGCGGTGGTGCGCTACGAGGCCAATGCGGATTACTTCGAAGGCAAGCCCGGCGTTGATGCGCTGGTGTACGCCATCACGCCGGACGCCAATGTGCGCCTGCAGCGAATTCGCCAGAATGAATGCCAGATCACGCTTTCGCCCAAGCCTCTGGATATCCGTGAAGCGGCAAAGGACCCGGAGCTGAAGGTCGAGAAAACCGAAGCGTTCATGACCGCGTTCCTGGCGATCAATAGCCAGCACCCGCCGTTCGACAAGGTGCAAGTGCGTCAGGCGATCAATCTGGCCTTCGACAAGCCGACCTACCTCAAGGCGGTGTTCGAAGACACCGCCGAAGCAGCCAACGGACCTTATCCGCCCAATACCTGGGGCTATGCCAAGGATTTGCCCGGCTATAAAAAGAACCTGACCAAAGCGAAGCAATTGCTGGCCGAAGCGGGTTTCAAAGACGGCTTTAAAACCACGATCTGGACGCGCCCATCCGGCAGCTTGCTGAACCCGAACCCAAGCCTTGGCGCGCAATTGCTCCAGGCAGACCTGGCCAAGGTGGGCATCCGCGCCGAAATCAAAGTGATCGAATGGGGTGAGCTGATTCGCCGCGCCAAGGCCGGTGAGCATGACCTGCTGTTCATGGGGTGGGCCGGTGATAACGGTGATCCCGATAACTTCCTGACGCCGCAGTTTTCCTGCGCAGCCGTCAAGTCGGGCACCAACTTTGCCCGCTACTGCAACGCGACGCTGGACAAGATGATCAGCGACGGCAAGACCACCAGCGATCAGGCGGCACGCAGCGCGCTGTATCACCAGGCCCAGGAGCAGATCCAGCAACAGGCGTTGTGGCTGCCATTGGCCCACCCCACCGCCGCGGCGTTGACCCGCAAGAACGTGACCGGTTATCAGGTCAGCCCGTTTGGTCGTCAGGACTTCTCCAGAGTGCAGGTGAAGTAATCAACGCGTATGTTGGAGCGGTGTTTTAAAGGGTGTTACATCAACCCACTCTCAACCATCGACAGTGGGTCGCCGTCGCCGATGATCACGTGGTCCAGCACTTTGACGTCGATCAGCCACAGCGCGTCCTTAAGGCGCCGTGTCAGCTCGATGTCGGCCTGGCTGGCATCGGTGATGCCGGAGGGGTGGTTGTGGCACAGGATCAGACTGGCGGCGTTGTGCACCATGGCGCGCTTGACTACCTGCCGGGGATGCACATGAGCGGTGTTGATAGAACCGTGAAACAGCACTTCGAAGGTGAGCACCCGATGCTTGTTGTCCAGGAACAGGCAGCCGAACACTTCGTGCTGCTCATGTCGCAATCTTGCCTTGAGGTAATTGCGCACCTGCGACGGGCTTTCCAGCGCTGAATCACGCTTCAGGCATTCGGCCATGTGCCGACGTGCCATCTCCATGACCGCCTGCAACTGGGCGAACTTCGCTGATCCCAGGCCCAAATGTGAACTGAATGTTGCGAGGTCGGCATCCAGCAGTGCCCGCAGTCCACCAAATTGATTCAGCAGATGACGCGCCAGGTCGACAGCGCTTTTTCCGGCCACGCCGGTGCGCAAGAAAATCGCCAGCAGTTCGGCGTCGGAAAGACTTGCCGCACCCAACTCCAACAGTCGCTCGCGCGGGCGTTCCGCCGCAGGCCAATCACGAATACTCATAGCACCTCCCTGTGTGTGGACGCCGCTGTTCCAGTGCGGTCGCTGTGCTATCTTAGCCCATCTTTTTTGCGCGGCGATCGGGCCAGACCTGGTCGCTTTGTAACGGGAAAAGCCTCCTGGAAGGCGTCATCGCCGTCGCGCACCACTTGACCATTTAAGGCAGGCCTATGCAGCGGCTGTATCGGAAACGCATCGTTCTCGGCGTCGGCGGCGGCATCGCGGCCTACAAGAGCGCAGAGCTGGTCAGACGTCTGCGCGACCAGGGCGCGGAGGTCCGGGTCGTCATGACCCGTGGTGGCGCGGAGTTTATTACGCCGTTGACCATGCAGGCGTTGTCCGGGCACCCGGTTCACATGGACCTGCTCGACCCGGCAGCCGAAGCCGCCATGGGGCATATCGAGCTGGCCAAGTGGGCCGATCTGATTCTGATCGCCCCGGCGACCGCGGACCTCATTGCCCGGCTGGCCCAGGGCATCGCCAACGATCTGCTGACCACCGTGGTCTTGGCCACCGATGCCATTGTTGCGATTGCGCCGGCCATGAATCAGGCGATGTGGCGTGATCCATCGGTAGAGGCCAACACGCGCTTGCTCGAAGAACGCGATTTTCGCGTCTTCGGCCCGGCCACCGGCAGTCAGGCCTGTGGCGACGTGGGGTTTGGCCGGATGCTCGAAGCCACGGACCTGGCCCAATGCGCCGCCGACTGCTTCCAGCGTCTGTCGCTGACCGGCAGGCATGTGTTGATTACCGCGGGCCCGACTCAGGAGAACATCGACCCGGTTCGCTACATCACCAATCACAGCTCCGGGAAGATGGGCTTTGCCCTGGCCGAGGCAGCGGTTGAAGCGGGCGCCCGCGTCACGCTGATCACCGGGCCGGTCAACCTGCCGACGCCGGATCGTGTGTCGCGTATTGATGTGGTCAGTGCTCGCGACATGCTGGCTGCTTGCGAGGCCGCGATCCCCTGCGACTTGTTCATCGCCTCTGCCGCCGTGGCGGACTACCGCCCTGAAGTGGTTGCCCCACACAAACTGAAGAAAGACCCTTCAACCGGTGACGGCCTGCTGCTGCAAATGGTGCGTAACCCGGACATTCTGGCCACCATCGCCAGCCGTCCCGATCGGCCTTTCAGCGTCGGCTTCGCGGCTGAAACCGAGCATTTGCTCGATTACGCGGCACGCAAGCTCAAGGACAAGAACCTCGACTTGATCGTCGCCAACGACGTTGCCAATCCCAGCATTGGCTTCAATAGCGAAGAAAATGCCTGCAGCGTGATCGACCGGGCGCTGCACGCCACCCTTTTCGCCCAGACCAGCAAAGGCAAGATTGCCCGCCAGCTGATCACTTTTATCGCCGAACGAATGAACCAGGTTTAATCACGCATGCACGCCCTACAAGCCAAGATCCTCGACCCTCGCATCGGCAACGAATTCCCGTTGCCCGCCTACGCCACCACCGGTTCAGCCGGCCTTGATCTTCGCGCCATGCTCAAGGAAGACACGATCCTTGAGCCCGGCCAGACCGTGCTGATCCCCACCGGGCTGTCGATCTACATCGGCGATCCCGGCCTTGCCGCGCTGGTCCTGCCGCGCTCCGGGCTGGGCCACAAGCACGGCATCGTGCTGGGCAATCTTGTCGGGCTGATCGACTCGGATTATCAGGGCGAGTTGATGGTGTCGTGCTGGAATCGCGGACAGACCGCTTTCAAGATCGCCATCGGTGAACGTATTGCCCAACTGGTGCTGGTGCCGGTGGTGCAGGCACACTTCGAACTGGTCGATGAGTTCGACGTCACCCAACGTGGCACGGGCGGTTTTGGTCATTCGGGCAGCCACTGATTCTGGCCCCCCGGTGTTTGAGGAGCCACGTGTGATACGGACCGCTATCAGGCGCGCCAGGGATAAGGACTTCAGGGTGAATCAGTGGAGACAGGCAAGGTGAAAACCGCCCAGCGTTCAGACGATCAGGCCGCACAGCTTTCGACTGTAAACCTGCGCGCCCTCTCCCCCGGATTATTGCCCGCCGCTATCGGTTTGATCGTCGCGGGCGTGCTGGTGTGCGTGGCACTTCTCGGCCAGCAACAGCAAGGCCCGCTCGAACACGTTTGGGGCAGTGCACAGGCCGCATCGGTGGGCGTGGCCCTCAGGCAGATCAATGCCGATACCCAGGCGGCCGCGCTCAATGGCGGTCTGGAGCAGGCGCTGCAAGCCAACGACCCGGCTCTGCTTGACGCCGCTGTCAGCCCGCTGCGCTTTTGGGACGGCGTGCTGGGTGCGCGTGTCAATCCGCTGGGTATGAATGACGTGGACGCACAAGGCGCTGTTCCGATCAGTTTCTCGACCCTGGATATGCTCAATCAGGCCGGGCGCGGTCAGCAGGTGGCACCCGAGGCGCACAAGTTGGGCGAGCGCTGGATGATCTACAGCGCGGCGCCGCTGCGTGCTAGTCCAACGGCGCCCATCAGCGGGACACTGTTACTGGCCTTCGATCCCCAGCGTTTGCTTGACGCGCTGCCGGTGATCCCTGAATCGGTGGGTCAGGTCCGTTTGATTCAGCAGTTCGGCAACGGCCCCGAGCAGGTTTTCCTGCAGCGAGGTCAATCCGACGGCGGCAAACCCGAGCGCATGGACACCGGATTTGCCAACTGGAAACTGGAGTTCACGCCCGGACCGGCACTGGAATCTTCGCCGCCCTATCTGCTCCTGGTTCTGGCGGGATTGATCGCTCTGGCTGGCGTGATACTGGGGTTGTACCTCAATGACCGCGCGTTGCAGCGTCGGGTCTGTGCTGACGCCCGTCAGCTCAATCAACTGCTTGAAGAACTCTCCAGCGGAAAAGCCGTCAAACCTTTCGGTTTAGGCTTGCCCGCGCTTAACGGCCTGGCTCAGAACCTTGCCCGGTTCTCACCTCGCAACCTGTCCACGGCTCAGGCCGTCGATGTGGCCGGTGAGCAATCAGGCGTAATACCCAATAGTGAACAAAGCAGTGCTTCTGCATCGTCTCCACGCGCAGCCTTAAGCGATTGGACCGATCCGCTGTTTCAAGATACCGACATTCTCGATATCGACATCCTCGACGACAACCAGGATTTCCTGAGCTCGGAGTACTCCCCAGTTATGAACACCCCAGCAGCCGTGGCACCCAAATTCCCCGACGATATCTTTCGCGCCTACGACATTCGTGGCGTGGTCGGAGACACCCTCAGCGCTGAAACAGCATATTGGATCGGTCGCGCCATCGGTTCCGAAAGCCTGGCGCAGAACGAGCCGAACGTCAGCGTTGGCCGCGACGGACGACTTTCCGGCCCCGAGCTGGTAGAGCAATTGATTCAGGGCCTGCACGACAGCGGTTGCCACGTCAGCGATGTGGGTCTGGTACCGACCCCGGCGCTGTATTACGCCGCCAACGTTTTGGCCGGCAAGACCGGTGTCATGCTCACCGGCAGCCACAACCCGAAGGATTACAACGGCTTCAAAATCGTTATCGCGGGCGATACCCTCGCCAACGAGCAGATTCAGGCGCTGCACGAGCGCATCAAGACCGGCAACCTGACCTCGCAAAAAGGCAGCGTGACCAAAGTCGACATCCTTGATCGTTACTACAAGCAGATCAAAGACGACATCGTCATGGCGCGCAAGATGAAGGTCGTCGTGGACTGCGGCAACGGTGCCGCCGGTGTCATCGCCCCGCAACTGATCGAGGCGCTGGGTTGTGAAGTGATTTCGTTGTTCGCTGAAGTGGACGGCAACTTCCCGAACCATCACCCGGACCCGGGCAAGCTGGAAAACCTGCAAGACCTGATCGCTAAAGTCAAAGAAACCGGTGCCGATCTGGGCCTGGCCTTCGACGGCGACGGCGACCGAGTAGGCGTTGTGACCAACAAGGGTAACGTGGTCTACCCGGACCGTCTGCTGATGCTGTTCGCATTGGACGTGCTCAAGCGCAACCCTGGCGCCGACATCATTTTCGACGTGAAATGCACACGCCGTCTGACCCCGTTGATCAGCAAGCACGGCGGTCGTCCGGTCATGTGGAAAACCGGTCACTCCCTGATCAAGAAAGAAATGCGCAGAAGTGGCGCGTTGCTGGCTGGCGAAATGAGCGGCCACATCTTCTTCAAGGAACGCTGGTTCGGTTTCGACGACGGCATCTACAGTGCTGCACGCCTGCTGGAAATTCTCAGCCAGGAATCGCAGACTGCCGAAGAGCTGTTCGAAACCTTCCCGAATGACATCTCGACCCCTGAAATCAACATCAAGGTCACGGATGTCACCAAGTTCACCATCATTGAGGCGCTGGAAAAAGACGCGCAATGGGGTGATGCCAAGCTGACGAGCATTGACGGTGTTCGCGTCGACTACCCGCACGGTTGGGGTCTGGTTCGGGCATCCAATACCACGCCGGTTCTGGTGCTGCGTTTCGAAGCTGAAACCGAAGCCGAGTTGCAGCGAATCAAAGACGTGTTCCACGCCGAACTTAAAAAAGTCGCGCCGGACCTCGAACTGCCTTTCTGATTGTTTTTCCCTTTGACTGGAGCCCTGAATGACCCTCGAACGTGATTCCGCAGCCAATGTCGCCAAGGTATTGTCCGAAGCGCTGCCCTACATCCGCCGTTTCGTCGGCAAGACGCTGGTGATCAAGTACGGCGGCAACGCCATGGAGAGCGACGAGCTGAAAACCGGCTTCGCGCGCGACATCGTGCTGATGAAGGCAGTCGGAATCAACCCGGTGGTCGTTCACGGCGGGGGTCCGCAAATCGGTGATTTGCTCAAGCGCCTGTCCATCGAGAGTCATTTCATCGATGGCATGCGCGTGACCGATGCGCAGACCATGGACGTTGTGGAAATGGTACTGGGCGGGCAGGTCAACAAAGACATCGTCAACCTGATCAACCGCCATGGCGGCAGCGCCATCGGCCTGACAGGCAAGGACGCCGAGCTGATTCGGGCAAGAAAGCTCACCGTGACACGTCAGACACCGGAGATGACCAAGCCTGAAATCATCGATATCGGCCAGGTTGGCGAAGTGGTCGGGGTGAATACCGATCTGCTGAACATGCTGGTCAAAGGTGATTTCATTCCGGTCATCGCGCCTATCGGCGTCGGCCCCAATGGCGAGTCCTACAACATCAACGCCGATCTGGTGGCGGGTAAAGTTGCCGAGGCCCTCAAGGCCGAGAAGCTCATCCTGCTGACCAACATTGCGGGTCTGATGAACAAGCAGGGCGAAGTCCTGACCGGCCTGACCACCGAGCAAGTCGACGGCCTGATCGCCGACGGCACGATCTACGGCGGCATGCTGCCCAAGATTCGTTGCGCGCTGGAAGCGGTTCAGGGCGGCGTGAACAGCTCGCACATCATCGACGGTCGCGTACCGAACGCGGTGTTGCTGGAAATCTTCACCGACAGCGGCGTGGGCACGCAGATCACCAATCGCAAGCGTCACTGATTGGCCTCTGGCTCCGCGTAAAGTTGTACAAGGCCCTGCCGGTAACCGGCAGGGCCTTTTTTTATCCGCGTGAACTCGCTGCCTACCGGTCATGGCGAACGGGCCCTCACAGCGTGACGAAACGCCCGGCAGATACCTTAAGCGCTTCTATGCACCGTGGTTCTTCTACCTCAACGAGCGAAGAACAACACCATGACCGTCCACCCAAACGTCCCTCTCCCCTATTTGCCCTCGTTGGTTCAGGCGCTGGCCGCACCGCCTGAACTCGATCTTATTACAACGGTAGTCAGGCGTTTCATCGAGCAACGGCAGGCTTTCTACTACTCACGCGGCGCGACGGCCGCTGGGGATCGCGGTCTATCCCCACCTTCTTTTACCGTCAGCACGTTGCTTCAGGCGCTGACGTGGGAGCGGCTGGATCAGTCTGATGTCGCCAGCTTTTCTCATGACCGGTTTCGGGCGCTGCGCTGCGAAATACTGGAGTCCAGTGACGCCAGGGCGTTGGGCGTCGAATTGCACACGGCGCTGGGCTGGGATCAGGAAGTCGACGCCCGGCAGGCCGACCCTGAACTGCTGAAGCTGCTGGTGTGGAGCGTGCTGATGCTGGAGATCGAGCCGCTGGCCATGCGCAAGCCCTTTCACGTCGCAGGTTATGACCTCTGTGCGCCCGGGAACTGGAGGCTGTCCTACGATCAACTGCGCACCAGAATCGTCGAGGTTCTCCAGTGGAAAACCCAGACCGTTCAGGGGCATCGCTCCAGTGACATGGCGCGTCTGGCGCTGTGCATTCTCGAGCCGCTCATGCCCGACTTTGCCATACGCGACGTCCCGCAAGACCTGCTCTATGGCACGCATCGGTGGGCAAATTTCGCCCACGGGGTCGCCCTCGCCGAGGTCTTGCAGCCCGGCAGTTCGAGCCTGCTGACGTATGAACAATTGACCGGGCTTGTCCTTGAGCAAAGCGGCGAAACGCGTTCAGGGGTCATGGAGATTATCGCTGCGACGCGTGTGCTTCCCGCAGTCCAGTGGGCGCTGGCTGATGGAATACTCGCTCATCGGCAGGGCGGGGATTATTCCAGCGAGGACGCGCAACTGGCCGTTTCCAGGCTCGACCGATACTCGGCGAGGCTGGCGCGCTCGACGCTGGCGCTATTGAGCGACCCGCCGAAAAGAATCGAGATGGCACGCGATAAGCTCAGTGAACTCTTTTCGCCCTATGTGGATGTGGACGAGATGATCATGATCCCGACGACGTTCACCAAGCGTTTCGAGTATTCAATACGCAACCCATCTCCCAGGGCGCGCTCCGGGGAGTTTTATCTTCTGGACGTGTTCGCTGCCGGCTACACGAAGGCCGGAATGGACGTGTTCAAACCTTTGGGCGACATAAAACCAGGTGCGCTCAAAGCCTTTGAAAACCTCAAGGGCGTCGATATGCCCGCTCTTTTTGAAGCGGCATTCAAGGTCTTTTTCGACGAGGCGCGCGCCGCCTACGAGTTCTTTCTCAACCATCTTTTCAAAGAGATTCCCGCCGCCGACAGCCTCAGCCTGAACGAAGGCAAAACGACTGTTTATGCGTTGCAGCGTGAAACCGGTAAACCGTCGCTGGATGAAACCGATCAAGACCGATCCGACGCGACCGGGCGCTTCGGCTTCCTGATTCACTGCGAGCACGATCGTCGCCAATTTGCCTATGAGGTTTTCCCTTTCGAGTCGCGTTTCAAGCGCCGTACCGATCTGGTGCAGCGGGCGGGAACGTTCACTATTGAGGTTCGCTCCGGCCTGTTTGAAAACCTGACCGGCGGACCGCCACGGAGCTATGCCCGGACGGGTGCGCCGATGAGTTTTGATTGGTCGGCCTACAGTCGGGACGCAAACATCACGTCGCCGATTGCGTTCCCGGTTGTCCCTGTGGTGCTTGGCGTATTTCCCGCTGTGGCATCCAGCGACGCCCCTGCCACTCATGCGTCGTCCGCGCCGCGCCTTGCGGCCATTGCAGCGCTGGTCGCACGCCAGCACATGTTCTACGACTACGAGCGAGTGCTCACCTCCCACCGCGGTATCACAGGCGTTGAATTCGTCAGTAGCAACTTTCCACCTGCGCTGCGTATTGCTGCGTTGCTGATTCCCGGGCTCAGTTGCTACAACGCGGCTCAGACCAACGAGTCACCGGTGCTGAGCTGCGTGCTGGACGTGGGTTCGGTCATGGCCCTGCCAATGTTGCGCCTGGCGGGAGGCATGTTCAGGATGACAGTCCAGGCCGGGAGAATCGGGATTGCGCGTGCGCTACCGGCTTTTGGGGGTGCCGCCAGCGCTTTTATCCAAGGAACCGGGCGCAGTTACTTGCAAGCGCTGGACCCGCTGGGGTTTGCGATGTTTTTGGTATCGCTACCCGGCGGGATAATCGCTGGCGGAAGATTCAGCGCTATCGCTATGAGGAGTATGGCAACCCGCATGAAGGCCTGGGCTAACCTCAAAAACAGCAGGCCATTGTTCAGAATGCCGCAACGCGTGAATGGGCGAATAGGCTATCCCTTGAGCGGGCGCGGAGCCGGGTTATCTTCCTCTGGATCGTCAGGTTCAGGCCGAATCATCAAAAGCGTGGGCGAGTACGACGAATTCATCGCCCGGCACCACCTGTTTAAAGATAACCCTAAGGCTGCGGCGGACATGCGGCTAGAAGTCCTGGAAGGCGCAGATATCCGTGTTCATGTGCGGGCGGATGGCAGCCACACGCTGGTCATGAGAGACGCTTTTGAAAACATCTTTATCGACTTGGCCACCGACAAGACAGTGGCCATGGTGAGCCATTACAACTACCGGGAATTAGGGCGCTGGAGGGTAGCGAATGAAGCATCCCATACAAACCTGACCTACCTTAAGGTCAATCAGGTGATTTCACCGAGGGCCAGCCTTGATTCCGCGCGAGTGTCCAGCGTCAAGGACGCCATTGAGAGCGGGGCTTACCTTCCACCCATCGATGTCAAGAAAACAGGAGCAGGCTACAGCGTTATCAATGGGAACCATCGAATGCAGGCCGCGCTGGACCTCAAACTCGGGACCGTCCCGGTGGTCATTCACGCCGTTGATCCAAAGGCGTTGGCCGCGACCGGGCGCGTGACCGACCGTGTCGTGTTGCCGGTTGGCGGGGCCGGCGCAACGTCCGCAGAGGTGGAGATCCCGTCTTCGACGTTCTTGCCAAAACGCCCGACCACCTGATGACAGGGCCATGAGCAGGAGAGTCCAGGGCGCAGCTGACTATTGAGTCAACTGCTGCACATGGGCTCGGTCCGCCGCGAAACCCGCCTCGGCCTTCGCGCGGGCGGCTTGATAACCCACGATATCGGCCTTCAGCTTCTGCTGTTGGGCTCGCACGTCGTTTAGCTGGTCGATGAGCGACTGCGCAACCGGACGCCCTGCCCGCTCCTGCGTGGCGGCCTGTTTCTGCAGGCTGTTGAGCTGCGCAGTGAGGTTCAGGATATTGCCCTTGGCCACTTCCACCAAGGCGTCCAGCTCGGCCAGCTTGCGGGTTCTGGCCTGATCAACATCCTCAACGCTGCTGTACAAACGCAATAACTGAGCATCGGCAGCCGCCCTGGCTTTCGCGTCCTGCGCATGCTGCAGCTGCTCTGCAGTGGGCGGAGGCGGCACCACTTGCACCACTCGCCCCCTCGAGTTGAGGACTTCATAGCCTTTGGCGGCATATTCCGGTGGCACGCCCTGACGGTCCAGAACCGTGACGCCGCGGTTGTCCACATAGCGATAGAGCAGAATTTCAGGTGCTTCTGCAGCCTGGCTCGCCCATGGCAAAAACAACGGGCCAAGGGTCAAACAGAAGCAAATGACGCTCAATCTACGCATGGCATCCCTTCGACTTTTCGGTCACGCGCTCAACGCCCACTGACATGAGCTTCCTTAAATCCCGTATTGGGCCCTGTAGGCTTCGACGGCTGGCAAATGTTGCTTGAGCTGCGGGTCGTCTGCCAGAAATTCCAGAACCTGATTCAAGGACACAATGCTCACCACCGGGATGCCGAAGTCGCGCTCGACCTCCTGAATGGCCGAAAGCTCGCCGTTGCCGCGTTCCTGGCGATTAAGCGCAATCAAGACGCCCGCCGCTGTCGCGTTCTGGGCCTTGATGATCTGCATGACTTCACGAATCGCGGTGCCAGCGGTGATGACGTCATCGATGATCAACACATTGCCGGTCAAGGGGGCGCCCACAAGACTGCCGCCTTCGCCGTGCGCCTTGGCCTCTTTGCGGTTGAAGCACCAGGGCAGATCCATCCCGTGATGTTCAGCCAGTGCCACGGCTGTAGCGGCCGCCAGAGGAATCCCCTTGTAGGCCGGGCCGAACAGGACATCGAAGGCAATACCGCTTTCGATGACGGCCGAGGCATAGAAACGCCCGAGCTGCGCCAGGGCGGAGCCACTGTTGAACAGACCGGCATTGAAGAAGTACGGGCTGGTGCGCCCGGACTTGAGGGTGAACTCACCGAAGCGCAAAACTCCGCGATCGATGGCAAAACGAATGAAATCGCGCTGATACGCCTGCATGGAAAAAGCCCCGAATACCACGGATTTAGCTAATTAGGTAGAGCTCGGGTATCATACACGCACGTGATTTTTGGGGCCATTTATGCGGATCATCAGTGTGAACGTAAATGGCATTCAGGCCGCAGTCGAGCGTGGTTTGCTCAGTTGGCTGCAGGCTCAGAATGCCGACGTCATCTGCCTTCAGGACACCCGCGCCTCCGCCTTCGAACTGGACGACCCAGCCTACCAACTGGATGGCTATTTCCTTTATGCCTGCGAAGCAGAAGTGCCGACCCAGGGCGGGGTGGCGCTGTATTCGCGGTTGCAACCGAAGGCGGTAATCAGCGGTCTGGGCTTCGAAACAGCCGACCGTTACGGGCGTTACCTGCAAGCAGATTTCGACAAAGTCAGTATTGCCACCTTGCTGCTTCCTTCGGGAATGAACGGCGATGAAGACTTGAATCAGAAATTCAAGCTCATGGACGATTTCGGCAAGTATCTGGACAAACAGCGTCGCAAGCGTCGCGAATACATCTATTGCGGTTCGCTGTACGTTGCGCAACAGAAGCTGGACATCAAGAACTGGCGTGACAGCCAGCAATCCCCTGGCTTCCTGGCACCCGAGCGTGCCTGGATGGACGAAATCGTCGGCACCATGGGCTATGTCGATGCCTTGCGTGAAGTGAGCCGCGAAGGTGATCAGTACAGCTGGTGGCCCGATAACGAACAGGCCGAGATGCTCAACCTCGGCTGGCGCTTCGATTATCAGTTGCTGACCCCGGGTTTGCGCCGCTTTGTGCGCAGCGCTCGCTTGCCGCGTCAGCCACGCTTTTCGCAGCACGCGCCATTGATCGTGGATTACGACTGGACCCTGACCATCTAGTCGCCCATCGCACAGCAAAAAGCCGACTTCGTGTCGGCTTTTTTGTGGGCGAATGCTGACTCCCGTTGGAGCGAGGCTTGCCCGCGAATCAGGCGCCTCGGTGGCGCAGATATACCACGTTATCGTTCTTCGCGGGCAAGCCTCGCTCCAACGCGCATTTCACTTTCGCGTCGGATCGTACTCAAGCCCGATGCAAAGTCGCCAGGAACCCCGCTGCGCCCACAAACAGCCCGGCGAAGGTGCGGTTCATCCGGCGTTGCTGTTTCGGGGTCTTCAGCAGGCGCAACACCCGCGAGGCGAGCCCGGTGTAGCCCGCCATGACGATCATGTCCACGCAGACCATCGTCACACCGATGGTGAGGTATTGAGCGAGCAATGGCGCGTGCGGGTCAATGAACTGCGGCAGAATCGCCAGCATGAACACCAGCGCCTTGGGGTTGCTGATATTGACCAGAAAACCTCGCATCAAAAGGCTCAGCGGCTTGCCAATGGGGCGGATGGCCGGATCGTCAGACATATCGCTGGGCAGTGTTTTCCATTGCTTCACGCCCAGATAGATGAGGTACGCCACGCCAAACCATTTGATGAGCGTGAACGCCAGTGCGGACGTTGCCAGCACCGCTCCCACCCCTGCCGCAACAATTGCGATCTGCGCAGCCAGCGCAATTTGCAGCCCCAGTGCGTTCCAGTAACCGCGCCAGAAGCCGTATTGCAAGCCACAGGCCATCGAAGCAATCGCCCCGGCACCCGGTGACAAGCTGATGACCCAGCAAGCAGCAAAAAACCCCAGCCATGTTTCCAGCGCCATCGCACACCTCCAACCGTCCCGAGTACTGGCTAAAGTAGTGTTTGCGAGAAAAATTGACTAGCAAATTATTGCGGTTTGTTGCGCAGGCTTCACGAAGCGGGCGTCAGTCCGCCAGAGGCTTTTCAGTCACCGATGCCGTCGGCAAGGCATCAGTGCCGCGCCAACGCCGTACGGACTTCTGAAAAAACTGGCTATTGGGCACTTGCACCAGTGCACCGCCGACTTCGGGTTGTTCAATGAGGGTGGTGAACATCAGGTTGATCGCGGTCACGCGACCTTTGACGCCGGGCTTGTCGAGGGTATCGACCAGCTCCACCACATCACCGATGCGGAACGGGCCAATGGTGTAGATCAGGATGGCGCAGAGCAGGTTGGAGAGCACGCTCCACATGGCGAAGAACGCCACGGCGGCCACGGCGACAAAGCCTGACAGGGCGGTCCACAGGACAGTGGCGGAAACACCCAGCTGGCCTAACACGAAGATGAACGCGCTGCCCATGATCAGCCAGCGCAACCCTCCGCGCAATGGCATCAACAGTTCGGGTGGCAGCGGATAACGCTCGCCCAGGCGGGTCAGGAAACGGCCCACCAGGCGTTGCAGCAGGTAGCCGGCCATCAGAATCAGCAGGATTTGCACGCCAAGCCAGATGGGTGCGACCCAGTCTGGCGGGACCGGCAGAGTGAAATTGCCCATCATGCGCGAACCTGCATCACGACAAGGCTTCCAGCTCGGCTTGCATGGACTCCAGCAACTCCAGAGACTCCATCCACGACTCTTCCAGCTCGGCTTCACGCACTTTCAGGCTGGCTTGTTCGGCCAGCAGATCGCGCAATTTGTCCTTGTTGGCGGCCTCGTAGTTGGCGCTATCAGCCAGTGCCGCTTCGACCTTGGCGAGCTTTTCGTGCAGCAAGCCCAGGTCGCGCTCCAGTTTGTCGGCCTGCTTCTTGTGCGGCGCCAATTGCTGACGCAAGGCCGCCGCTTGCTGGCGCTGGGCCTTTTTGTCGGTCTTGTCGAGGTTGATCGGCGTGTTGCTGACCGGCGCATTGCGCAGGCGATATTCCACCAGCCAGCGTGCGTAGTCTTCCAGATCGCCGTCGAATTCCTGGACGCGACCGTCAGCCACCAACAGGAAATCATCAGTCGTGCTTTTGAGCAGGTGGCGATCGTGAGAAACCACCAGCACCGCGCCACTGAATTCCTGCAGCGCCATGGTCAAGGCCAGACGCATCTCCAGGTCCAGGTGGTTGGTGGGTTCGTCGAGCAGCAGCAGGTTGGGTTTTTCCCAGGCAATCAGCGCCAGGGCCAGACGGGCTTTTTCGCCGCCGGAAAAATTCAGGACCGGTTCGTCCAAGCGTGCGCCACGGAAGTCGAAGCCGCCGAGGAAATCGCGCAGGGTCTGTTCGCGCTCGGTCGGCGCAATGCGCTGCAAGTGCAGTAACGGGCTGGCCTTGGCGTCCAGCGAGTCCAACTGGTGCTGGGCAAAATAACCCACTACCGTGTTCTCGCCGCGCACCAGTCGCCCGCTCAACGGTTCGAGCTCGCCCGCCAGGTTTTTGATCAGCGTCGATTTACCCGCGCCGTTCGGCCCGAGCAAGCCAATGCGCGCGCCCGGCGTCAGTTGCAGCTTGACCTTTTCCAGCACCGCACGATCGCCGTAACCCAGACGGGCATCGGACAAATCCAATAGCGGGCTGGAAATTTTGCTGGACTCGCGGAAGGTGAAGTCGAAGGGCGAATCAACGTGCGCCGCCGAGAGTTCTTCCATCCGCTCCAAAGCCTTGATCCGGCTCTGGGCCTGCTTGGCCTTGGTGGCCTGGGCCTTGAAGCGCGCGATGAATTTCTCCATGTGCGCGCGCTGTGCCTGCTGCTTGTCGTACGCCTGTTGCTGTTGGGCCAGACGCTCCGCACGGGCGCGCTCGAAGGCGCTGTAGCCACCGCGATAGAGCGTGATCTTGCGCTGCTCGACGTGGGCTACGTGATCGACCACGGCATCGAGAAAGTCCCGGTCGTGGGAAATCAGCAGCAAGGTGCCGGGATAGCTCTTGAGCCAGTCCTCAAGCCACAGAATGGCGTCGAGGTCCAAGTGGTTGGTCGGCTCATCGAGCAGCAACAGGTCTGATGGGCACATCAAGGCTTGCGCCAGGTTCAGACGCATCCGCCAGCCACCAGAGAAATCGGCTACGGGTTTGTCCATCTGCTCATTGGTGAAGCCCAATCCGGCCAGCAGTTTGCGAGCGCGAGCGTCAGCCGTGTAGCCGTCGGCGCTGTCCAGCTCCGAGTGCATGCGCGCCTGCGCGGCACCGTCCTGAGCCGTTTCGGCTTCGGCCAGCAGACGCTGCACTTCACGCAAGCGCAGGTCGCCATCGAGCACGTAGTCCACCGCAATGCGGTCGAGGGTGTCGATCTCCTGCCGCATATGGGCGATGCGCCAGTCGGCGGGGAGCAGACAGTCGCCGGAATCCGGGGTTAATTCACCCAGAAGCAACGCGAACAGGCTGGATTTACCGGCGCCATTGGCACCGATCAGGCCGGCTTTCTGACCGGCGTGCAGGGTCAGCTCGGCGTCTTCTAGCAGACGTTGCGGGCCACGCTGTAAGGTAAGGCTTTGAAGTCGAATCATAATGGCGGCGGAGTCTACCAGCTTCGTCTCAAACAGGTAGATCACTATGCATGCTGACCTTTGGAGTTTCACCCTCGATTTCTATGCCAAACCGGGGATCGAAGAGGCGTGCCTGAGTTTGCAGGCCAACGGAGCCAACGTTTGCTCGCTGTTATGCGGCGTCTGGCTGATGCATCGCGATGTGCCGTGCACCCCGCAACGGGCGCAACAAATCGGACAATTGGCGACGCCTTGGCATGACGAGGTGGTGCGCCCGCTTCGGGAGTTGCGCACACAATGGCGCGGTGCAGCACAGCAAGACCCTGTGCTGGGCTCGTTTCGCGCCCGCGTCAAAGCGCTGGAGCTTGAGGCCGAGCATGAATTATTAACGAGGTTGCAGGCGCAGACGCAGGACTGGTCAGCCACCGGAGTAACGGGTCGGGAAGACTGGTTGACGCTGTTGGCGGGCGAAGCCGCCAGCAAGAACCACGACGCGCTGCATGTGCTGCGCGTCGCGGCTAACCAGGCTTAGGAAGCGCTGGTAGGCGTGGTGCCGGTTGTTGCGGGCGCTGCTGGCGTTACGGGTGTTGCCTGCGTCGCTGCGCCGGTCGTTGCCGGCTTGGTCGCTGCCGGTTTTGCAGTGGCAGGCTTGGCGGCTGCCGGTTTTGCAGCGGCTTTGACAGGAGCTTTGGCGACTGGCTTGGTTGCAGCTTTAACCGGGGCCTTGGCAGCGGATGCAGCTGGCGCTTTTGCCGCAGGCTTGGCCGCCGGGGCTTTGGCAGCGGCTGGTTTGGCTGCAGCCGGTTTGGCAGCGGTTTTCACCGGTGCCTTGGCGCTTGCAGGTTTGGCGGGGGCTGCCTTGGCTGCAGGCTTGGCCGCGGCTTTAGCCGGTGCCTTCGCAGCAGGCTTGGCTGCCGGTGCGGGTGCCTTGGCTGCCACCGCTTTGGTCGCCGTTGCCTTGGCAGGCGCTGGCTTCGCCGCACGGCTTTCCAGTGCCTTGCTGACGGCTTCTTTCACACGGCCAACGCCTTGGGCCAACTTCAGGCTTTCCTGGGCGTCGCGTTTGAGTTGCAGGATGTAGGTGCGGGTTTCGGTCTGACGGGACTTGAGCGCATCAAGCAGCTCTTCCAGTTCGGCGACGCCGCTTTTGGCCTTGGCCTGTGCCTTGGCTTTACCGGCAGTGGCTGCGTCCTGCAGTCGGGTGCGGGATTTGTGCAGCTTTTCCTGAGCTTTACCGCGTTGCTTTTCAAGCTTGGCGAGCAGTTTTTCGGCATCAGCCAACGCTTGAGAACACGCATCTTCCAGGTGATCGAGCAAGCTGCCCGAAAGCTGTTGTAGTAAATGCAACGGGGTGTTTACTGGCTTCTTTTTGGCCGACATGATTTACCCTCTGGATGGCTGAATTGCGGCTCATACTAGACCTCTGCCTGCACCGCCGCTAGCGCATGTTGACAGTGTTGCAAGCAACCTGTTGCATTTCGCGGAAAAACCTTGCGGTGCCCATGATCGAGGTCATGCAAAAAACACTTGGCAAGTCTCATCACACACAAGCGGTTGCGCTGGCATAATCGCTCACTTCCCAGGCCGGAGAGCATTCATGTCACGCTACCTGTTAACGTCGTTATTCTTGTTGCTACCATTGGCTCAGGCCTCGGAAACCGGTGCGTCCAGCGATGCCCACGATCTTGCGTACAGCCTGGGAGCAAGCCTGGGTGAGCGTTTGCATCAGGAAGTGCCTGATCTGGAACTACCCGCTTTGATCGAAGGTTTGCAGCAGGCTTACAAAGGTAAACCTCTTGCGCTGAAAAAAGAACGCATTGATGAGATTCTCAGTGAACATGACGCTGCGATTGCTCAGGCCGAGGCATCAGGGCTATCGGAGCCGCAAAGTGAAGCGGCCTTGAGTGCAGAGCGGAGCTTCATGGACAGTGAAAAAGCCAAGCCGGGCGTGAAGGAGCTGGCAGACGGCATCCTGATGACAGAATTGACGCCAGGCACGGGCGCCAAACCCACTATCGACGGGCGCGTCGAGGTTCGTTATGTGGGGCGTCTTCCGGACGGTACCATTTTCGACCAGAGCAGCCAGCCTCAATGGTTTCGCCTCGACAGCGTGATCAGCGGCTGGACCACCGCGCTGCAGAGCATGCCCGTCGGTGCCAAATGGCGTCTGGTCATCCCGTCAGACCAGGCTTACGGTGCAGAGGGCGCCGGGGATTTGATCGATCCGTACACACCGCTGGTGTTTGAGATTGAACTGGTCGCCGTCGGCCATTAACCCACCCACGGCAGCAGGGTACAAACCCCGGCAGCCAGAAACGCGAAGGGGTGCAGAACGCACCCCAGGGCAATATCAACTTCGTTCGCCGGACCGATTCAGGCCTGAGCAGCAACTACTTCTTTGTGGGAGTTGTGCAGGACTTCGATCAGGCAGTCTTCCAGTTCAAAGCGCTCGTGCAGCAAGCCACCCAGCTTGTTGAACTCGTCGGTGACCGTGGTGCAGTCGCCGCTGTCGCACTGGTCATTGAAAGCCAGCGCACGCTCGGTGATGACTTCCAGGCGTGGATAAATCTTTTCCGCCAATTCAAGCCCGCGTTCGTTGTTGAATGCCTTGGCTTCACTGCTGAGTTGTTCGTAAATTTCGAAATGCCCGGCCGAAACATAGTCGACCAGAACTTCACAAAATTTCTGCAGACCCTCGCGGTCAGCCGCCAGGGCCTCCGGCGTGTCACCCAGCGCGTCGTAGACGCGAATCAGCTCAAGGCGTTCTCGTAGCCAGCGGTCGATCATTGTATTGACCCCACCCCAGCGTTCCTGAGCATTCTGACAACTTTCCAGCATGATGTTCTCTCTTCCCTTCAGGGGCATGCAGACTAGCGGCGACCTTTGGATGTCTCAGCGAAGGAGACAGGCTGTGCACACAGGATTTGCATAATTTCAAAACGCTTGCGGTCCAGATTATGCCCGCAGGACTAGCCCATCAAGGTACGCAGGACACAAAGTTCATACAAGTGTTTAATCCTCGGCCCGACTTTCGGCACCCGAGACCTTCCCTGACGATTGAAAAATCGGGTACAGCGCCAGCAGGGCGAGGCCTACGAAAGCCAGCAGGCTCCACTCCGGCAAGGTCATGCCAAACAATGACCAATTGATCTCGGCGCACAGGAGGGTGTCGAAACGTAACCGCTCGACGACATGGCCCAAAAACAGGGCATCCAGGCTGCGTTCGATGGCCGCGATGACAGGTACAAGCTCGTCCGCGGTCGCCGTTTGCAGCCAGACCTGGGTGCCGGCAATGGTGCCGCCGGACAGGGTCAGCACCAGCATGAGTGCACCATACCGGCGGCAACCGTTCGGCCCTGGCCCATGCCAGGCCGCAGCGAGGGCCAAAGCCGCGCATATCAGGAACACCCAGCGCTGCCAGACACATAACACGCAAGGTGTCAGATCGAACACACGTTGCAAATAAACGACGGTGCCGATGATCAGCGCACATGCGATAAACGCCAGGAAAAAAAGAGAGCGCGTGCGAGCCAGAGGCATGGCAAATCCGTAACAAGAAACGAAGGCGGTTACGGTAGAGGAAAGCGCACAGCCCTTTCAAGGCGCTGCCGTAAGGATACTTCCCTGTTTTGCCGGGGAGTTCCTGACAGAAGAAGAGCGCTTCAATACAACCCTTCGAAAGATAAATCCTGCGATGGCGATTTGCTGGAGATATTTCCTACAAATCGCCTTCGTAGCGCTAAGACCAACGCGTCATTATTGACCCGAATCAGCCAGCCAATGCCGGGAGCGGACGCGCCAGAAGGCGTTCATCCAGCAACCCCAGGCCTTCCTGAAATAACTGATTGCTGCGATCGGTTTCGCCCAGTTGGCCCAGCAACCGCGCCAGCTCCGCACAGGTTTCAGGGTTGCGCTGCAAGCGCAGGCTGCTCTCCAGATAATCACGGGCCTTGCCCCACAGGCTGCTTTGCAGGCACAGCCGGCCCAGTGTCAGCAGCAGGCTTGGATCAGTGGAGTGCTCTTTGAGCCAACCTTCGGCCGTTTGCAGTTGGCGGCCCGGATCACTGCCGCGCACCAGCCCGTACAGACGCGCCAAATGGCTGTTGTACTGGCGCTTGAGGGCTGTGCGCAGCGCTTCCTCGGCTTTGGCATCGGCTCCCAGGCGACGCAGTTGCTCGGCATAGGCCAGCACCAGTTGCGGTTCCTGACGCTGGGAAGAAGACAGGCCGTTCCAGGCCTTGTCCAGCGAAGGCAGGCCCGCCAGTGCCGCATCACCTTCCGGTTCCCGATAAGCCGCCAGCGTGAGGTTTTCACCCCAGGCGCGCCGCTCCAGATCGGCCAGTTCCTGGGGTGGCAGGACCTTATCCTTGCGCAACTCCGGCATCAGCTTGATCAGCGCCGACCACTCGCCGCGCTGTCGATACAAGCGCTGCAACTGGCGCAGGATTTGCGCATTGTGCGGATGACGTTCGTGCATCACTTGCAGGGTGCTCAACGCACCATCCGTGTCGCCGCGATCCTGCTGCAGTTGCGCATGGCTCAAGGCAATCGCCAGCTCCGCCTGGGGCTGACGCTCCAGTGCACGCTCCAGAAGGCCGTCGCATTCTTCGTATTTGCCTTGCTCGTTGGCCGCACGTGCGGCGCCCAGGTAATATTGCAACGGCTGGGGTTCGGCTTCGGCGGCCCGGTGCAAATGACGCTGGGCGCTGGCCCAGCGGCCTTCTGCGAGGTCCATCTGACCTTGCTCGATGGCCACCTGAACACGACGGCTGCGGTTGCGCCGCGACCACGGATTCACCACGCCACTAGAGGTCAAGACCAGGCCCAGCAGCGTACGAACCATGTAGATCACCAGCCAGATGGCGATCAGCAGGCCCAGCGTCGCCCAGAGGCTCGATTCATAGCGGAAGTTCTGATACGCAATCAGCACGTATCCGGAATGTTCCGCGACCGCCACGCCGATCAATGCCGCGATGGCGATGGCGATAAACAGCAGGATATAGGCGCGCTTCATGGGCTGGTCCCCTGCCTGGCTTCAGCAGGCTGGCTGCTCGAATCCGTTGGTGCATCGGTCGCCATGTTTCGGCGTGCCAGGTAGGCCTGCACGGCGCTCAGGCTCTGCGTCAGGTCCGGTGTCATGACGGCAACCGGCTGCGTGACCAGCGCACTCAGGCGCTCGTTCAGCATTTTGACTTGCGTGTTGTCCTGATTGAAGTTGGTCTGCAACACGTCCCGCGCTTCAGCCACTGCCCGTGCGTAAACCTGCGGCTGGCCGTTGAGTGCGGCCCATTGCGCCTGCTCCAGCGCCAGACTCAACGCCAGACGAACCTGAACCAGACTCTGCCCGGCCAACAACGGGCGTACATTCTTGTCGGCATTGAAGTCGATGCGGATGTACCGGGAGATCTGATCCCACCACTGTGCCCAGCGACTGTCTTGATTGTCGCCGGTTGTCAGCCCTAGCAGGGATTCGCCGTTGTCCTTGTACTCCGGTGCCAGTTCGTTGAGCTGTTCGACCTGATCGCGCAGTGCGGCCAGTTGCAGGAACAGGCCGGTGCGATCCGGTTGGTCGATGCTGCGCAGCGCCGCGAGGCTCTTGGCTAATTGATCCCGGGCCGCGAAGGAACCGGGGTCGTCCTGTTCGCGAAGGATTTCATCGGCGCCCTGTACCAGGGCCTGTGCGCTGGTGATGTCCTGCAAGGCCGAGAGGCGCAGGCTGGCCAGACGCAACAGATGTTCGGCTTCAGCCAGGCGCCAGTCCTTGCGGCTGGCACCCAGTACGGTTTCCAGACGCTGGCTCAATCGCTGCTGATCGCCCTGCAATTGCGAAACCAGGCGACGGCGCTCCTCGAGTTCTTCGGCGCCGGGGAGCTGGGCCAGTTGCAGCGAGAGCTGCTGTTCGTGTTGTTGCAGCGTTTGCGTCTGGGAGGCGAGGTCCAGCATTTGCGTGCGTTGCACTTGATGGCTGGCCTGAACCGCCCGCAACTGCCATACGCCCCAACCGGCCACGGCCACGCCCGCCACGCCAAACAGTAAAGCCACGATCACCAAACCATTGCTGCGGCTGCCAGAACGTTTCGGGTCAGTCGGGTCGGGTGTCGGCGTGGCGTTGACCAGCACCGGTTCGGAGTCATCTTTGGGCAAGACTGTTTCGCTCACGTATCCATCCTTTGCATTAGGGCGTAATCGACTAAACGACAAGCAAGTCGATCAAGGCATCTGAATAACGGGTCCGGGTTGTTCCCGCAACGCCGTCAGCAAGGCCGCAGCGTTTGCGCCACGGCAGTTCACAACTGTTCGAGCCCCGGCAAGCCGCGCCAGTTCAGCGACGCGAGGGCTCGGTACAAATAGCGGCATTTGCGCCAGTTCAGGCCAGGCTTGGCCCGCTAACTGACGCAAGTGTTCAAAACCCTGTCCACTGCTGACCACCAGCGCGTTCAAGCGTTCCGCTTTGACGCGCTCCGCCAGCGTCGAGGGCGGGTAGAGCGGCAGCTTGCGACGATACAGCGGTAGATAGTCGACACTAGCACCCAGTTGCCGTAAACGCTCGGCCAAAAGTTCTCGACCTTCTTCGCCCCGCATGATTAACACACGACTTCCCGGCAAGGCCACGGCTTGTTGCAGTTTGGGGAGCTTGAGCAGGGCTTCGCTGTCATCGCCTTGTGCGGGCCAGCTCACGTCCAGATAGTGGTCCCGCAACAGTTGCGCCGTGCCTTCGCCAACGGTGAACCACGGCTGTGTCGGCGGCACCGGCCAGCTTTGGTCCAGCAATGCCAGACCCAGGCGTGCTGCGGGTTTGCTGACGACGATGACGGCGTTGAAGTGATCAAGGTGCGCAATCAAGCCGCGGTGAGCCGCCGTGAGGGGGACTGGCTCGATTTCAAGGAGTGGCAGGCTGCTGCTGAAGATGCCGACATCCGCGAGCACCTGGGCCAGCGCTGCAGATTCATCGACGGGCCGGGTCAGCAGCAGCCGCCAGCCATTCATTCCTGAGCCGCCTCGCCGTAGACCGCCTTGAGGATGTCCGCCGCGCCCTGAGCCAGCAATGCCTCGGCGACCTCTACACCCAAAGCCTGGGCGTGTGCCTGCGGGGCACGGGCTTCGGCGCGCAGCAGCGACTTGCCGGAAGGATCGCCCACCAGGCCGCGCAACCAGATCGAATCGCCTTCGAGCACCGCATAACATGCGATGGGCACCTGGCAACCGCCGTTGAGGTGTTTGTTCAACGAACGCTCGGCAATGACCCGCACGGCGGTGTCATCGTGGTGCAGCGGCGCGAGCAAGGCGTGGATTTCGGCGTCAGCGCTGCGGCATTCGATGCCGACTGCGCCTTGACCACCGGCAGGCAGGCTGTCATCGACGCTGATGCTGCTCGTGATCCGGTTTTCGAAGCCGAGGCGAATCAGGCCAGCCGCAGCAAGAATGATTGCGTCATATTCGCCGGCATCGAGCTTGGCCAGGCGCGTATTGACGTTGCCACGCAGGAAGTGGATGGTCAGATCCGGTCGCCGGGCCAACAGCTGCGCCTGACGCCGCAGGCTCGACGTGCCGACAATACTGCCAGTGGGCAGCACGTCGAGGCTGTCGAAGTTGTTGGAGACGAACGCATCGCGGGGATCTTCACGTTCGCAGATGCAGAACAGGCCCAGGCCTGGCGGGAAGTCCATCGGCACGTCTTTCATGGAATGCACGGCGATATCGGCTGTGTTTTCCAGCAGGGCCGTCTCGAGCTCTTTGACGAACAGACCTTTGCCGCCGATTTTCGACAGGGGGGAATCGAGCAATTTGTCGCCACGGCTGACCATGGGCACCAGCGTGACGATCAAGCCCGGGTGAGCCTGCTCCAGCCGGGCTTTGACGTATTCGGCCTGCCATAGGGCCAGCGCACTTTTGCGAGTGGCAATGCGAATTTCGCGAAGGGACATGAATCGATCCGTACTTGATGGTTGCCACGGATAATAACAGCTCAGGCAAAACGGCTCAGCGCTGTGTGCAAAGACCGCTGAGGAGGTTGATCCTGATCAAAATACTGGGGCGAAAACTTGCTGGCGAAGTGGTGTGAGTCAGCTACCCGTGCCTCGCGCGTGCCCCATAATCCTCTGAGCTGATCAGGATCGTGGGACCGGCTTTAGCCGGGAAGAGGCCGGTACATCTGCTGCATTTTCATCGCAGGCAATGCCGTCTTCCCGGATAAATCGGGTCCCACATGTCAGCTGTTTGCAGCTCGACACAGCGGTGTCTGGACCCCGGTGGACCTCCTACAGGTCAAAGCTGCTGCATCATCTTGCGCACCCCGGCCACATGCCGACGGCTGACGATCAACGCGTCGCCATTGAGACCCTTGAGGAACAACTGAAAATGCCCCAAAGGTGTTCTCTGCAAGCGTTCGATTCGCTCGCGGGCCACCAGCGCGTTGCGGTGGATGCGCACGAAGCGGTCACCGAATTCGTCTTCCAGGGCCTTCAGCGGTTCGTCCAGCAATACCTCCCCTCCCTCGTGACGCAGGGTGACGTATTTGTGATCCGCGATGAAAAAGATCACCTGATCCAGAGGGATCAGTTCAATGCCTTTACGGGTCCGGGCGCTGATATGGCTGCGTGGACCATTGCCGCTTTCGGCGGCAGGGCGGGTCATGGCCGCCAGTTGCACACGGTTGGGGCGCTCGGCTTTTCGCAGCGCTTCCACCAGATGCTCGGGGCGTACGGGCTTGACCAGGTAGCCAACAGCGCTGACCTGGAAAGCATCAAGGGCAAACTCGTCGTGCGCAGTACAAAAGACGACTGCGGGCGGGGTTTCGCGCTCGCACAATTTTGCAGCGACTTGCAGACCATCGATTCCCGGCATGCGGATATCGAGCAACACGATATCCGGCTTGAGGCTGTCGATCAGCGACAAGGCTTCTTCGCCGTTAGAGGCGCTTGGTTCCAATACCCGGTAACCCTCGATTTCGCTGACCAATCGGCTCAGTCGTTCGCGGGCCAGGGGTTCGTCATCAACGATCAGGACATTCATATTGCTCTGGCTTCCTGCGTGAGTCTCGCACAAGGATAGCGTAGACAGGTGAAGTGACGACCGTCACGGCGCTCCACGCTCAGACTGGCGTGTGGGCCAAAAAGTGCCGTAATGCGTGCACCGATGTTTACCAGGGCCTGTTGAGTACCGTTGGAAGTCTGCCGGGTGGCAACTTCGTCATAGGGATTGCTGACACACAATATGAACTCTCCCTTTTTATAGTCTGCTTCAACCTTTATGACACCACCTTCAATGCGTGGTGCGATCCCGTAAAGCAAAGCGTTTTCCAGTAATGGCTGCAAGGTTAGCTGGGGAATCGGCAAATCGTCCGGAATTGCGCTTACCGCCCAGTCCAACTGTAGACGCTCGCCAAGACGATATTGCTCAATTGATAAATATCGTTTAGCCAATTCCAGCTCATCGCGCCAGGTGACCAGGCTGCCCGGCTTGGCGAGACTCGCCCGGAACAGGTCCGACAGGTCCAGCACCGCCTGCTCCGCTTTGGCAGGTTGGGTTGCCACGAGGCTGGCAATGCTGTTGAGTGTATTGAAAAGAAAATGCGGACGGATACGGGCCTGAAGCGATTCGATCCGGGCGCGCAATTCGCCCTGCTGCTGTTTGCGCCACTGACTTTGCAGATAGAAATAACGCAGCATCAAGGCCGACATGATCAGCGCGATCAAACCATAGCGCAGATAGCGCTCGATCATCCCGCCAGGATTGAGCTTGCCGCTCAACTGGCAGATGTCCGTGACCGCGGTGCACGCCAGGGTCAACGCCACCACCAGCAGGCATCCCACCAGCCCCGCCATGCCCGGTGGCAAGCGTGCCAGCCATGGGCGCAAGCCGCATAACAGGGCGGCGGACAGCAAAACGATCCATTGTACGAACAGCGACATCAGGGCCAGGCGTACCCAGTCGAAACCGGTGCGCATGGGTTCGACCAACACCAGCACGAGCACCAGCAGTTCCGCGAGCAGCACAAGTACCAGCAATGCTTGAGGCAGGCACAGTTCAGGCAGAAAGAATTCTTTGCCTTGATCGTCAGGCTGGCGGCGCTTCAGGGGGTCGTTTCGCATCGGCTCAGTCTCAACGTTGCTGCCTTCAGCGGCAAGCCGCACCGCAATAAAAAACTGCAACCTGCTATTATCGCGTGCGCCCGGCGATTCCTGGCGGGCACGCCCCTTTCAGCAGATCAACGAGCGAATCCATGAGCACCGACAAGACCAACCAGTCCTGGGGCGGCCGCTTCAGTGAACCCGTCGACGCCTTCGTCGCGCGCTTCACCGCCTCCGTCACTTTCGACCAGCGCCTTTATCGCCACGACATCATGGGCTCCATTGCCCATGCAACGATGCTGGCCAAGGTCGGCGTTCTCACCGACGCCGAGCGCGACACCATCGTCGACGGCTTGAACAGCATCCAGGCTGAGATCGAAGCGGGCAGTTTCGACTGGCGCGTGGATCTGGAAGATGTGCACATGAACATCGAGGCACGCCTGACTGACCGCATCGGCGTGACCGGTAAAAAACTGCACACCGGACGCAGCCGTAACGATCAGGTCGCCACTGATATCCGGTTGTGGCTGCGCGATGAAATCGACCTGATCCTGAGCGAAATCACCCGCTTGCAACAGGGCCTGCTGGGTCAGGCCGAGCGTGAAGCCGAGACCATCATGCCGGGCTTTACGCACCTGCAGACCGCGCAGCCCGTGACGTTCGGTCACCATATGCTGGCCTGGTTTGAAATGCTGAGCCGCGATTACGAGCGTCTCGTGGATTGCCGCAAGCGCTTGAACCGCATGCCGCTGGGCAGCGCTGCGCTGGCGGGCACCACGTACCCGATCGACCGCGAACTGACCTGCAAGCTGCTGGGCTTTGACGTCGTGGGCGGCAACTCGCTGGACAGCGTGTCGGATCGCGACTTCGCCATCGAGTTCTGCTCCGCCGCGAGCATCGCGATGATGCACCTGTCGCGTTTCTCCGAAGAGCTGGTGCTGTGGACCAGCGCTCAATTCCAGTTCATCGACTTGCCCGACCGTTTCTGCACCGGCAGTTCCATCATGCCGCAGAAGAAAAACCCGGACGTTCCCGAGCTGGTTCGTGGCAAGAGCGGCCGCGTATTCGGTGCCTTGATGGGGCTGTTGACCTTGATGAAAGGCCAGCCGCTGGCCTACAACAAGGACAATCAGGAAGACAAGGAGCCGCTGTTCGATGCCGCCGATACCCTGCGCGATTCGCTGCGGGCGTTTGCCGACATGATCCCGGCGATCAAGCCCAAGCACGCCATCATGCGTGAAGCGGCGCTGCGTGGTTTCTCCACGGCAACGGATCTGGCCGATTATCTGGTTCGTCGCGGCCTGCCATTCCGTGATTGCCACGAAATTGTCGGTCACGCGGTGAAATACGGCGTGGAGAGCGGCAAGGACCTGGCGGAAATGAGCCTGGAAGAGCTGCGTCAATTCAGCAATCAGATCGAACAGGATGTATTTGCCGTGCTGACGCTGGAAGGTTCGGTCAACGCGCGTAATCACATCGGCGGGACCGCGCCGGCCCAGGTGAAAGCGGCGGTGGCCCTTGGTCAGGCGTTGTTGGCTGCGCGCTGATTACGGCGTGGACGTAACTGCCCTGTAGGGGCGGATTGACCCGCGAAGACCGACATCACACTGTAGAACCGGCTTCAGCCGGGAAGAGGCCAGGGCGTTCGCTGCATCTGCATCGTCTGAAATACCCCTTCCCGGCTGAAGCCGGTCCCACGGGTACGAGCACCAATTCCAGACTCAGTGGCCCGGAATATAGGGCTTGCGAAGGAATCCGCTCCTATTCGTTTTGTACTTCCCGAGCCCTATCCCGAGGCCTTACCCTTTCCAGAAAGGCGGGGAATTCAGCGTCCTTGTCGAGGGCGATGCGTTGTACGTGGGGGTTTTGCGCCAGGCGCGCCAGCAATGCCCGTGCGCAGGGCATGTCCTCCAGATAATCCGTAGCAAACAGCTGCTTGCCCACCAGTCTGGCCAGGTCGACGCTGTACAGAAAATACAGATCCGCCACCGTAAAACTCGTCCCGGCCACGTAAGGGCTGAATTGTGCCCGTTGCTTCAAGGCTGCGAAACCCTTGAGCAAGTCGCGGCCCGCTTTGGCTTTCAGTGCTTCGGGTGTCGGTCTGCCGCCGAAAATGACTTCGACGTAACAGGAACGCGCTGGCAGTTCGATATACAGCTCGATTTCCTTGGCAAGGGTCCAGACCTGCGCACGTTCGTACGGGTCGGCGGGCACTAAAGGGTGGGTCGGGTAGACGTCTTCCAGGTACCTGAGGATAACGTCGGTCTCACTGATAAACCCCTTGTCGGTTTCCAGAATCGGCACCTTGCCCCGGGCGCTTATGGCAAGAATTTCCGGGTTCTGGCAGCCGTGTATGGGGATCATGTCAAAGGGCAGCTGCTTCTCCAGCAGTGCGAGCTTGACCATGTTGAAGTAGTTACTTGCGGCAAATCCATAGAGTTTCAGCATTCAAGCCTCCTGGCCACTTTGTTTATAACTCATTGAACATTATAGATTTTAATGATTTGCAGCGTCCCGCGCCGCTGGCTACGCGGACCCACGGAAAATTCAGAAGCTGCTGACAGAACACTCCTTCAAGGTTTCCCACGCTTGGGAATTACGCAGGCGATCAATGTGAGTAAACTGACGGCCTTTTCCGAGGAGCACGCCATGACTGACGCCATCGACAATGACGAAGAAGAATTTGCTGAATCGACCCTGATCGAGGCCATCGAGAATCAGATCGAAAGCGACAACCCGCCCGCCGCCAAGGCCACGTTCAACAAGTTGACGCTGGTGGGGTACGAGCGTGAAGAAATCCTGCAGCTGATGGCCCATGTGCTGGCTGTAGAGATCGACGCACTGCTCAAGGCCGATCGTCCGTTTGACACTCAATGGTACGAGCAGGCGCTGCGTGCCCTGCCTGAATTGCCGCCAGAGGCGTGATTCGGCTCGATTGATAGTCGAAAAGATAGGCGCTGCAAAAAATTCAGACTGTGTCTACACTGCACATGCCCCGCTGCCACTGAAACCATACGGGGCTGTCACGCCAAGCCGGCTTTAGCGGTCATCCAGAACCGACAAACGCTGCACCGACATGTCGATTCCAGAGAGCCCGCCCGCCAGCGCGGCGTATCACTAGAAAAGTCTGGAGCACCTATGTCGTATACCCCTGAGTTGGTTGCCGAACTGGAAATCCTCGCACTGTTCAATCTGGGCAATACCCTTGAAGGGCTCAAAGTCCATCACGTGGCCGCCCCGACTGCCATTGCCGCTGCCCAAAGACTCTTCGAAAAAGGACTGACGACCCAGGTCGATGGGGGCTATCTGACAAGCCTGGGACTTGAAGCCGCTGAGCATGCGCAGTCCTTGCTGACGATCCTGAACGTATCCAAACAAGCCGCTTAATCGCCAAGAGGGTCCGCCAGCCATCAATAAAGCCCTGACGGACCCTTCATTTATAGAATCTGCTGCCGATAGCGAATTGGCGCCAGAACATAATGCCTTGCTCAAGGCGTTCGTTATCAGACTGTTCCTGCCCGCCTTCCCGTTCATTTTTCAATGATCACCCTCACACGTTTGTGCAGTCGGTTGAATGGCGATGACGCGTAACTTTGAAATTCGTCCCGATCTGGATGAAGGCATCGACCGCAAGGTCCTTGCGCAACTGCGCGCCCGCTTTCTCACGCTGAACAGTGGCCGGTTTGCCCGCGCCATGGAGGGCCTGTCGACACGACAACAGTCGGTGTTGACGCTCTTGCCGCTTTTTTTTCATGTGAACCACCCTCTGCTGCCCGGTTATGTGTCGGGCAGTACGCCTGCGGGGGTTTCGCAATACGAGCCCAGCGCGCTGGCGCTGGCCGAAGCGCAACGCCTGACCCGGTCGTTCTCCTATAAAGCTCGACGCGCCAATGCACCCGAACCGATTCTAGGGCTGTTTTTAATGGGCAGCCTCGGGACGCTGGCTCAGGCTGAGCAAAGCGATATGGATGTCTGGGTGTGCCACGAGCCAGGCTTGCCCGCCGAAGCGATCCAGGAGCTGCGCAAGAAATGCCAGATGCTGGAAGACTGGGCCGACAGCCAGGGTGCCGAGGCGCATTTTTTCCTGATCGACCCACAACGCTTTGTGCTGGGTGAGCGCGATGCGCAACTCAGTTCCGAAGACTGCGGCACCACCCAGCACTACCTGTTGCTCGATGAGTTCTATCGCACCGCCATCTGGCTCGCCGGGCGCACGCCGTTGTGGTGGCTGGTCCCGACTTACGAAGAGCAGCGTTACGCCGAATACACCCACACCCTGCTGTCCAAGCGCTTCATCCGCGAAGAAGACATCCTGGATCTGGGCAATATGGCGCGGATTCCCCCGGGGGAGTTCATCGGCGCCGGGCTGTGGCAGTTGTTCAAGGGCATCGAATCGCCTTACAAGTCGGTGCTCAAGTTGCTGCTGACCGAGGTGTACGCCAGCGAGCATCCGCGGGTGCAATGCCTGAGTATGTGCTTCAAGCATGCGGTCTTTGCCAATCAGCTGGATCTGGATGAGATGGACCCCTATATGGTGGTGTATCGCCGGATCGAGGAATACCTGACTGATCGCGGAGAGTTTGAGCGCCTGGAGTTGGTGCGCCGCAGTCTGTACCTGAAGGTGAACAAGAAACTGACCGGCGCTTCACGCTTGCGCAGCACCGGCTGGCAACGTGCATTGCTTGAGCGTTTGACGGTGGAATGGGGTTGGGATGAGCGCCAACTGGTCTTGCTCGACAGTCGCAGCCAGTGGAAAGTGCGTCAGGTCGCCCACGAACGCCGTGCGCTGGTCAACGAACTCAACTACAGCTATCGCTTCCTGACCCACTTCGCCCGCACGCAAAAAATCGCCAGTTCGATCAATGCCCGCGACCTGAATGTGTTGGGTCGTCGCCTGTATGCAGCCTTTGAGCGCAAGGCGGGCAAGGTTGAATTCATCAATCCCGGCATCGCCCCGGATCTGGCCGAAGATACCCTGACGCTGGTGCAGTCCCCCAACAAGCGTGAGCCGGGGAAAACCCAATGGGCGCTGTACAACGGCAACCTGGCGGCCCATGACTGGCAGAATTTCTCGCCGATCAAGCGTTGCCGTGAACTGCTCGAGCTGCTGACCTGGTGTCATCGCAACAACGTCATCGACACCACCACCCGACTCGCCCTGCATCCCGGCACGAGCGACCTGACGGAATTCGAGTTGTTCAACCTGCTGGGCGCGCTGCAGCAAACGATTCCTGTGCCGCTGGAGGTGGTGAGCGAAGAGCGTCTGCTCAAGGCCAGTATTCCCGCCGATATCCTGTTGCTGGTCAACGTGGGTGTCGATCCGCTCAAGCACCATCGGGACCTGAATATCCTGATGACCACCGAGCGTACTGATTCCCTGAGCTATGCGGGAGTGCGGGAAAATCTGGTGCTGACGCTGGACCAGATCACCGTCAACAGCTGGAACGAAATCTTCTTCAGCCGTTTTGACGGCCCGTATGCGTTGCTCGACTGTCTCAGCGAGCTGCTGAGCAACCTGCCTGAAGGGCCGGTGCAACCCACGGTGCGGGTGCGTTGCTTCTGCCACAATCGCGCGCCGGCGATTGCGCAGCGTGTTGAAGAGCTGGTGGCTACCGCACGGTTGCTATTGGCCCGGCGCCTGAATCATCGCTACCTGATTCAGGTGCAGCAGCAGTATCACGTGCTGGAAATGGTGCCCGGCCAGGTCAGGCATGTGGTGATCAACAGCTTGTCTGGCCTGTTCGAGTACCTGGGCGAAGAGCTGCCGCGCTACAGCCCGTTACACCTGGACCCCCATGCACTGGACGAACACGATCTTTCGCTGCTCCTGCCCCACGGCCAACCCGAGTGCATTCAGGTGTTTTACCGCCTCAACGAGCCTGATGCGGACGTTTATGTGCTCGATGAACATAACGCGCTCTGGCACCAGCGCCTGCCTTATCACGACGAGTCGAGCCTGCTGCTGCCATTGCAGCGGTTTTTTCATTCGCTGGTCTATCGCCGGGGCGCCCTCCTGCCGCTGGACAATGCGCTGGCGCTGACAGCTCTGGAAACCCTGTACTACCAGATAGTGCCCTCCGGGCCGGGACGTGGCCGCCGTATCGAACCGCGCCCTGCGCCCACGGCGTCGGACAAACCCTTTTATGACGTGCAGGCCATTGTCGAAGAAGCCTCGCCGGGGCAGGTCAGCGTCACGCTGTACTGCAACAACAATGAATTCTCCGAGCTGGAATATGGTGATCAGGTGTTCAGTGCCGTGGCACGAAAAATCCTGTCCCGACGCCATGAAACGCAGCGCTATCGCTGCTACATCACCGACCTCGATCTGTCAGGTCTGCTGGGCGACGATCACGGGCAAAGCATCCTTTACCTGCGCTACAAGGCTGATCTGGAAAAGTCGCTCAATGACGCGATGGAAAGCGCCTGACCCGCTATCGCTGCCTCGCGTTGCTCGGGAGCTCCTACACAATCAATGCCTGTAGATACGCTGTTGCAGGGGGCGGAATCGCCGGTATACCCGGCACCTTTGCCGGGTTCCCCACTGCGCAATACCTGCGTTCGGCCGTCCGCTCGCTCCAACGGAGGGGAGACTGTGGTCGGGGACGGCTTTTAATTTGCCAGGACAAAACGGCTTTTTGTTTCAGCGCCAGCGATCGGGATTACTGATCGTACTCACCTGCCGCTTCCGGCTGATATTCCACGGCCAGCAGCGTGAGCTTGAGGGTTTTGCCGCCGGGGGCTGGCCAGTCGATGTGTTGGCCGACTTGCAGGCCCAGCAAGGCAGTGCCCACCGGGGCGAGCACGGAAACGGTGCCTTCGGCGCCAGCGTCTTTCGGGTAGACCAGTGTCAGGTGGTAATCCTTGCCGCTGATTTCTTCGCGGCAATGCACCCGTGAGTTCATGGTCACGACACCGGCAGGTACTTCATCGTGGCCAACGACCTGTTCGGCGCGGTCCAGTTCGGCTTGCAGCGCTTCGACGCCCGGCGTGCCTTCGTCCAGGCTTTCGATCAGCTGTTCCAGGCGCTGCACGTCGAGACGGGTGAGAATGATGGAAGGTGCGGTGCTCATGGGAGGCAGACTCCTTTTTTCTACGCGACATAAAACAAAACCCCACCGGATTCGGCGGGGTTTCAGGACAAGCTTCTATGAGTGAAGCATGTCTGGACACTAACACAGACGAATAAATACACAACCTGACGGGATGGCTAGCCTGCGGCAGTTTGACTTGCGTCAGCCATTACCCGGCGCGCCTGGGCGCCCGCGCAAATCTGCCGACGACGCTCATCGTCCGCCGAGCGCCACTCGCGGATGTCTTCGACGTGGCGAAAACAACCCAGGCAGACTTTCTGCTCATCCAGTCGGCACAGGCTGATGCAGGGCGAAGCCACGGCCGGGCTGACGTTACTGTAGAGCGGTTTAGGCGCCCGAACCGGTGCGGCTGTAGCTGTATCCGTCACGATCAGATCTCGTCGAAGTCGAGCTCGACGCCCCCCTGTTCAAGGGTGATGCGTGCCAGCATTTCGCTCAACAGCTCGTCGCTGGAGTCGCAGACCCAGCGGCTTTCATCTTCGTCGTAGTCGAAGTGAAAGCCACCGGAGCGTGCCGCAAGCCATAGCTGGCGCAGGGGTTCCTGGCGGCTGAAGATCAGTTGGGTGCCATTTTCGAACTTGACGGTGAGCACGCCAGCCGAGTTTTCCAGGTCCAGATCCAGATCACTCTCATCGAAAATATCTTCCAGCGACTGCTGGGTGGCATCGACCAGATCGTGAAAGCGGGCTTCGGTCAAACTCATTGCGTGAACCTCGAAAAATGTCTACTGACAGCGCAGCGACGCAAGATACGGTCGCTCAAACGTAAATGCAAAGCTTACCCGCTCAGCGCGCCGAGTAGACGCCAATAATCCGAACGCCTGACAAAAACCGGCCCAAGCTGCGTCAAACCCCCGCCGGACGGGAAGCCCGCCACGTAGGCAAGGCGCTGGGTGGCCGGTATACTCGGGCGCAATTACTGCTTTTTCAAAGGATTTCGCCATGAAGCGCCTGATCTCTTCGCTTGCTGCGCTTGTCGCGGTTGCTTGTCTTGTTACCGCCTGTGGTCAAAAAGGCCCGTTGTATATGCCTGACGACACTAAATCTCCAGACGAACAAGCCAAGTCGCAATCGCATAAGCCTCTTTAAGGGAATTACATGGACGCCTTCAACTACCGCGACGGTGAGCTGTTCGCGGAGGGAGTTGCGTTGTCTGCCATTGCCGAGCGTTTCGGCACGCCGACCTACGTCTACTCCCGTGCGCACATAGAAGCGCAATACCGGGCCTACGCCGACGCGCTGAGCGGCATGCCGCACCTTGTGTGTTTTGCGGTCAAGGCCAACTCCAACCTGGGCGTGCTCAATGTCCTGGCGCGGATAGGTGCCGGTTTCGATATTGTTTCCCGTGGCGAGCTGGAGCGTGTGCTGGCCGCTGGCGGTCAGGCCGACAAGATCGTGTTTTCCGGTGTCGGCAAGACCCGCGAAGACATGCGTCGCGCCCTGGAAGTCGGCGTGCACTGCTTCAACGTCGAGTCCACCGATGAGCTTGAGCGTCTGCAAGTGGTCGCCGCCGAACTGAATGTTCGTGCGCCGATCTCGCTGCGCGTCAACCCGGACGTCGATGCGGGCACGCACCCGTACATTTCCACCGGTCTTAAAGAAAACAAATTCGGCATCGCCATTGCGGACGCCGAAGACGTGTACATCCGCGCCGCGCAGCTGCCGAATCTGGAAGTCGTCGGCGTCGATTGCCATATCGGCTCGCAACTGACCACGCTGGAACCCTTCATCGATGCGCTGGATCGCCTGCTCGCGCTGGTTGATCGCCTGGGTGATTGCGGCATTCACTTGCGTCATATCGATCTGGGTGGCGGGCTTGGCGTGCGTTATCGCGACGAAGAGCCGCCGCTGGCGTCGGATTACATCAAG
The DNA here is from genome assembly GCF_049896285.1 of Pseudomonas sp. DWP3-1-2. NCBI lineage: Bacteria > Pseudomonadati > Pseudomonadota > Gammaproteobacteria > Pseudomonadales > Pseudomonadaceae > Pseudomonas > Pseudomonas sp. DWP3-1-2. The sequence goes on along the minus strand of NZ_JAFCTZ010000015.1, from coordinate 33,151 downwards.
GCCGTGCGTGAGCGTCTTGAAGGCCGCGACCTGTCGCTGGTCTTCGAACCGGGCCGGTTCATCGTCGCCAATGCAGGCGTGCTGTTGACCCGGGTCGAGTACCTCAAGCACACCGAGCACAAGGATTTCGCCATCGTCGATGCGGCCATGAACGACCTGATCCGCCCTGCGCTGTACCAGGCCTGGATGGACGTGACCGCTGTTCGCCCGCGCGATGCCGCGCCACGCACCTACGATATTGTCGGCCCGATCTGCGAAACCGGTGACTTCCTGGCCAAAGGCCGCGAGCTGGCGCTGGCTGAAGGTGATCTGCTTGCGGTGCATTCGGCAGGCGCTTACGGTTTTGTGATGAGTTCGAACTACAACACCCGCGGCCGCGCGGCTGAAGTATTGGTCGATGACACGCAGGCTTTCGAAGTACGCCGTCGCGAAACCGTGGCTGAGCTGTTTGCTGGCGAAAGCCTGCTGCCGGAGTAAACCATGCTGCTGCGTTTTACCAAGATGCACGGCCTGGGCAACGACTTCATGGTTCTGGACCTTGTGAGTCAGCACGCGCACATTTTGCCCAAGCATGCCAAGCAATGGGGCGACCGGCACACGGGCGTGGGCTTCGATCAGTTGTTGCTGGTGGAAACCCCGACCAACCCGGACGTGGATTTTCGTTACCGGATCTTCAATTCGGACGGTTCGGAAGTCGAACAGTGCGGCAATGGTGCGCGCTGCTTCGCCCGTTTCGTGCTGGATAAACGCCTGACCGCCAAGCGGCAGATCAAGGTCGAGACCAAAAGCGGCATTATTGAGCTGGATATCCGCAATGATGGCCAGATCAGCGTCGACATGGGGCCGCCCAGGCTGATTCCGGAAGAGATTCCGTTTCAGGCCGTCGAGCAAGCCTTGAGCTACAGCCTTGATGTGGACGGCCAAACCGTTGAGATCGCCGCTGTGTCGATGGGTAATCCCCATGCCGTGTTGCGTGTTGACGACATCAACAACGCCCCGGTGCACGAACTGGGGCCGAAAATCGAGCATCACCCCCGTTTTCCGGCTCGGGTGAACGTCGGCTTTTTGCATGTTGTGGATCGTCAGCGAGCGCAGTTGCGGGTCTGGGAGCGCGGAGCCGGGGAAACCCAGGCCTGTGGCACCGGTGCCTGTGCCGCCGCGGTTGCGGCCATCACCCAAGGTTGGATGGATTCGCCCTTGTTGATCGACCTGCCGGGCGGGCGCCTGTCCATCGAATGGGCCGGGCCTGGGTATCCGGTGATGATGACCGGCCCCGCTGTTCGGGTTTTCGAAGGCCAAGTTCGTCTTTAAGTGAGCAAATGCGATGACCGACACGCCTCAGACTTCAATCGACACGCCCGGCCAATCGCCTGCCGAGACCGCTGCGCCCAACACTGAAGCAGAGGCGATCATCGCTTACCTGCTCGACCATCCCGATTTCTTTGCCGAGCATGACGAACTGCTGGTGTCGATGCGCATCCCGCATCAGCGCGGCGACACGGTTTCGTTGGTCGAACGCCAGCTCAAGCTGCTGCGCGAGCGCAATATCGAGATGCGTCATCGCTTGTCGCAGCTTATGGACGTGGCGCGGGACAATGACCGTCTGTTCGACAAGACCCGTCGCCTGAACCTGGCGTTGATGGACGCCGCCAGCCTCGAAGAAATCGTCATCGCCGTGGAAGACAGCCTGCGTCAGGAGTTCGGGGTGCCTTTCGTCAGCCTGATTCTGTTCAGCGACAACCCAATGCCGGTCGGGCGCTGGGTCACGGTGGCTGACGCGCAAAAAGCCATCGGCGGCCTGATCGGGGAAAAAACCGTGTGTGGCGCGTTGCGTGAGCATGAGCTGGCGTTTCTGTTCGGGGCTGAGCAGAGCAAGGAAGTCGGTTCGACGGCCCTTGTGACGTTGAATCATCTGGGGCTGCATGGCGTACTGGCCATTGGCAGTCGCGATCCGCAGCATTACAAAAGTTCGGTCGGCACCTTGTTCCTCAACTACATCGCCGACGTGCTGGGGCGTTTGCTGCCGCGCTTCACTCACGCCTTGCGCTCGGTCCGCTAGTGGAGCGACAGCTGGACGCTTACTGCACTCACCTGCGCAGTGAGCGCCAAGTGTCGCCTCATACCCTGGAAGCCTACCGCCGGGACCTGAATAAAGTGCTGGCCTTCTGCGAGAAGGAAAAAATCGTCAGTTGGGCAGCGCTGGACATTCAGCACCTGCGCAGCCTGATCGCCCGCCAGCACCAGCAAGGCCAGTCATCGCGCAGCCTGTCGCGCCTGTTATCGGCGGTGCGCGGGCTTTATCACTACCTCAATCGCGAAGGCCTCTGCGAGCACGACCCGGCCAATGGCCTGTCGCCGCCCAAGGGTGAACGTCGGCTGCCCAAGACCCTGGATACCGACCGGGCCCTGCAATTGCTCGATGGCGGCATCGAAGATGATTTTCTGGCCCATCGCGATCAGGCGATTCTGGAGTTGTTCTACTCCTCGGGCCTGCGTTTGTCCGAGCTTACGGGGCTGAACATGGAGCAACTGGACCTCAGCGAGGGCCTGGTTCAGGTGCTCGGCAAGGGCAGCAAGACGCGAGTCCTGCCGGTGGGCCGTAAAGCCCGCGACGCGCTGCAAGCCTGGATCGCCCTGCGCGCCCTGGCCAACCCCGAGGACGACGCCGTTTTCATCAGTCAGCAAGGCCGCCGTCTGGGGCCACGCGCCATTCAGAAGCGGGTCAAACTGGTGGGCGAGCGTGAACTGGGGCAAAACCTGCATCCCCACATGCTGCGCCATTCCTTTGCCAGTCATCTGCTGGAATCGTCCCAGGATTTACGCGCCGTACAAGAACTGCTGGGCCACGCCGACATCAAAACCACGCAGATCTACACGCACCTGGATTTCCAGCATCTGGCGACGGTGTACGACAGCGCCCATCCACGGGCCAAACGCAAAGGTTCTGACCATGATTAAGCTGATCACCTTCGATCTCGATGACACGTTGTGGGATACCGCCCCGGCCATCGTCAGCGCCGAGGCCACCTTGCGTGACTGGCTGGCCGACAACGCGCCTAAGCTGGGGCCCGTGCCCGTCGAGCATCTATGGGAGATTCGCACTCGGTTGCTTGCGGACGATCCGACGCTGAAACACCGCATCAGCGCCTTGCGGCGTCGGGTGCTGTTCCATGCACTGCAAGACGCGGGCTATGCCCATGATGTGGCGCAGGATCTGGCTGACAAGAGTTTTGAGGTGTTTCTGCACGGTCGGCATCAGGTGCAGATCTTTCCTGAAGTGCATCCCACCCTGGAAATTCTGGCCAAGACCTTCACGCTGGGCGTGATCACCAACGGCAATGCCGATGTGCGCCGACTGGGGCTGGCTGACTATTTCGCCTTTGCGCTGTGTGCCGAAGATCTGGGCATCGGCAAGCCTGATCCTGCCCCTTTCAGGGAGGCGCTCAAGCGCGGCAATGCGGATCCGGCGCACGCCGTGCACATAGGCGATCACCCCGGCGATGACATCGCCGGCGCCCAACAGGCTGGCATGCGCGCCATCTGGTACAACCCGCAGGGCAAACCCTGGGAAGCCGAAAGAGCGCCCGATGCCGAAATCACCAGCCTGACGCAATTGCCGGATGTGTTGCGAGGTTGGGCGTAGCGGTTTTTTCAGCCAAAACACTGCCCATTCCGTTGGAGCGGGCGGCGTGCCTGCATTACCGAGGCGTCCAATTCGCGGGCAAGCCTCGCTCCCACAAAATGACATCCTCCTCAGACAGAGCGCCCGCTCGCTCCAACGGGATAAACACGCAAAAAAAAGCCCGCAGCGACAGCGGGCTTTGTCATACAGGCGTCACACCCTAGATCGGGCGGCTTCCGTATTTGTTGTCAGGTTTCTTGGGCGGATCGGCGACCACGTTGGCTTCCACTTCCTGCACCTTGCCGCCACGGGCGAGGAACTCTTCCATGGCGCGAGCCAGAGCATCACGCTCTTTGTTTTTGGCTTCTACGCTAGGAAGTTCATCAACCGAGACTGCAGCCTTGGCTTTTCCCTTGGTGGGTATAACGGCGGCTTCGACGCTGTCATCAACTTCGGAGCCATCGTCTTCGGCAGCAGCTGCAAGCTCCTCGCCGTCTTCCTCACCTTCCAGATCATCAACCAGATCGTCGTTGTCGTCGTCGCTCATGTTCTACCTCATGACTTGCGAAAGCAGATTAGTTATAGCCCAGCGGCGTCCGTTTTCGAAGGCTGCCGGGAAAATTCAACAACCACTGGAGACCAGCGGTTACGCCTGCTCACCCTGCAAGGTGGCGAGGACGTTGCGGGCACCGCCAACATCGCGATGCTCGCCCAGATAGACACCTTGCCAGGTGCCCAGCGCCAATCGCCCCGCCGTCACCGGCAACGTCAACTGGCAGCCTAGCAAACTGGCCTTGAAATGCGCCGGCAAGTCGTCAGGCCCTTCGTCGTCATGTTCATAGCCGTTTGCGCCCTGAGGGGCCAGACGGTTGAAAAAACGTTCGAAGTCACGACGCACGGCCGGGTCGGCATTCTCGTTGATGGTCAACGAAGCCGAGGTATGCTGCAGCCACAAATGCAACAGTCCGACTCGACAACTGCGCAACTGGGGCAAGCCTGCCAGTATTTCGTCGGTCACCAGATGGAACCCGCGAGGCCTGGCCCGCAAGGTGATCCTGGTCTGTTGCCACATACAGTTCTCCGCACGTTCGGCGCGCATTCTAACGCGCTGGTAGAAAAAGCAAAGCGCGCAATGGGCTGCCCTCTCTGTAAGCCATCGACGATGCCCACTATCGACAAACCCCAGACAAAAAAATGCCCGGTAAACCGGGCATTTTTTTTGCGCAGGCTTACAAGTTGTAGCCACGCTCGTTGTGTTGCGCAAGGTCGAGGCCGACCGCTTCTTCTTCTTCGGTGATACGCAGGCCCATGACCGCGTCCAGCACCTTGAGGATGATGAAGGTCACGATGGCGGTGTACACAACCGTGAAGGCCACGCCTTTGAATTGAATCCAGACCTGTGCGGCGATATCCGTCACGGTGCCGAAGCCGCCCAGAGCAGGGGCTGCAAATACACCGGTGAGGATCGCGCCGACGATGCCGCCGATACCGTGAACGCCGAAGGCATCCAGGGAGTCGTCGTAGCCCAGCTTGCGCTTGAGGCTGGTGGCGCAGAAGAAGCAGATCACGCCTGCTGCCAGACCGATGATCAAAGCGCCCATCGGGCCAACAGTACCGGCGGCAGGTGTAACGGCAACCAGACCGGCAACCACACCCGACGCGATGCCCAGGGCACTTGGTTTACCGTGGGTCAGCCATTCGGCGAACATCCAGCCCAGTGCAGCGGCGGCGGTCGCGATCTGGGTAACCAGCATCGCCATACCGGCCGTGCCGTTTGCCGCAGCAGCGGAACCGGCGTTGAAGCCGAACCAGCCGACCCAGAGCATGGCCGCGCCGACCAGGGTGTAACCCAGGTTGTGCGGAGCCATCGGCGTGGTCGGGAAGCCTTTACGCTTGCCCAGCACCAGGCAGGCAACCAGACCCGCTACACCGGCGTTGATGTGAACAACAGTGCCGCCTGCGAAATCCAGAACGCCCCAGTCCCACAACAGGCCGCCAACGCCGCCCCAGACCATGTGCGCGATGGGCGCGTAGACCAGGGTGAACCAGATGCCCATGAAGATCAGCATCGCGGAGAACTTCATGCGTTCTGCGAAAGCACCGACGATCAGGGCTGGCGTAATGATAGCGAAGGTCATCTGGAAGGTGACGAACACCGCTTCAGGGAACAGCGCAGCCGGGCCGGTGATGCTGGCCGGGGTAATGCCCGCCAGGAACGCTTTGCCCATGCCGCCGAAGAAGGAGTTGAAGTTGACGACGCCTGCTTCCATACCCGTGGTATCGAACGCAATGCTGTAGCCATAAATGACCCACAGGATGCTGATCAAACCAGTGATAGCGAAGCACTGCATCATCACGGAAAGAATGTTTTTCGACCGAACCATACCGCCGTAGAACAAGGCGAGGCCGGGAATTGTCATGAACAGCACCAAAGCTGTCGAAGTCAGCATCCAGGCGGTGTCGCCTGAGTTGAGGACTGGAGCTGCCACTTCGTCCGCCGCCATGGCAAGGCCAGGGGTTACGAGGGACAACAGGGCTCCTAGCCCTGCGAATTGACGCAGAGTCATATTGTTTTCTCCTGGGGCGTTGGGGTTGGCGGCTTAGATTGCGTCGGTATCGGTTTCGCCCGTACGGATGCGAATAGCCTGTTCCAGATTGACCACGAAGATCTTGCCGTCACCAATCTTGCCGGTGTTGGCTGCTTTGGTTATCGCCTCGATAACCCGATCCAGATCCTTGTCATCAATGGCAACATCGATCTTCACCTTGGGAAGGAAGTCGACTACGTATTCCGCACCGCGATACAGCTCGGTGTGGCCTTTCTGACGACCGAAGCCTTTGACTTCAGTAACGGTGATGCCCTGCACGCCGATTTCAGACAGCGACTCGCGCACGTCGTCCAGCTTGAACGGCTTAATGATTGCAGTGACTAGCTTCATGAAACTTTCTCCCGAATTGGTGGACTTGCCCCAGGAAAACAAACCCGACTCAAGTCTAAGCGCAGTGCCTGGCTTTGTAACGCGTCGGTCGCCTGATGGAGGCCCGACCAACCCCAGAAACCGCTTCTGACGAAACACATCCCCGCTCCGCCTGCCGCACTGCCTTCGTCACAGCGACTGCCTCAGTGCATGGGTCATAAGCGTCTAAGCAGAAAGCTTGCCATCTCGTGAATTTCCATTGAATACAGGCCGTTGACGCTTTATCGCCCCCCGCCGGCCGCGTTCAGACCCACTCAATGCACAACTACGGTGCGCGCGTGCACGCTGCGATGCGCGATAACCGTGCATCGGCGCGGGTCTGGATTGACTATAGACGCTGCGTGCTACACTGCCGCTTATCTGATTCTGGAGTCTGACCATGCTCGCGCCCAAAGCTTTCCTCGATGCCCTGAGCGGCCACGCCTCGCGCTTGTTCAATGGAGAGACGCCCGTACCGCGCAGTGAATTCGAAACCCAGTTCAAAGCCCTGCTGCAAAGTGGCTTCAGCAAACTGGACCTGGTCAGCCGTGAGGAATTCGACAGCCAGATGGCTGTGCTCGCACGCACCCGGGCACGCCTGGAAGCGCTGGAAGCCAAGGTTGCGGAGATGGAAGCGAGCGCCGCGTCAAAGAACGACGCATGACACATGACCGTCTGAGTTAAACCGATTTGTTGGAGCGAGCGGGCGGCGTCCGACTTGCCCGCGAACCAGGCGCCTCGGTGCACCAGATTCACCGCGTTATCGTTCTTCGCGGGCAAGCCTCGCTCCCACGGATCGGTATTGCCCTGTATCGAAACAGTGCGCTTACCGACTGTTGACCTGTCTGGCAGGCACCAACAACTGCTCCAGCTTGCGCGTATAAGGCGTCAGGTCACCCACGGTGCGCGTGACCCATTGCGGGTCGTAGTAGGTATCCAGATAACGTTCGCCGCTGTCGCACATCAGCGTCACCACAGACCCTTTCACGCCTCGCTCCTGCATCTGCAACGCCACCGTCAGTGCGCCCCACACATTGGTGCCCGTCGAGCCGCCGGGTTTCTTGCCGAGCAGTCGCTCCAGCCAGCCCAGCGTCGCAATGCTCGCCGCGTCAGGCACCTGCACCATATCGTCGATCACATCCGGCAGAAACGAAGCCTCGACCCGAGGGCGCCCGATGCCTTCGATGCGGCTGCCGTGCGGGCTGGTCAGGCTGATATCCCCGGTGCGAAAGCTCTCATAGAAGACCGAGTTCTCCGGGTCCACCACGATCAGTCGGGTGTCATGCCCCTTGTAACGAATAAAGCGACCAATCGTCGCCGTCGTGCCGCCAGTGCCCGCGCTCATCACGATGGCCGCTGGCACCGGATGTTCCTCGCCTTTTAACTGCTCGAAGATGCTGTCGGCAATATTGTTATTGCCCCGCCAGTCGGTGGCGCGCTCGGCGTAGGTGAACTGGTCCATGTAATGGCCGTCACCTTCGGCGGCCAGCCGCTCGGCCTCGGCATACACCTCGCAGGCGCGCTCGACGAAATGACAGCGGCCACCCAGCAATTCCACCTGCTGGATTTTCCTGCTCGCGGTATGGCGGGGCATGACGGCGGTAAAGCGCAGGCCCAGCAGCTTGGCAAAATAGGCTTCAGAAACCGCCGTGCTGCCTGATGAAGCCTCGACCACATGGGTGCCCTCACGGATCTTGCCGCTGCAAATGGCGTGCAGGAACAACGAGCGTGCCAGCCGGTGTTTCAAGCTGCCGCTGGGGTGCGTGCTCTCGTCCTTGATGTAAATATCCACGTCTCGGAGCGCGGGCACTTCCAGCTTGAGCATGTGCGTGTCGGCCGAGCGCTGTTGATCGCAGGAGATTTTTCTCATGGCCGTACGAATCCAGTCGCTCATCACGTTTATGCCTTTGCTCAATGCCGGGGAGATGAGCAAATTTTACGAAGCCTGGCAGAAAAGAGTTTTCCTTCGTTCTCGCAAGATGGCTAAGCTGTAGAAAATAATTCTCCAAAATATCGGTAACGAAGAATGGACAGTTTTGACCGGCATATTCTCAGCCTGCTCCAGCGCGATGCGTCCATGCCCCTCAAGGACCTGGCCGAAGCGGTAAACCTGTCGACCACCCCGTGTTGGAAGCGCGTTAAAAAGCTCGAAGAAACAGGTGTCATCAAATCCAAAGTCCTGTTGCTGGACGCCGAAAAGCTCGGTCTGGGCTTATCAGTGTTCGTGCAACTCAAGACCCAGCGCCATGACAGCCAGTGGCTGGAGCAATTCGCCCAGACAGTCACGCAGTTCGAGGAGGTGATGGAGTTCTACCGGATGGCCGGGGAATGGGACTACATGTTGCGGCTGGTGGTCCACGACATGGCCGCCTACGACCGCTTCTACAAAAAGCTGATCAGCAGCACCGAAGGCCTGTCGACCATCACCTCCAGCTTCGCCATGGAGCAGATCAAATACACCACCGCCTTGCCATTGCCGCGTTAACACTCTGTATTCAATGAATCCGTCATGACGCTTCGCAATGTCGCAGGATGCGCAAACCGCATTCTCAAGGAAGAGTCCATGTCTCTCGCTATCGTTCATAGCCGCGCCCAGGTTGGCGTGGAAGCACCTGCCGTTACTGTCGAAGCCCATTTGGCCAATGGTTTGCCTGCGTTGACGCTGGTGGGATTACCCGAGGGTGCCGTGAAGGAAAGCAAGGATCGCGTGCGCAGTGCGATTCTGAATTCCGGGCTGAAATTTCCCGATCGGCGCATCACCCTGAACCTGGCCCCGGCGGATCTGCCCAAGGATGGCGGGCGCTTTGATCTGGCGATTGCCCTGGGGTTGCTGGCGGCGAACGGCCAGGTGCCGCTTACGGCGTTGCAGGATGTGGAATGCCTCGGGGAGTTGGCGTTGTCGGGGGCGATCCGGCCGATTCAGGGGGTTTTGCCAGCGGCCCTGGCGGCCCGCGCCGCCGAACGTACGCTGATCATCCCGGCGGTGAACGCTGAAGAAGCGTGCCTGGCGTCGGGCTTGCGGGTCATTGCCGCTCATCATCTGCTGGACCTGGTGGCGCATTTCAATGGGCAGGCGCCCATCGCGCCCTATCAGGCCAGCGGGCTTTTGCATCAGACCCGTCCCTACCCGGACCTCAGCGAGGTTCAGGGCCAGAGCTCCGCGAAACGCGCCTTGGTGATCGCCGCAGCGGGCGCGCACAACCTGTTGTTCAGCGGCCCACCCGGGACAGGTAAAACTTTGCTCGCCAGTCGCCTCCCCGGTTTGTTGCCGCCGCTGGACGAGCATGAAGCACTGGAAGTGGCGGCGATTCAGTCGGTCGCCAGCCAGACTCCGCTCACGAGCTGGCCGCAGCGCCCGTTCCGCCAGCCCCATCATTCGGCGTCCGGTCCCGCATTGGTGGGCGGCGGCAGTCGTCCGCAACCGGGGGAAATTACCCTGGCTCACCATGGCGTACTGTTCCTGGATGAGCTTGAACTTAGGTGAACATGTCAACACTGTCGCCCTGAGAGCCGCTAAGAAAATAGTGGCGAAACGCTGACATGCGATAAGCTTGTGCAATCTGCCCTGCTGACGTAGCCGGGCTCCGCACGGTGAATCAAAGCATGGACCGCTCGGTAACGCGTGAGACAATCGCAGGTGAGTTCTGGACACCAGAAAAGCCTGAAGTGAAAATCTCCGGAAAGCTATTAATCAACATAGATGGTTCATTTTCACTAGAAATAACAAAAGCATTCAGTTGTGATGATTGCGTGTTTGAAAGCGCTGTTTATGGAATGCTTGCCAATGAGAAAAAAGTGTCCATGCATGGCCCAGTTTATATGAGCAAAACCATCGGGCTGGGCGATGTCCAACCTTCAGTCTTAAGCTCATCAATACTGTATTTGGGAAGCGATTATCTAGAAAATAAGGAAAGTTTAAAGGGCACGGTTTTCAAGACCAGGCTTCAGGGGTTAGACGCGTGGTTCGAGGAAGAAAATCAACGAGTAAAGAAAATCTCTCGGGATATAACAAACTTAAAGTTTTCTGGACTGACAATTACTTTCAGGTACGACGGCAGTAACAATACAGACCTAAACAGTTCTGTATCCAGTGCGAATAGCGAAACTCTGGTTTCCCTAGAGGAGTTCCAGAACGGCTTACATCGCGCAGTAACATTTTTATCTTTTGCCACCGGAAAGATTTTGCAGCAAGGAAAAACTCAGCTGACTAACGGTTCTGATACGTGGGATCTATACTATAAGCCAGCATTTTTTAGTGAAAGAAAACAAACTTTTGTTACTCCGCTCTTCAGAAGCGGTGAAAAAGATTTACAGCAAAAATTCGATAAATGGAACAAGGTATACGACGATTTTCTACCTTTAATCGTCTTATACTTTTTGCCAAAAATAAATAAAATTGACACCAACACAGACTTCATATTGAAAGCGCAGTTGATAGAAGCATTACATCGAAAGCTGGAGCGAAAAAACGAAATGGTTTACAACTTAAGAATAAAAAATATCGTATCCAGGCCAAAGTATACAGCCCTGCTCTTCCCGGCTCAAAGCCAGGACTCCTTAAGCAAGCTCTGTAAAAATATCACTAGCGCTAGAAATTATTTTACACATTACAGCCAGAAAGGCCCACCAGAAGCAGCTTCGCCTGCAAACCTTCCTTTCCTAACGTTCAAGCTAGAAACGATAATTGATTTATATCTATTAGATAAGATCGGATTCGATAAGGCGTACTTCGAAAAAATAAAACATTCTATAATAAACGACAAATTTACTCGACAGAGAGCTGTTGGGCGCTTCCTTGAAAGAAAACAAGGAGGCAACTGAAAATCATAATTTATATTTTTTGCCCAATCAGTAATGCAGACATGAAACGCTACCGCAACCTAACTCATTAGAGGGTGTTCAAGGATGGAATCTAAAGAAGTCCTAAACAAGGACGAGTTAGACCTTGTTGAAAAGATAAAAAGCTATGGCCAGACAGGCCAAGCAGCTAAAACAAAGCTGGAAACAGACGAAAAGGTTTTAGCTAGAGTCACAGACGGTATTTACCGGCTCCCAGGTTCCGCTATACGGGAGCTTATATCAAACGCCTATGACGCGGATGCGGTGAACGTCATTATCGATACTGATGTGCCGCGATTCCAAACAATAACAATTAGAGATGATGGTAATGGGATGTCCATTGAAACCATGGTCAACTTATTGAATCACGTAGGTGCAAGCGCGAAGCGAAGCGTTAAAGGAGGTAGCTTAAAAGTAACAGATGATAAGGATAGCTCTTTAAGCATTAATAAAAAAAGAAAACTAATCGGCAAGATAGGAATCGGGCTATTCAGCGTCGCGCAGTTGACCCGTGATTTCGACATTATCACTAAGCAAAAAGGCGACAACTACTATCTAAAAGCACGCATAAGGCTCCATAATTACTCCGAAGAATATGTTAAAGAGAAAGAAAGGGAATTCGAAGAAAAACTTTCCGCGTCAGAAGCTCAAGATAGCAAAGCTGAAGCAAACTCTAGCGGCGTGGGTGCACGGGGAGCTAGCTTTGAAACTGGAGAGGTGGAGATATGGACAGACCCGACGGATAATATTGACGCTCACGGTACCGATATCGTCTTAAGAAATATAAAGAAGAGTGCGAGGGACCAGCTCCGAAGTGTAGATATTTGGGGGCAAGAAGCTGCCGAAACTGAATTAGAATCGAATCTACAAAGTGATGACCTGCTTAATTCATCAAAGCTCGAAAAACCAAAATTCCATGTAGGAAACTACTTTGGGAAAGATGGTTTTGAGTTCTATGACGGAAAGGACAGAGAGCCGGAGCTGCCTTGGAGCGAAAATGATGATGGCGAAGGAAAGCTTCTTAAGCTATACAACTCCGTTCTATCTCTTACAAACGTAACCACCAACCCGAAGCTTGCCATCGTCTTTGACAACTATCTCAATATGCTATGGACTCTTTCGCTGTCCGTGCCGTTAAATTATATTGAAAAACATCCTTTCTCTTATAACCTCAATGAAGTTCAAGACGTTTACCTGATAAGCAATAAGCTAAAGGGGCAAGCTCAAAAATATGAGCCTGAAAACAAAAACAGCTCAATTGGCGAAGTGCTTCCTTCTACATCAGCGTATGTAGATATCGACTTTAATGTTGTCATAGACGGGGTAAAACTCTTCCGGCCATTAAAACTAACAGGGCTCCCAAGATCCAGCGGTGCAGTAAAACGGCCCATACTTTTTGTTGGTAGCTACTCGCCCGATTTATCGGGAGTGGATACTCAGGACTCTGGAGGAAAAATATCGTTCGACGCCTATTTACTATGGACGCCTAAAGTCATACCGAGAGATCACAATGGCGTGCTAGTCCGCGTACACAATTCATCAGGCACTTTATTTGATGAAACCTTCATGAAACACCAGGTAGCTGAGCATACGATAAAAAGCCAACTTACGGTGGAGATTTTTGTAAATAACGGTCTCGACTCTGCCCTGAATATTGATCGTGAGTCTTTCAATATATCCCACCCTCACTATCAAATAATGATGAAGTGGTTGCACCAGGCTATAAGGCAAGTTGTAAATAAATACAAATCAATAAAAAAAGAAGAAGTCGAGAAAAATCAAGATACTAGCAGAAACAGCTACGACGAAAATCTCTCCAAGATCGTACTGAAAAGCATAAACAAAAGCGGGCTTGATTATAGCGATGTGAGTAGCCTGTATTTAGTTGACGGTAATAAAGCATCATCCAATGTCAAAGGAGATATCGCGATCTCCGAATTGCCAATGGAGTCGATAAGGATAGAAAAAGACAGATTTCTGGAACTATCAGGGCTTACAACATCGAAATCTAAAAAAAGCCATTTTATTGAAAGTAAAACAGAAGCGATAATACAAGTTCTTGAAAGTTACCGAGTTCTTAATGACCTGTCCGCCTCGCAGCGAGAAAGTCTCATTGAAGATATTATCCAAATCATCAGTTTCGAGGGATAGAAATGAGCAGTTTTTTTGGAGATGACGACGGAATATTTGATATTGAGGAAGTTGCAGGCGGCATTTCATCTACAACGCCAAGCGTTATGGTGTTTAAACCATGGCACAAACCGCGCAAACAGTATGTCCGGGACAAACAGTGGTGGTTTCATCTGGATTTCCTTATACAGAGGTTTGGCCAATACAGAGATATAACTACAATTAAATACTTTGGCCTTCCAGGCAGCGATCTTTTAGATGTAAATTTTTTCAGTAAAAAAATGCTCGCTACTGAAAAGTTTGAGGCTAAGCGATTGCTGGTACACGGCTTTATCGACACCGAGGCGGAGAAAGAACGAGCAGACATACGTCTTAGTGAACTGCTAGATAGACCTAATGTAGATCGAGAGTCAAAGGTAGAGCACTACAACTTTCACGCATTGGCAAAAAAAGGATCTCTAGCCCTCAAGCGGGTTAAGCAAAATGGCGCATACCACTTAATTAACTTAGACTTTTGTGACGGGGTATTTAAACAAGAAACATTTGATTCAATGATGGCTTTGTTTACTATGCAATTCAATCAGATGCTTGATACCCCATGGCTTTTTTTCCTAACGACCAGAGCCGATAAGGAAGGCATTACTCAGGAACTTCTTGCGAATTTAGATCGTGTCTTTCGAGAGCAAGTGAGTGACGATGAAACATTCGTGGCAGCGCTTGAAGAGTACCGACGCGAAATTTACGATTTGGCTCGAGGAAAAAAAGGCTTTTCAGATGAGCCTATTACAAAACTAGAACTTTCAGAAATACTGCAAGCCTGTTTCCTTTATTGGGTCGTGCGTCTTACACACGCCAACGAGGCTAGAATGAATGCTGTTAGCGTAATGAAATACAACGTACACGGCGGGAACGACTTTCCCGATATGTTTTCTTATGTTTTACGATTCACTAAGCAGGCAAGTGTGAAAGCTGACGCGCTGGGTCTAGCTAAAAGTCCGACCGAGGTTACTGTCGCTTTGAGCGATGAGGATAAGTGCTCTGACAAAGCTTCTGCGGTAAAAAAACTTTGTACATCGTTAGACGTTGACGAGCTTCTAGTAGCTAATGCTAACCTATATGAAGAATATGCACAGGATATGAAGGCTTTGCTAAAAGAGTCAGGTTGGGATGTTACAACCTACGATGACGAAATGAGGGCTTGAAGCTAGGGGCCTTTATACGGCCCCTGACCTCTCATGCCTATCTAACAGCATACCCAGTGCCTCCGCTAAAATAGGGGGCACTGCGTTACCGACTTGAGTATATCGAGGACAAGTGTATTTGCGCTGTTTTCCACCAGTTGTATACACACCCTGAAAAGCGAACCAGTCAGGAAATGACTGCAGCCTCGCATTTTCTCGTACTGTAAGTATACGAGGCTCTAAATAATGAAGTATATCGTCAGGCAAAGTCGTAACGGTCGCCGAGGGTAAGTCGCCATCCAAAGGTGTTATTGCTTGTTTCTTTATATTGAACTTAGTTCTAAACTCGTCTGAGATTGTTACGCCACGTTCACACTTGTCTAAAATAAGCTGAAAGCGAGAGCTAACTATTTCACTGTGCTTAGCTAACCTCAGGCTGTTTGGAGGGGTTGAATCCCGTTGAGATTGAAGAAGCTGAAGATAATTACTAGGCGATGATGATTGAACAAACTCAGCCTCAACAAATCCCGATCTACCAGAATCTAGATTTGGAACAAGGCTCTTTCCTGTGACTTCCAAGTCACCGATTGCGTCACGGACACTGACTGGCTTGTCTGGGCATAAACCTTTTTTAACAAGGAATCCACGCCGGAATTTTTCTAAATCAATAAAGGGGTCAAAATTATCACTTTCAGTATTCCTTTTCGCAATCATTATAAAGCGCGGACGATGCTGTGGAACGCCCCACTCCGAACTTTTGATTATGCGAAATGAAACACCATAACCCAGAGCTTCGAGTCGTTTTTTTACGACCAAAGAATATGGAATACTATCTTGACCGCCGCTATTTTTAAATTTCGTATTAAATCCCCGAACATTCTCCAACAGCAAATACTTAGGCTGCACAATTTCAACAACCTTTATATATTGTTCTGCCAGCTTGTTTCGAGGGTCATTAGGATCTCTTTTGCCAGCATGCGAAAAGCCTTGGCAAGGTGGCCCGCCGGCTATTAAGTCAACTTTTCCTCTAAGGTCCACCAGCTCAGTTTGAAAGTTATCAATTAAATGGCTGACTTCCATGTTTATCTGAGGCAGCCATTCTGGCCATTGGTACTTATAACGAGTGCCCAAAATTAAATTGTGCTCCAGTGTCTTGTAAGCACCGGCTGTTTTTTCAATCGCAAAAAGGCCATCCCAGCCAGCTTGCATTAAGCCAAGAGAAAGCCCGCCACATCCTGAAAAAAGGTCAATGAACGTACCCTTCCTTTCTGGGCGTTCTGAGAAACCCATAACTTTAAAGCCTCTACTAGTCAACGACGTAATGAAAATAGCTCGCCCAGGGTAAGCTGAAATGGCCAAAAGTCAAGAAAACTGGTGCTCGAGAGCCGCTTTGCCAACCATCTGGCTCCTCCCTGCTCCAGCAGCGATCTGCTTCGCCGTAAAAAAAGGGTGTGGGCAAGCGAGTCTCAGCGCCAAACGCTTCTCGTGCACCCTGCCTAGACAGCGTGAGGGCATCAGGATCGTTTATGCACAGACCTGCTCAGTGCTTCCTGACCTCCAACACTCAAAAATGCTGCTGAAGCTTCATGCGTGAAAATTTATGGACTAACAAAAAACTTTTTGGCAACAGGCTCTAACTGAGCGATATTGTCTCGAAAGTCGTAGAGTGCGTGCTCGTAAACTGATATATCCGAACCCGGTAGCGAACTTTCAAGGTCGATAGATTTTTGCAATATCATCTCCCACTCGGCGATCAGCAAACTGCGAGGAGATTGGCGCTTGCCTTCTGAGCTAATTAGAAACGTGAGTAATGAAATTAGATGATTGTGAGTGTCTTCAACTTTTTCTATTAGGCATAGACACTCTTTATGCCCCATATTTCTGCGCTCAGCTCCCTGTATCAACATAACGACCTCACCTAAAAGTAGAATATATAATTATTTTTGCCATGCCCATACGCTTGGTTTAATTAGAGCAGGGCCTTCCCAACTGCGAACCCAACACTCAAATTCTTCGACCGTATGAATCACGAAGCACTGAACCCCTTTTTCTTTGTAAAACTCGATGAAGTCTAGTCCGTTAACTGCCCTAGGTGCTCTAACCTCTCCATCGCCCCCCCATGAAACCCCCTTACTATAGATAGAAATTTCTCCATCGACACACTCTGTTAACAAGAAATAGTTACTATCTACTTCAGGCACTCTATTCAAGCAATTTTGTTTCAATTCTCGATTAGTAGTGGAGCTGTGATAATTTTTATTTTCCATATCTCTCACATGTTGGCCCTGTTAGTAGATCTCATAGGTAGCCTATCGAGCAGACATACAGTCGATATCTGAAGCTTTTTTGGACTGAAATCTACCAAACTTGGACAAATATACTCTATAGAGCATAGCGTTTTCCACCTCTAGCAGGCTTCATTTTCACCTTTTACCGAGGTTAAAATGACGCTTGATGAAGCAATTGGTCTTGCAATCAGGCAGAGCCGAACTCAAAAGGGTTTATCTCAAGAGGCAATCGGAGCAAGCCAGAGTTTCGTAAGTGATGTAGAACGTGGTAAAAAGTCAATCACGATGAATAGACTCGAGGGTTTTGCAAACTGCCTAAATGTCAAACCGGCATCCTTGGTCATAAGGGCTGCATTGCTGGCAACCCCTAACTTAACTTTGGACGAATTATTCGAGCAAATTAGATATGAGATCACGCCCTGATGTCTAATTGGCTCTATTTTACAATCCTTAATTTTTTGCTTTCCAGCTTAGCAATTTTGCTTTCTAGATAAGCCAAGCGTGCATTACTGGCTTTTTGAACTTGATCAAGTGTCTCTTCAAGCTCATAGATTTCTATAAGTTGGTTAGAGCAGATATTTGACAGGTAGGCCACTAACTCTTTATTTTTTGATAATTGCCTCCTAATTAGATCAATTTTATTCATGTCTCTAGCGCTGTCTACCTCGGTAGAGGTTTGATGTTGGCCTCTCAGAAGGGTTAGCACATCCGGATAATATTTATAAATAGTAGAGCGACTGACGCCAGCGGCCTCCGCAAGAGCAGATACAGTAACAGATTTGCCATTTGCGTTTTTTAGCCTTAAAACTAGATCCTTCAGCTGCTGGCGTGTATCATTCATGATCGTAATCCTTGATTTTTTCTATTACCGTCTCGGCCGCGGCGAGTCTTTTTTCAAGCAGAAGTTTTGTTTGGACAGGCAGATTACTTTGGCTTAAAACTTTATTACAGTCAGTTTTGAATTCTAACCACCACAACAAATTCCGGGAGGTAGCTACAAAGTTTGTGCATTTTGAACATACTAACGGGCTCCTCTTTACTATGTCAGGTTTTGTTTTAGTTCCCTCGCAAGCGCTAGTTTGTTGCATATATAAGCAGACTCCCCATTGGCAGGGAATCATAAGAGTGCCGCTTGAAAATAAGAGTTTTATATCCCGAGCTTTTCGTAACTCCCCCACGAACTTCCCAACTCGATCATTTCCAGGCGTTGAGTACACTCCACTTTCAGATGCTTCCAGTAGTGCGTGTCCTACTTTAGCCATTTCACTGCTAAGCTCCTCGGTCAGCATTCTCTGAAACTCCGAATCGGGCTTGGCATAGCTCATATCAATGCTATCGGCCGATAGGTGAGAATACTGTTGTGCTAAATCACCTAACGCTGAACGATCCCTTTTAGCTACAAAACGAGCTAGGTGCTTACGGCCCATGTGCGAGTGAAGCCGTCCCTTCCATCCCGTATTAGCCTCTAAATCTATGAAGCTGGCGAAATTATTAATTCTAATATTTATTTGAGATGGACTTAGCACACTAAAAGCTTTCTTTGGAAAGAAAGGCCACAGGGAATTTCCGCAGGAAGTTAGCCAAAGATTATCCATGCCGCCTTTTTCTCGAGCTGGCTTAGATAGCTTTATGAGGATATTGAAAGCCTCTACAGCAGCAGGGGAAAGTATCCATGGAAAATTGCTATGACCAGTCCCATCACTTCGTCTATCCTCCGCAGAATACCGACGTTTTGAACGAGGAGCATTGTAGTAGAAATGCTCGAATCCACTGTCATGAATTCGGGATACTACACTGGTAGAACTTGCTCGCCTAACCTCACTCACACGCTGTCCGCAAGTAAAGGTGATTGTTATGAAGCACGCAGTTGATAGGTACTTAGTGAGTTTTCCTATGGAGATTGCATCAGCGCTCCACTTTTCGCAGCCATCAATGCCCTTAAATACATTTGCGAAATCTTCATGAGAAAGGTTTGACTCTATATATTTAGATAGTTGTTTGGATGAGCATCGTCCATTTGCAATCCCATTATTGACTACGGAAATGTATTTCTCATAAAATCTCAGAATTTGCTCTGAGTGGTTTTTCATAAAATCCATAGATTTTTTAAGCAAGAAAATACAAGCAGGCTCCGTGGGTGCCTCCCAATAACCAGGCTCTCGAAGTGAAATAGATATCCTTGTAATATCTTTTCTTGAAATTGGCTGCCCTATGAAGCAATCATTTATGAAGATTTTCAATCGATAAAACTGATTTATCGTAGTCACCCACCACTCAAACGTATCCTTAGTGACCCCTCTACCCTTTCTTGCTTCGTCACCTATGATCTTGACGATTACAGAGGTGGTGACTAGCCCAATCCTTTCATACCCATTGACCTGAAGAGCCGAGAATAATCTGCGCAAAAAAAGAACTTTCGGCTTAATGGTGCGAGGTGAAAAATCACCCCTCACACCAAGTAGCATTCCGGTAGCAAACTTTTTCAAAAGATCTATATAGTGAGAACTAAGAGGGCTTTTTTCCCGCCCTTTTCTCCACTCTATTTTAACTTGTTTGTCTGCTAAGTCGGAGCCGTGTGGGGTTAAAACCCAAGTTTCATCAGTGTAGATAATACCTAATGAGCTCAAAGGATTTATTTCAGATTTTGTTGCCTCTTTATACAAGTTTGTTTTTTTCATGTCATAGCCGGTAGGTCTGGAATGGTGCCTCTTAATTTAACTGCAACTTTGTAGGTCGAATTAGGTACACTGCGCATTATCTCACTTTTTATTATGTTTAGAATGGGGCGATACACCTTCTCAAAGCGTTCTCTCGCTTCATGATCTAACATAGATTCGCCAGCCAACCTCTCCAAATGCTCCTGAGCGCGAATTATTCTAGCTATAGCAATGGGATCATCTACGGGTACCACTGCGTTTTTGCACGTTGCACATGATAGAAACTCTAGGCATGGTTCGCCTTTTTTCGACCCGAAAACAGTGCCTTCAAGTGGCGCTGAACAATTAAAACCCAGAGCTGTATTGAAGACTGAGTCGTTACTTCGGTTAGCCAGTTCAAGCATTTGACCTTGAAATTTAGCTAGTTTTTCGTATGTGTGTTGCGCTGCAGTTTGGCTTCGTAGATATGGGTTGGTGCTGACTTCATTTCGATGCTGTAAAAGCTTGGAAACCTCCTGTACAGATCCTGTCTGTTTATATACTAGCTCAGCAACTGCTCGTCGTATGTCGGCAAATGTGAAGTGATTTATTCCATGCTCTTGTCTAAAAGCTTTTAGAGCGTTATGAAGACTTTGAACGCTGAGGCGCTTTGCCTTATCGCCCGTTCTAGTTAAAAATAGTAAATCTTTGTCTGCTGCAGACGCCAGATGTCGTATGGGAGCGGTCATGTCAATAACGAGCTGAACCAGATTTGGAACGGAGTAATTACCTTCTCGCATAAGACTTATTTTTTGCGTTTTGGAAGCTCTATGCTTTTCCCAAATCAGCATTGCCGAATTTGGATCTAAAGGATTGTGCGTTATACATTCTAAATTTATTTCCATCAGCGATAGTGGATTTGCTGCTGTTTGAACCATTATCAATAAATAAATCGGTAGAACGCTGGGCATCGTTAATTCTTTGCATGCGAGTATATTCCTCAGTCCGCACCCGCCCAATGTTGCGTATCCATTACTCGCCATTTGCTTTTGTGTCCAAATAGCTTGCTTTTCAAGCTCAATTAGTTTTTTGAGGTTTTTAAGATCTCGTTCCGAATATAAATTCTGCGTGTACGGTACATCGTCTAGAACTAACTTTCTAAGGGAGAACTTCTGCTTCACTTCTTGAATGCTCTTTTTACACGCCGAAGAAATTTTTTTTAGAACTTCGACGCTTATAGCATTATGCCTAGGACAATCGATTTCCCTATGAAAACTCTTAAATCTTAACCCTTGATTGTGCCAAACCGGCAATGAGCTTTCCGCCGCAATATGTTCTACTAGGCGGCGTATAATATTATAGTGAGTACCATTGGTTTTTTTGAGTTGCCCAGTGCTGTTCAAATATTCCGCAAAGCCGCTTACTACGTCTACTTCTTCGCTAGACTCAGAAAACCCGCTAACATACAAATAGCTGACAAATTTTTTTACTGATCGCCAAGCTTGATCTCGACTCCGGGTATTATAATGCCCAGTGACATCACTGAATGCTTCCATTATGTCATTAGCAATTTCCCTGCCTAAAGTAATAGTGCGCAATCGATAAGTCACATGGTTTTTTCTATTCTCATCGTAAAAAGTCTTTTCAATGTAAGGCAAGTTCATCTCCTAAATTTCGAGAATTCACTTCCAGCAGTTTCAATACTTCCACATTGTAAACGCTCAGACTTTCTAAATACATCATCGTTGTCTGGGCACTTGCATGCCCAAGCAGGCCTTGTATAATTTTTATGTGATCGAGTCCATTTTCTTTTCCATATTCCCTCAGTGACTTCTCCATAAAACTAGCGAAGGTAGTTCTTGTCTGATGGGGGTGTGATTTTATACCTAGAGTCTTACAAGCTCTCTTGTAAGCCGCGTAGTAGCACTCATAGTTCACTGCCGCTCCATGTTTATTTATGAAAAGCATCGGACTTGTTGAGTTTGAAGAAGACTTGCTGCGAAGCTCGAGAAGCCTGCGTTCTAAAGCGATGTATTTCCTAGTCTCACTAATGACATATTCGGTTAAAAACACCTTCAGATATTTTCCCCCTTTAGACAACACCTCAATAAACCCTCCGCCGCCTTCTTCTATTGAGGAATGAAAAACTTCCGTCTTCAGGGATAATATGCTACTAACTCTCAACCCGGTTGATATAGCCCAGATAAATATTAGGCGATGCGCACTATTAAGTTTTGCACTTAGCTTTCTGCAGGACTCAGCTGAAATTGCTGTAGGGCGCGAATACTTGCCTCTTATAGATATGCGAGTCCTAGTCAGCTCAGATGAGTTAATACGCTTTTGTGAATGAAGCTCATCACCTTCTGCGCTGGAGCTTAGGTAGTACTTCAAAAAGTCAACCACCACTGTCGTTCTTAAGTTAATAGTGGTGGATTTTAGGCTTTTTTTGACTTGGCCTGATGATGACTTCATAGAATTTCGGTATGCGATTACGCTACGGAAGGAGGATTCCCTCCAATCTATTCCTAGGGAGCTACAATATTCAAACCAGTGATTAAGACATTCGGAATATGTTTTCATGGTTTTGAAGGACGACATGCCTTTAGAGAGTAAATGTTTCTCGTATAAGTAGTTATGCGACTCTCGAATTAACAAACCGTCGCTAGTAAGTAATATCGGGATGCACGCGCTGTACTTGTTAATATAAGCACATAGGTCTTCTTGGTTGTTGTCAGGAAATTTCATACGGTGCCCTGAGGCGTGGGTAATGGTTTTCGCTGGTATCAACGTCATCGGATACTCCTGCTGCAAGGGTCCACACTGTAGCCCATCAGTCTAATGCCGGAATTCGATCGACGTGTCCTTGAGGTGCTGCGCGAGCCTCTGGAATCGGGCCATATCGTGATTTCAAGGGCGCGGGATCGGGTGCGCTTTCCGGCGCGATTTCAGTTGGTTGCCGCGATGAATCCCTGCCCCTGCGGTTATCTGGGGGAGCCGACCGGGCGTTGCCGCTGTTCTACCGATCAGATCCAGCGTTATCGCAACAAATTGTCCGGTCCGTTGCTGGACCGGATCGACCTGCACCTGACCGTGGCCCGAGAAGCCACCTCCCTCAGCCCCGCGCCGCAGCAAGGCGACGATACGGCCAGCGCCGCCCGATGGGTCGCCCAGGCCAGGGAGCGTCAAACGCGCCGGCAGGGTTGCGCCAACGCATTTCTGGACCTGCCGGGCCTGCGCCGACACTGTGCGCTGTCGGCGGTGGATGAAGCCTGGCTGGAAACCGCCTGCGAACGGCTCACGCTGTCCTTGCGAGCGGCGCATCGTCTGCTTAAAGTGGCGCGCACCCTGGCCGATCTGGAGCAGGTCGAGGCCATCAACCGCAGCCATGTGGCAGAAGCTTTGCAGTATCGGCCTGCAAGCGGTTGAGCAATTTTTCCAATGGTTTCCCGGTGCCCGCTGCTTTCATGGCCGCACCTCACGCAGCAAGGGACATGTCGATGGAGTTCAACAACGGCTTCCTGCTCAGCTTGTCGCTGTGCCTGGAAATTGGCCTGGCCAACATGGCGATGATCAATATCGCCATGCAGCGCGGCTTCACTCAAGGGCTGTGGCTGGGCCTCGGTACCTGCGTGGGTGATCTGGTCTATGCGGTGCTGGCAATGACCGGCATGGCTGTGTTGCTGCAGTTCGAGGCGGTGCGCTGGGTATTGTGGATCGGCGGGTCGCTGGTGCTGTGCTACCTGAGCGTGAAAATGCTGCTCAGCGCGTTCAAGGTCGAGGGTTCGATCCAGTCCAGTGCACAGCAATGGGGCGCGACTAACCTGGCGTTGTTTTCCCGGGGCATCATGCTGGCGATGTCTTCCCCCAGTGCCATCTTGTGGTTTGCGGCGGTGGGCGGCGCCATTATTGCCCGTCAGGGCAACGACATGGCCAGCGCGGGGCTGTTCCTGTCAGGCTTTCTGGCCGCTGGCGTGCTGTGGTCGATTTCGCTGTGCGCGGTCGCGTACCAGGGCGGTCGGCTGATCGGCGAGCGGTTGATGAAATACACCTACATCTTTTCGGCGCTGATCTTTGCCTACTTTGCGGTGTATGTCGTGGTCACCGGGTACGCCGAGTTTATCGGCGGCTCAGTCCCGTTCGAGCATTGAGCGGTAGCTCCCCGGCAAGACGCCCGTCATCGGTAACCTACACAGGCTCCTCGCTGTACGCGCGGCGTCAGTGCCGCCGCACGCACAACTCGCTTCAGCGGAAGCGGTCAACCTCGGTGCGCAATTCTGCAGCGAGTGCGTTCAGCTCCTGAGCGGTAATCGCCAGGTGCGAAACCACTTCGCGCTGCTCACTGTTGGCCATGGCGATGCTTTGCAGGTTGCTGCTCAGCAACGTCGCTGTGCTGCTTTGTTCCTGGGTGGCGGTGGTGATGGCGGCAAACTGGTCACCGGCAGAACGGCTTTGCTCGTCAATCTGGGCCAGGGCGGCTGCCACCTTGGCGTTGCGTGACAGGCCTTCCTGCATCAGCGTATTGCCCTGTTGCATGGTGCTGATGGCGTTGCCGGTTTCCTGCTGGATGCTGGCGATCATGCCGGAAATCTCGTCGGTGGCCTTGCGCGTGCGCGACGCCAGGCTGCGTACCTCGTCGGCCACTACCGCAAAACCTCGGCCTTGTTCACCGGCGCGAGCGGCTTCGATAGCCGCGTTGAGGGCCAGCAGGTTGGTCTGATCGGCAATCGACGTAATCACACCGACGATGCTGCCGATTTCCTGAGAGCGCTGCCCCAGTGTGTCGATGACCTTCGCGGTGCTGCTCAGCGAAGACGCGATCTGCTCAAGGGACGAGGACGCCTCCTGCATCGAAGCGCGACCGATGCGTGTCTGCTGGGCGTTTTCCTGAGCCAGGCGCTCGGTGTTGCCCATGTTGTCGGCGATATTCAGGGAAGTGGCGCTGAATTCTTCGACCGCTCCCGCCATGCTGGTGATTTCCCCCGATTGCTGTTCCATGCCCTCATACGCCCCGCCGGAAAGCCCCGACAACTCATGGGCGCGGCTGCTGACTTGTTCGGCAGCGGTACGGATGTGGGAAACCATGTTCGACAAGGCCTCGCCCATCGTGTTGAAGCTGGCGGCCAACTGGCCGATTTCGTCATGGCTGGAGACGTTCAGGCGAACGCTCAAGTCCCCGGCACCCAGGGCTTGCGCCTGACGGACCAGATCGGACAAAGGCTGGAGTTTGCTGCGCAACAGCCAGATAGCCGAGCCCACCGCGATCAGCATGGCCAGCAGGCTGCCAATCGCCAACTGGGTGCCGACCTTCCAGGTCACTGCGCTGATCTCAGCCTCTGGCATGCTGGCAATGACCGTCCATGGTCCATCCTTGAACGGTTGGGCCACGCTGTAGAAGTCTTGCTCGGTGTCATTCCAGAACTGCCCCTTGCCTGGGTGCTTGATGAACTCAGCGGCGATTTTGCCCGATTGTTCCGGGGCTTTCGCGCCTGCGGGCGGTACCAGCCAGCGACCTTGATCGTCCAGCAGGGCCAGAGAACCGGTCGTGCCGATACGGAATTTCTTCAGGTTTTCAAACTGGGCGTTTTGCGCGTCGGTGTAGTCGAACCCGACAAACAGCACGGCAATGACCTTGCCGCTGGTGTCCCGCACCGGGGTGTACTGAGTCATGTAGTTGTGGTCAAACAATACCGCCTTGCCCACATAGCTCTGGCCCGCCAGCAAACGTTCATACGCGGGATGTTTATGGTCCAGCTGGGTGCCGATCGCGCGGGTGCCGTCCTGTTTGCTGAGGGAGGTGCTGACCCGGATAAACTCCTCGCCGCTGCGCACGAATACCGTCGCGACCCCGGCGGTAAGCTGCTTGAAGTTGTCGACCTCAGTGAAGTCGTTGTTGATGACACTGGTCCCCTGATACAGCCCCGGCGTCTGCACGCCCGCGACCGTGACGGGTTTGTCGGCCTGTACCGTGAGTCCACCGGCGAAGCGTTTTTCGAACAAGCCGCTCAAGCGCTGGGTGCTGTCGCGCAGGGTGCTGTGGAACGTGGTGAGCTGGTCAGCCAGCAGTCGTGCCTCACTGGCCATATGTTCTTCGCGAATGACCAGGTTTGCAGCGTCCAGCGAACGCAGCGCGAAGACAGTACTGCAGGTGATCACTACCGCCAGAATGACGGCCAGGGCAATACCGAGTTGCGATGCAATTCGGGCACGAGGCTTTGACATGGGGGCTCCTGACCGAGCAGTGGGATCTTGAGATCTCGAATGACTGCTCGGTAAATTGTCGATTTAGGTTTTAGGTCGGTTCATACACTTTCGTACTAAAAGACCTACGCGAAAGCATCGGCCCGAAAGTTCCATACTTGAGTCTGTTTTGTGGTTTTTCGCAAACGATTGCGGATCTCATCGCGGGTGATGAGTTACCGCAGGATTTCCACATCCGGCAACGCCATGGCCTGGACCTCGCTTTGCAGAAAATCCCCCAGCCTGCGCAGACGCTCTGCTCCGGGCCGCGTGCGGGGCCACACCAGGTAATAATCCTCGCCGCTGTAAACCGCCGTGCGCCACGGCAGACTCAAACGACCCTGCGCGACGTCCTCGGCAACCATCAGCAAATCGCCCATGGACACGCCATAGCCACGCGCAGCAGCAATCATGCCAAGTTCCAGGGTGTCGAAGACCTGGCCGCCTTTGAGCGATACCTGTGCTGACAGCCCTGTGCGTTCCAGCCAGCTGCGCCAATCGCGCCTGTCCGGAGTTGGGTGCAGCAGCTCCGCGCTGGCGAGGCGCTGCACATCCCAAGGCGGCTCTTGGAGCAGGCTGGGGGCGCCCACCGGCACCAGGAGTTCCGGGAACAGGTAGACGGCCTCCCAGTCCGCCGGGAAATGCCCGCGACTGAGCAGGACCGCGCAATCGAAGGGTTCCTGGCTGAAGTCCACGGCGTCGATCTCCATCCAGGCGCTGGTCAGTTGCACCTCGTTGCCCACCTGTAAATGACGAAAACGACTGAGCCGCGCCAGTAACCAGCGCATGGTCAAGGTCGGCGGGGCCTTCATGCGCAACATGCCGTCGTCGCTCAGCAGCGTGCTGCAGGCTCGTTCCAGGGATGAAAAACCGTCACGCACGCCGGGCAGCAGGGTGCGCGCCGCTTCGGTGAGCTGCAAATGGCGACCTTTACGTTGAAACAATCGGCAGGCGAAATGATCTTCCAGCGTACGAATGTGTCGGCTAACCGCGCTTTGGGTGATGGATAACTCTTCAGCAGCGCGTGTGAATGAGCTGTGACGTGCGGCCGCTTCGAATGCACGAAGCGCATACAAGGGAGCGAGACTACGTGCCATTCAGATCCTTCCAACGGTGACGGGGGTGATCCCGCAGCAAATGAACCAGTATGAGTATTACTCATGAAAATGATCGTATTTATCCCTTTGTGCATCCTCCTGTAAATGCCGAGAATGGCTCCCTCATCAATACCTCCGAATTCGAGCACCATCGCTATGCACGCTCCCGCCATCAAAGAACTCTGGATCATCCTGCGCCTGGCCGGGCCGCTGATTGCTTCCCAGATGGCGCACATGCTGATGGTGTTCACCGACACCGTGATGATGGGCCAGATTGGTCCCGAAGCGCTGGCGGGCGGTGGTCTAGGGGCTGCCACTTACAACTTCATCTCGTTTTTCTGCGTCGGCGTCATGGCGGCGGTGGGCACCCTCGTGGCCATTCGTCATGGTGCCGGTGACAACAAAGGCGCGGCGCAACTGGTTCAGGCCGGTATCTGGCTGGCCTGGGGCATGGCGCTGATCGCCATGTTGATCCTGTGGAACCTGGAGCCGATTCTGCGGCAGTTCGGCCAGACGGAAGCCAATGTGCACATGGCCGGTCAATTTCTGATCACCCTGCCGTTGGCATTGCCGGGGCTGCTGACATTCATGGCACTGCGCGGCTTCACCAGTGCGCTGGGTCGCGCCGGGCCGGTGATGGCCATCAGCATGGGCGGCGCGGCGGCCAACTTCGCGCTCAACTACGCCTTTATTCACGGCCTGTTCGGGCTGCCTCAACTGGGGCTGATGGGGATCGGGCTGGTCACGGCCATCGTCACCAATGCCATGGCGCTGATCCTGGCGCTGCACATTCGCCAGCACCCGGCCTACGCCGCGTACCCGATCCGCCAGGGGTTCTGGGACCTGTCGCGCAGTCACCTCAAAGAGTTGTGGCGCCTGGGCCTGCCTATTGGCGGCACGTATGCGGTGGAGGTCGGGTTGTTCACGTTTGCTGCATTCTGCATGGGCGCCATGGGCAGCACGCAGATGGCCGCGCACCAGATCGCCCTGCAAACAGTGTCCATGGCGTTCATGATCCCGGTGGGCATTTCCTACGCCGTGACCATGCGCATCGGCCAGCACTACGGCGCAGGCAATCTCTTGCTGGCGCGAACGGCCGGGCGTGCGGGCATCGTCTTTGGCGGCGGCGTGATGCTGGCGTTCGGCGTGCTGTTCTGGCTGGCGCCGCACCTGATCATCGGTCTGTTCCTGGACATCAATGACCCGGCGTTTGCCGAGATTGTCGACCTGGCCGTAAAACTGCTGGCGGTTGCCGCCTGGTTCGAAATCCTTGATGGCACTCAAACCATCGCCATGGGGGCCATTCGCGGATTCAAGGATGCCAAGACCACCTTCCTCATCGGGCTGGCGAGTTACTGGCTGGTGGCCGCGCCTGCTGCGTGGATTCTGGGTTTCTACATGAATCAGGGCGCCGTCGGCGTGTGGTGGGGCCTTGCTATCGGCCTGCTGTGTTCGGCGCTGGCGTTGACCTACGCGTTCGAGAGGAAAACTTCACGCCTGTTGCGGCGTGAGGCGAGAGCAACGGTGATGGCTTGATTGCAATGCGCTCCAGCGAAATGCAGTCGGCTTTGCCGATCAAACGCCGCTCAACGCCTTCGAAACACTCTGATCGAAGGTCATGAACTCCAGCAGTTCGGGCATCGGCAGTGGATGGCTGATGAGGTAGCCCTGCACCTGATCGCAGCCAAAACTGCGCAGTAAAGCCAGTTGTTCAACGGTTTCGACGCCTTCGGCCACCACTTCCAGGCTCAGGTTATGGGCCAGGTTGATCATGGCGTGGACCAGTTTGCGGTTTTCTTCGCGCTGTTCCATTTCGCCCACAAAGCTCTTGTCGATCTTGAGCAGCGCAATGGGCAGGCTGTTCAGGTGGACGAAGGACGAGAAGCCTGTGCCGAAATCATCCAGGGAGAAGCGCACGCCGAGTTTTCCCAGCGCATCCATGGTGTGCTTGACCAGATCGCTGCGCCGCATGACCGCCGTCTCGGTCAGCTCGAATTCCAGCCATTGGGCATCGACACCCCGGTCAGCAATCAGCCGGCTCAGCGTCGCCAACAGTTGATTGTCCTGAAACTGCCGGAACGAGAGGTTGATCGCCATGTGCAGCGGCGGCATACCGAGTTCGCGCAGGGCCTGCATGTCGCGCAGCGCCCGGGAAATCACCCAGTAGCCCAGCGGGACGATCAGGCCACTTTGCTCCGCCAGCGGCACGAACTCGCAGGGGGGCAGCAGGCCGCGCTCCCGGTGACGCCAGCGCACCAGCGCTTCCAGACCGACGATACGCCCGCTGGTCAGGCAAAGTCTGGGTTGATAGTGCAGTTCCAGTTCGTCACGACGCAGCGCCCGGCGCAGCTCGCTTTCCAGGTCCGCAAGGCTGCGGGCATTGCGATTGATCCGCTCGTTGAAGACATGGAAGGTGCAGCCTTGCGTCGCTTTGGCTTGCCGCATGGCGATGTGTGCGTGCCACATCAGCGGGTCGGCACCGGCCAGGGCGCGGGAGTGGGCGATACCGAGACTGCAGCCGATCAACAGGCTTTCGCCATCGACCCAGTACGGCTCGGCCATGGCTTCGGTGATGCGCTCGGCCATCCATTCGGCCCGGCGCGGCGCACGTCGCGTGTCGATCAACAATGCGAACTCATCGCTGCCCAGGCGCGCCACTTGATCCCCGACCTCCAGCTGGCTTTTGAGGCGAGCTACGACCTGAAGGATCAAGCGGTCACCGGCCTGATGGCCAAGGGCATCGTTGGCGCGTCGAAAATTGTCCAGATCAAGGTGCCCCAGCGCCAGGCCCCGGCCCTCGTTTTCCAGCAAGCGCGCGGCCAGCAGCGTCTGAAAACCCTGGCGATTGGCGATGCCTGTCAAGGTGTCCTGTTCGGCCAGACGCTGCAGGGTGTCTTCCAGCAAGCCGCGTTCGCGAACATGACGCAGGCAGCGGCGCAGAGTGTCGGCGGTCAATGCACTGCGAACCAGCCAGTCGGCAGCGCCAACCGGTCCGACCAACGGTTCCTGTTCGAGCAGCATGATCACCGGCAAGCTGCAGCGGCCTGGCGCGGGCTGTAGCTCAGGCGTGGTCAGCAATACGGTGTTGCTCTGGGTCGCGAAACCCTCGTCGATGTCGAGCCAGTCAGTGGCACACATCAGTTCAGTACCGCCAGACAAAGGTGCCAGACAGATGCGCAATAACGCCTGCCATTCAGCATCCTTAGCCAGCAACAACAATCGCACGGGTTGGACAAGCGTAGACAAGCTAGCTCCCTAGACTCGATGAGTACAACGCAAAAGCCCAAAAACATGGGGCCAAACCGGCGCGCCTATAGCGCTTTGGTGCGCAAATGTAACAAAACTTCTGGAATTAGATAGCGCAGCGCTATTAAGTGCAAGTACAGGGGCGGACGGTGGCTGCACAAACGTCCCAGCCTGTTAAAATGCCCGCCCATTTCGCTTGTGACCCTCTCCCCGATATGTCCCGACTCAATCCTCGGCAACAAGAAGCCGTGAACTACGTCGGCGGCCCGCTTTTGGTGCTCGCCGGCGCGGGCTCCGGCAAAACCAGCGTGATCACGCGCAAAATCGCCCACTTGATCCAGAACTGCGGCATTCGTGCTCAGTACATTGTTGCCATGACGTTCACCAACAAGGCCGCGCGGGAGATGAAAGAGCGGGTCGGCACCCTGCTGCGCGCCGGCGAAGGCCGCGGCTTGACCGTCTCTACCTTCCACAACCTGGGCCTTAACGTGATCCGCAAGGAGCACACGCGGCTAGGCTACAAACCGGGCTTTTCGATCTTTGACGAGACAGACGTCAAAGCCTTGATGACCGACATCATGCAGAAAGAGTATTCGGGCGAAGACGGGGTCGACGAAATCAAGAACATGATCGGCTCGTGGAAAAACGACCTGATCCTGCCGCCCGAGGCGCTGGCCAACGCCCGCAATCCCAAGGAACAGACCGCCGCCATCGTCTACACCCACTATCAGCGCACGCTCAAGGCGTACAACGCGGTGGACTTCGACGACCTGATCCTGTTGCCGGTGAAGCTGTTTCAGGAGCACGCCGACATTCTGGAAAAGTGGCAGAACAAGGTCCGCTATCTGCTCGTCGATGAATATCAGGACACCAACGCCAGCCAGTATTTACTGGTCAAGCTACTGATCGGCATGCGCAACCAGTTCACCGTGGTGGGCGACGACGACCAGTCGATTTACGCCTGGCGCGGCGCACGGCCGGAAAACCTGATGCTGCTCAAGGACGATTACCCGTCCCTGAAAGTCGTCATGCTGGAGCAGAACTACCGCTCCACCAGCCGCATCCTGCGCTGCGCCAACGTGCTGATTTCCAACAATCCACATGCTTTCGAAAAGCAACTGTGGAGTGAAATGGGTCACGGCGATGAAATCCGCGTGATCCGCTGCCGCAACGAAGACGCCGAAGCCGAGCGCGTGGCCGTGGAAATTCTCAGCCTGCATTTGCGCACCGACCGGCCCTACAGCGATTTTGCGATCCTCTATCGCGGTAACTACCAGGCCAAACTGATCGAGCTGAAGCTGCAGCACCATCAGATTCCGTATCGTCTGTCAGGTGGCAACAGCTTTTTCGGACGTCAGGAAGTGAAAGACCTGATGGCCTACTTCCGTCTGCTGGTAAACCCGGACGATGACAACGCCTTCCTGCGGGTGATCAACGTACCGCGCCGTGAAATCGGTTCCACGACCCTGGAAAAGCTCGGCAACTACGCCACCGAGCGCAAGATTTCCATGTACAACGCCACCGACGAAATCGGCCTGGGTGAACACCTGGACAGCCGTTACACCGACCGTTTGCAGCGCTTCAAGCGCTGGATGGATCGCGTGCGCCAGCAGTGCGCCCAGGACGATCCCATTGCCGCGCTGCGCAGCATGGTCATGGACATTGATTACGAGAACTGGCTGCGGCAGAACAGCTCCAGCGACAAGGCGGCCGACTACCGCATGGGCAACGTCTGGTTTCTGATCGAGGCGTTGAAAAACACCCTCGAAAAGGACGAAGAAGGCGGCATGACCATCGAGGAGGCCATCGGCAAACTGGTGCTGCGCGACATGCTTGAACGCCAGCAGGAAGAGGAAGATGGCGCCGAAGGCGTGCAAATGATGACCCTGCACGCCTCCAAGGGCCTGGAATTCCCTTACGTCTTCATCATGGGCATGGAGGAAGAAATCCTCCCGCACCGTTCCAGCATCGAAGCCGACACCATTGAAGAAGAACGCCGCCTGGCCTACGTGGGCATTACCCGGGCGCGGCAGACACTGGCATTCACCTTTGCCGCCAAGCGCAAGCAATATGGCGAGATCATCGACTGCTCCCCGAGCCGTTTCCTGGACGAGCTGCCTCCGGACGATCTGGCCTGGGAAGGCAACGATGACACCCCGCCCGAAGTGAAGGCCGTGCGCGGCAATACGGCATTGGCGGATATCCGTGCCATGCTCAAACGATAATTTGATCATTTTTTGCGCAATCTAGCGCAGCCGAGGAAACGACGTGGAAGCACTGCACCAGAAAATTCGCGAAGAAGGCATCGTATTGTCCGATCAGGTGCTGAAGGTCGATGCGTTTCTCAATCATCAGATCGATCCTGCCCTGATGCAGTTGATTGGAGATGAATTCGCCAGCCTCTTCGCGGGTTCAGGTATCACCAAGATCGTCACCATTGAGGCTTCGGGCATCGCCCCGGCGATCATGACCGGCTTGAAGCTCGGCGTGCCGGTGATCTTCGCCCGCAAACACCAATCCCTGACGCTGACGGAAAACCTGCTGTCGGCCACGGTTTATTCGTTCACCAAGCAGACCGAAAGCACCGTCGCCATCTCGCCCCGGCACCTGAACAGCAGCGACAACGTGCTGATCATTGATGACTTCCTGGCCAACGGTAAGGCATCCCAGGCGCTGATCTCGATCATCAAGCAAGCCGGCGCTACCGTGGCCGGGTTGGGCATCGTCATCGAGAAGTCGTTCCAGGGCGGCCGCGCCGAACTGGACGCCCAAGGCTATCGCGTCGAATCGCTGGCGCGGGTTGTTGTGGCTCAATATTTATGGACCATGATGTAGGAGTATCAACCTAAGGAAGCATCATGGGATTTCGGGTCGTTACTGCCGAAGAAAAAGCCGAAGCTATTCGTCTGGTCGTTGAG
>NZ_JAFCTZ010000014.1:0-111740 GCF_049896285.1 Pseudomonas sp. DWP3-1-2 | reverse complement strand
AACTCAACGACCAGACGAATAGCTTCGGCTTTTTCTTCGGCAGTAACGACCCGAAATCCCATGATGCTTCCTTAGGTTGATACTCCTACATCATGGTCCATAAATATTGAGCCACAACAGCTTGCTCGCGATTCGATATTCAGACGCCCCCAATATTGACTGACCCGCCGCCATCGCGAGCAAGGTGGATCGCCACCCCGGTAGCTCCTACGGGAAATGCGGTGCGTCAGTCGATACGACGGCCCTTATAAAGCTATCGCTGCCTCGCGCTGCTCGTGAGCTCCTACACATGTTTTGTAGGCGCTCACGAGCAGCGATCGGGTGACTTCACATCAAAACGCTGGAACCACGGCGCCTTTGTACTTTTCGAGAATGAACGCTTTCACTTCCGGGCTGTGCAAGGCAGCCACGAGTTTCTGGATAGCGTCGGCATCCTTGTTTTCGGAGCGAGTCACCAGAATGTTGGCGTACGGCGACTCTGCACCTTCGATGATCAACGCATCCTTGGTGGGGTCAAGCTTGGCAGACAGCGCGTAGTTGGTGTTGATCAACGCCAGGTCAACCTGAGTCAGCACCCGTGGCAACGTGGCGGCTTCCAGCTCACGGAATTTCAGGTTTTTCGGGTTCTGCAGCACGTCCTTCGGGGTGGCCAGGATGCTGGTCGGGTCCTTCAGGGTGATCAGGCCGGCCTTGGCCAGCAGCAGGAACGCACGGCCTTCGTTGGTGGCATCGTTGGGGATAGCAACGTTGGCGCCATCGGGAAGGTCGGCCAGGGATTTGAGTTTGTCCGAATACGCACCGAACGGTTCGACGTGAACCTTGGCGACGCTGACCAGATCAGTGCCCTTACCCTTGTTGAACTCATCCAGGTACGGCTGGTGCTGGAAGAAGTTGGCGTCCATGCGCTTTTCCGCCACTTGCAGATTGGGCTGCACGTAGTCGTTGAAGACCTTGATCTGCAGGTCTACGCCTTCCTTGGCCAGGGTCGGTTTCACGAACTCCAGGATCTCGGCGTGGGGAACGGCGCTGGCGGCGACGGTCAGGGTTTCATCAGCGTGCGCGGACAGCGCGGCAACAGCAGCAAATACGGCCAACAGCTTTTTCATGGATCAACTCCTTTGAGCGCCCGCCGTATGGCGGGCTTTTGCTGGTTGAGTACCAGCCAATTCAGTTATCGGTGCGAGTAATGCGCGACCAGTTTGTCGCCAATGGTTTGCAGGATCTGCACCAGCACCAACAGCAATACGACCGTGACAAACATCACATCGTTCTGGAAGCGCTGGTAACCGTAGCGAATCGCCAGATCACCCAGACCGCCCGCGCCCACGGCACCGGCCATTGCGGTAAACGATACCAGCGCAATGGCGGTCACCGTAATGGCCGCCAGAATGCCGGGACGCGCCTCGGGCAACAGCGCCTTGACGATGATCTGGCGGGTGGTGGCGCCCATGGCCTGAGTCGCTTCGATGATGCCTTTATCCACTTCACGCAGGGACGTTTCCACTAGTCGCGCAAAGAACGGCGTGGCCCCGGCTATCAGGGGCGGCAAGGTGCCCAGGATGCCCAGCGATGTGCCGGTGATGATCTGCGTCAGCGGCATCATGACGATCAGCAGAATGATGAACGGCAAGGCGCGCAGCAGGTTGACCACCACTGAGAGCACCGAATACAACGGTTTGTTTTCCAGCAGTTGGCGCGGCGAAGTGAGGAACAGCAGCACCCCCAGCGGCAGGCCGAACAGGACGGTGAAGCCCAGGGACACCACCAGCATGTTCAGGGTGTCGCCGGTGGCGATCCAGATTTCCTGCCAGTCGACGTTGGAAAACAGTTCGATGAACGCTTGCATCAGCGCAGCACCTCCATGTGAACATCCGCGGCGGTGAAGCGCGCGAACGCGGCTTCCATGTCGCCGCCAGTGATGGCCAGTGTCAGTTGCCCATAAGGGGTGTCTTTGATGCGGTCGATGCGACCGGCCAGGATGCTGTAATCGACGCCGGTTTCCCGTGCAACCGTGCCCAGCAGCGGCGCGTAGGTGGCCTGGCCCTGGAACGTCAGGCGAACGATGCGGCCTTCGACATGGGCGAAGTCATCGCGTTGCTCGTTTTCATCGACTTGCTCGTGTTCCTGAACAAAGCGCTTGGTGGTTGCGTGCTGCGGGTGCAGGAACACATCAGCCACCGTGCCCTGCTCGACAATCACACCGGCATCCATCACCGCTACGTGATCACAGACCCGGCGGATCACGTCCATCTCGTGGGTGATCAGGACGATGGTCAACTTCAACTCGCGATTGATCTCGGCCAGCAATTGCAGCACCGACGCCGTGGTTTGCGGGTCCAGTGCGCTGGTGGCTTCGTCGCACAGCAGGATTTTCGGCTTGGTGGCCAAGGCGCGGGCGATGCCGACGCGCTGTTTCTGGCCGCCGGACAATTGGGACGGGTATTTCTTCGCATGATCGGCCAGGCCGACCCGCGCCAGCAGTTCGGCGACACGCTGGTCGATCTCGCGGCGGGACATATCGCCGGCCAGCGTCAGCGGCATGGCGACGTTGTCGGCCACCGTCTTGGAGGCCAGCAAATTGAAGTGCTGGAAGATCATCCCGACCTGCTGGCGAAAGCGCCGCAAGCCGTTGGCGTCCAGCGCCGTGACGTCTTCGTCATCAACGATGATCTGCCCACCGCTTGGGGTTTCCAGGCGATTGATCAGGCGCAGCAACGTACTTTTGCCTGCGCCGGAATGGCCGATGAGGCCGAACACCTGGCCGTCTTCGACACGCAGGCTGGTGGGGTGCAGGGCCGGGATTTCCTTGCCTGCCACCCGATAGGTTTTGTGGACGTTATGAAACTCGATCACGTAGCGAACCTTGTGGGGCGCGGTAAAAAAATCAGCGCAGTGGCAGGACGCGCACGGGCTGCTTCGCATCGGCTGGATAAGCCGGGCGCGCATTTTAGCCTGTCCGCCGTGAGGTATTTAGCATTTATTTCATAAGCGACCTTTCAAATTGGAATAAGCCGATCAATGGTTTCGCCAAAAACGGGCCCGCAGGATTCCGGCTACCGGCCGACCGAAGATCGGAAAAATCACGGAACGGGTCATTTTTTCCTCGGTCACTCAATGAGCAAGGTAATTCCCCCAGGTTCTGTTCAAGGGGGACTTCCAATTGTCTTGAGCCCTGCCGAATCGAGCATACGGGCCGTTTTAACCGAGGAGCTCTTGCCTGATGGCTACTGAAAACACACCCCTGACACCCAGCACCCCAAGCGAACTGGCGGGCACTGATACGCTCGATCGCGGCAACACCAATGAAAAGCTCGAGAGCCTTGAGCAATTTCGATCCGACGCTACCCAACAGGCGTTGCGCACCAATCAGGGCGTAAAGGTCTCGGATAACCAGAACACCTTGAAAGTGGGTGCACGCGGTCCTTCGCTGCTTGAAGATTTCATCATGCGCGAGAAGATCACCCACTTTGACCATGAGCGTATCCCGGAGCGTATCGTCCACGCCCGCGGCACCGGTGCCCATGGCTATTTCCAGACCTATGAAAATCACTCCGCCTTGAGCAAAGCTGAATTCCTGCGCGATCCGGGCAAGAAAACGCCGGTATTTGCGCGTTTCTCGACCGTACAAGGCCCACGTGGCTCAGGCGACACGGTTCGTGACGTTCGCGGGTTTTCGGTCAAGTTCTACACCGGCGAAGGCAACTACGACCTGGTCGGCAACAACATGCCGGTATTTTTCATTCAGGATGCGATCAAGTTTCCGGACTTTGTCCACGCCGTGAAACCTGAGCCGCATAACGAAATCCCGACCGGCGGCTCCGCCCACGACACGTTCTGGGACTTTGTTTCCCTGGTGCCGGAATCCGCGCACATGGTGCTCTGGACCATGTCCGACCGTGCCATCCCGAAAAGCCTGCGCACCATGCAAGGTTTCGGCGTGCACACGTTCCGCATGATCAATGCCGAAGGCAAGTCCAGCTTCGTCAAGTTTCACTGGAAACCCAAGTTCGGCACCTGTTCGCTGGTGTGGGACGAAGCGCAGAAACTGGCCGGCAAGGACACTGATTTCCACCGCCGCGACCTGTGGGAATCCATCGAAACCGGTGATTACCCTGAGTGGGAACTGGGCGTGCAGATCGTGGCGGAAGAAGACGAGCACACGTTCGACTTCGACCTGCTGGACCCGACCAAGATCATCCCGGAAGAGCTGGTGCCCGTCACGCCGCTGGGCAAGATGGTGCTGAACCGCAATCCGGACAACTTCTTTGCGGAAACCGAGCAGGTCGCGTTCTGCCCTGGCCATATCGTGCCGGGTATCGACTTCTCCAACGATCCGCTGCTGCAAGGTCGTCTGTTCTCGTACACCGACACGCAGATCAGCCGTCTGGGCGGGCCGAACTTCCACGAGATCCCGATCAACCGTCCGGTTGCGCCGAATCACAACGGCCAACGTGACGCACAGCACCGCACCACGATCGACAAAGGACGTGCAGCTTACGAGCCCAACTCCATCGATGGCGGCTGGCCGAAAGAAACACCGGCCGGTCCGGTGGATGGCGGTTTCGAGACGTATCACGAGCGCGTCGAGGCGCACAAAGTGCGTGAGCGCAGCGAGTCGTTTGGTGATCACTTCTCTCAGGCGACGCTGTTCTTCAACAGCATGGCCCCCCATGAGAAAGAGCACATCATCGCGGCGTATAGTTTCGAGCTGGGCAAAGTCGAGCGTGAACACATCCGTGCGCGTCAGGTGAACGAGATTCTGGCTAACATCGATATGGAGCTCGCCACCCGTGTTGC
Source organism: Pseudomonas sp. DWP3-1-2 (assembly GCF_049896285.1). Taxonomy (NCBI): domain Bacteria; kingdom Pseudomonadati; phylum Pseudomonadota; class Gammaproteobacteria; order Pseudomonadales; family Pseudomonadaceae; genus Pseudomonas; species Pseudomonas sp. DWP3-1-2. The sequence goes on along the minus strand of NZ_JAFCTZ010000014.1, from coordinate 106,943 downwards.
CGCCAATCTGGGCCTGCCTGCGCCGAAAGCCGCTACGGTGCCCGCCAAGTCGACTTCCATCCAGGAATCGCCGTTGCTGAGCCAGGCCAACCTGCTTTCCGGCGATATCGTTTCGCGCAAAGTGGCCATTCTGGTCGCCAATGGCGTAGACGATAAGGCCGTGGCCGCGATGAAAGCCGCGCTGGAAGCGCAAGGCGCTCACGCCAAGGTGTTGGGCCCGACTTCGGCACCGGTCAAAACCGCTGGCGGCGCAACGCTTGCCGTTGACGCGTCAATGGAAGGCCTGCCGTCGGTTGCATTCGATGCGGTATTCATTCCGGGCGGTGCTGATTCCATCAAGGCACTGAGCGGTGACGGCGTGGCGCTGCACTACGTGCTGGAAGCCTACAAGCACCTCAAGGCCATCTCGTTCAGCGCAGAGGCCAGGGATCTGGTGTCGTTGCTGCATCTGGACCTGGATGCCGGTCTGCTGGAAGTGACGGACAGTGCGTCGTTCAAGACGTTCTTCGATGCGATGGCCCAGCATCGGGTCTGGGCGCGTGAGCCTAAGGCCAAAGCCATTCCGGCTTAAGACCTTTGCGGCTGCTCCTATAGGTCTGCGCGATCTGTAGGAGCGACTTCAGCCGCGAGGCTTTATCGGTCTTTACAGCTGCGCGGGCTTCAACACGATCTGAGCCTTCTCATTGCGCTCGATCACGCGGCGCAGATCCAGCTCGAAATCAGGATTGATCCTGTTGACCCGCTTGGTCAGCAAGTGGGCCAGCCACGGGTAGTCTTCGGTGCGCGGTACTTGCACCACCACATCACAGTTGAACGCAACCGTATCGGCGGCAATCGCATCCAGTTGTCGACGCATCTGCTCTATATCGCTCGTTTTCAGAACAATCGTCGTGCTTTCGGCCGTGGGATCAACCAGTTTGGCGACACGTCGGGCTTCGGCTGCTTTCAAATCGGCTTCAGCTTTATCCAGCTCGGCTTTACGGGCGTGGGCAATGGCACCGTTGACGCCACTGGTCAGCGCCGGGGCTTTGGGCATCAAGGCGCGTGCGCGGCTGAGCGCCGTTGCCGCAGCATTCACATCGCCTTTTTGCAGCACGATCTGGCTGCGACTCAAATAGGCTTCTGCCAGTCGGCGCTGAAGCTGTTCCAGACGGCTGTCCGCAGGATCGGCGGCTTGCAGTGCCGCCAGCTGATCTTCGGCGGTTGCCAGTTCGTTGCTGGCGATGTTTTGCTCAAGCTGCGCAAACGCGTCGGGCGGCGCCTCGGACGTGGTCGCATCAACGGTGGGCGCGCTTTGGCACGCACCCAACAGGATGGAAAATGCGGCAAGCAGCAGATAACGGGATGCAAACGGCTTCATTCCTGCGATTCTCTAATTGCGCAAAAAACGAGCAAGTCTACACCGCCCGCTTGGGTAGAACAAAACTCAGCAAAAACAACCCTGCCGCCGACACCACAATTGACGGCCCGGCGGGGGTGTCCTTGAACCAGGACATGGACAGGCCAATACACACCGCAGCCACGCCGAGCACGCTTGCACCCAGTGCCATTTGCTCGGGTGAACGGGCGTGACGTTGTGCCGCAGCCGCCGGGATGATCAGCAGCGAAGTGATCAGCAATACGCCGACGATCTTCATCGCCACCGCAATCACCACCGCGATCAACAGCATCAGGGCCATGCGCAGCGCCGCCACGGGCAACCCTTCGACTCGGGCCAGTTCCTCATGCACGGTGATTGCCAGCAATGGCCGCCACAGCGCGATGATCAACACCAGCACCACCGCCGCTCCGCCCAGTATCCAGGCAAGATCTGTCGCGCTGATCGCCAGCAAATCACCGAACAGATAGGCCATCAGGTCGATGCGTACATCGTGCATGAAGCTTAGAACAACAAGGCCCAGTGACAAGGTGCTCGGCGCCAGGATGCCCAGCAGGGTGTCGGACGCCAGCGGCTGACGCTGTTGCAGGGTCACCAGCAGGATCGCCAGCAGCAGACAGCCGACGGTCACGGCGATGGTCGGGCTCACGTCCAGCAGGAAACCCAGCGCCACGCCCAGTAGCGCAGCGTGGGACAGCGTGTCGCCAAAATACGCCATGCGCCGCCAGACCACGAATGAGCCTAACGGCCCGGCCACCAGCGCCAACGCCAAGCCGGCAAGCAAGGCATACAGTAGAAAATCAGCCATGCTTGCAGCTATCTCCGTGATTATGATGATGGGTCGGTGGGGTTGGCCCGGCGGTGTCTTCAACCACGGCGCCATGCAGGTCATGGGCATGATCGTGATGGTGGTGATAAATCGCCAGGCTCTGGGCGTTCTTGCCGAACAGCTCGACAAACGCCGGATCGTGGCTGACGTGTTCCGGGTGGCCTGAACAGCAGACGTGGCGATTCAGGCACACCACTTGATCGGTGGTGCTCATCACCAGATGCAAATCATGGGAGACCATCAGCACGCCGCAGCCGTGACGGTCCCGCAGGCGGGTAATCAGGCTGTAAAGCTCGGCCTGACCGGCCACATCGACGCCTTGCACGGGCTCGTCCAGCACCAACAGTTCCGGTTCGCGCAACAACGCACGGGCCAGCAGCACGCGCTGCATTTCACCACCGGAAACACCCTGCAACGGGCTGTCGATGACTTTTTCGGCACCGACCTCGACAAGGGCGGCCAGGGCGGCGGCGCGATCAACACCCGGCACCAGACGCAAAAAGCGCAGCACCGACAGTGGCAAGGTCGGGTCTACGTGCAGTTTTTGCGGCATGTAACCCACGCGCAGCTTCGGCTTGCGCCAGACCGTACCGGCGTTCGGGGTTAGCAGGCCAAGTACGGCACGCACCAGGGTCGTCTTGCCCGCGCCATTGGGGCCAATCAGGGTCACGATTTCCCCGGGCTTGACGCTCAGCTGGATGTTTTCCAGAACGTTTTGCCCGGACAGCGTGACGCGAACCTGCTCAAGCTTGATCAACGCGTCGCTCATCAGGCCGCCTTGCAGCCGGAACAGACACCGACGATTTCAACGGTCTGGCCTTCTACTTCGAAGCCGACTTCGGCAGCGGCGGCAATGACCGCATTGCTGATGGCGGGGTGTTGCAACTCGATGGCGGCGTGGCATTCGCGGCAGATCAGGAATTGACCCTGGTGCGCGTGGGTCGGGTGATTGCAGCCGGTGAAGGCGTTGAGCGAGGCAATGCGATGCACCAGACCGTTTTCCAGAAGGAAATCCAGCGCCCGGTACACCGTCGGCGGCGCGGCGCGGCGGCCGTCTTCTTCGCTCAGGACCGCAAGGATGTCGTAGGCGCCCAAAGGTTTGTGACTGTGCCAGACCAACTCAAGCACGCGGCGACGCAATGCGGTCAGCCGCAAGCCTTTTTCGGCGCAGAGCGTATCGGCTTCAGCGAGGGCGGAGTGGACGCAGTGAGAGTGATCATGGGGACGACTGGCCAGCGGTGTTATAGGCATGAGCGGCGACGATATTTGTGAGAGACGTTATTATGTTACCCGTTCCCGCCGTCAATGAGTGACCCACGTGCACCGTCTTTTTGCTTTGCTCATCGCTTTATCGGCCAGTTTTCTGGCAAATGCCCCCGCCCAGGCCGAGGTCCGCCTCCTGACCAGCATCAAACCATTGCAGCTGATTGCAGCGGCTGTGCAGGACGGCGTCGGCTCGCCGGAGGTGCTGCTGCCGCCGGGCGCATCGCCGCACAATTACGCCTTGCGTCCATCCGACGTGCGGCGCGTCCAGGACTCGGATCTGCTGTATTGGATCGGGCCAGACATGGAGAGCTTCCTGCCACGAGTGCTGAAAAATCGTACGCTGCCTGCTGTCGATGTTCAGTCTCTGCCCGGCATGCACCTGCGCCATTTTGCTGCCGACAGCGCCTCCCATGAGGAAGAGGACCCGCAAGAGCACGACCATGACCACCGCCCCGGAAGCCTGGACGCGCATCTGTGGTTGTCGTCGTTCAACGCCCGGGTGATTGCCGCGAAGATGGCGGCGGATCTGAGCGTCACCGACCCGGCCAACGCGGCGCGCTACAACAGCAACGCCAAGGCATTCAGTGCCCGGCTGGATGCGCTGGACGCGCGGATCAAGGCCCGTGTCGCCGGCATTTCCGGCAAGCCGTATTTTGTCTTCCATGAAGCATTCGACTATTTCGAAGACGCTTACGGCCTTAAGCATGCGGGCGTGTTCAGCGTCGCGGCTGAAGTCCGGCCCGGTGCCCGGCATGTGGCTGCGATGCGTAAACAGCTGACTGAAATGGGCAAAACCTGCGTCTTCAGCGAACCGCCCCTGCGTCCGCGCCTGGCCGAGACCTTGACCGCAGGCCTGCCGGCGAAGCTGGCGGAACTGGATGCGCTGGGCAGCGATACGCCCGTCAACGCACAAGGTTACGAGCTGTTGCTGAGCCGGCTGGGTGATGACCTGGCCGGGTGCCTGGAGTCGCTTTGATCCAGGCATTGTTGGAACGAATCACTGAACCTGTTGGCGCCGAGCTTGCTCGCCAAGAACGATAACGCGGTGTATCTGGCGCACCGAGGCGTCTGATTTCGCGGGCAAGCCTCGCTCCAACGAGGTCCGCGCAGGTGGCGCTGTTTACAACGCAAACGGCAATGGAATATGCGTCTGCTGACGCTGTTCCAGGCGTTTCTGGAATTCCATCGGGTCGTGGATCAGCACGTCTTGCCCGGCGTTGGATTCTGCGGCGATCAGGCGGGACAGCCAGAACCGGACGCAGCCCACACGCAGCATAGTGGGCCACAGCTCGGCTTCGCTTGAATTGAACGGGCGCAGCGCGGCGTAGGCGCCGAGCATGGCCCGAGCGCGTTGCGGGTCGATCTGGCCGTCTTCGCGAGAGCACCAGTCGTTCAGCGCAATGGCCAGGTCATACAGCATCGGCCCGGAACACGCGTTATAAAAGTCGATCAGCCCGGTCAGGTGGGTGCCTTCGAACAGCGCGTTATCACGAAACAGATCCGCGTGCAGGTTGGCGCGGGGCAGCGCCATGATGCCTGGCTTAAGGCGTTCGATCTCCTCCAGCGCGTTTTTCAGCAGTTGACCGGGTGTCGGGTCAAGGTGCGAAACCAGCTCGGCACCTTCGGCCAGCATCCAGTCCAGGCCGCGATCCGTCTTGCGTTCCAGCACGTGCTCCCGGGTCGCCAGGTGCAGGTGCCCCAATAACTCGCCAATCTGTACGCAATGCTGAGTGTTCGGCTCGCTGATGTGCTTGCCCGGCAAGCGCGGCTGCAGCAGCGCCGGTTTGCCCGCCAGTTCGCGTAATGCACTGCCGTCAGTGGTGCGCAGTGCATAAGGCACGGGCAGATCCGCTTCGTGCAGAACATCCAGCAACTCGATGAAAAACGGCAAGTCCTGAATCGGCCCGCGCTCAATCAGGGTCAGGACGAACTCGCCCTGCTCCAGGCTGATGAAGTAGTTGGTGTTCTCGCTGCCGGCGGCGATGCCTTGGAAATCGCGCAAACGGCCTAGCCTGTAAGGGGCGAGAAAGGTTTCCAGCTCGGGCCGAGCAAGGGGTGTAAAAACGGACATATCAGGACTGCCAGCCAATAAAGTGAATGTGGGACGTTACCACTCGAATATTTTCCACGAAGGAATCAGCATATCCGGCTGGTCCGAACGAATGAAATTGCCTTCGCTACCGTCGGCGCGCACCAGGAAATAAGGCTTGCCGCCCTTGGGCGTGACCTTGATTGCATACAGAAATCCGTTCTGGCGGAATTCCTGGATGGTCTTGTCGCCCTCGGTGCGGATCGTAACGTCCGGGTCTGCAGACGGTGCATCGTCGGCGGCAACAGCAATCAGCGGGCAGAGTGCAAACAGGCCAGCCAGCAACAAGCGATTGGGTGTGCGCATGATAACCTTGTCCCTTTATCGTCAATGATTCGCGCATTCTAGCGCCGACCCCGCCGAAAAGGTTGATTCTGCTCATGAGCCAAGCTCCCCTCGTCCTGGTGGACGGTTCTTCTTACTTGTATCGCGCCTTCCACGCACTGCCGCCGCTCGCTACGTCCAAGGGGCTGCCGACCGGGGCGGTCAAAGGCGTGCTGAACATGCTGAAAAGCTTGCGACGGCAATATCCTGAAAGCCCGTTCGCCGTGGTGTTCGATGCCAAGGGCGGCACGTTTCGCGACGATCTTTACGCCGAGTACAAGGCCAATCGTCCGAGCATGCCCGATGACCTGCGGGTGCAGATTGATCTGCTGCACGCTTGCGTCAAAGGGCTGGGCTACCCGTTGCTGTGTGTCGACGGCGTCGAAGCGGACGACGTGATCGGCACCCTGGCGCGCAGCAGCGCGGCGGCGGACCGGCCGGTGATCATCTCCACCGGCGACAAGGACATGGCGCAGCTGGTCGACGGGCACATTACCCTGGTCAATACCATGACCGGTAGCGTGCTGGACGTGGCTGGCGTGAAGGAGAAGTTCGGGGTCGGTCCCGAGCACATCATCGATTACCTGGCGCTGATGGGCGACAAAGTCGACAACATTCCGGGTGTACCCGGCGTGGGGGAAAAAACCGCTGTTGGCCTGCTGGTCGGCGTCGGCGGTGGTCTGGCCGAGTTGTACGCCAACCTTGACGCCGTGGCGGCGTTGCCGATTCGCGGGGCGAAAACCCTGGCGGCGAAACTCGAAGAGCATCGCGCCATGGCGTTCCTGTCCTACGAGCTGGCGACGATCAAGATCGACGTACCGCTGGACATCGAGCTCGACGCGCTGTATTGCGGCGAGCCGGACCGCGAAGCCTTGCTGGCGTTGTACGCCGAACTGGAATTCAAGAGCTGGATTGAAGACCTGCACCGCGATGCGCAGCGTGCCGGGCTAGAAGTGGCTATCGTCGAAGCGCCGCCCAGCGCCGAAACCCGATACGAAACCATCCTTGAGCAGGATCAGCTGGACGCCTGGCTGAAAAAACTCAATGAAGCCAAGCTCATCGCCTTTGTGACCCAAAGCAATGGCCTGGACGCGCAGCGTGCTCAACTGGTGGGGCTGTCGTTCTCTGTGCAACCCCATCAAGCCGCTTATATCCCCCTGACTCACTCGTACATGGGCGTGCCGCAGCAGCTGGATCGGGATCATGTGCTCAAGCAGCTCAAGCCGTTGCTGGAGGACTCCGGCAAAATCAAGGTCGGCCAGCACGCCAAGTTCGACATCAACATCCTGGCCAACTGCGCCATCGGTGGTGATCAAAGCCAGGGCATTACCGTTCAAGGCCTGGTGTACGACACCATGCTGGAATCCTACGTGCTTGATTCCACCGCGACGCGGCATGACCGGGAAAGCCTGGCGTTCAAGTACCTGGGCCATGCGACCACCCCTATTCAGGTCATCGCCGGCAAGGGTGTGAAGCAGCTGACCTTCGACCAGATATCCCTGGAGTTGGCCGCGCAGTACGCCGCTGAAGAAGCCGACGTGACCTTGCGCCTGCATGAAGCCCTGCTGGAAAAGCTCAACGCAATTCCCAGCCTGCTGCCGGTACTCAATGAGATCGAGATGCCGCTGGTGCCTGTCCTGGCGGGCATCGAGCGCCAGGGTGCGCTGGTGGATGCCAAGCTGCTGGGCATTCAAAGCGTAGAACTGGGTGAAAAAATGGTGGCCCTTGAGCGCGAGGCGTTCGAAATTGCCGGGGAGGAATTCAACCTCGGCTCGCCCAAGCAACTGGGTACGATTCTCTACGAAAAGCTCGGTATGCCGATTATCAGCAAAACCGCCAAAGGCCAGGCGTCCACCGCTGAAGCCGTGCTGGCGGAACTGGCTGAACAAGGCTTCCCGCTGCCGACCGTGCTGATGCAGTACCGCTCCATGAGCAAGCTGAAAAGCACCTATACCGACCGGTTGCCGGAGCAGATCAACCCGCGTACCGGGCGCATTCACACCTCCTACCATCAAGCCGTGGCAGTAACCGGGCGCTTGTCTTCCAGCGACCCTAACCTGCAGAACATCCCGATCCGCACCGCCGAAGGGCGTCGTATTCGTCAGGCCTTCGTCGCGCCCGCAGGCTACAAACTGCTGGCAGCGGACTATTCGCAGATCGAGCTGCGCATCATGGCGCACCTGGCTAAGGATGAAGGGCTGCTGCACGCCTTCCGCAACAACCTTGACGTGCACCGGGCAACGGCGGCCGAAGTCTTTGGCGTCGAGCTCGAAAATGTCACCACCGACATGCGCCGCAGCGCCAAGGCGATCAACTTCGGCTTGATCTACGGCATGAGCGCGTTTGGTCTGGCCAAGCAGATCGGCGTTGATCGCAAGCAGTCACAAGCCTATGTGGACCGCTACTTCGCCCGCTATCCCGGCGTACTCGCCTATATGGAGCGCACGCGCACCCAGGCGGCCGAGCAAGGCTTTGTCGAAACCATCTTTGGCCGTCGCCTGTATCTGCCGGACATCAACGCCAAGAACCAAGCCTTGCGCAAAGGCGCCGAGCGCATGGCGATCAACGCGCCCATGCAGGGCACGGCGGCGGATATCATCAAGAAAGCCATGGTGGCAGTGAATGGCTGGCTGGAAGAATCGAAGCTGGACGCCCGGGTCATCCTGCAGGTCCACGATGAACTGGTCCTGGAGGTGCGCGAAGACCTGGTGGAGCAGATCAGCGAGCAGATTCGCCCGTACATGAGCGGCGCGGCGCAACTGGACGTGCCGCTGCTGGTAGAAGTGGGCGTGGGCAATAACTGGGATGAAGCGCACTGACAGGCGCTGATCGGGCGTGCGGCATGAGGTCGCACGCCACCCATCGCGCGTGCGAGGAATTTCAAACGGCCAGGAACTTACCCCGTGAAACGCGAGTCATAGTTCTCGATTGGCAGCGAAGCCGATCAATGCTCCTAGTTGTGTTAAGTGTTGGCAGATATTCAGACCCCACCCTAAGGTCTGAAACTTAGACCCCGAACTTCCCCTCCCCATACGAAGTCCGGGGTTTTTTTTGCCCTGGATTCAGGCGCCGGACTCGGCAGGCGCTTTGTCTTCCAGTTCCATCCAGTTGGCCAGTACAGTGTAGGCGTCTTCCAGCCCCATGCGCTTGGGGGCCGAGAACAACTGGATACTCACGGCATCGCCCCAGCCCTTGCGAATCTCGGCCTGAACCTTGAGCAAAGTGTTCTTGGCCGCGCCGTAGGTCAGCTTGTCAGCCTTGGTCAGCAGGATGTGCATCGGCATGTGGCTGGCGATGGACCAGTCGAGCATCAGGATGTCGAAGTCGGTCATTGGATGACGGATGTCCATCATCAGAATCAGGCCCTTCAGGCTTTCACGGCTGCCCAGATACGCTTCCAGGTGGCGCTGCCAGTGCAGCTTGAGCGGGATGGGCACCTTGGCATAGCCGTAACCGGGCAAGTCCACCAGACGGCGTTCGTCGTCCAGCTTGAAGAAATTAAGCAGTTGAGTACGGCCGGGTGTTTTCGATGTACGAGCTAGACTGGCATGAGTCAGGGTGTTGAGCGCGCTCGATTTGCCTGCGTTGGAGCGCCCGGCAAAGGCGACTTCAAAGCCTTCGTCATCAGGGCACTGATCGACTTTGGCGGCGCTGAGCATGAAGGTGGACTGTTGGCACAGGCCGAGAATGGGGTTCTTGAGTTGCATGTGATTTCCGGTGAGGGCGGTGCCTGCAAGGGGTGCGGCAAGAGGTGTCGTTTCCGTTTCAGTGGCGCCAGTATATAATGCCGCAGATTTTGTGTGTGCTTTGTCCTGTAAACAGGGCAGGATCACCACCTGGGCGAGACATAAACATGCGCATTAGAACGCAGTCCGCTTTGAACCTGAAAAGGTTTTGTTAAGTATGAAGGCTTTGGAGTTGCCTGTGTCCGGTAGTTCAAAGCAATGCCGCCGCGTGGATTGTGCAAGGACAGCAGTAGCGAGGAGTTGCGAACCATCATCCCCCTGGATGAGCGAGTCATCTTCCTACATAACTTTTCACCTTTAGCCGATTTGGATTACCTGATGAAGAAAATATTCGTGAGTCTGCTGTTGACCTTGGGCATCGGCGGTGCGGCACAGGCCGCTGGTGAGATTGGAAACCCCGCTGCTGGCCAGACAAAAACCGCCGTGTGTGGTGCGTGCCATGGCCCGGACGGCAACAGTATGGCTCCGAACTTTCCAAAGCTGGCAGGCCAGGGCGAGCGTTATCTGGTCAAGCAACTGCAGGAAATCAAGGGCGGCAAGCGCGTGGTGCTGGAGATGACCGGCCTGCTGACCAATCTCAATGATCAGGACCTGGCAGACATCGCCGCTTACTACTCCAGCCAGAAGGGCAGCGTCGGCGCCGCCGATCCGAAGCTCGTGGCCAGGGGTGAGGCATTGTTCCGGGGTGGCAACCTGGACCAAGGCCTGCCTGCCTGCACTGGCTGCCATGCGCCCAATGGCGTGGGCAACGCTCAGGCCGGCTTCCCTCATCTGGGCGGTCAGCATGCGGATTACATCAAGAAACAACTGACGGCTTTCCGCGAAGGCGACCGCACCAACGACGGCGACACCATGGTCATGCGCTCTATTGCAGCCAAGTTGAGCAACAAGGATATCGAGGCGCTGTCGCAATATATTCAGGGCCTGCATTGATCCGCTGAAACGTTTGCACACGATTAAAAAGGGCAGCTCAGGCTGCCCTTTTTTATTGTCGCCAGCGTTACACTAGCGAACTCGCGCCATCCAGGCCGGTCGAAAACCGGTCGCTTGAAGGCGACCCAAATCTGTCTCAGGAGTAAAGCATGCGTAATCTGATTCTCAGCGCCGCCCTGGTTGCCGCCAGCTTGTTCGGTATTTCGGCTCAAGCAGCCGAGCCCATCGAAGCCGGTAAGCAGTACGTCGAACTGAGCAGCACCGTTCCGGTTTCCGAGCCAGGCAAGATCGAGGTCGTGGAAATGTTCTGGTACGGCTGCCCGCATTGCTATGCCTTCGAACCCGTTATCAATCCCTGGGTAGAAAAACTGCCTGCCGATGTTCACTTCGTGCGCATCCCCGCCCTGTTCGGCGGCCCTTGGGATGCCCATGGCCAGTTGTTCATCACCCTGGACATGATGGGCGTAGAGCACAAGGTTCACGCCGCAGTCTTCGAAGCGATCCAGAAGGGCGGCAAGCGTCTGACCGACAAGAACGATATGGCTGATTTCCTCGTCACCCAAGGCGTAGACAAGGAAGAGTTCCTGAAGACCTTCGATTCCTTCGCAGTGAAGGGCAAGATTGCTCAGTACAAGGAACTGGCCAAGAAGTATGAAGTGACCGGCGTGCCGACCATGATCGTCAACGGCAAGTACCGTTTTGACCTGGGCACGGCGGGTGGTCCGGAGCAAACCTTGCAGGTGGCCGATCAGCTCATCGCCAAAGAGCGAGCGGCAGCCAAGTAAGCGGCGCCCGCCATGCGGCGCTGGAGAACGGAACGGGTCGTTGGCCGACATGATCCACAGGTCAACGAACACCACGTGCAAGCCAGCGGCTTACCGGCCGATGGCCGGTTACGCTTGCTCAGCTTCAACATTCAGGTCGGTATCAGCACCGAGCGTTATGGTCATTACCTGACGCGGGGCTGGCAGCATCTGCTGCCTCACGGTGGCCGCGCCGGCAATCTGCAGAAAATCGGCGATCTGCTGGGCGACTTCGATCTTGTCGCTCTGCAGGAAGCCGATGGCGGCAGTCTGCGTTCCGGCTACGTCAATCAGGTGGAGCACCTGGCCCAGCTCGGTGCTTTCCCTTACTGGTATCAGCAGCTCAACCGCAATCTTGGACGCTTCGGGCAGCACAGCAATGGTGTGCTCAGTCGCTTGCGGCCATCAGCCATCGAAGATCATCCGTTGCCCGGCCCCGCAGGTCGTGGCGCGATCCTGGTGCGCTTCGGTGAAGGCAAGGATGCGTTGATCGTGGTCATGATGCATCTGGCCCTCGGCGCCCGTACCCGAACCCGCCAGTTGGCCTACATCCGCGATCTGATCGGTGATTATCGTCATCAGGTGCTGATGGGTGACATGAACACACATGCGCTGGACCTGTTGGAGAACTCTCCCCTGCGCGACCTTGGCCTGCTCGCCCCGCAGATCGAAGCGACCTTCCCGAGTTGGCGCCCGCAGCGTTGCCTTGATCATATTTTGCTCAGCCCCAGTCTGACCCTTGAACGCGTCCAGGTACTTGCCCAGCCGATTTCCGATCACCTGCCCGTGGCAGTGGAAATTCGTCTGCCTGCTTCAATGAATCAGGACTCGCTACCGGTACCCAGCACGGTTGCAAGCGAGCCCATTGCATGAGCGATGAAGCCGAACGCTGGAAAGAGAAGTACCTCAAGGGCATTGAGCAACAGGACGAGCTCGACAAGCGCTGGGAGGCGCGTCTCGACCTTCTGCGTCGCGGTCTGGTGCGCAGCAGTCTGGCGGCAGAAGGCTCGGACCGGGCAGTCGACCAGTGCATGAAGGAAATGCGTGAAATCGTGCGCAAGGACGACATGGACGCGGGCCTCGCCGCGCTTATTCCCCGCCTTGAAAAGGCTGTGCTGGACTCCGAGCAGCGTCGGGAAGTCCGCGCCGGGCAGATCAATGATGCCCTGACGGCGCTGGTGACGCAGTTGCAGTCATTACCGTTGCCCAAAGACGTGCGCAAGCCGCTCAAGCGGTTCGCCAAGGAGCTGGAAGAGCGTGCGTCCCAGGCGCGAGAGTTGCCGCTGCTGCTCAGCGAGTTGAGCAGCCTGCAAGGTCAGGCACTGACCATGATGGACAAGCCCGAAGGGGGCGCGCGCCCCGGTTTGTTACAGCGTCTGTTCGGCAGCCATGAAGCCCCCCGCGACGTCAAGCCCGATCCTGATCACGACCAGCCCCCTGCGCAGCACTACCAGCCTGAGCAAAACGCTCAGCCCGCGCCTGTCGCCCCGCCTGACAGCACTGCGACTGCTGTGCCCGGGGTCACGCTACCGGTTGAGCCTGAAGAAGATAAGACCGAAGACGTTCAGCAATCATCCGCCTCCCTGACGCCACCGCCGCGAGTCAGTGAGGTTGCAGAGCCGGTTGCCCAGTCGGCGGCTGTGCCGGTCACAGAAATTGCCGAGCCGGTTCCCGAGTCTGTTACTGACGCCGTTGCCGACGCGCTAGCGCCCCCCGTTCCTTTCGATGCGCCGCCAGCATTTGATGAGGCCGTGCAACCTGCCGCTCAGGCATCCGCCGATGAAATACCGCTTGAAGCGTTTGACGCTCAGGCGCTGCTCACACCCACGCCGTCTGTTCCTTACGAGCAACGGCCTGAGGTTGTGATCGAGCGGGCTGGCGAGCCAGATGAAGACAGTGATGAGCAGGAGCCTGGCGAAGGAGAGGACGGGGGATTTTCGCTTCCCGTTTCACCGGAGCCCAGTTACAGCTCGGTGGCCGCTCACATCGAACAGACCTTGCTGGGCCTGCTCGATGACTTGACGCTCCCGGAGCATCACCGCCCTCAGGCCGAGGCGATGCGCAAGCGTCTGGAACACGGACTGAACTGGTACGAATTGCTGCCCATCCTCGATGATCTTGCCGTGCTGATGCTGGCGATCACCGACAGCGGTCAGAGTGAATTCGAGATTTACCTCAAGCAGTTGAATGAGCGACTGGAGTCCTTCCAGAGCAACCTGCTGGCGGCCAGCGCAGACCATGCCGACAATCAGTCGGCTTCCCGTGATCTGAACAGCCAGTTGCGTGAGCAGGTCGATGGCTTGCAAAACAGCGTGCAGGATGCCCCCGATCTTTCCAGCCTCAAGCGCGTGCTGGAGAACCGGCTCGACGGCCTGTTGAGCACCATGGATCAGCATCAGGCGCAGCGCGATGCCCGGGAACAGGAAGTCGCTGAGCGCCTGCAAAGCCTGGCAAGTCGTGTCGCCACCATGGAGCAGGAAGCCCAAGGCTTTCGTGGTCACCTGGAAGAACAGCGTCAGAAAGCCCTGATCGATCCGCTCACCGGACTGCCTAATCGCGCCGCCTGGGGCGAGCGTCTTGAGCAGGAAATGGCGACCTGGCAGCAGCAGAAGAACAGCCTGCTGGTGTGCATGCTCGATCTGGATCACTTCAAGCGCATCAATGATGGTTTCGGGCACCTGGCGGGCGACCGGGTGCTGAAAATCATCGCCAACGTGCTGAAAAAACGCTTGCGCAGCACGGATTTCATTGCGCGCTTCGGTGGCGAAGAATTCGTGCTTCTGCTTCCGGCGACAGCCGCAACGGCCGGAGCCAGCCTGCTCGGCGAGCTGCGTGCAGCGGTCGAACTCTGTCCGTTCCATTTCAAGGGCGAGCCTGTGACCGTCACGGTCTCGATGGGTTTCACGGCGTTGCGCCCGGGCGAGCGTAGCGATGTTGCGCTCAAGCGCGCCGATCAGGCGCTTTATCGAGCCAAGGAAAACGGCCGCAATCGGGTCGAACAAGGATGATCGTGACTCAATCGCCTGTAAATGTTATGGCGCCAGTGCGTTATGCTCACCCCTTTCCTGTCAGTGTGTTCAGATGTTCATGAAGCTTTTTTTCTCTGCGTTGTTACTCATCACCTTGACGGCCTGCACCAGCGGGCCGCCGCTCGATACCCGTCATGCTTCGGTCAATTTCGACAACCGCATTCAGTTCGTGGTTGTGCATTACACCTCCGCGAATCTTGAGCGCTCCTTGGCGTTATTGACTCACGGCGAGGTCAGCAGCCATTACCTGATCGGCGATACGCCGCCCACTATTTATAAGCTGGTGGATGAATCCGCCCGCGCCTGGCATGCCGGTGAAAGCCAATGGGAAGGCCGGACCTGGCTCAACTCAAGCTCCATCGGCATTGAAATCGTCAATCCGGGTTTCAAAGACACCCCCTCCGGGCGGGTCTGGTATCCCTACACCGAGGGCCAGATTCAGTCGCTGATCGTGTTGCTCAAGGACATCGTCAAGCGCAATCACATCGACCCTCGCCACATCGTCGGCCATAGCGATATCGCCCCCCTGCGCAAGCTGGACCCGGGTCCGTTGTTCCCTTGGGAGCGGCTGGCCAAAGAGGGGTTGGGCATATGGCCTGATGAGCAACGGGTGGCGCGCGAGCAAGCGTTGATGATGGATAACGTGCCCAGCATTTCGTGGTTCCAGCAACAACTGGCGCGGCTGGGCTATGAAACGCCGCAGACGGGCGAACTGGATGTCGCCACGCGCCATGTGCTGGCGGCCTTTCAGATGCACTACCGTCCAGAGCGTTTCACAGGCGACCCGGATGTACGCACCGCCGCGTTACTCAAGGTGCTCAACCGTCCCGACCGATAAATTTCGGCCGATTGGCCATTTTTACGGGCGATTTCCCGGTGTGTTGCTAACCTGATGGGTATTGATCCGGATACCCGTCGATGCGTGATGTGCCCGTTCCTTTTCGATTGAACCTCTACCGCCCCTGGCTAATGGCATTGCTTGCAGCCGTTTTGAGTGCGGCCGTGTTGCTATGTGGCAGTTTTGCCGTGGCGGTTCATCAGGCCAGGCAAAACGAAAGCGTACAAATGAAGGCTCAGGGCGAGCGCTTTCTGGTGCGTCTTGAGCAATTGTTCGGTCAATTGCGTGCCGGGCTGGACCAGCTTGAGGCGCAGCCTTTACGGCAATGCACGCCGCAGATGGTGGACCGTTTGCGTCAGGTGATCTCCAGTTATCGCTTCATTTATGAAGCCGGATTCGTTGGCGACACGACCGTTTGCTCCAGCTGGCCGCGCAACAGCAAGCTCGGCACCTCCCGCGAACCGGACATCCGCGGGCCCACCTACGATTACTGGCTCAACACAGCGGCCCAGCCTGACGACAATCTTGCGGCGCTGATGATGGGGCGCGGCGAGTTCAGGGTCACCACTTCCCGCGGACACCTGACCGATGTGGTCGACCTGCCCGCACGCGGCAGTTTATTGGTGGTGCTCGACCAAGGCAGAAAGGCCGTGACTGTCCTCGGGCCGGAACAAATCTGGCCGCCCACGACAGACTGGTCTTCGTCCCCCGATGAGACGCTGCTGACCACGCGGACCCGCCTCATCTACCGCATGCCGACGCAAAGTCCCGAATATCAATTGGTGCTGACCACGCCACGCAGCGGTCTACAGGAAAAAATCACCGGCGCGTGGTGGCTGCTTGTTCCTGCCAGCGTCTTGATTTCCCTGTGTATCGGCGCGCTGGTGCTGCAACTGGCTCGCCAGCGTCAGTCTCTCGGGGGTGAATTACAGGGGGCATTGCGGCGCAGTGAGCTGAAGGTGCTCTACCAGCCCATCTTCAATCTCAGTACCCGGCAGTGTGTCGGTGCCGAAGCTTTGGTGCGCTGGCGCAGGCCGGATGGCACGTTGACCAGTCCTGATCTGTTCATACCGCTGGCGGAAAACACCGGGCAGATCCGGCAGATCACCGACTTTGTCCTCCAGCAATTGCTCGAACAGCTTGGCCCGTTACTGCGCGCCAATCCGCAGCTTTATATCTCGGTCAACCTGGCGGCGTGCGACGTCATGGCGCCACGGATCGGAAGGGTAACAGCGCGATTGCTGGCCCAGCACCGGGTTGCGGCGCGACAGATTGCCTTCGAAGTCACCGAGCGCGGCTTGATTGATGTGGTGGTGGCGCGCAATCACCTCCAGGCGCTGCGCGACAAAGGGCATCAGGTGTTGATCGACGATTTCGGCACGGGTTATTGCAGCCTTGCCTACCTGCAAACCCTTCCGGTGGACTGCCTGAAAATCGATAAAGCCTTTATCGACGCGCTGGGCCATGACGCGGCCAGCAGCGGGGTGGCGCCCCATATCATTCGCATGGCTCACGCGCTGGAGTTGCGGGTGATTGCCGAAGGCATCGAGTTCGAGTCCCAGGTGCAGTTGCTCAAAAGCGAAGGTGTGATCTACGGCCAGGGCTGGCTGTTTGCCCGCCCGCTCACCGCCAGCAAGTTCACTGAACTGGTAACAGGCGGACGACGCAGCAATGGGCGTCGGGCGGAAGATGTGGCATGAGCGGTCTATAGGCGCGAGGCGCGCGTCCAGGCCGCCTGCTAGAGCGGCAACGCCATATAGAACTGCGTGCCCTGCCCCGGTCTTGAATACACGCCCATGCGCCCGCCGTGCAGTTGCACGATTTCCTTGCACAGCGCCAGACCCAGGCCCGCGCCGCCTTTCTTGCGTCCGACCTGCACAAAGGGTTCGAAGATACGGCCCTGCTGGCCATAGGCAATGCCTTCGCCGTTGTCCTCGACGCTGATGATCACCCGTTCGCCGTGGCGTCTTGCCTGCAGGCGGATGAGGCCCTTCTCCGGCGTATGACGCAGGGCGTTGTCCAGCAGGTTATCCAGCACTCGCTCCAGTTGCGCCCGGTCGGCATGCAGATGCGGCAGTTGATCCTGGACCTCCACCGTGAGCACGATTTCCTGCTCGCTGGCGCGGTCCTCAAAACGTGATCGCGCCTGTTCGAGCATTTCGTCCACCGAGCACGGCTCCAGCGTCAGCTTTTGCAGGCCGTTCTGATAGCGAGAGAAATTCAGCAAGTCGTTGATCAGCTGCATCAAACGCTGCATTTCTTCGTTGACGGTATTGAACAGGTCCGCTTCCCGGGAATCTTCGGCGAAGTGAACCCGTTCCTGAAGCAGGCCGAACGCCATGTGCATGCCGGTCACGGGCGTGCGCAGCTCATGGGAGGCGCGCAGCACAAACTCGCTGCGCACGCGCTCGAAGGCGCGCTGTTCCGTCACGTCGTGGAGCACCATCACCGCGCCCAGGATATGCCCTTGCGTGTGGCTGACCGGTGTCAGGCTGTACGTCAGCAGGCGGGTTTCCCCATCGATATCAATCGACAGATCCTCCGGTGCCCGTTCAAGGGTGCCACCGCGCAGCGTCAGGTAAAGCTGTTCATCCAGCTCAGGCCGCTGCAAGGCCTCGCCAAGGCCCTGGCCCAGTCGTTCCTCGTCCCAGCCAAGCTGGCGCTGGGCGACAGGGTTGAGGTGTTCCAGACGGCCCTGACGATCAATCATCAACAAACCGTCATCAATGCTGTCCAGCACGGCTTGCAAGCGTTGCTGCCCCGCCAGCAGTTCGTCGATATTGGTTGCCTGATGCTGACGCAAGGCTTCAGCCATCACGCCGAAGCGGCGGGTCAGCAGGTTCATTTCCTCCGCAGACGAAATCGGCAGCGTGACCTCGAAATTGCCCTGGCCGATATTGTCGGCAGCCTTGGCCAACGCCTCGATGGGCGCGCCGAAGCGCCGTGCGATGCCATGGGCGGTAATGAAGCCGATGCACAGCACGGCGAGGCCGACCAGGCCCAACAGCCCTGCGACCCACAGTGCCCGCTCACGGGAATGACTCTCGGCTTCGCTGATGTTGTTCAACGCCAGTCGATGAGCCGCCAGCAACTTATTGCGCAACGTATTGAAGCTCTGACTCAGCTCGGTGTTATCGCGCAATGCTCGGGGATCGTCACGGGTTCGTGCGTAGGCTTCGAGGAATTTCTGATAGTCAGCAGTGGCTTCTTCGAAGCCATTGTTGGCGTTGTACTGCTGATCGTGCTCAACACCTTTGATCAGCAACTGCCGGAACTGATCCTGAGAAGCCTTGAGAACCGCAGGTTCAGGAGCCTCGTCCAGCATCATGACCAATTGATCGCCGAGGTTTTGCCTGAGCTTCAGCCCCAGATCCAGCGTAACGACGTTCTGCTGAATCACCGATTCCTGCGATCGGGCCATTTGCATGACGCTGACCAGCCCCAACATCAATCCCAATAACGCGACGGTTATCAGCGCGGAGATGCTGAGAAACAGTCGAGTGCGCAACTTCATGGCCAGCTTCATGGGCGGCAGTTCATAGGTTGTACTGCTTGCGTTTTCGATAAAGCGTGGAGGCGTCAATGCCAAGGGTCTTGGCGGCTGCGTCCAGTGTTTCGCTGGTGGCCAGAACGGCGCCGATGTGGGCCTTTTCCAGTTCATCCAGGCTCAGTGCCGCGCCGACGCGGGGGGCATTGCTGGTGGGTTGCTCGGCCATGCCCAAATGACTGATTTCAACGCGCTCTTGCGGGCAAATAATGCTGGCGCGCTCGATGACGTTGCGTAATTCACGGATGTTGCCAGGCCAGCGGTAATTGAGCAGCGCGGCCTTGGCTTCTTCGCTGAACCCACGGGCGGGCCGGGCGTATTCCTTGACGAAGCGCGCCAGGAAGCGATCAGCCAGCGTCAGGATGTCCTCGCTGCGTTCGCGCAAAGGCGGCAGATTCAGCGTGATCACGTTCAGGCGATACAGCAAGTCTTCACGGAAGCGTCCGCTGCGCACCATGTCCTCAAGGTTCAGGTTGGTCGCGGCCAGGATGCGCACGTCGGCACGACGAGTCACCGGATCACCGACCCGCTCGTATTCCTTGTCCTGAATGAAGCGCAGGAGTTTAGGCTGTAACGTGAGGGGAAAATCGCCGATCTCGTCGAGAAACAGTGTGCCGCCGTCAGCCTGATTGACGCGACCCAGCGTGCTTTCGCTGGCCCCGGTGAACGCGCCCCGGCTGTGGCCGAACAGCTCGCTTTCCATCAATTCCGCGGTCAGCGATGGGCAGTTGATGGTCACGCATGATTTTTTGGAGCGCTTGCTCCAGCCATGAATGGCCCGCGCCAGCTCGCCCTTGCCGGTGCCTGACTCACCCAGAATCAGGATGTTGGCATCGGTGTTGGCCACTTGTCGGGCTGTTTCCAGAATGGCCATCATCGCCGGGCTGTGGGAATCCAGGCCGTCCTTGGGTTTGCGCACTTCCCCTTCCAGCGCCTCCAGCCGGGCCGACAATTGCCGAACTTCCAACTGCTTGGCTGTTGCCAGGCGCAGCTGGTCCGGGCTGCACGGTTTTACCAGGTAATCGGCGGCGCCGGCTTGTATGGCATCCACGGCCGTATCGACCGCCGAGTGTGCCGTCACAATGACGACACGCATCCAGGGGGCCTGAATGCGCATTTGCGCCAGCACATCCAGGCCGTTGTCTTCGCCCAGTCGCAAGTCCAGAAAGCACAGATCGAAGACCTGGCGTTGCAGCAACGTGTCCGCCTGCGCTGCGCTGTTCGCGGTGGCGACGCTGTAGCCTTCATCTTCCAGGCAATAACGGAACGTGCGAAGGATCGCGGATTCGTCATCCACAAGCAGAATACGGCCCTGACTCTCAGTGGCTGCTTCCATTTTCCTACGCTCCTTAGTGAATTATCTTGGTTAGTCTCAGAATAATCGGGCAAGTTGCATGGTGAATTCTGATTGATTTTGCGTGATGCATGGTAACTGCCTACCACAATAATCAGTAAGCTACTGAATTTGTTGATAATTCTGTAGAAAACGTCTCTGGCACAGGCCTTGCGAGTTTCTTTTGCTTTTCGCCTCAGGCGATTCAAATGAAATTCATGCACAGCAATTGATGGAGACGTGCCATGCACCCGCTGAAAAAGCTCGCTCTGGCCACTGCGACAATCACCGTATTGGGTCTAAACCCGCTGCTTGCCAGCGCTGCGCAACAAGATTTGCCCAGCCAGCTCACCGAAGCCCGTCAGGAAGGTTCGATCTGGACCGCCTTCGCGCTCAACCGCCACTTAAGCCCGTTCAAGATCGATGTCAGCGTGGAACAAGGCGCCGCCACCCTCAAAGGCAAGGTCGAGAATGAGGTGGATCGCGAGCTGGCGGAAAGGATCGCCATGGACGTCAAGGGCATCGATAAAGTCGATAACCAGCTGGAAATTGACGCCAGTGTCGCCGCTGATCCTGGTACCAAGACCAATCTGGCTCAGCGCTTTGACGACGCCACGCTGACCGCGACGGTCAAGTCCAAGCTGTTGTGGAACAGCGTCACTGAAGCGCTGAAGATCGACGTGGACAGTAAGGATGGCGTAGTCACCCTCAAAGGTCGGGCGACCAGCCCTGAAGCCAAAGAGCTGGCTGGCAGTCTGGCGAGCAATACCAATGGGGTCACGAGCGTCAACAACCTCATCAGTCTGAGCGCCGAGGACTCCATTGCCTCCAAGGTTCAGCCACCGTCCAGCAATCCTGTGGAACAACTCAGCGATACCTGGATTACCAGCAAGGTGAAGTCCAGCCTGATCTACAGTCGCAATCTGGATGGCTTGAACATCAAGGTGGACACTCAGGACGGTCTGGTCACCCTGAATGGCATTGTTGCCAACTTTGCAGAGAAAGAACTGGCCGTGGAAATCGCCCGAAACATTCGCGGTGTGAAAGGCGTGAATGCGGATGCGCTGAAGGTGATGGCGCGTACCGGGGGCTGACACGCCATGCCTTGGGCACCGTGCGTTCGTGCAGAACGCACGATGCCAAAGGGTCAATCGTGCAGGATGCTGCCAGCGACGTGTTTAAAATCTTTATAAAGTGCTGATTTATATGGGTTTTGTCAGGTTTTCGAAACTGGCATGCAGACTGCAGTACATCTCTCAACCCAAGCCGTGAAGTTACCGGCTCACAAGATCAAGATCGTACGTCCACCAAGGTGGAAGGAGCACTCGGATGAACAGCCAGCGTCTTGCACAATTGCGTATTTCGCCTCTGCACATCCAGCAAGGTTTGTTCGCCACCTTGGCGCTGCTGGTCACATTGATCGTCATCCAACAGTTTCAGCATTGGTCCGGCGCCCATCAGGCGACCCAGGCCAAGCAGCCGTTCACTTACAGCCAGTCCTATTCCTCGGCATCGCAGGCAGTTTTGCCTTCGGCCAAGGAAGCTGCTCTGAGCTTCATACCCGTAGAAGGTAAGGTGCCAGTCAGTGAAATGCCCCCGAGGCAATCGTGGATTTTCTAACCCGCTGTCCAGTGAACGCAGCACACCCGATTAAAAAACAGTCGTAGGAGAATCACCATGTTGAGTTGGGCAATCACGTTTCTAATCATCGCCATCGTTGCTGCAGTATTGGGCTTCGGCGGTATCGCAGGTACTGCTACAGGTATCGCCAAGATCCTGTTCGTCGTGTTCCTGGTCATGTTCGTTGTGTCCTTCTTCTTTGGCCGTCGCGGCCGAGGCTGACACATGCGTGCTTCTTTCCAACTGCTGGCCGCCGCCCTGATCATGGGCGGCAGTGCTGCGGCAATGGCTGCCAATGATGGACAAGCCCGGGTTAATGAACTTTTGAGTTCGGCGCCCGAGTACCGGCAGACCTGGATGGGCGTCATCAAGAAGGAAGAGCGCTTGCCCGATTGGGTGATCAATCTCTCCGGCGCTTCCGAGCAGCAGATGAATGCCGTGACTGAAGACGGCGAACCCTACCTGGTGGGGCCGCTGTGCGAAACGGCTGATTCATGCAAGAGCAAGCGTCTGATCGTTGCTTTTAGCCTGGATAAGGAAGACGCTTACGCGATGCTAGTAGAAGTGCCGGCGGGCCTGCCCGCTGACAAGTCGCCCACCCGCCACGCGACCTACCGCTTCCTGGGCAAACCAGACGAAGGTATGCAGGGCTTGCTGCAAGAGCAACTGCGCAAAGACCCGAACTGGTACTGATTCAAGACCCTGAGAGCGCTCCTCCTGGAGGGCCGCTCTTTGATGTTGCGCAGCTTGATGAGGGCTGACGCATGACCATGGGGCCGGGATGCTTTGATTGTTCGGATTGAAGCGACCTAGGAGTACAGGGAGTGCTTCCGCAAGGGCCGGGTCAGGAAAAAAACGCGGCGCATGTCCATGATTGTCTTCTCGAAAATTATCGAGTGTCAGTTCAGGGTGTGCGTCGCGTTTTATCGTTTCAGGGTCGTTGAACCTGCGCGTCACATCGCCGCACGTCAGTCAAATTCTGTAGGAAAAATTCCCTTCCCAATTCGTCATTTGTCGTTAAAAAACCGCGTAACCGATGGGCTCACCTCGCTACACACGACGTTTTAGCCACTTTACAGCCGAATAGCGGTATTTCCCCGACGCTTTTTCAAGCTTTCGCCATAAATTGCATTATGCCGATTCGGTATAGGGTAGTCATTTACGGCATTAGACGATGAGCCGTCAGGTGCCAATAGTTGCGCCTTTTTTCGCCTGCTACAGAGCCAGGATGCTCGTCTGCGGCGACCTTCTCAGGACAGCTCTAAAGGCATCCATGCCCTCGAAGCTGCTGTGCAAGAGCAACGTCGAGCGTGTCGGTTTTAGAGATGTCCTAGCCACTTGAAAAAGGTAACGACATGAAGAAGGCAAAGCTGAGCCTGGCCTGGCAGATCCTTATCGGTCTGGTTCTCGGGATTGCGTTGGGAGCGCTGCTTAACCATTTCAGTGCTGAAAAGGCCTGGTGGATCAGTAATATCCTGCAACCGGCTGGCGACATCTTTATTCGCTTGATCAAAATGATCGTGATCCCGATTGTGGTGTCTTCCCTGGTGGTGGGCATCGCCGGTGTGGGCGACGCGAAGAAACTGGGTCGCATCGGTCTGAAGACCATCATCTACTTCGAGATCGTCACCACCATCGCCATTCTGGTCGGCCTGGTGCTGGCCAACGTGTTCCAGCCGGGTTCCGGCATCGACATGAGCACGCTGGGCACTGTGGATATCTCGCAGTATCAGAAGACGAGCGCTGAGGTTCAGCACGATCACGCGTTTATCGCGACGATCCTCAACCTGATCCCGTCCAATATCTTTGCGGCCATCGCCCGTGGCGACATGCTGCCGATCATCTTCTTCTCTGTGCTGTTCGGCCTGGGCTTGTCCAGCCTGCAAGCGGAAGTCCGTGATCCACTGGTCAGGGTTTTCCAGGGCGTTTCGGAAACCATGTTCAAAGTCACGCACATGATCATGAACTACGCGCCGATTGGTGTGTTCGCCCTGATTGCCGTGACGGTGGCCAACTTTGGCTTCGCATCGCTGTTGCCCTTGGCCAAGCTGGTGATTCTGGTTTACGTGGCAATCGCATTCTTCGCGTTTGTCGTGCTTGGCCTGATTGCCCGGATGTTCGGCTTTTCCGTGCTCAAGCTGATGCGGATTTTCAAGGACGAATTGGTGCTGGCGTACTCCACCGCCAGTTCCGAAACCGTGCTGCCGCGCGTCATCGAGAAAATGGAAGCGTACGGGGCGCCAAAAGCCATTTGCAGCTTCGTGGTGCCGACCGGCTACTCGTTCAACCTCGATGGCTCGACGCTTTACCAAAGCATCGCGGCGATTTTCATCGCTCAGTTGTATGGCATTGATCTTTCCGTCGGCGCGCAACTGATGCTGGTTCTGACGTTGATGGTTACGTCCAAAGGCATCGCCGGGGTTCCGGGTGTGTCCTTTGTGGTGTTGTTGGCTACCTTGGGCAGCGCGGGCATTCCGCTGGAAGGTCTGGCGTTCATCGCGGGCGTGGACCGGATCATGGACATGGCGCGCACCGCGTTGAACGTCATCGGCAATGCCCTGGCCGTGCTGGTCATCTCCCGCTGGGAAGGCATGTACGACGATGCCAAAGGCCAGCGCTACTGGAACTCCTTGCCCCACTGGCGCAGCAAAGACCCGTTGCCGGCGGGTGAGGCAGCGTCCAACTGAATAGGGCGCTGTAGCGCGGCAGAAGGCGATCTGTAGGAATGAGCTTGCTCGCGATTGGATATTTCAGGCCATGCCCAGGCTGAATGACCCGACGCCATCGCGAGCAAGCTCGCTCCTGCACGGCCTGTGCAAGAAGCTGTATTTCAATTCTGATGGCGATTGGCAAAGCCATTGGTTGTTTATCCTCCCGCCGCTATCATCGCCGCATCTTCGGGAGACTTACTGATGCTCAACGGCCTGTGGCTTGGTTTTTTTGTCGTGGCTGCAGTGTCTGCATTGGCACAGTGGCTGATTGGCGGTAACGCGGGGATTTTCGCGGCGATGGTGGAAAGTATTTTCGCCATGGCCAAGTTGTCTGTAGAGGTCATGGTCCTGCTGTTCGGCACCCTGACACTCTGGCTCGGCTTTTTGCGCATTGCCGAGAAAGCCGGAATCGTCGACTGGCTGGCAAAGATGCTCGGTCCGCTGTTTCTGCGCTTGATGCCGGAAGTCCCGGCCGGGCATCCCGCCCTTGGCTTGATTACCCTCAACTTTGCCGCCAATGCGCTGGGCCTGGACAACGCCGCCACGCCCATCGGCCTCAAGGCCATGCGCTCGCTGCAAGAGCTCAACCCGAGCCAGACCACCGCCAGCAATGCGCAGATTCTGTTTCTGGTGCTTAACGCGTCCTCGCTGACCTTGTTGCCGGTCACGATCTTCATGTACCGCGCCCAGCAAGGCGCTGTGGACCCGACCCTGGTCTTCCTGCCGATTCTGCTGGCCACCAGCGCCTCGACGCTGGTGGGGCTGCTGTCGGTGGCGTTCATGCAGCGGCTGCGCTTGTGGGATCCGGTCGTGCTGGCTTATCTGATCCCTGGCGCGCTGGCCCTTGGCGGCTTCATGGCCTTGCTGGCAACGATGTCGGCGGCGGCGTTGGCGGGGCTGTCCTCCATCCTGGGCAACCTGACGCTGTTCGGCATGATCATGATGTTCCTGATCATCGGCGCGTTACGCAAAGTGCAGGTCTACGAGGCCTTCGTCGAAGGTGCCAAGGAAGGTTTCGACGTTGCCAAAAGCCTGCTGCCGTATCTGGTGGCAATGCTGTGCGCGGTCGGTGTCTTGCGCGCTTCAGGGGCGCTGGATTTTGGCCTGGAAGGCATTCGCCATGTGGTGCAGTGGTTCGGCCTGGACACCCGCTTCGTCGATGCGCTGCCCACGGCGCTGGTCAAGCCATTCTCAGGCAGCGCAGCCCGGGCAATGCTGATCGAAACCATGCAAACCCAGGGCGTGGACAGTTTCCCCGCGTTGGTGGCTGCGACGATACAGGGCAGCACGGAAACCACGTTTTACGTGCTGGCGGTGTACTTCGGCGCCGTGGGCATCCAGCGCGCGCGCCACGCAGTCGGTTGCGCGCTGCTGGCCGAGCTTTCCGGCGTGATCGCCGCGATCTTCGTGTGCTACTGGTTCTTCGGTGCTACCGCCACGTAGTGTCGCTGGCCCTGTTCGACAGTCCATTGCAACACCTGCGCGGCCAGCACGTCGGCCGCCTTGCCAAAGCCTTCGACCACGGCAGGCAACTGCTTGTCGCTCAGGGGCTGACGCACCTCGAAACGGCGAGTGGCGATGATGCGCTGATGGTCGCTGACCAGCCGCGCATCCAGGCGGATGACCACTTCAATGGCCTGACCGTGGTATTCGCTCTGGAACGCCTGCAATTCTCCGCCGATTTCTACGTCAGCCTGCAGGTTGCTGTCATCGGTGCTGAGCAGCGGCACCCGGCCGTCGCGCGCGAATGCGTCCAGCAAGCGATTACGCCACAACACCGGTGCCGGGTCACTCCAGCGTGCGCCCTTGTAGCTGCTGATCAAATCCCCTTGCGGCACCACGGCGATGCGCGGGCTGTCGAGGGTTTCGCTGGCTTTGGGCCGCGCCAGGCGCAACGACCAGTTCACCGGCTGCACAGTGGCCGGTTTGTCCGCAGCCGAATGGATCGGCAGGCGGTAAACATCAGCCGGTTCGGATGCGGGCAGGATCGAGCAGGCGCTGCTCAGCAGGAGGGTGCCCATCAGAAACAGCTTCGCGAACGAAAACAACCCTCTCGTTGGAGCGAGGCTTGCCCGCGAATCGGTATTCCCTTCAACGCATCCGTTGCCTGAGATGACGTCTTCGCGGGCAAGCCACGCTCCTACAAAGTCCGCATTTTTTGAATCAGCAAATAGATGTGCGGGCTGTCGAGGGTTTCGCTGGTTTTGGGCCCCGCCGATTGCACTGAGCACAAACAGCTTCGCGAACGAAAACAACCCTCTCGTTGGAGCGAGGCTTGCCCGCGAATCGGTATTCCCTTCAACGCATCTGTTGCCTGAGATGACGTCTTCGCGGGCAAGCCTCACTCCTACAAAGTCCGGATTTTGAAACAACCTCATGGCTCAAACTCCTTGTTCTTGTCGCTGCCCAGCAAATAACCACTGGGATTGGCTTCCAGTCGACGGGAAATCCCGCGCAACGAACTCATCGTGTCGCGCAGTTCACGGATCGCAGGGCCCAGCTCACCCAGTCCCTGCATGCCGCTGTCCAGCGATTGCCGGTTGCCATTGAGCAGGCGGTTGAGGGTCGCGCTGCTCTGTTGCAGCGATGCCATGGCCTGTTCGGCGTTGTGGAAGATCTGCTTGCCGTCGCTGTTGAGCAGGCTGTTGGCGTTACGCATCAGCGCAGTGGTTTGCTCCAGCGTCGCGCTGGCCTGCTTGCTGACTTGGGCCAGTTGCTTCAGGGTCTGGCGAATGTCGTCGCGCTGATCGGCAATGGCGCCGGTGGTTTGCTCAAGGTGGTCCAGCGTACGGCTCAGGCTGGTCACGTTCTCGGTGGAGAACATGTGATTGGCGTTCTGCAGCAGCTGATTGATGCTGCCCATGAGGTCGCTGCTGTCATTGAGCAACCGCGAAATGGGCGATGGAGACGCGGTGATGATCGGCAGTTTGCCCTCTTTCCCGACCAACTCCGGGCTTTGCGGCGTGCCGCCACTGAGCTGGATGATCGAGGTGCCGGTAATGCCGGTCAGGGCCAGCTTGGCTTGAGTGTCCTGCTTGATGGGGGTTTCGCCAGTGACCCGAATCTGCGCCAACACCCGACGCGGGTCTTTGGGGTCCAGACGCAACTGGATCACGTCACCGATCTTGATCCCGCTGTACTGCACCGCACTGCCCTGGGACAAACCCGTGACGGCCTCGTTGAACACCACTTCGTAATCCTTGAATGCGCTGTCGACGCTGGACTTGGCCAGCCACAGCCCGAACAGCAGCGCCCCGGCCACCACCAGCACGGTGAACAGGCCGATCAGTACATGATGGGCACGGGTTTCCATCGTCAAACCTCTTTAGGCAGGGAAGCGGAGTATGCCGCGCGGCCGCGAGGGCCGTGGAAGTATTCGTGGATCCAGGGGTCAGGGGTGGCCGAGACCTTGTCGATCTGATCCGCCACCAGCACACGTTTCTGGGACAGCACCGCCACCCGGTCGGTGATGGTGTACAGCGTGTCCAGATCGTGGGTGACCAGAAACACGCTCAGGCCCAGCGCATCGCGCAGGGTCAGAATCAGTTGATCGAACGCCGCTGCACCGATGGGATCAAGCCCGGCAGTCGGCTCGTCGAGAAACAGGATGTCCGGGTCCAGTGCCAGGGCACGGGCCAGCGCCGCACGCTTGATCATGCCACCAGACAGCGCCGCCGGGTATTTGTGGGCCGATGACAGCGGCAACCCGGCCAGCGCCAGCTTCACCCCCGCCAGATGCTCCGCTTCATCGCGGTTCAGGCCCGCATGTTCGATCAGCGGCAGCGCGACGTTCTCGGTCAGGGTCAGCGAAGAAAACAGCGCGCCCTTCTGAAACAGCACACCAAAGCGGCGTTCGACTAACGAACGTTGCTGGTCCGACGCGCCTTGCAG
Organism: Pseudomonas sp. DWP3-1-2; assembly: GCF_049896285.1. NCBI lineage: Bacteria > Pseudomonadati > Pseudomonadota > Gammaproteobacteria > Pseudomonadales > Pseudomonadaceae > Pseudomonas > Pseudomonas sp. DWP3-1-2. The sequence goes on along the minus strand of NZ_JAFCTZ010000014.1, from coordinate 78,606 downwards.
GTCTTCACCGAACACCCGGACACTGCCTGCATTGGGGCGACGCAGGCCGACGATACTGCGCAGCAGGACGGATTTACCGCTGCCCGAACCACCCACCACGGCGAGGATTTCACCGCGGTACAGGTCCAGATCAAGGTTCTCGTGCACGCTCTGGCTGCCAAACCGATTGCACAGGCCGCGCACTTCAATGACCGGATCACGTGCTTTGGGCATCGTCCTCACCAACCCATCTCCATGAAAAACAGCGCCGCCAGGGCGTCGAGCACGATCACCACGAAAATCGACTGCACAACGCTTGAGGTGGTGTGCGCGCCGACGGACTCCGCGCTGCCGCTGACTTTGAAGCCTTCCAGGCAGCCGATGGCGGCAATCAGGAAGGCGAACAGGGGCGCTTTTGCCATGCCCACCAGAAAATGCTGCACGCCGATATCGGCTTGCAGCAGCGAAAGAAACATCGCCGGGGAAATATCCAGCGCAATCGCGCACACCACGCCGCCGCCAACGATGCCGGAAATCATGGCCACGAAGGTCAGGATCGGCAACGAAACCAGCAAGGCCAGGACACGTGGCACCACCAGCAGCTCCACAGGGCTCAGGCCGAGCGTGCGGATGGCGTCGATTTCTTCGTTGGCCTGCATTGAGCCAATCTGCGCGGTAAAGGCGCTGGCGGTTCGGCCCGCGAGCAAAATGGCGGTCAGCAGCACGCCAAATTCCCGCAGGAACGAGAAGGCCACAAGGTCCACCGTAAAGACCGTGGCGCCGAATACCTTGAGTACCGTCGCCCCCAGAAAGGCCACCACCGCGCCCACCAGAAAGGTCAGCAACGCGACGATAGGCGCGGCGTCCAGGCCGGTCTGTTCAATGTGGACGAACACTGAGGTCATCCGCCAACGCTTGGGACGTAGCGCGGTGAGTGCGATGGTTTCCAGGATCAGGCCGATGAAACCCAGCAATTGCAGGGTGTCAGTCCAGACTTTGTCGACCGCGCAGCCGATCCGGGACAGCAGCTGCATGCTGACGGCAATTTCCGGCTCCTTGACCGGCGCGCAGTAATCACAGAGCGCGGACTGGATGGTTTGCAGCAAGGCGCGGCTTGAGAGCGGCAGGTCCGGTGCCTGTACCGACAGTTTGGCCAGACGCTCGGTGCCCAGCAGCTCCACCAGCAACGACGCGCCGGCGGTGTCCAGCGCGTGCAGGCGCGTCATGTCCACCGGCACGCTGGCGTCGTAGTTGCCGCCCAGCGCGTCGGTTTGTTGTTTCAGTGTTCGATAGTGCGCCAGCGTCCAGTCACCCGAAATCCGCAACTGAGCGGGTTGGGTTGAGGTGTCCAGAAGCGCCGTGCCCGCCAGTGCCGGAGCGCTGGCGGGGCTGATGGCTGTCGATGGGGCCAACGTGCGCGTGGTCATGTTCGGGCCTGTTATTGATCGGGAACCGCGGGCGCACTCGGCATCTCGGTGGCGGGCTCGGCGGGCTTGGCTTCCTTGGTTGCCTCGGACTCTGGCTCGGGTTTTTGTTCTGCCGCGCTGTCATCACCGCCGGGTTTGAGTCGGGTAATTTTCCCCGAAGGCCGGATAACGGCGGGCTGATCGGTGTCGGTGACTTCAAAGCGCAAGACGCCGATCATCTGCCCGTCTTCCGTCAGCACCCTCACCTGCCATTTGCCGACCGCATCCTCCGGGAAGTTGCGCTTGTGCGTCCACGCACGATAACCCTCTTTACGCCCGCCATGAATATCCAGAGCGATGCGATCCACTTCTTTTCCATTAAAACGCCACACATGATAAATGCGTTCGTCCAGGCCGCGGGGTGCATTGATGGCGGTGTAGGCATAAAGGCCACTGCTGCGGATCTGATTGGCGCTGACTTGCTTGATGCTGTCGCCCGGTGCGCGGTTCTTGTTATCGAAATCGGTGCTGACCGCGACCTCGGTCAACCAGAGCGTTGCCGGTGGCACCCATGAGCGCAGCAACCAGCCCGCGCCGCCCATCAGCAACATCGCCAGGACCAGTGCCGCCCCGCGCCGCCAGGTGGTCATGGGCAGCGCCGAGATCAGGCTTGGAAAGGAGAGCACGATGGCGGTGACCAGCGCCAGCTTGTAGCTCTGGGCCGTGGTCAGGTGAACGATGATGGGCAAGGCGGTCAGCAGGGCCGCAAACAGTGTCAGCGTGTGAAAGGCCATGAACAGCCAGCGTCGTGTCGCCAGCCATTTGTAATAGAGCGGATCAATGATCGAAACCAGCCCCGCCGCGCCCAGCAGCGCCGTGAAAATGGACTGCCCGCTGTTCCAGGTGGTGGTGATGAAGAAAAACGGCAGGACAAAGAACAGGCTTTCCTGATGGATCATCTGCGTGCCGTAGCGCAGCAGGCCGGAGGGAATCTCGCGCTTGAACACCTTGGTGAACAACACCACGGCGCTGCTCTCCACCATCAACCATAGCCAGCTGACCAGCATGATGACGGCGATCCAGGTGGCCAGCGCCTCTTGGCGATCCACCAGAATGAAACTGGCAACCCCCGAAATGAAACCACCGGCGGCGATAAGGCCCGGGTAGCGCTTCATCAGATTGGTGATACGCGTGAGGTACGAACTCCATTCGGGCATTTGAGCGATCTACTTGAGTAACACGGAAAAAGCGACTGCAGGATAACAGTGCCGCCGGGGAATTGTGGAGCGTACAAACCCGCAGCAAGGGTGAACGTGCTCGCGATTCGATGCATCAACCGGAGTCTGTGTCGGCTGATTCGACGCTATCGGGAGCACGACGGACCCCCGTCGGTCGCCCCGGCAGTTCATCGGCGCTTGCGGGTTCGGCTAAAGCCCCACCAGAGGATCGCGACCAATAGCCCGAACACCGCAGCGGCCAGCCAAATCAGGCTGGTATACGTCAACAGCGGCTGTTCGACACGCCAGTACCCTGGCTGATTCAACAATTCGCGCATCGCCCGATTGGCGTTGTCCAGGCTCACGGCCTTGATGCGCTTGGCCGGGTCCGTAAAACGTCCTTTTTCGTAATCGTTCAGCGCCCCCCAATAGTAATCGGCCAATGCGCTGTTGCCCTGCACGGCCCAGGTTTGCCTGGCGATGGCCGCTTGCTGCAGGCGGGCGAAGGCGGCCGGGTCAAGGCCGTCTTTGCGCAACGCAGTGAGCATGGCCTGAATATCGTCCCTGGCCTCCTCGACATCGTCACGTTCCACGTCAGCGTTCAGGCTCATGAACCCGCTGTCGCCGAACACTTCGCGGGTAATCGACGGCCCGTAGGACAAGCCGCGCTTGAGTCGCAACTCCTTGTACAGCGCCCAGTCAAGGTAGGCTTTGACCAACTCCCAGGTTTCATCATGCCGGGCATCCAGCAGGGGCTCTGGCAGGATCAAATGCAGGCGTGCGCCCTGACCCAGAACGCCGCGAATCAGCGTGCGTTCGGCTTGCGCGTCGCCATGGGCCTGATCCAGCGGCGGATGATCAATGGGGTCAAGGGCCTCAAGCGCGCCGAAAGTGCGTTCCAGATAGCTGGGCAGCAACCGATCAAGATCGCCCACCACAATCAGGGTCATGTTGTTGGGTGCGTACCAGGCTTTATAGATGCTTTCGATCTGGTCCAGCGTCAGGTGGTCGACCTCAGGGCGCTCAGCGCATTTGAGGCCCAATTCAACCGCCAATTGGCTGCTGGCGCTGTGGCCGAGGTCTTTGCGGTCCAGCCAGCGTTGCAGGTGCGAATAATGGCCGCCGTCCTCACGTTCAACAATGCGTTTTACGGTGTCCAGCGCCTTTTGATTCGGCGTTGTGCGGGTCAATAGGGCCAGGAGCAGGTCAAGCACCTTGCGCTGGTTCTGCGCTGGCGCCTCGATGACGAATGTCGTGTCGGTGTTGCTGGTGAACGCGTTCCACTCGCCACCCAACGCTTGCATGCGTTCTTCCAGCCCGCCTTCGCCGCTGTCATCAATGCCACTGAACAACAAGTGCTCCAGCACATGGGGCAGTTCCTTGTCGGTGCAGTTGAAATCATCAAAGCCGATACCCACCACCAGACGAATAGCCACATGGCCCTTCTCATAGCCCGGTTTGAGCAGCAGTTGCAAACCGTTGGGCAGCAGGTAGCCCTCAACCTGATAGCGGTCGAGTGCTTGTGACGCCGATGAAACCAGAAGCAGACAAGCGAACAGCAGGCAACGCATAAAACGTGCTTCCTTGCGGGCCGGTATGGTTAACAGACTTCGATACGCCCGGGACGTTCACATCAATCCTGTTTGCGGGCTGATCCGCACGCACTCCGCACGCACTCCGTACGGATCAAAACACCTCGCCCGCCAGAACGAAAAACGGGGCTCGCAATGAGCCCCGTCTTCACAGTCTGTACTGGCTTATTGGCCGGGTACATCCTTACGCAGTTTGACCGGATCGCTCTGGGCCCGTTTCTTGGCCGAGGCGATGCGCATCTTGATGTTGATGGCTTCCACCGCCAGCGAAAACGCCATGGCGAAGTAAACATAGCCCTTGGGCACATGCACGTCGAATGCATCGGCAATCAACACGGTACCGACCACGATCAGGAACGACAGCGCGAGCATTTTCAGCGACGGGTGTTTGTCGATGAAGTTGCTGATGGCGCCAGCGCACAGCATCATCACCAGAACCGCTACCACGATGGCCGCAATCATGACCGGAACATGGGAAACCATGCCGACCGCCGTGATCACCGAGTCCAGCGAGAACACGATGTCGATGATCGCAATCTGGATGATGGTGTAGATGAACTTGCCACCCTTGCCTTTCGGCTCGTCCAGGGTTTCTTCTTCACCTTCCAGGCCGTGGTAGATCTCCTGGGAGCTTTTCCACAGCAGGAACAGACCGCCGAAGAACAGGATCAGGTCGCGGCCCGAGAAGCCCTGGCCCATGACTTCAAACAGGTCGTTGGTCAGACGCATGACCCAGGTAATCGACAGCAGCAACAGGATTCGCGTGACCATGGCCAGCGCCAGGCCGAAGATCCGGGTGCGATGCTGCATATGCTTGGGCATACGGCTGACCAGGATCGAGATCATGATGATGTTGTCGATGCCCAGGACGATTTCCAGGGCAGTCAGGGTAAAAAAAGCAATCCAGATTTCTGGACTGGTCAGCCATTCCATAGGTATTCCTTTGAGCGGTTAAACCCTCAGGGCCTGCACACAGGCACGCCTTGAGGCAAGTGATCCGACTTATAGACTGCTGAACAGCGGGAAAATCCCCATCAGCAAGGCGGCGACCATTATGCACAGGCACACCAGCACTGCCCACTTCAAGGTGAAGCGCTGGTGATCGCCAAACTCGATACCGGCCAATGCCACCAGCAAGTAGGTCGAAGGGACCAACGGGCTGAGCAGGTGGACCGGTTGACCCACGATAGACGCGCGAGCCATTTCCACCGGGCTGATGCCGTAATGGGAAGCCGCCTCGGCCAGTACCGGCAACACGCCATAGTAAAACGCGTCGTTGGACATGAAGAACGTGAACGGCATGCTGACCAGCGCGGTAATAACCGCCAGATACGGGCCAAGCGATTCCGGGATCACGGCCAACAGGCTTTTGGACATTGCATCAACCATACCGGTGCCGGACAGGATACCGGTGAAAATACCCGCCGCGAAGATCAGCCCGACCACTGCCAGCACGCTGCCGGCGTGGGCTGCCACACGATCCTTTTGATCCTGCAGGTTCGGGTAGTTGACGATCATCGCGATGCTGAAGGCGATCATGAACAACACCGGCAGCGGCAACAGGCCCGCAATCAATGCCGCCATCAGGCCCAGCGTAAGGAAACCGTTGAACCAGATCAGCTTCGGACGACGTGCGCCGGGGAACTGGGAAACGCTGATTTCACTGTGATTGACATCGTCATCCACCAGATGCAGCTCACCCAGACGAGCCCGCTCGCGTTTGCCGTAGAAGTAAGCGATCACCAGAATCGCGATCACACCGGCACCCATGGCCGGAATCATCGGTACGAAGATGTCGGAAGGGTCCACATGCAATGCGCTCGCCGCCCGTGCGGTCGGGCCGCCCCAAGGCGTCATGTTCATCACGCCACCGGCCAGGATAATCAGGCCGGCCATGATGCGCGGGCTCATGCCGATGCGGCTGTACAGCGGCAGCATGGCCGCCACGCAGATCATGTAAGTGGTCGCGCCGTCACCGTCCAGGGAAACCACCAGGGCCAGCACGGCGGTGCCGACGGAGACCTTTACCGGGTCGCCTTTGACCAGCTGCAAAATCTTGCGCACTGCCGGGTCGAAGAGACCCGAGTCGATCATCAGCGCGAAATAAAGAATAGCGAACATCAACATCACGCCGGTTGGCGCAAGCTTGGTGATGCCGGAGAGCATCATCGGCCCGATTTCAGAGGCAAAGCCGCCGAACAGAGCAAAAATGATCGGCACCAGGATCAAGGCAATCAACGCGGACAGGCGCTTGCTCATGATCAGGTACATGAAGGCGACAACCATGGCAAAGCCGAGGAAGGTCAACATAGGGAATACTCCAGGCGTAACGCGACTTGGGAAAGGGCGAAGTGACGAATCAGCTCAAGGGGAGCGGCGCGTGGAGTCGAAGCGGAATGGGGGCGTGCAGGGAGGCGTGACAGGACATCAGATTCACCATTGTTGTTGTTAACTGGGCCGTTGAGTGCGAACAAAACACTCGTGTGGCTGACCGGTCTGTTGCCGGCGGTGTGTGAATCCTAATGACCCAAGCTTTCAGCTACCTTTCGCGGCCTGAACCGTCGATCATGTGTGATGACAACAATGGCGAGCAGCGGCTGTCACAGGCTGTATCGGTCCAGACTGCAAAAGGAGAAGGGAAATGAGCGCTATCAACACCGGTGGCTGCCATTGCGGCAGCCTGCGCTATGAGTTCGATGCGCCCTTGCAGGACATCGCTCATTGCCATTGTTCGATCTGTCGGCGCACCTCGGGCGGCATCGTCATGACCTGGATCACGATCCCGTTGAATTCATTCAGGTGGACCGAGGGAAGCCCGAAAAGCTATGACTCCGGGCCGACCTGCGTGCGCTATTTCTGCGGTAACTGCGGCGCCCAACTGGCGTTGTTTTCCCGCAACAGCCCTGAAGCGATGGACGTGACCATCGCCACTCTGGACCACCCGGAGCAGGCACCTGCCGACCGGCACATCTGGACCGAAAGCCGTCTGCCGTGGCTGCATCTGGACGAGCAGTTGCCGGAAGAGCCAGGTGAGACGTTGTAGCAGATCGTCCAATCGCCGCCACGCGTTGCAAGCTCCGGCCGCGTTGGAGCGAGGCTTGCCCGCGAATCGTAATCCCGGTCAACATTTCTTTCGCATGAAGTGACGCCCTTCGCGGGCAAGCCTCGCTCCAACGAACAAGAGCCCTCTCATTCGAGGCTGTTTTTAATGCGGACCAAACTGCGAAGCCAGTTCGCGCAGCAGCACTTCAGCCTCCAGCACCTTGCGCACGGACTCTTCGGCCTTTTCGCGGCTCAGGCCCAGACGGCTGAACAGCTCTTCCGGAATGTCTTCCTGGGGGCCGGAACCGATGCCGTTCTGGCGCAGCAAACGCACGGACAGATACACCAGATTGGCGTATTCGTAATGTTCGCCATCATACGAAGGGTCGTGCTGAAAGCGCAGCGCGGTGGCCAGTTCATTGGGCATGTCCCAGTAGCGCATCAGCCACGAACCGATCTGCTCACGGCTGATGCCAAGCAAATGCTGCTCGACATAGCTGTGGTGCAGGTGCGGGTTGACCTCCAGTTGGCGGCAGATCAGCGAAAAATGGGGCGGAAACACGTGGGCCAGCAACAGATAGCCAAAGTTGTGCAACAGACCGGCCAGGTAGGTCAGCCCGCCCTCGGGGCGCTTGGCACGAGGTATTGCACGGGTCAGGCCCTCGATAACCGCCGCCGTGTAGATCGACTGTTGCCAGTAAGGCGTGGTCTGTTGCGGGTGATCCTTGGGCAGGCTGAGGGTTTTGCCCAGTGCCAGACCCAACGCCAGGTTGATCACCAGATCGAAGCCCAGCACCCGAACAATAGCGTCTTCAACCGAGCGAATCCTGCCGGTTGAGGCGTAATACGGCGACGCGGCCCAACTCACCACTTGCGCCGCCAGCGCGGGATCGGTTTCGACCACGCCGGTGATGTCATCAATAGTGGCATCGGGATCGACCCGCAGCTTGATAATGCGCTGCGCGGTTTCGGCCAGCGGCGGGATTTCCAGGGTCGCTTCCAGACGTTGCTGAATGCGCCGCGCCGTGAAGGCGTGCATGGCCTGGGTGATTTCCTCGCGGTCGTCGTGGGGGCGATCAAGATTGGGGTGAATCGTACTCAGCAACTCGCCGAAACGCGCGGCGCTGGCTTTGTTGAGCATGGTCTTGAAGTCATCACTGCTGATTTCCAGCAGGATACCCGGCTCCCCGGACCCCATCAGCAGGGTGGGCTCCTGAAGCAAGCGCTCTTCGTAAAGGCAAGGGGAACTGGTGAGTGCGGGCAGGCCCGGCAATGTTCGCAGGCTGTGTTTGGCCAGCATGCGAACCAGACGATCATGAGGCACCGCCGTCAGCTTGCGCCCGGTCAGCTCGGTAATCGCGTTCAGGTCCAGAAGCTGGTTTTGCGGAAACAGAATCAGAAGGGCGCCGACCGCATCCTCGACCAACACCGCCTGAATTTTTCGCTCAGCGGGCAGGTGAGTGTCATCAATGACTTCCTTGTAGTCTATCGCCAACTTGCCAAGCAGCTGACGGATAACGGATGGCGCATGGGGAGCTTCATCAACGTGGGCAGCGTCTGTCATGGTTTGTGTCCAAATTCCTACAATCGCTGAAGTATAACCAGCTTCGTTATTTTGAGTATGAAGCACACGCCAAAGCCTGACTCACATCACACCTGGCCGTACTGTTGGCCGTGCCGCAGCCAGCGCTCCAGTAACGGGCTGACATGTTGCGGCCAGCGTTCCAGCAAGGCCTGAGCGGCATCGCGGACGGCGGGCAACAGGTCTGCGTCGCGCATGAGGTCTGCCACCTTGAACTGCAATAGGCCGGTTTGCCGGGTGCCGAGCATTTCGCCCGGGCCGCGCAGTTCCAGGTCTTTTTCGGCGATGACGAAACCGTCGTTGGTTTCACGCATGATGCCCAGCCGCTGACGGCCGATCTGTGAAAGCGGTGGATGATAGAGCAATACGCAGTGGCTGGCCGCGCTGCCGCGACCCACGCGGCCGCGCAGTTGGTGCAGTTGCGCAAGGCCCAGGCGTTCCGGGTTTTCGATGATCATCAGGCTGGCATTGGGCACGTCCACACCGACTTCGATCACCGTGGTGGCCACCAGCAGTTGCAGCTCGCCCTGTTTGAATTCCGCCATGACAGCGGCTTTTTCGGCAGGCTTCATGCGGCCATGGATCAAGCCGACCCGCAGCTCGCCCAGGGCGCTGGTCAGGTCTTCATACGTCGTTTCGGCGGCCTGGCACGTCAGCTCCTCGGATTCTTCGATCAGCGTGCAGACCCAATACGCCTGACGTCCTTCGGCGCACGCGGCGCGTACCCGTTCGATCACTTCGACACGCCGGGTATCGGTGACCAGCACGGTATTGACCGGTGTTCGTCCGGGGGGCAGTTCGTCGAGAATCGAAGTGTCGAGGTCGGCGTAAGCGCTCATGGCCAGGGTTCGCGGGATGGGCGTGGCGGTCATGATCAATTGATGCGGGCACATCAGGCCACCGACGCCTTTTTTGCGCAGGGCCAGACGTTGTTGCACGCCGAAGCGGTGCTGCTCGTCGATGATCACCAGTGCGAGGTTCTTGAACTGCACCTCATCCTGGAACAGCGCGTGAGTGCCCACGACCATAGGCGTGCCGCCCGCGATCTGCGCCAGCGAAGCAACCCGAGCCTTGCCCTTGAGTTTGCCCGCCAGCCAGGCGACTTCGATGCCCAATGGTTCAAGCCAGCGCTGGAAATTGATGTAGTGCTGTTCGGCCAGAATCTCGGTGGGTGCCATCAACGCCACCTGATAACCCGCTTCCAGCGCCTGCAAGGCCGCCAGTGCCGCCACCACGGTCTTGCCCGCGCCCACATCCCCCTGAATCAGGCGCAGCATGGGCTCCGGCTGGCTCAGGTCATAGGCCACTTCATTGCCGACCCGTTGCTGAGCGCCCGTGGGCGGGAAGCCCAGGTTGGCGAGGAATTTTTTCGGCAGCTTCTTCGCCAGAGGCAGGGCCGGGGCGCGTTGCGAGCGCAGGCTTTCGCGCAATCGCTGCTGCGAGAGTTGATGGGTCAGCAGCTCTTCGAACGCCAGCCGGTGCTGTGCCCAGTGATGGCCAATGGCGAGTTCTTCCACATCCGCGTCCGCGGGCGGGTGATGCAGGTAACGAATCGCGTCATCCAGCGGCGCCAGTTGATAATCCCGGGCCAGTTCTTCAGGCAGCCAGTCCGGCAGACTTTTAGGGCCGAGCATGGCGAGCGTCTGCTGGGACAACTGGCGCAGACGTTGCTGGGTCAGGCCTTCAGTGGTGGGGTAGATCGGGGTCAGCGTTTGTTCCACCGGCGCGGGTTCATCACCGGTCAGAGCGCGGTATTCCGGGTGGTAAATCTCCAGGCCGGATGCACCGGGCCTGGCTTCACCAAAACAGCGCAGATGAGTGCCGCGCTTCATGCCTTCCTTCTGCGCATTGCTGAAATGGTAGAAGCGCAGGCTCAGGGTTCCGGTGCCATCGCTCAGGCGCACCAGCAGGCTGCGCCGCTTGCCCATGACCACATCGGCGCCGCTGACCACACCTTCGATCACCGCGTCCTGTCCCGGCCGCAGTTGACCGATGGGCACAACACGGGTGCGGTCCTGATAACGCAATGGCAGGTGAAACAGCACGTCCTGCAGGTTTTCGAGACCGACCTTGGCCAGTTTTTCAGCCATGGCCTCGCCCACGCCTTTGAGCGCCGTGACCGAAACCGTGGAGAGCTCGCTCATGGCCCTGCTTAGCTCGCTTCGGTTTTCGGACGGGCGACGGAACACAAGCGCACGGAGTCCGCGAGGATTTCAATCGCTTTGGGCCGAGGGAAGCTGGCACGCCAGGCAATCGCAACGGTACGAAACGGCACCGGCGGCGTCAGCGGACGAACCTCTATGACCCCAGGCGCGTAGTGATGACTGTCCACGGCGGACATTGGCAGGATCGAAATACCCAGTCCGGACGCAACCATGTGGCGGATGGTCTCCAGAGAGCTGGACTCAACCGTCGTGTGTCTGGCGCCTTCGCTGCCTTTGGCCAGCGTCGGGCAGGCCTCCAGCACCTGATCCCGGAAGCAGTGCCCTTCGCCGAGCAATAGCAGGCTCTTGTCGTTGAGGGCCGAGGCATCAATGGTTTCTTTGCGCGTCCATGGATGGTCGGCGGGCATCAGCACGTAAAACGGTTCGTCGTACAGCGGCAACGTCAGCACATCGGCTTCGTTGAACGGCAGCGCAATGATGATCGCGTCCAGCTCACCGTTGCGCAGCTTGTCGCGCAGCACATGGGTGAAGTTTTCTTCGATATAAAGCGGCATTTGCGGCGCAACACGGTGCAACTGAGGGATCAGGTGCGGAAACAGGTAAGGCCCGACGGTGTAGATCGCGCCGACCTTGAGAGGAGCCGTCAGCTGGTTTTTGCCCGCCTGCGCCAGTTCGCGGATCCCTTGAGCCTGTTCCAGTACCTTCTGGGCTTGAGCAACGATGCCTTCGCCAACTGGCGTCAGGCGTACCGCGCTTTTGCTGCGCTCGAAGATCAGCACGCCCAGCTCGTCTTCCAGCTTTTTGACACCCACTGACAGGGTCGGCTGGCTGACGTGGCACCGTTCGGCCGCGTGGCCGAAATGCTGTTCCTGGGCAAGGGTAACGATGTAGCGCAATTCTGTGAGGGTCATAACGTGCGTCCATGAAGTTGCGACCCCAGCATAGCGGCTGCAATCAATAGACGCACGTTATCAAGGTCACTGCTGTGTATCAAAAGTTCGTTTTAGCGCCTGTCCAGCGAGTAAACGAAAGGTGCGAGGATTTCGATAGTGCCGTTGTTCAGGGTTTCAGCCGGTGGCTTGGGCAGCGGTTGGGCGCGACGGATCATTTCCATCGTGGCCCGGTCCAGTGCCGGACTGCCTGAACTGCCTGCAATCGAAGCCGACAAGACGTTGCCCTGGGCATCTACAACGAAACGCAGACGGCTGACGCCCTGCATGCCGCGACGACGTGCATCCTCGGGATACTTCTTGTACCTGGCCAGGTGGCGCAGCAAGTCGCTTTGCCAGTTTGGCAGCGCATTGCTCGGTGGCGAAGGCGGACTCGGTGGCGTCGGCGCTACGGGCTTTTCGGCCTTGGCAGTGGTCGGCGGCGTGTCGATCGGCTTTTCCTGCACCGGTTTTTCCTGAGGGGGCTCAGGTTTCTTGATCGGCTTGGGCGGCTGGGGTTTTGGCTTTGGCTTGGGTTTCTCCACCGGCTTTTGCACGGCGATTTGCGGTTTCGGCGCTTCCGCCACCTTGGGCTCGGGGATCTGCTCCTCCGGCTCGGGCGGTGGAGGGGGCTGCACAACGGCAGGCGGCGGAGGCGGCGCAGGCACAGGCTCAGGCGCCAGCTCGACCATCATTGCCGCCGGAGGTAGCTCGATTGCCTGGGATGCCGGCCAGCGCAGCGCAACAATGATCGCGATGGCATGCACGGCAAGCACCAACAACAGACTACCGCTATAGCGCGTCAGTTTTTGGCGCGAATTGATCATTTCTTACCAACCGTCTCAAGACCGACCAGACCGACTTTCAGGTAGCCCGCGCTACGCAGGGCATTCATGACCTCCATCAGATCGCCGTAATCCACGCCTTTGTCAGCCTGGAAGAAGATCGTGGTGTCCTTTTTGCCCTTGGTCCGGGCATCAAGCGTCCGTCCGAGTTGTTCGCGAGCGACCTTGTCATCACCCAGGTACAGGCTCTGGTCCGCCTTGACGCTGAGGAAGATCGGCTTTTCGGGCCGAGGCTGCGGCGTGGCGGTGGAGGCGGGCAGGTCGACTTTGATGTCTACCGTTGCCAGCGGCGCGGCCACCATGAAAATGATCAGCAGGACCAACATGACGTCGATGAACGGCGTGACGTTGATTTCGTGGTTTTCGACGAGGTCGTCGTCGCCTTCTTTCAGATGCATGCCCAAGGTTTAGCCCACCTTGACCATGTGCGGCGACTGGGAGCGTTCGGCAGGCTGATGATCAAGATCGCGGCTGACCAGGAGCAGGACATGAGCCGATGCGTCGGACACTTGCGCCTTGTAGCCTGCGATGGAGCGGGCGAAGACGTTGTAGATAACGACCGCAGGAATCGCTGCAACCAGCCCCAGCGCCGTCGCCAGCAGGGCCTCGGCGATGCCCGGTGCCACAACGGCCAGGTTGGTGGTCTGGGTTTTGGCGATGCCGATGAAGCTGTTCATGATGCCCCAGACGGTGCCGAACAAACCTACGAAGGGCGCAGTGGAGCCGATGGTCGCGAGCACGCCGGTGCCCATGCTCATGTTACGGCCGCAGGCCGCTACCAGACGCTCAAGACGGAAGCTGACGCGTTCCTTGATGCCTTCACGTTCGCGGCTGTTGGCCGACAAGCGCATTTCTTCCAGCGCGTCATGGACCAGAAGATTGGCCAGCGTGCCTTGTTTTGCAGCGGTTTCACTGGCTTCGGTCAGCGTGCGTGCTTTTTTCAGGTTGGCAATTTCAGTGCGCAGGCGGCGTTTGGCGCCCAGCAATTCGAAACCCTTGGCGATCCAGATGGTCCAGGTAATGATCGAGGCAATGGCCAGGCCGATCATGACGGCTTTGACGATAACGTCCGCGTTCTGGTACATGCCCCATGGCGACAGGTCGTGGGCCATGCCCAGGCTGTTGTCTTCAGCGTCGACAACCGCAGGGCCTTCGACCGGTGCGACGTCCTCCGACATCGGCGCAGCGGCAGTCGGCGCCGGGGCGGAGGCAGACGCTGAGGCGCCAGCCGGTGCTGCAGGCGCTGTCTGGTCGGCCAATGCCAGGGGAGCAAGCATCAGGCTCAGCAGCAAAACGGCAATTGCACGCCATGCCCGCGTAAGGCTGGGAAGTTTGGTAGGCGAAGCGGAGGAGTCGATACGTGTCATGCTGGCCGGACCTGAGAAGAGAAATAGGTGAGTCGTTCTGCGGCGTCGCGCTGGGCGTTCGACGCTGGAAGGAGAACAAACGGGCCGTCATTATTGCAAGTAATTCTTGTTAACAAAAGTAATACAGTATCTTTTTTCTTTCGCTCGCAGCGACGCGACCGGGTTTTCGCCCAATGCCCGCTGCGTTCACTTGCCATTTTCTGTGGAGAATCGACATGTCTGCCCCCTCCGTCCTGATCGCTGGATGTGGCGATATTGGAAGTCGTCTGGCCAATCGGTTGTTGCCGGATCAGTGGACCGTCTTCGGGCTGCGCCGCACGGTGTCTCGCCTGCCCGAGGGTGTGATCGGGATTGCAGGTGACCTTTTTCAGGCACAAGCGCCAGTGGATTGGCCGACAGCCCGCATCGATTACCTGGTCTATTGCGCCACCCCCACCGAGCGTGACGAAGCGGGCTATCGCGCCGCCTACGTACAAGGCTTGCAGCATGTGCTGGGATGGCTCGCGCAGCACGGCCAGCGTCCCAGGCGGATCATTTTCGTATCCAGTAGCAGCGTCTATGGTCAGCAGCACGGGGAATGGGTCGACGAAACCTCGCCCACAGACGCCAGTAACTATTCCGGCAAGGTGATGCTGGAGGCCGAGCAAGTGGCCTTGCAAAGCGGTTTACCCGCCAGCGTGGTGCGCCTTACGGGCATTTATGGGCCGGGGCGCACGGACTTGGCGAATCGGGTTCGTCAGGGGTACAGCGTTGCCAACGAGCCACCTTTATATGGCAACCGGATCCATGCCGATGACGCGGCGGGCCTGCTGGCGTATCTGCTTCAAGCGGATTCAAAAGGTGTGGAGCTGGACGATTGCTACATAGGCGTTGATGACGCCCCTGCACCCTTGGGTGAAGTCGTCGCCTGGCTGCGCGAATACCTGGGTGTCACGGAGTGGGCGGAAAACTCGACCCTGCGCCGGTCCGGCAGCAAGCGCTGCAGCAATGCTCGCGCTAAAGCGCTGGGCTGGGTGCCGCGTTATGCAACGTATCGGGAGGGGTATAAGGCGATGCTTGGCTAAAAGGACAACATCGGACTGTTGAAGCGAGGCTTGCCCGCGAATCGGACTCCCAGCCGACATATTTGTCGCTGGATATGACGCCTTCGCGGGCAAGCCTCGCTCCAACAGAACTTGTGTTAACTCAGTTGCGCTCCAGCAACCAGCGACGCGCACCCGGGCGCAGCTCTGGCATCTGGTCGGCAGCGGCGTTGTTGACCGCCTGGAAAATCTCCAGCTGATTGCCGGTGCGCGAGAAGATCCAGGCATTGCCTTGCTCGGCTTTTTCCAGCCACATGCTGTCGTACTCGCCGCTCATGGCCGCACAATCTCCGGCCAGACACAATGCATAACGATCGTTCTCCGGAAGACCCTGCACGCTGCCATCCGGCATGAACTGCACGGTGCTGCCTTGGCCATCGCCGCTGACGATGGTCCATTTGCCGCCCATATAGGCGCCGTACAGGGCCTTTTCAAAGCTGCTGCCCGCGGGTGCGCCCGCAGGCGCCGGGGTCGCAGGTTTTTCGAAACGCTGCTCCGGGCCGGAGTCGCTGGCGGTCTGAATCAACTGGTCGCCCTTGATCTCAAGCTTTTCCACGGAGTTGTAGTAGTCGACCCGCAACTTGCCATCGGCGGCGCTGGTGATCTTGCCTTCGCCCACTTCAAAACCGTTGGAATACAGCGCCTGACTGGCCTTGGTGTTGATTTGCCATTCGAGGTTCGGGCCGTTGGCAAGCAGCGCCTGACGGAGATTGTCGCCCTTGACGGCGGCGTCGATGGCGGCCTGGTTGATCCAGGTGCCGTCAGGATTGCGGTCGGCGTGGCTGGCACAGCCGGTCAAAAAAACGGCAACCAGCGAGAGGGCAAGCGCAAAGCGCATAACGGAGTCCTTCTTTTCAGGTGCGGCGGGGCGGTGGCGCCCCGCGAGGGATTTATTCGACGACGAGAATGGCGTCCATCTCGACCTGCGCGCCTCGCGGCAGGGCTGCAACGCCAATGGCTGCACGCGCCGGGTAAGGCTGCTGGAAATAGGTGCCCATGATTTCGTTGACCTTGGCGAAGTTGCCCAGATCAGTCAAAAAGATGTTCAGTTTGACGATGTCCTTGAAGGAACCACCTGCCGCTTCAGCCACCGACTTGAGGTTCTCGAACACCTGAACGATCTGGGCTTCGATGCCTTCGACCAGCTCCATGGTTTTCGGGTCCAGTGGGATCTGCCCGGACATGTAGACAGTATTGCCAGCTTTGATGGCCTGAGAATACGGGCCGATGGCCGCAGGGGCATTGTCGCTGGTGATAACAGTCTTGGTCATGAAGAACTCCTGATGATGGTTGGCTACGCACGCATGCGAGTGATGCGGATGACTCCGGCCAGGGCGCGCAGTTTTCGGATGACGCGGGCCAGATGCACCCGGTCGTGAACGCTGACGACCAGCTGAACCACGCTGATGCGCCCGTCGCGCTCATCCATGCTGATTTTCTCGATGTTGCCGTCGGCGGCGTTGACGCTGCTGGCCAGAAGCGCGATCAGGCCGCGCTGGTGTTCCAGTTCGACCCGCAACTCGACATTGAATTCGCCTGTCACGTCCTTGGCCCAGGAAAGCTGGATGCATTTTTCCGGGTTGTGGCGGATTTCGCTGATGTTGCGGCAGTTGTCCAGGTGCACGACCATCCCTTTGCCTGCGGACAGGTGGCCGACGATCGGGTCGCCAGGGATCGGTGTACAGCACTTGGCGTAGCTCAGCACCAGACCTTCAGTGCCACGAATCGCCAGCGGGCCTTCGGTGCTCGGCAGTTGCTCGCTTTCGCCCAGCAGGCGACGGGCGACGACGTAAGCCATGCGATTACCCAGGCCGATGTCTTCGAGCAAGTCTTCGATGAATTCAGCGCGGTACTCGCCGAGGACCAGCTGCACGCGATCGGCAGGGATTTTTTCCAGGCTGCTGTCGAAGCCGTTCAGCACCTTGTTCAACAGGCGCTCGCCAAGGCTGATGGACTCCGAGCGGCGCTGCAGTTTGAGGGCGTGGCGGATATGCGTGCGAGCCTTGCCCGTGACGACAAAGTTCAGCCAGGCAGGGTTCGGACGCGCACCCGGCGCGCTGACGATTTCGACCGTCGAACCGCTTTGCAACGGTTCGGACAGCGGCGCCAGACGGCGATTGATCCGGCAGGCGATGCAGCTGTTGCCCACGTCGGTATGCACCGCATAGGCAAAATCCACCGCCGTGGAGCCTTTGGGCAGCTCCATGATCCGGCCTTTGGGCGTGAAGACGTAAACCTCGTCCGGAAACAGGTCGATCTTGACGCTTTCAATGAATTCCAGGGAGTTGCCGGCACGCTGCTGCATTTCCAGCACGCCTTTGACCCATTGGCGAGCCCGGGCATGAGTGCCTTTGGGTGCTTCGTCGCCCGGGGATTTGTAGAGCCAATGAGCGGCGATCCCGTTGTTGGCCATTTCTTCCATTTCGCGGGTGCGAATCTGGATTTCGATGGGCACGCCATGCATACCGAACAACGTCGTATGCAGGGACTGATAGCCGTTGGCCTTGGGGATCGCGATGTAATCCTTGAAGCGCCCCGGCAGCGGCTTGTACAAGTTATGCACAGCGCCGAGCACGCGATAGCAGGTGTCGACCTTGTCGACGATGATGCGGAACGCGTAGACATCCATGATTTCATTGAAGGCGCGACGCTTGCCGCGCATCTTCTTGTAGATGCCGTACAGGTGTTTCTGCCGCCCGCTGACTTCGCCTTCGATCTCGTCCACCGCCAGGCAATGGCTCAAGGACTCTTCGATCTTGTTGACCAGTTCCTTGCGATTGCCCCGTGCCCGCTTGACCGCATGACCGATCCGCGAAGAGCGCATCGGGTACATGGCCTTGAAACCCAGGTCTTCGAATTCGATACGAATGCTGTGCATGCCCAGCCGGTTGGCAATGGGTGCATAGATTTCCAGGGTTTCCTTGGCAATGCGACGGCGCTTCTCACCGGAAAGGACTTCCAGGGTGCGCATGTTGTGCAGCCGGTCGGCAAGCTTGACCAGAATCACCCGAATGTCGCGGGCCATGGCCATGGCCATTTTCTGGAAGTTTTCCGCCTGGGCTTCAGCCTTGGTCTCGAAGTTCATCTGGGTCAGTTTGCTGACCCCGTCGACCAGTTCGGCCACGGTTTCGCCAAACTGGGCGCAGAGCGCTTCCTTGGCAATACCGGTGTCTTCGATGACGTCATGCAGCATCGCGGCCATCAGGCTTTGATGGTCCATGTGCATGTCAGCAAGGATGTTGGCCACCGCAAGAGGATGCGTGACGTAGGCTTCACCGCTGCGACGGCGTTGACCGTCGTGGGCTTGTTCGGCGTAGAAATACGCTCGGCGGACCAGATTGACCTGGTCCTTGCCGAGATAGGTCGACAGTCGATCGGCGAGGGCGTCTATGCTCGGCAAGGCGTGACCCCCTGCCAATGGCTTGTACCCTGCGCCGTACTACGTCGACCCGGCATAGGCTTAGACGGCCTCGTTGGACTCGTCCTCAAACGCTGCGAACAATGGTTCATCTTCAACGATTTCAGCTTCTGCAATAACTGCGTAGTCCATCAGGCCCGCTGCGATTTCACGCAGAGCCATAACGGTGGGCTTGTCGTTTTCCCAGGCCAGCTTTGGTTCTTTGCCGCCGGTTGCCAGTTGACGGGCACGCTTGGTAGAGAGCATGACCAGCTCAAAGCGGTTATCCACGTGTTCTAGGCAGTCTTCAACGGTTACGCGGGCCATGGGTATTCCTCGTAGCAAATGCGGATGCGCGATGCCCGGATGGGCGAGCGGACTCGGTAGTTTACAAGCTGCGAGCCCCAAGCTTCAAGCGGCAAGCCGTCCTCAGCCTTATTTAGCTGACGGACCGTGGCTTGCAGCGTGCTGATATCAACCCAGCAACTGGGCGAGCAGATGGCTGAAACGCTGCTGTTGGTGCAACTGGGTCAGCAGGTTGGCGCGGAAAATCGCTTTCAGGTCTTCCAGCGCCGTGGCGAAGTCATCGTTGATGACGATGTAGTCATATTCCTTGTAGTGACTCATCTCGCTGACCGCTTCACGCATGCGGCCTTCGATGATTTCATCGCTGTCCTGGCCGCGATTGGTCAGGCGCTGACGCAAGGCTTGCTGGGTCGGCGGCAGAATGAAGATCGACGTGGCATGGGGCATCACTGCGCGCACTTGCTCGGCGCCCTGCCAGTCGATTTCAAGAATCAGGTCATGGCCTTCGTCCAGCGTTTGCTGCAAGTGGCTTTGCGACGTGCCATACAGATTGCCGAAAACCTCCGCCTGCTCGAGGAAATCGTTATGTTCGATCATGCGCACGAACTCGGCGCGGTCGACGAAATGGTAGTTCACGCCGTCCACTTCGCCCGGGCGCATGGCGCGGGTGGTGTGGGAAACCGAAACGCGGATCGACGGCTGGGCGTCGACCAGGGCCTTGACCAGACTGGTCTTGCCCGCGCCGGAAGGTGCGGAAATGATGTACAGGGTGCCGGTGCTGTGGGTCATGTCAGGGGTTGCCTTACTCAATATTCTGCACTTGTTCACGCATTTGCTCGATCAACACTTTGAGGTTGACCGCCGCTTGCGTGCTGCGCGGGTCGAAGGCTTTGGAGCCCAATGTATTGGCTTCGCGGTTGAGCTCTTGCATCAGGAAATCCAGACGTCGCCCGGCCTGTCCGCCCGCCTTGAGCACGCGACGGACCTCGGTGACGTGTGTGCTGAGGCGATCGAGCTCTTCGGCGACGTCGCTTTTCTGGGCCAGCAGGACCATTTCCTGTTCCAGCCGCTGCGGATCGAGTTCGGCCTTCATGTCGGCAAACCGATCCAGAACTTTCTGGCGTTGGGTCGCGAGCATCTGCGGAACCAGGGTTTTCAGGGTGGCGACTTCGGTGACGATGGCATCCAGGCGCTCATTGAGCAGCTTGGCCAGATCGGCCCCTTCGCGGCCACGGCCGTTTTTCAGCTCGGTCAGCGCTTCGTTGAACAGCGTCAGGGCTTCATGGTTGAGCGCCTGCGGATCGCTGGCGTCGGCCACCAGAACACCCGGCCACGCCAGAACTTCCAGCGGGTTGAGCGGTGCGGGCTGCTGGATGAGGCTGGCGACAATTTCTGCGGCGGCGACCAGTTGGGCCGCTCGGTCGCGATCAACCTGTAACGGTTTGCCGGCGGTTTCTTCGACGAAACGCAGGGTGCATTCAACTTTGCCGCGGGAAAGGCCCTGGCGCAGCGCTTCGCGGATGGCGCCTTCCAGATCCCGGAAAGACTCCGGCAGACGCAAATGCGGCTCCAGATAACGATGGTTGACCGAGCGCAGTTCCCAGCTCAGTGTGCCTTGTGCCCCGGCCCGTTCGACCCGGGCAAACGCCGTCATGCTGTGGACCATGGGAAACACCTCTTTAAATCCGGTGAACAGCACACTGCTTCGGCCAGTGACCAATAGATGTCACGAAAAGTCGAGAGGCTGTAAAGGCGCAGGATTGTAGCGCAGTGCAAGGCAGGCTCCCAATCCGGGAATGCGACAGGCGATGCATGGTGTTGCATGTCGCGTCATCAGTGCCCGCAAACACCCGCTGCAACGCCCGCTCACCCGCTGGATCACCCTCAACCGAGTTTTAGATGTGCCCAGTCCGGGCTGTCGCCTCTATAATGCTCGGCAGTTTTCCGTCTCAGTACAGGTATTCCCAAATGAAACGTCCAAGTGGTCGCGCCGCCGATCAGCTCCGCTCGATCCGCATCACCCGCAACTACACCAAACACGCCGAGGGTTCTGTACTGGTCGAGTTTGGTGATACCAAAGTGATTTGCACCGTCAGCGTCGAGAGCGGCGTTCCACGCTTCCTCAAAGGCCAGGGTCAGGGTTGGCTGACTGCCGAGTACGGCATGCTGCCGCGCGCCACCGGCGAGCGTAACCAGCGTGAAGCCAGCCGTGGCAAGCAAGGCGGGCGTACGCTGGAAATCCAGCGTTTGATCGGTCGTTCCCTGCGCGCTTCGCTGGACATGTCCAAGCTGGGCGACGTGACGCTGTACGTCGATTGCGACGTGATCCAGGCCGATGGCGGCACGCGCACAGCGTCCATCACCGGTGCCATGGTTGCTTTGGCCGATGCCTTGAAAGTGATCAAGAAGCGCGGCGGCCTCAAAGGCGGCGACCCGCTCAAGCAGATGATCGCCGCTGTTTCGGTGGGCATGTATCAGGGCGAGCCTGTGCTTGATCTGGACTATCTTGAAGACTCCGCAGCCGAGACCGACCTCAACGTGGTCATGACCAGCGCTGGCGGTTTCATCGAAGTACAAGGCACCGCTGAAGGCGCGCCGTTCCAGCCGGAAGAGCTGAACGCGATGCTGGCGCTGGCTCAGAAAGGCATGGCTGAACTGTTCGAACTGCAAACCGCTGCATTGGCCGACTGATCGACAACCCCGAGGGATCGCACATGAGTGACAGCCAGCTACCGCTGCCCAAACCCGATTCAGAAATCCGCCAATGGGCGATGTTCTGTCACTTTGCCGCATTCTTCGGCCTGATCTTCCCGTTCGGCAACGTGCTGGGGCCGCTGATCATCTGGCAGATCAAAAAAGAAGCCGATCCCTTTATTGATGCCCAGGGCAAGGAAGCCCTGAACTTCCAGATCACCGTGTCTATCGCCGCCATGATCTGCATGCTGCTGATGGTTGTCATCATCGGCTTCCCGCTGATGGTGCTGGTGGGTGTGGGGGCGTTGGTGCTGACCATCATTGGCGGTATGAAAGCCAATGACGGCCTGCCTTACCGCTACCCGTTCACCTGGCGTCTGGTCAAATAACGATCAAATGCGCCCATGTTCATGGGCGCATCCGCTGTATTCAATGCTCTGACCGACCGAGCTCTGTTCCTGCCTTTCGGTGTCTAAAGTCATCAATGTTCTGTGCCCTTTTCGCACGCCTCACGTGCTTGTTGCCGCGTTGTTGCCGCCCGGGATAACTCCTAGGCTGGACAGGTCAACCACACACCCAAAGGCCAGACATGTCATTCGTTGTTTCGCTGCCGCAAAAACGGAGTCGATCCCTGCCGGACCTTTTGAAGGCCGCTCTTGCAGGTTTCGGCGTTGTCGCCGCCCAGTTTTCATGGGCGGCTGATCTGTCACCAGCCCCCGACTTGACCATTCGTGCAATCTCAGGCGCCATGCCGGTCGATCACATTGATCGCAAGACGACGGCCTTGCTCGTCATCGACTTTCAGAACGAGTACTTCACCGGCAGGTTGCCGATTCCCGATGGCATGAAGGCTCTGGAAAACACCCAGCGTCTGATCCGCTTTGCCGACGGGGCAAATCTGCCGGTGATCCATGTCCGGCACGTCGCCCCCAAGGATTCGCCAGTGTTTGCGGCAGGCAGTGAAGGCGTTGGGTTTCATCCGCTGATGATGCCTCGTGCTCACGACAGAACCCTGAGCAAAACCACAGTCAGCGTATTCGCCAGTACGGATCTGGACGCCGAGTTGAAGCGCGCAGGCATCAAGACCGTCATTGTTGCGGGCCTGATGACCCATGCCTGTGTTGCCGGCGCGGCACGTGATGCCGTTCCGCTGGGCTATTCGGTGGTCGTTGCCTCTGATGCCACCGCCACCCGTGCGATTACAGTCAAAGACACGCAATCGGTGAGCGCTGATGAATTGCATCGCTCCGCACTGGCTTCCATTGAAGACACCTTCGGTGATGTGATGACAACCGAGCGCATCACCTTATTGCCAGTGCAATAGCCCTCCTTGCCCGCGGCCTTTTCGACGCTCCGTGTTGCGCCGGGTCAGCGCGGGATCCGCGGGCCTTTGTCACCGGGTAGCTGATGGGGCGCATCGACTGTTCGCGGGATTTCCCTTCGTCAGGCAGTTGCTGGTGCCGCTGGCGGGCATTGGCGTTGTATGACATTTCCTATGCGTTTTTCGGAAAGGTCTGTGGATACGGCGCGCCACCACAATATCGGTCTGTCACCTCGAAAGCACTAGTCTGAGCGTCCAGTCGGATCTTCTGCCCCGCGTCGAGTGGACAAGACCTTTCCCGCTGTTGATAGGGATCAGTCCTGCATACAGCACCGGAATTGCCATGACCCCGCCGGGCGGGAGGTTCTTGCTAAGTAAGGATCTCTAGATGCTCGCCGCCGCCAAGCAACCCCGATTCACCCTTAGCCTTGAGCAAGCGCATCGCGAAATGCGCGTCCTTGGATTCAACGGCAAAGAGGGACTAAACCGACCCTATCGGTTCCAGATTCAGTTGGTCTGCGAGCGTAGGGACCTCGATCTCAATAGCATTGTGCATCAACCTGCTTTTCTTGCTTTTGATGAGCAAGGCAATGGCGTTCATGGCCTGGTGCGGGCCTGCTCTCAAGGGCGTAACCAAGGGCGCTGGACCCACTATGAACTGACGCTGGTGCCGCATCTGGATTATCTGCGCCACCGCATCAATCAGCGGATTTTTCAACGACAGACCGTCGAGCAAATCATCGCCACTGTGCTTGACGAGAACGGCATATTGGCCGACCGGCGCGACTTTCTGTTGTCGCCAAGAGGGTATTCACCTCGCACCTACTGCACGCAGTACAAGGAAAGCGACCTGGATTTCATCCAGAGGCTATGTGAGGAGGAAGGATTTTCCTATCGCTTCGAGCACAGCCCGACGCAGCACAAGCTGATAGTGAGTGACAGCCAGATCGCGTTCAACCAGCTGTCGCGCCCGGTCAGCTTTGTCATGGATGATGCAATGGTTGCCGACGAAACGGTGATCAATCAATTCAGCGTGGGTGTCCAGGTGGGAACGTCGCGGGTGATCACCGCCGACTACGATTTCCACAACCCGCACCAGGAACTGCAAGGCAGATCCTCCGTGCACTGCGAGCAATCGTTGCCGCCAGGTCCGTGCCTTGAGCACTACCGTTATCCGGGCTTGTTCACTCGGGGAAATGACGGCCATCGCATCGCGATGCACCTGTTTGAAAGCCATCGGGTGGCGACGCACCAGGCCACCGGGGCAAGCAATCATCCGCTTATGCTGAGCGGGCAATGTGTGGCACTGCAGCAGCATCCGCGCAAGGACTGGAATGACCGCTGGCTGCTCATCAGCGTCGAGCACGCGGGCAAGCAACCTCAGGTGCTGGAAGAATCGGCACACCCCGAAGCCGCTTCCTCAGAAGACGGTTTCTCCCAGGGCTATCGCAACACGTTCTGCGCCATGCCCTGGAAAGGCGAATACCGTCCGCCGATCGAACACCCCAAACCGTTGGCTTTGGTCAGCCAGACGGCGACGGTGTGCGGGCCTGCAAACGAAGAAGTCCATTGCGATGAATACGGTCGAGTCAAAATCCGGTTTCGCTGGGACCGCTCCGGTACCGAAGACCACAACAGCAGTTGCTGGGTGCGGGTGGCGTCAAGCTGGGCAGGCAATGGCTATGGCGCGATAAGCATTCCGCGGGTGGGCATGGAAGTCATCGTGACGTTCGAAGAGGGCGATCCCGACCGACCGCTGATCACCGGATGCCTGTTTAACAGCGTCAATCGGGTGCCGTATGAACTGCCCGCCAACAAAACCCGCAGCGTCTTCAAAACCGTCAGCTCCCTGGGAGGCGGCGGCTCCAACGAGCTGCACGTCGAAGACCGCAAGGGGGCCGAGCGGATCTACCTCCATGCCCAGCGCGACCTGCACAGTCAGGTGGAAAATGACTGCCACCTGGAAGTCGGCAACGACCAGCACAGCATCATCAAGGGCGACAGCCTGACCCAGGTGCGTGGCGAAGAAAGCCACACTACCGTCGGCCCGCGCAAGGTTCAGGTCGGTGCCGATGATCACTTGAACGTGCTTGGCAGCAGCAATACCCAGGCCGCTCAGGCGGTTGTGATCGGGGCAGGGCAACAGGTGCACATCCAGGCCGGCGCGCAAGTCGTGATGGAAGCCGGTGCCACGTTGACCCTCAAGGCGGGCGGGCAACATCTGCTGATCACCCCCGCCGGCATTTTCAGCAGTTGCCCGATTCTGCCCGGCGGTGTGCCCGTGCCCGGTGTCGGCATGGGCATGGGTGCCCCTCGGTTACCGGGTGAAACCCCCGCCGAAGCGGCTGGCCGTTTGCTCTCCATCGCGCCTGTGCCGGGGCTGACTCTTAAAGGCTGGGAATCCCGAGTGGAGCTAGAGCCCGAGATGCCGGTGCCAGAGGCGGCGGTGTGTGAAGAATGCCTGCAAAAAGCACGCGCCATGTTCGATCCGCTGATAAAGCGCTGACCCAGGGGACTGTTTGATGTCGATGTACGTCAAGGACTGGCTGAACCATTTGCATGCAAGGGCCATGGGCAAAGGGCTCGGTCATGTGGATGTGCTGATCAATGCCACAGGGCTTGAGTATCCATTACTGCCAGAGCTCAGGGCATTGCAACCGGCACCGCTCATCGCCCTGCTGTTTGAAGGTACCCCGGAACACGCATTGGCGCAGCAGGGGCCGGTGTTGGTGCGGCTGACGCGCCTTGAGGCAGACCATTTTGAATGGCTGGATCAATTTCTTTCCAGGCTGCACCGCGAGGCGCGGGTGATTTCGCCCTTGAGTGACTGGCCTTTTGAAGCCTTGGCCAAGCATCTGCGTTGGTGCTCACAGGCGCAATGGGACCGAGGGGCGAGTCACGGCCTCTTCTGTTATTACGATGCCCGCCTGTTTCAGGGCAGCGTTCAGGCGCTTGCTGCGCCGTACTCAACGCGCTTTCACGCGGCGGCATTCAGTTGGTGCTGGCTGGACCGCAGCGGGACATCGCGAGAGTTGGCCGGGCGGCATTGCCGCCACACAGAGGCTCCTGATTCGCCGTCTGCGCTGGTGCTGAACGAAGAACAAGTGACCTGGCTGCGTGCCCGAGGTGCCGCCGAACGTTGGTGCTGTGACCATGACATCAAGCCTTACCAATATGGCCTTAACCGCCACGAAGACCTGATTCAGCACGTCTTCCATGGCCAATTGGCGGCCAGTCGTGAGCGGGGCAAGCTCAACGACGCGCAACGGGACGAATTCATTCGCCAGTGGCTCGCGCAGAACTCGCCCTGCTATCCAGGGCAACCGTCGCCGGAGCGCAAGTCATGAGGTGCGGTGCAGCCTTGGCGCTGCTCTGCGCCGTGGCGCTTTCAACCGCCTGCACTCCGAAAAAATCCGAACGCGGCAGCGCGCCCATCGAGGGCTACAACCACACCTCGGCGGCGATCAACTGGTTCACGGTCAACGGCAATGGCGGCTCCAATTTCGGCCCGCACATGGGCGGCGGCAGCCAGACGTGTTGCATCTCCCTGCCAAGGCAATGGCATCCCGGCCTGACGGTGCTGGTGGAGTGGGAGAAGGATCCCAAACCACACGATTACGGAAGCTGGCCGGAGCGTCGATTTTCGGATGAGTGGAACGCTCGTGTGAAACGCCATCGCTCCAGCTACACCCGTCACAGCGCCATCGTCGAAGTGGCGCCGTATGAGGAGCTGGGTGTGCTCAGCGTCCATTTTTTGCCTTGCGATCAGGTCAAGGTCGCTGCCAGCCTGACTTATCGCGGCATGCCGAATCACCCTTACAACTATCCCTACAAAATGGAAGTGCCTGCCGTATGTCCGAAGCCCTGACGTTGCAACGCCGTGCCTCAAAAAGCCGGACACGGCAGGCGGGGGTGATGACCTTGCTCTGCATAGTGCTGCTGACCACCGCCTGCACCCCGACAAAATCCGAACGCGGCAGCGCGCCCATCGAGGGCTACAACCACACCTCGGCGGCGATCAACTGGTTTTCGGTTAACCGCAATGGCGGGCCGAATATCGGGCCCTACGGCGGTGGGGGTAAGCAGAACTGCTGCATCTCCCTGCCAAGGCAATGGCATCCCGGCCTGACGGTGCTGGTGGAGTGGGAGAAGGACCCCAAACCACACGACTACGGAAGCTGGCCGGAGCGTCGATTTTCGGATGAGTGGAACGCTCGTGTGAAACGCCATCGCTCCAGCTACACCCGTCACAGCGCCATCGTCGAAGTAGCCCCGTATGAAGAGCTGGGTCTGCTCAATGTGCATTTTCTGCCTTGCGATCAGGTCAAGGTCGCCGCCAGCCTGACTTATCGCGGCATGCCCAGTCACCCTTACAACTACCCCTACAAAATGGAAGTGCCTGCCGTATGTCCGAAGCCCTGACGTTGCAACGCCGTGCCTCAAAAAGCCGGACACGGCAGGCGGGGGTGATGACCTTGCTCTGCATGGTGGTGCTGGCCACCGCCTGCACCCCGACAAAATCCGAACGCGGCAGCGCGCCCATCGAGGGTTACAACCACACCTCGGCGGCGATCAACTGGTTCACGGTCAATGGCAATGGCGGCTCCAACTTCGGCCCGCACATGGGCGGCGGCAGCCAGACGTGTTGCATCTCCCTGCCAAGGCAATGGCATCCCGGCCTGACGGTGCTGGTGGAGTGGGAGGAGGACCCCAAACCACACGACTACGGAAGCTGGCCGGAGCGTCGATTTTCGGATGAGTGGAACTCTCGTGTGAAACGCCATCGCTCCAGCTACACCCGCCACAGCGCCGTCGTCGAAGTGGCGCCGTATGAGGAGCTGGGCGTGCTTGATGTGCATTTTTTGCCTTGTGACCGGCTGGCGGTGGCCGCCGTTGCCCAATTGCCGGGGCAGCCCGGTTACCCCTTCAACTACCCCTACAAAATGGAAGTGCCTGCCGTATGTCCGAAGCCCTGATCCCTAAGCAGAACCGTCCGGCTCCGCAATCTCTGAGCCGTACGCCTGCATTCGAAGCCACCGGCGTTCTGCCCCGCACCTCGGAGGCGGTGGCGCAGCATGTTCGCGTGCAACAACTGCCGCTGAGGGATGCGGAATATGCCGCCGAGCTGCAGGCCGAGGCCGAGCACCGCGCTTACCCCGGCCCGCCGTGCATGAAAATGTTGAACATCACCCTGTGCTTCGACGGCACCAATAACCATGAGCCGTCCGACAAAAAAGGCATGCCACCGACCACTTCCAATGTGGCCCGGCTGTATCACGCCAGTATTGGCCCGGAAAATGGGGAGGGCCAGAATTCAGCCAGTAAAGAGGGGTTCTTTCGTTATTACATCCAAGGCGTCGGCACCGAGTTCAAGGAAATCGGCGAGTACGAACCCTCGGGTGCGGGGCTCAAGTACGCCACCGGCGGCGAAAACCGCATCAACTGGGGCCTGACCCGCTTGCTGGACGCCGTGGGGCGGACCTGTGGGGATCCACCGCTGAGCCATGAAGCGGCCTATGAACTGGTCCGAAAAATGGGCACTTCGATGACCGAAGACGTGCTGGGCGCGGGCCTGTTCAGCGACAGCCATGAACGTCGGGTGCGGGCGTTTCAGGTGCCGTTGGCCACCTTGACCCGGCGCGTGGATTGGGTGCACCGGGCCAAGACCATTCCCAAAATCATCGCGATCCGCCTGTGGGTGTATGGCTTTTCCCGTGGCGCTGCGCAGGCGCGGGCGTTTGCGAGCTGGCTGGAGCAACTGACCCGAACCGAAGTGGACGGCGAAACCTGCTACCTGTTCGCCGGCATTCCCATCCGCATTGGCTTTCTGGGGCTGTTCGACACCGTGGCGGCGGCCGGCATGGCGTATCTGATGCCTTTTGCCGAAGGGCATATGGGCTGGGCCGACGATTCGTTGCGCCTGCCGGATTCGGAACGGTTTCTGGAGCGCTGCGTTCACCTGGTGGCCGCCCACGAACAGCGCGGCTGCTTCCCGGTGGACTCGATCCGGCGCAAGGCCAACCCTGACGACCCGGACTGTCCCTCCACCTACCGGGCTGGCACTTTTGAATACCTTTACCCCGGCATGCATTCGGATGTGGGCGGCGGCTACCCGCCCGGTGATCAGGGCAAGGCGTTGTGGGGCGGCGAGCACCTGTTGTCGCAAATCCCTTTGCAGCATATGTACGCCGAAGCATTCAAGATGGGTGCGCCGTTACAGGTGCCGCCAGAGGCGCTGAGCTCGAATCAACGCGAACGCTGGCCGTGGATTCAAATGGACTTCGAGACCTTCGAAGCCTTCAACGTCTCCGACACCCTCGCCAACCGCTTCAACACCTGGCTCGCCGATTGTAAACACGGCCCGCTGGAAAACGTCATGGCCTCCCAGGCCGAGCTGATCACCGGCTGGCGCATCAACCGGTATGCCAATTCGATGTTGCGCACCACCGTCGGGTATCAGCATTACCGGGGAAAGGACATGACCGCCCAGGAGATCGACGCCTTCGAGGCCCTGCACGCCCGGCACCTGGCAGACACCGTCGCCCTGCAAAAGGGCAAACCGTTGGCACCGCTGAGCGAAAGCGAGCAGGTGCAGCACGACGAACACCTGGCCATCAAACAGGCTTACGAGCAACGCACCGGTGCCCGGCAACCCATGGCGCTCAATGCCAGCAAGGCGTTCGAGCCGGACCTGACGCACCGGCAGATGGAAAACGCCATGAAGGAGTTTCTCCGGGATTATCTGGGGGACTGGAAGCCCATGGACAATGACGCGGGCTGGTCGACGGGAACCCTGGTGAACGCGCTGTTCGGCGGGCTGGTGTACATGACCAACGAACAGGACGAGGCCGACGAATACCGGCGTCTGCGCGAGGGTGGCAACAAGGCTTTTTACCGGCTGTACGACCCCGACAACGGCGAGGCGCTTGACGATAAAGCCGCGGGGCTGACCCTGCTGTTCGACGAGCACGTGCACGACTCCCGCGCCTGGTTCATGAACGCGGCCCTTAACGAGCGGGAGCTGTTCAGCGACTACTTTCGCTATCGCGGCGTGTTTTTCGACGACGAATCCAACAAACGACTGTCGCTGCTGGCCACCACCGGGCAAGTGCTGGGCGTGGCCCTTGCCGTGGCCAGCGTCGGGCTGACCGTCAAGCGCAAGGACCCGCGCTACCTCACCGGGCTGGTGCTGCCGTCGCTGGCTATTCCAGCGATGCGTGGCAAGCTGGGGCCGACGCAAATCATCGCCACCGACAGCCTGACCGGCATTGCCCTGCCCATGGTGGAGGTGCCGCCACCGCTGCGCGACTTCACCCGACAACCCGGCGCCGTGGCCAGACAGGCCGCCGCCTTGCCACTGCCGCCGCCCCTCAATGAACAAACCGCCACCACGCCCGAGCTGCAACAGGTCCTGGACGCCGTGCACGCAGCGGCCGCCCTGAAAGAAGCGGCAAGGAAAAACGCCGAACCCAAACAGGAACTGGACATGCTCAGCCAATTCCTGGCGGACATCCATCCGTTGTGGCTGGAGCTGGCGAAGAAAAATTCCGGGGCGGGCAGTTAGGGTCACAGCGCTGTTGTCTGCGATGCGCTGGCCGGGTCGCAGGCAACACTGCTTACCTATTCAGCTTCAGCGGTGTATCCGGGCGCAGCGGGACACGTCCAACCCGGCACACCCTCGGGTTCAATGCCGCACAGCCAGGTAGCGCGCGCGCTTTTTCGGGTCCCAGGTGCGGCTCAGAACGTGACACACGTGGCACCAATGCCCTTGGCGAATGCTGAGCAGGGGGGCGTACCATGCGTGCCCCTGATCGCATAGCCAATGCATAGGCGTACTGATGTTTTTGTATTCCGTGGACAGGCATTGCCCGCCGCGCTCGCGGGCATGCTGCTGGGCGATCGTGAGGGTCAGCCCATGTTCCAGTTTGTAGCACTTCAGGCACCAGGAACCCGTTGTCACGGTGTTGCCGTTTGCCTGCCATTCATGCCCGGCGTCACAGCGAAAGCGGTACTGATGGCTCATGCCATGGTAGATGTCATCCAGGCAGGTTCCGCCCCGCTGTTGAGCGGCCTGATGAATTCGCGCCAGATTGTCGGTGCGCAGCATCCTCTTGCCTCGCTGCTCATGCCCGCAGGGATAGCACCACGCGCCACGCTTGATCCGGGTGGATGTCGCTTCCCACTGGTGGCCTTTTGCACAGCGGAAATGGTGGTGCTCAGGGCGTTTGCTTCGAGACAGGTATTCGCCGCCGTGGCTGGCGGCGATGGCGCGCAGAGCCTCTTCCATGGCCGCCCTGGACTGGCGTCGGCGGGCCTGAACGCAGCGGGGGCAGTTGAGGTGGCGACGGATATTGAGGTAGGGGGTTTTCCATTCATGGCCGCACTGGCATTGAAACGTCATCAAGCCAGGATTCTTCACCCATCGCTCATCCAGCCAGCGCAGCCCCGCCGCCTCGGCTCGGGTGCGCAGCGTGCGGGCGTACTCTTCGCCCAGGCACTCCTTGCAGGTGCGTGGCCCAAACGCCAGCGCCAACACCGGGGTGCGTACCATCAGATGGCCGTTGCGGCAGATGAAGCGCATCGGTGTGTTCCAGGATATCCACTGTTGGTCCAGGCACCCGAAGCCAAACCGGTCGGCGGCGGCCCGCAATTTGGGGCTGCGATCAAGAACGGGGTGTGTGGGAGCTGGCTAGGTCATGGGCGAGGGTCTGCGGGCAATGGAGCGCGGTGGGCGTGACGCGCAGTATTGCGGCCGGTTGCGGCGGCCTAAAATCAGACATTTCCGATACTCGTGTAGGGCGAAAGCCTTCTGCGGGTGGGGCCCGGCTGAAGCTTTTGTCTGCACAGCAATCCGGCTTGCTCCGGGCCTGTCACGGTCATACGCTGCGGCCTGCTGACTTTTTCAGCACCGGGTTTGGCGATCCGAATTAGAGCAGTCACAATGTACGGGCATTTCAAAGACAGGCCATTTTCGCCTGACTTCGTTATGGCTGTTGTGTGCGGGAGACCTGTGGGTCTGCCGGATTTGCTCTTCTGCCGGTTCGCCAACCTGCACACAGCGGCCACCTTTTTCGTTTGGCGACGTGTTGGGTGGCTATGGCCAAACAAAAGAGATGTTTACCGATATGACCGCAACCTTGACGCACACCCCCATCACCTTCACCCGCAACAAAACCCGCCTCCACGCCCTGATTATCGACAATCAGGCGTGGTTCTGTGCCCGTGATCTGGGCTATCTGATGGGCTTTTTTCTGGATGGGCGTCTGGCCCGCAAGCTTGACCCGGACCAACGCAAGACGCTGTGGCTGTACCGCTACGGCGAGGCGCAAGAGATGTTGATGCTCAGCGAGTCGGGCGTTTACGCGCTGCTGGTCTATCACCTGACGGCCGCCAATCGGGGCCTGCGTGAGTGGTTCGACCATCATGTGGTGCCGGCGCTGCGGGACCGGCACGAATACGGCCGGGTGCAACGGCCCACATTGGGCGTGCTGGAGGGGCCGGGCACTTCCCTGAGCCTGCTGCACTGGCGCAACGAGCCGTGGATCCGGTTGCGGGACATGCCCAGCGTTTTGCTGGATGCGCCTTGCCGACGGAGCTGGAACCCGCTGTCATGGTTTACGTCCCCGTCGTCGTAGGTTTTTTTTCGAGGTGTCCCGGCGGCCGGGTTTTATCGGCTGGTCGCCGGTCTCGACGCCCGGGATCTGCGCTTCCAGGGTTATGAACAGCGCCTCGCGTTCGGCTTTTCGGCAAATGCGGCACCATTCTCCCGAGCGTATCTGGCTCAGGCTTTGTTCCCACGTATGCCCTTCGCGGCATTGCCACGGCATTTTGACCAACGAATTGCGGTAGTGCGTCGCCAGGCATTTGCCGCCCATTGCCTTGGCATGCTTGCGGGCATCGTTCAGGGACAGTGAGCGGGGGCGCTGCACGCACAGTCGGCACCAGTTGCCGCGATTGCCGTACCGGGCGGGGGCGGTCCATTCGTGCCCGAACTCACAGCGGTAGTGGCACATTTTCTCCTCCCCCTCGAGGGTTTCATTGAGCAGTACAACGCGTGAGCGGTGGGGTGGGTAATCGGTCATCTGCGGGTCTCGGGTCGGGCTGACGAAATGGCGCGACAAGCGTCGAGACGGATTATTCAAAGGCTGCGCGAAGAGTGGGGTCAGAAACGGCCGCAAATGGCGTAGGACGTGTTTCGATCCTGTTGGGGGAATGGCCTACAGCGTTAACGTCAGTCGAGAAATACGCAATATTCAGTAACAAACTTCGGCCAAAGCCTTGAGTACGGGCGCTTGGACGTGAACAATGTAATGCCAAGCATTCTTATTGAGATTCACGATGTCGATGCGCTCCCGTTTTCTGGCCTGGCTGATGCTGCCGGTGCTGGCTGTCTGCAGTTTCAACCTGTTGGCCGATGCCACTGATGGCGCGGCGCAGGCTTTGCACTTGCTCGATTACATTGGCGCTGATTACCCGTCCACCGTGGCCGACGGTAAGGTCATTGATGAGTCCGAATACCGCGAACAGGTGGAGTTTCTGGGCGTTTTGCAGGGGCTGGTGATCGCCTTGCCCCAGCGCGCCGAGCGTGCCGAGCTTGAACACGGCGTCGCCAGCCTGACCGAGGCCGTGGCCAAAAAACAGGACGGCCCGGCGGTGGCGCGTCAGGCGCGGCAATTGGGCGCGAAGCTGGCAGTGGCTTACGAGGTGAGCCAGGCACCGGTGATTACGCCGGACCCTGCCCGGGGCGCGCCGTTGTACGCCCAGCACTGCTCGGTTTGCCATGGCGATGCCGGTGCGGGGGATGGCCCGGCGGGGATCGGCCTGGAGCCGCCGCCTGCCAATCTGCGGGATGCGGCCCGTCTTGATCGGCTGAGTTTGTACGACATCTACAACACCCTCGGGCTTGGGGTGTCGGGGACGGACATGCCGGCGTTTGCCGATCAACTGGACGACCGCCAGCGTTGGGACGTGGCGACGTACATTGCCGGTTTCAGCGCCCAGCCGGTCACTGCGCCGGGCAAGACCTACAACCTGGCCGATCTGGCGCGTCAGACGCCAGCCGAGGTCAGCGCGGCTGAAGGCGCGCCTGCTGCCGCCACTTTCCGAGCCCAGCGTGCTCAGCCGCCGCAGGTCCAGCGGGGCCCGGCGCAGTTGCTCGACTACACCAGCCAGACCCTGGACAAAAGCCTCGCCGCTTACCGGGCGGGCGACCATGAACAGGCTTACGACTTGTCGGTAGCGGCTTATCTGGAGGGCTTCGAGCTGGTGGAAAGCTCGCTGGATAACGTGGACGCCAACGTGCGCAAGGACACCGAAAAAGCCCTGATGGCCTACCGTCAGTCATTGCAGGACGGCTTGACGGTGGCGCAGGCCGAGGAAAAGCTGGCGTTCGCCAAGGGCAAGCTCAAGGCGTCCGCGGACCTGCTGGGCAGCGATGGCCTGAGCACTTCGTTGAGTTTTATCTCCGGCTTGTTGATTCTGCTGCGTGAAGGCCTTGAAGCGATTCTGGTGCTGGCGGCGATTCTTGCGTTTCTGCGCAATACCGGCCAGCAGTCGGCTGTGCGCAGCGTCAATATCGGTTGGGGCCTGGCGCTGTTGGCGGGTCTTGGGACCTGGGCGTTGGCCGCGTATGTGATTGACGTGAGCGGGGCCCAGCGTGAGCTGCTCGAAGGTGCCACGGCGCTGTTTGCCAGCGTGATGGTGCTGTGGCTGGGGGTCTGGATGCATGATCGTCGCCATGCGGCGGCGTGGCAGGATTACATCAAGAGCAGTCTGGTGGGCGGTGGCGGCCGGTTCGGCTTTGCGATTCTGGCGTTCTTCTCGGTGTATCGCGAACTGTTCGAAGTGATTCTGTTCTACGAAACCCTGTGGTTGCAGGCGGGTCCGGCGGGTCACAATGCGGTCTTGGCCGGGGGTGCGACGGCGCTGGTGTTGCTGGTCGGTCTGGCGTGGATCATTCTGCGCGGCTCGGCGAAACTGCCGCTGACCGTTTTCTTCGGCATCAACGCTGCGCTGTTGTGTGCGCTTTCGGTGGTGTTCGCCGGACATGGCGTCAAGGCGCTGCAAGAAGCCGGCATTTTCGGCACACGGCCGGTGCCGTTCTTTGAGTTCGACTGGCTGGGTATTCACGCCGATGCTTACTCGTTGAGCGCTCAGGCGATTGCCCTGACGGCCATTGCGGTGTTGTATGGCCGCAGTTGGCTGGCCGAGAAGCGCAGGGCACAGGTGGCGTAAGCTACAGACCTGGACCCCGGAAACGCCTGGAACAGCGTCAGCAGACGCCTGTTCCATTGCCGTTTGCGTTGTAAACAGTGTCACCTTCGCTTGGCAATCCTCGACCCGTTGGAGCGAGGCTTGCCCGCGAAGGCGTCAGGTCAGGCGAGGCTATGTCGACCGGGAGTTCCGGTTCGCGGGCAAGCCTCGCTCCAACATTCATCCACTTTGCAAGGCGATTCCCATGCGCGTCTGGATCGATGCCGATGCCTGCCCCAAGCAGGCCAAGGACCAAGTCATCAAGTTCGCCTTGAAGCGTCAGTTCGAGGTGTTGCTGGTGGCAGGGCAGAGTCAGGTCAAGCCAACGTACAGCCTCGTCCGACTGATCGTGGTGCCCAGCGGGCCGGATGCGGCGGATGATTATCTGGTGGAGCATGCGGTGCCCGGCGAGTTGGTGATTTGCAGCGATGTGCCGCTGGCCGACCGTTTGGTGAAGAAGGGCGTGGCCGCACTCGACCCCCGTGGCAAGGAGTTCGACGCGCAGAACATGGGCGACCGACTGGCTGTGCGTAATCTGTTCACCGACTTGCGGGATCAGGGCCAGATGGGCGGTGGTCAGCCGCCTTATGGCGATCGGGAAAAACAGGCGTTCGCCAATTCGCTCGACCGCATTCTGACCCGCCTCGCTCGTTCGTAACCCTGCCTGAAACGGTGCATTCGCGCCTCACAATGAATCACTCTGCACAGTCTGAAGGCTGATCATCTTCTGAAAATGTGCAGGGTGCACATCACTGCTTATCACTAGTGCCTGCTTTTCTCTGCTTCGAGCGGTTGTTCGCAATGGGCCTGTTTATTGCTCCTGGACAAGCCTGCCATTGAGTCCGAACCCCGACCCTTTCGATGTGGAGCTAAACGATATGAGTTCACCCGGCGAATTTCCCTTGAGCGAAGCCCCGCGTGAAGCGCGCAAGGGGCTGCTGTCCATTTCCATGGTGTTGTTCAGTTTCACCTTCTTCACCGGAACCATGTTTGCCGGTGGCAAGCTGGGCATGGCGTTCAACTTTGTCGACATGCTGTGGATCGCCGCCATCGGCAACAGCCTGTTGGCGCTCTATGCCGCCGCGCTGGCGTTGATCGCCTCGCGCAGCGGCCTGAATACGGTATTGATGGGGCGCTTTTGCTTTGGCGAGGCGGGCAGTCGTCTGTCGGACTTTCTGCTGGGGTTTGCCGAACTCGGCTGGTATGCCTGGGGCACGGCGACCGTGGCCATTGTTCTGGTGAAAATGCTCGGCCTGGCGGGCGGCTTTACGATCCCGCTGATGATCCTGTTCGGTATGGGTTTCAGTATCACCGCGATCATCGGTTACAAGGGGCTCGACGTGTTGTCGCGGGTGTCCGTGCCGTTGATGTTCGTCCTGCTGATCATTTCCATCTATATCGCCACCCATGACATTGGCGGCTTTCAGGGCCTGGCGGCCGTCATCCCCCATGAAACCATGACGTTCTCTGCCGCCATCACCATGGTGTTCGGCACCTTCGCCAGCGGCGCGACCCAGGCGACCAACTGGACGCGGCTTTCCCGCACCGGGCGCATTGCGGTGATCGCCAGCGTGGTCAGCTTCCTGCTGGGCAATGGCTTGATGGTCGTGGCGGGTGCGTGGTGCGCCATGGTCTATCAGCAAGCCGATATCGTTGAAGTGATGATGCTGCAAGGCTTGTCCTTTGCCGCCGTGGTCATGCTTTGTCTCAACCTGTGGACGATTCAGGGCCCGACGATCTACAACGTGTCAGCCGCCGCCTGCCACCTGCTGCGCAGCGAGCGGCGCCGCACCATGACCCTGATTGCTGCAGCCCTGGGCGTGGTCCTCGCCATTGGCGGCATGTATGAAATGCTGATTCCGTTTCTGGTGCTGCTGGGTTCGATCATCCCGCCCATTGGTGGCGTGATCATGGCTGACTTCTGGTACCGCCATCGCGGCAAGT
Organism: Pseudomonas sp. DWP3-1-2; assembly: GCF_049896285.1. Taxonomy (NCBI): domain Bacteria; kingdom Pseudomonadati; phylum Pseudomonadota; class Gammaproteobacteria; order Pseudomonadales; family Pseudomonadaceae; genus Pseudomonas; species Pseudomonas sp. DWP3-1-2. The sequence goes on along the minus strand of NZ_JAFCTZ010000014.1, from coordinate 41,486 downwards.
ACCCGGCCCTGAACAGCGTCACGCTGCCGCGCTACAACCTGTTGGGCCTGAGCGCTTACGCCGTGGGTGCCGCGCTGGCTTACTTCTCGCCCTGGATTGCACCGTTGGTGGGGATTGCTGCCTCGGCGCTGTGTTACATCGTCATGCTGGAAGTGACCGGTCGCCGCACAGTTGTCATCGGTGTGCAGGAGGAGCTTTGAGCCTCACGGTCGAAGAAATCCTGCAACTGCCCGGTCTGGAAGAAATGACCCTGTGTGCCGGTGCCCGCCACCTGCACCGCAGTGTGCGCTGGTCCTACGTGGCGGAAAACGAAGGCATCGCGGAGTGGGTCATGGGGGGCGAACTGGTGTTCGTCACTGGGATCAACCACCCGCGCGACGAGGCCAATTTGCTGAGTCTGGTGCGCGACGGTGAAGCCAGTGGCATCGCCGGTCTGGTGATTCTGACCGGAGGCTCATTCATCCGGAAAATCCCCCAGGCCGTGATTGATCTGGCCGAGGAGTGCGGTCTGCCGCTGATTGAGCAGCCGTACTTGCTGAAGATGGTCATCGTCACGCATTTGATCGGCACGGCGCTGGTGCAGATGGCGCAAACCAAGCGTTCCCGCCACGACATTCTCGGCCAGTTGCTCTGCGGTGATTACCCGAGCCTGGCCATCGCACGCCAGCGTGCCGCGCACCTGAACCTGCCACTGGACGGCCCCCGTCGTCTGGTGGCGCTGCGCCTGTCGGCGGTGAACCGGTTATTCGATAACCATGCGCCTCAAGAGGCCGAACGGCAGTTACAGCAGACCCGGCAAGCCGTGCAGGACCATCTCGATGCCTGGAACCGCACCTTGTCCGACACGCTGCCGGTCATCGTTCAGGGGGATCTGTTCATCCTGTTGCTGCCCGAGCACGACGGCATTCGCGCAGACCTGTTCGGTCTCAATCGCGAGCTGCACCGGCTGATCGGCGACCTTGCGCTGTTCATGGGGCTGGCGAGCCGGGTTGAGGACTGCGGGCAGTATCAGCAGGCCCTGAATGAAGCACGACAGGCGCTGGACGTCGCGGAAAACCTGCGTCCGGCCAACGGGCTGTGCGATTTCAGCGAGCTGGGCGTGTTGCGTCTGTTGCAGGCCATTGCGGATCGCTCGGTAATTGATGCCTTCGTCAAACAGACGTTGGGGCCGCTGATCGAAGCCAACCGCAAGCAGCCCCATCTGCTGATCGAAACCCTCGACGCTCTATTGCAGGAAAACGGTAACGCGCTCAAGACGGCCCAGCGCCTGAGCATTCATCGCAACACCCTCAATCAACGGATTCAGCGCATCGAGCAGCAAAGCCAACAGTCGCTCGATGACCCGCTGTTTCGGATGAACGCTTCGGTGGCGCTGCTGGTGTGGCGCATGACCGAGGCTCAACGACAGGAACGACCATGAAAATCATCAATGCCACGCTGCGTAAAACCTCAGGGCTGCACACGGTCAGTTGGGAAGGCGAACGCATCAGCGACATACGTGTGCAGGCCGGCCGAGTGTCGGCGGAGCCGGGCGACATCGATGCTCAGAGCCAGTTGCTCATCGCACCCTTGGTCGAGCCACACATCCATCTGGATGCCACGCTGACGGCGGGCGAGCCGGAATGGAACATGTCCGGCACGCTGTTCGAAGGCATCGAGCGCTGGGCGCAACGCAAGGAAACCATCACCCACGAAGACACCAAGCTGCGCGCCCACACCACCATTCGTATGTTGGCTGAGCACGGCATCCAGCATGTACGCACTCATGTCGATATCACCGACCCGACCCTCGGCGCCCTCAAATCAATGATCGAAGTGCGCGAAGAAGCCCGGGGCTTGATTGATCTGCAGATTGTGGCTTTTCCCCAGGAAGGCATCGAATCCTATGCGGGTGGGCGCGAGTTGATGGAGCGTGCGGTCGAGCTGGGTGTCGATGTGGTCGGCGGTATTCCGCACTTTGAAAACACGCGGGAGCAGGGCGTCAGTTCGATCCTGTTTCTGATGGACCTGGCGGAGCGCAGCGGCTGCCTGGTGGATGTGCATTGCGACGAAACCGACGACCCCAATTCGCGCTTCCTCGAAGTGCTGGCCGAACAGGCGCGAGTGCGGGGCATGGGCAGCCGTGTCACCGCCAGCCACACCACCGCCATGGGTTCTTACGACAACGCTTATTGCTTCAAGCTGTTTCGACTGCTCAAGCTGTCGGGCATCAACTTTATCTCTTGCCCGACCGAAAGCATTCACTTGCAGGGTCGTTTTGACAGCTACCCCAAACGTCGCGGCGTGACGCGGGTCGCGGAGCTGGACCGAGCCGGAATGAACGTGTGCTTTGGCCAGGATTCGATCAAGGACCCTTGGTATCCGCTGGGGAACGGCAACATTCTGCGGGTGCTGGATGCCGGACTGCACATCTGCCACATGATGGGGTTTGAGGATCTGGCGCGCAGTCTGGATCTGGTCACCGACAACAGCGCCCGTGCGCTGAATCTTGGCGACCGGTATGGCATCGCCGTAGGCCGTCCGGCCAATCTGGTGTTGCTGGACGCCGACAGCGACTATGAGGCCGTGCGCCGTCAGGCCAAGGCACGGGTGTCGATTCGTGGCGGCAAGGTGCTGATGACGCGGGTGCCGGAGCGGGTTGAGTTCATGGGCTTGTAGACCTTTGATCGCTGCCTCACGCGTCACGCAAGGCGGCGATAGGCGACCATTCACCGACTCGGCTCACTCCTGCGTCAGCTCCAGCACGCGGTCCACCAGCTTGTTGATCCCGGCGGCGGCTTCACCAATGGATTGAGCCACCATGTAGGCCGGGGTGCTGACCAGTTTGCGGGCGGTGTCTTCGACGATGTCAGTGACTTCGCAGTCGCGGTGCTCGCCCTTCATCCTGACGATGGCCTGGGCCGTTTCGGCATCGTTGCCGATGGTGCAGATCACGCCCGGGCCATAGATCTTTGCCGCCAGCGCCGGGGAAATGCAGATCAGGCCGACGGGTTTGCCTGCCACCGCAAACGCCTCTGCCAGGGCCAGCACTTCCGCTTGAACCTTGCAGTCGGCGCCCGCCGTGGCGAAGTCCGACAGGTTCTTCGCCGCCCCGAAACCGCCGGGGATGATCAGCGCATCGAATTGCGTCACGTCGGCTTCGCGGATGTCTTCGATGGCGCCGCGTGCGATGCGTGCCGACTCAACCAGTACATTGCGGGTCTCGAGCATTTCCTTGCCCGTCAGGTGATTGATGACGTGATGCTGCGCGATATTGGGCGCAAAACACTGCACCCGCGCGCCACGCTGATCGAGGCGCAACAGTGTCAGGACGCTTTCCTGAATTTCCGCACCGTCATAGACGCCACATCCGGACAGAATCACGGCGACTTTCTTTTGCATGCCAGGCACTCCCTAGGGTCAACGGCTCATGAACTTGCCTGCTCGGAACCTTGATTACATGAATCGTAGCTATAGCAAGACTATAGCGAGGCGTTCACTGTGTGTGACAAGGGCGTGGGGCAGGGATTCAATCGGCGGCTGATTTGCGCGGGTGGGGCGAGGGGTATCTGGAGGGGCGATCAGGCCTGTTCGTGTGCGCACTGCGCAGCTGCGGTGCGCACACGAAAGCTTATTCGTCAGCGGTTTTTTTGATCTCGACCACAACTTCAGCCGGCACGTCCGTGGCCAGGGGCGTGATGAGCTTGGCTGCCGCTTCTTCCCGGGCGATGCGGGCGTTCTTGATACGCCGGCGTAACCACAGCGCCACGCCGATCACCACCAGCGCACCCAGCACCCAGAGCTCGTATTTCTTGATGTTGCCCAGCAAACCTTCAAGCACCGCGCCGAAGTGATAGGCCGCAGAGCCCAACGCTGTCGCCCACACCGCCGCGCCAATGCCATTGAGCAGCAGATAACGCCCCGGTGGATAACCGGACAAACCAATCGCCACCGGCATGACCGTGCGCAGGCCGTAGACAAAGCGGAAGCTCAACACCCAGATATCGGGGTGTCTGCGAACATGCTCCAGCGCCTTGTCGCCCATCAGTTGCCATCGGGGCCTGCGCGCCAGTAGTTTGCGACCGTGTTTGCGCCCCATGAAATACCAGAGCTGATCGCCGGCGTAGCTTCCGAAGAATGCCACGATCACGACCAGTTTGATGTCCATGTATTCGCGGAACGCAAGAAATCCGGCAAGCACCAGAATGGTCTCGCCTTCAAAAAAGGTGCCGATGAAAAGGGCAAAGTAGCCAAATTCCTGCAAGAAATTTTGGAGCATTGTCTGGATGCTGGCGAAATGAACGCGCAGCCTAACTCGCCCAAGGCATTCGTGAAAGTGTCGATATGTGTCTCGACGTTAAAGTTTCCTGCAGGGACAATGGCTGCGGCAAGGCTGCGGCCTCAAGTCGCATGCTGACCCACGACCGTCACACATTGGTCATAATGGCGGCTTATAACTGTCACGCTTGCCCGTGTATGCGGGCTCAGGAGTCTTGCCGTGAGCTTTACCCCAGCTAATCGCCTCTTCCCTTTGACTCGCCTGCGTCGCAACCGCCGGGACGATTTCTCTCGTCGGCTGGTTCGCGAAAACGTCCTGACCGTGGACGATCTGATTCTTCCTGTTTTTGTGCTCGAGGGTGAAAACCGTCGCGAGACCATTGCGTCGATGCCCGGCGTCGAGCGTCTGAGTATCGACCTGTTGCTGGAAGAAGCGCAGAACTGGGTTGCCCTGGGTATTCCGGCGCTGGCGCTGTTCCCGGTCACGCCCCCTGAAAAGAAATCCCTGGACGGTGCCGAAGCCTGGAACCCGGACGGCATTGCCCAGCGCGCCACTCGCGCATTGCGTGACCGCTTCCCCGAGCTGGGCGTCATCACTGACGTGGCGCTTGATCCGTTCACGACCCATGGTCAGGACGGCATCCTCGACGAGAACGGCTATGTGCAGAACGACATCACTGTCGATGCGCTGGTCAAGCAAGCGTTGTCCCATGCCGATGCAGGTGCCCAGGTCGTGGCACCTTCCGACATGATGGACGGGCGTATTCAGGCCATCCGCGAAGCGCTGGAACTGGCGGATCACGTCAATGTGCGGATCATGGCGTATTCGGCCAAGTACGCCAGCGCCTATTACGGGCCGTTCCGCGATGCGGTAGGGTCGTCGTTGAACCTGGGCAAGGCCAACAAGGCGTCCTATCAAATGGACCCGGCCAACAGCAACGAAGCACTGCACGAAGTGGCCGCCGACCTGGCCGAAGGCGCGGACATGGTGATGGTCAAGCCGGGCATGCCTTATCTGGACATCCTTCATCGGGTCAAGGATGAGTTCAAGGTGCCGACCTTTGTGTATCAGGTCAGTGGCGAGTACGCGATGCACATGGCCGCCATTCAGAATGGCTGGCTCAGTGAAGGGGTGATTCTTGAATCCCTCACGGCTTTCAAACGCGCTGGTGCTGACGGCATCCTCACCTACTTCGCCGTCCGCGCTGCTCAATTGTTAAAAGGGCAATAACTTCACAGGATCACACATGAATACCGAAGGACTCACCGAAGCCGCTGTTGATGTCGCTGTTCCAGAGGCTCTGCCCGTGGTCGAGCCAAGCATCGAAGTCATACCGGTTGTTGTCGAGGCGCCGCACTCTGTGCCGGCCGTCGTCGTGCCGAATCTGGACGACAGCAGCCTGTATATCCACCGCGAACTGTCGCAGTTGCAGTTCAATATTCGCGTGCTGGAGCAGGCACTGGATGAATCCTATCCTTTGCTGGAGCGGCTGAAATTCCTGCTGATCTTTTCCAGCAACCTCGATGAGTTCTTCGAAATTCGTGTCGCCGGTCTCAAGAAGCAGATTGCCTTTGCTCGCGAGCAGGCTGGCGCCGATGGTCTGCAACCTCATCAGGCCCTGGCCCGCATCAGTGAACTGGTGCATGGCCATGTCGATCGCCAGTACGCGATCCTCAATGACATTCTGTTGCCGGAGCTGGAAAAACATCAGGTCCGCTTCATTCGTCGTCGTCACTGGAACGTCAAGATCAAGGCTTGGGTGCGCCGCTATTTCCGTGACGAAATCGCGCCGATCATCACGCCTATCGGGCTGGACCCGACGCACCCGTTCCCGTTGCTGGTCAACAAGAGCCTGAACTTCATCGTCGAACTCGAAGGCATCGATGCCTTCGGTCGCGACTCGGGTCTGGCAATCATTCCTGCACCACGTTTGCTGCCCCGTGTCATCAAGGTGCCGGAAGACGTGGGCGGCAGTGGCGACAACTTCGTGTTCCTGTCGTCGATGATCCATGCTCACGCCGACGATCTGTTTCAAGGCATGAAGGTCAAAGGCTGCTATCAGTTCCGCCTGACCCGAAACGCCGATCTGGCGCTGGACTCCGAAGACGTCGAAGACCTCGCCCGCGCCCTGCGCGGCGAGCTGTTCTCCCGTCGTTATGGCGATGCCGTGCGGCTGGAAGTGGCCGATACCTGCCCGAAACTTCTGTCGGACTACCTGCTCAAGCAGTTCAACCTGGCCGAATCCGAGCTGTATCAGGTCAATGGCCCGGTCAACCTGACGCGCCTGTTCAGCATCACCGGGCTGGACAGCCATCCCGAGTTGCAATACCTGCCGTTCACGCCAGCGATCCCCAAGCTGCTGCAGAACAGCGAGAACATTTTCAACGTGATCAGCAAGCAGGACATTCTGCTGCTGCACCCGTTCGAGTCGTTCACGCCGGTGGTCGACCTGCTGCGCCAGGCCGCCAAGGACCCGCATGTGCTGGCCGTGCGCCAGACCCTGTATCGCAGCGGCGCGAACTCCGAGATCGTCGATGCGCTGGTGGATGCCGCCCGTAACGGCAAGGAAGTCACGGCCGTGATCGAATTGCGTGCCCGCTTCGACGAAGAGTCCAACCTGCAACTGGCCAGCCGCCTGCAAGCGGCCGGTGCGGTGGTGATCTATGGCGTGGTCGGCTTCAAGACCCACGCCAAGATGATGCTGATCCTGCGCCGTGAAGCGGGCGAGATCGTGCGTTATGCACATTTGGGTACGGGTAACTATCACGCGGGCAACGCACGCCTGTACACCGACTACAGCCTGCTGACTTCCGACGATGCCCTGTGCGAAGACGTCGGCAAGTTGTTCAGCCAGTTGATCGGCATGGGCAAGACCCTGCGCATGAAAAAACTGCTGCACGCGCCGTTCACCCTGAAGAAGGGCATGCTCGACATGATTGCCCGGGAAACCCAGTTTGCGGTTGAGGGCAAGCCAGCGCACATCATCGCCAAGTTCAACTCGCTGACCGATCCGAAGATCATCCGCGCGTTGTACAAGGCCAGCCAGTCAGGTGTGCGTATTGATCTGGTGGTGCGTGGCATGTGCTGCCTGCGTCCGGGCATTGTCGGCGTGTCGCACAACATTCAGGTGCGCTCGATCATCGGTCGCTTCCTGGAACACACGCGGGTGTTCTACTTCCTCAATGGCGGCGAAGAGCAGATGTTCCTGTCCAGCGCCGACTGGATGGAGCGCAACCTCGACAAGCGTGTCGAGACGTGTTTCCCGGTGGAAGGCAAGAAGCTGATCCTGCGGGTCAAGAAGGAGCTGGAAAGCTACCTGACCGACAACACTCACAGCTGGCTGTTGCAGTCTGACGGGCGTTACGTGCGCAGCATGCCGACGGGCAACCAGAACCCTCGAAGCGCCCAGGCGACCCTGCTGGAGCGCCTGAGCAACCCGGTCCTCAGCGTACGCTGAGGTCGATGCCGGCCCGGGTCAGCCACTCCGCTTCCAGCGCGAAGTCGGCCTGGGTCAGCTGGTTGTTTTCCAGCCAGCCATCCGGGAACTGCACGTCCAGGTGCTGACCGTTGGCGTTGAGCACCACTTGCGGCATCTCTTGGGTGCCGCGAATGTGGTGGAACAGAATCGCAAAGCGCAACAGCACGCACAGGCGAATCAGCTTGATGCCTTCATTGCCGAAGTCGGCGAACTTGTCCTTGGGGATATTACGGCGATGACCGCGCACCAGCAGCGCGAGCATTTGCTGGTCTTCGCGTGAGAAACCGGCCAGGTCGGAGTGCTCGATCAGGTAGGCGCCGTGCTTGTGGTAATGATAGTGGGCGATGTCCAGCCCGACTTCATGCACCTTGGCGGCCCAGCTGAGCAGCTCTTTGTAGCAGTCGTCTTCCAGATCCCACGCCTTGGCGACTTGCTCAAGGGCGTGCAGGGCTTTGCGCTCGACGCGAGCGGCCTGTTCCAGATCGACGTGATAGCGGTCCATCAGCGAGCTGAGCGTGCGCTCACGCACGTCTTCGTGATGATGGCGGCCCATGAGGTCATACAGCACGCCTTCACGCAGGGCGCCCTCACAGTGGTCCATACGCTTGAGTTCCAGCGCGTCGAAGATGGCTTCCAGAATCGCCAGGCCCGCCGGGAAGATCGCACGGCGGTCAGGCTTGATGCCGTCAAAGTCGATTTTTTCCACGTCGCCCAGTTTGAAGACCCGGCGCTTGAGCCAGGCCAGCCCGTCAGCGTTGACCTCACCCGCGCCATAGCCGTTGGCCTTGAGTGCCAGGCCGATGGCGCGAATGGTGCCGGACGAGCCGATCGCTTCATCCCACTTCAGTCGGTGCAGGGCGTGCTCGATGCTCATGATTTCCAGACGCGCGGCGGTGTAGGCCTGGGCGTAGCGCGCCGGGGTGATCTTGCCGTCTTTGAAATAACGCTGGGTAAAACTCACGCAGCCCATTTGCAGGCTTTCGCGCAGCAGCGGTTCGAAGCGCTGGCCGATGATGAACTCGGTGCTGCCGCCGCCGATGTCGGCCACCAGGCGTTTGCCCGGCGTATCGGCCAGGGTATGGGAAACCCCCAGATAGATCAGGCGCGCTTCTTCACGGCCGGAAACCACCTCGACGGGGTGCCCCAGAATCTCTTCGGCCCGACGGATGAAGTCGCCCCGGTTGCGGGCTTCGCGCAGGGCGTTGGTGCCCACGATACGCACGGCACCCGGCGGCAGACCGTTGATCAGTTGCGCGAAACGCTTGAGGCAGTCCAGGCCGCGTTGCATGGACTCTTCGGAAAGCTGTCGCTCTTCATCGATGCCTGCGGCCAGCTGAACCTTTTCACCCAGGCGTTCCAGAATGCGGATTTCGCCCATATTGGCTTTGGCGACAACCATGTGAAAGCTGTTCGAGCCCAGGTCGATGGCGGCGATCAAGGAAAGATTCGTGGCTGTGGATTGCGGCATGGTCTGAAAGTCCCGGTCGATAACCGCGTCATCGTGCCACGATCCATGTCCGCCGCCAACGCGAAGCTGTCGGAATGGCTATTTGCCTGCAACATCAATGGCCTGGATCAATGCCGATGGCTATGGGTCGAGGGCGTTTTTTCACCGCCTTTTCAAAGAGACGATGTTGATCTTTTCGGACCGCCGTTCGGGCCATCCTGAAAATAATCGCAACGCTTATCCAGACAGTTGCGCCAACAACTGGCACGCTTGGGGCTACTCTAGCCTCTCGTATGAGCTGAATCGTCTTAAGGAACTCGCATGTCAGTCCTCGCCTCATCAAACCAGGATCGCTGGCTGGATCTGAATGAGCTGCTGCGCGAACTGGTCGCCCAGGGTTTTATCGATCAGAACAGCGCTGAACATGCGCTGACCTTGCGGCGCACCAGCGCGAACATCCAGTTGCACCCTTTGGAGTTCGTCGCGGCGCAACAGCTGGATGACCTCAAGCGCCCAGGTCGCAAACTGGACCTGGAAACCCTGACGGTATGGCTGGCGCAGCAAGCCGGGCAGCCTTACATGCGCATTGATCCGCTGAAAATCAATGCATCGGCCGTGACGCCGTTGATGTCCTACGCCTTTGCCCAGCGACACAAGATTCTCGCCGTGGCCGTGGATCGGGACTCGGTGACCATCGCCAGCGCGCAACCCTACGTGACGGGCTGGGAAGCCGACCTGACGCACGTCTTGAAGCTGCCGATCAAACGGGTGGTCGCCAACCCGGTGGATATCCAGCGGGTGACCGTTGAGTTTTTCCGCTTGGCCAAGTCGGTGAGCGGCGCCTCGGCGGTCGATCAGAAAACAAGCAATCTGGGTAACTTCGAGCAGTTGCTCAAACTCGGCGCCAGCGATCAGGAGCCCGACGCCAACGACGCGCACATCGTCAACATCGTCGACTGGCTGTTCCAGTACGCGTTTCAGCAGCGCGCCAGTGACATTCACATTGAGCCCCGGCGTGACCAAGGCACCGTGCGTTTTCGCATTGATGGCGTGCTGCACAACGTCTATCAATTCCCGGCGCAAGTCACCATGGCCATCGTCAGCCGTCTGAAAAGCCTGGGCCGCATGAACGTGGCCGAAAAACGCAAACCCCAGGACGGCCGGGTCAAGACCACCACGCCCGATGGCGGGGAAGTGGAGCTGCGGCTGTCGACGCTGCCCACGGCGTTCGGCGAGAAAATGGTCATGCGGATCTTCGACCCGGATGTGCTGCTCAAGGATTTCGATCAACTGGGGTTTTCCAGCGATGACCTGCGGCGCTGGGAAGGCATGACGCGCCAGCCCAACGGCATCATTCTGGTGACCGGGCCGACCGGCTCCGGCAAAACCACCACGCTGTACACCACCCTCAAAAAGCTGGCGACCCCCGAGGTCAATCTGTGCACCATCGAAGACCCCATCGAGATGGTCGAACCGGCGTTCAACCAGATGCAGGTTCAGCACAATATCGACCTGACCTTCGCCGGCGGCATACGCGCCTTGATGCGCCAAGACCCGGATATCATCATGATCGGCGAAATTCGCGACCTGGAGACCGCCGAAATGGCTATCCAGGCTGCGCTCACCGGTCACTTGGTGCTCTCCACTCTGCACACCAACGACGCGCCCAGCGCCATCAGCCGGATGCTGGAGCTGGGCGTGCCGCATTACCTGCTCAAAGCCACGATTCTGGGCGTCATGGCCCAGCGGCTGGTGCGAACCTTGTGTCCGCACTGCAAGGCGCCTATCGCACTGGACGAAACCGACTGGCAAGCGCTCACGCGACCGTGGCAAGCCCCCGTGCCCACCGGCGCTCACCGTGCCGTGGGGTGCGTGGAATGTCGCGATACCGGTTATCGGGGGCGAGCGGGGGTGTATGAGATTATGCTGATGTCCGATAGCGTGCGGGCGCTCATCAGTGCCGACCTGGACCTCACGGCCATGCGCCGCCAGGCGTTCAAGGAGGGCATGCGCAGCCTGCGTTTGTCCGGGGCGCAGAAAGTCTCGGCGGGCCTGACGACCCTTGAAGAAGTGCTGCGCGTGACGCCGCAGAGTGAGCAGCGGTGAGTTCATAGTCGCGGATGTTCGAAGGCCTCTCAGGCGAAAAAGATTCGACTGACAGGACGCTTTCGCGGGCAAGTCGGAACGCCGCCCGCTCGCCCCAACTTTTTAAATCAACGCTAAACAGGGAAAAGTTATGCAAATAGGTACTGTAGTCCTGCTGTTTGTCGGCCTGGCCATTGCCATCGTCTTCATGGGGTTCAAGGTTGTGCCGCAAGGCTACCAGTGGACCGTGGAACGCTTCGGCCGTTACACCAACACGCTCAAGCCAGGCCTGAATATCATTGTGCCGGTGATGGACCGCATCGGGCGCAAGATCAACGTCATGGAAAGCGTGCTGGATATTCCCCCTCAAGAAGTCATCACCTCGGACAACGCGACGGTGCAGATCGACGCCGTGTGTTTCTTCCAGGTGGTCAACACCGCTCAGGCCGCGTATGAGGTGAATAACCTCGAACATGCCATCCGTAACCTGCTGCAGACCAACATTCGTACCGTGCTCGGCTCCATGGAACTGGATGCCATGCTCAGCCAGCGGGACAACATCAATGAAAAGCTGCTGCGCACGGTGGATGAAGCCACGGCGCCGTGGGGCATCAAGATCACTCGGATCGAAATCAAGGACATCAGCCCGCCCGCTGACCTGATGGCGGCCATGTCCGGGCAGATGAAAGCGGAGCGGATCAAGCGTGCACAGATTCTTGAGGCCGAAGGCTTGCGCGCCGCGGCGATCCTCACCGCCGAAGGCAAGAAGCAGGCGCAGATACTGGAGGCCGAAGGCGGCCGTCAGGCGGCGTTTCTGGAGTCCGAAGCGCGTGAGCGTCAGGCCGAAGCCGAAGCTCGGGCCACGCAAGTGGTGTCCGAGGCGATTGCCAGCGGTAACGTGCAAGCCATCAACTATTTCGTCGCCCAGAAGTACATCGATGCGCTGGGCAAGCTGGCGTCTGCCAACAACAGCAAAGTCATCCTCATGCCGCTGGAAGCCAGTCAGGTGATCGGCGCGGTGGGTGGCATCAGCGAGATCGTTAAAGCCACATTCGATGGCAAGAAGGCCTGAGGCGCGACCATGTGGGAATTCCTGCAAAACCTGTCGTTCTGGGATTGGCTGGGCCTGGGTACGGTGCTGTTGATTCTGGAAGTGTTCGGTGCCGGGGGGTATCTGCTGTGGATCGGCGTGGCGGCGGCTGCCGTCGGCATCCTGACCTTCGTTTTGCCGTTTATGCCGTGGACCATCCAGTTCTTGCTGTTCGCGCTGTTTTCGGTGCTCACGGCCGTCTATTGGTGGCGTCGACAGCGCAGCGTTCTGCGGCCTTCAGACCAGCCCGGCCTGAACATGCGTGGCCAGGAACTGATTGGCCGGTCCTTCATCGTGCATGACGCCATTATTGACGGGCGCGGCAAGATCAAAGTGGGTGACGGCGTGTGGATCGTGACTGGACCGGATACAGCCGTAGGCGGGCAGGTGCGGGTGATTGGTCAGGATGGGGCGATTTTGCGGGTGGAGGCTTTATGACATCGTTGGAGCGAGGCTTGCCCGCGAAGAACGGTAACTCGGTGGGCCTGGTCACCGAGGCGCCTGATCTTCGCGGGCAAGCCTCGCTCCAACAGGTTCATTTGTGCAAGCCGCTCAACGGAACTACCACCTCGCTTCACCTATCCAACGGTTTCAGAACATCCATCGTTGGAGTATCCCCACCATGCGTCTCAAGCTTGCTGTCGCGACGTTCGCTTTGCTTTCTCTTCCGGTTGGTTCAGCAATGGCTGACGCGGGTTTTTGGCGTAATGTGATTTCATCGGGCGCCACCACCGGTTCCACGTATCTGACGTTCAAGGATCACAAATTGATTGTCGCCGCCCAGGATGACGCAGGCAGTTTTGTGGCCAGTGATGGCGGGATTCGTGGCCCGTTTCTGGAAGCCGCGATTCAACAGGCGCGTATCGATAATCCAGGCCTGAAAGCGTCTGATATGGATCTGGCCAATGCGATCCTGGCGAAGAATCTGGTTGCCGATAACCAGTAATCGCCCACGCATAAAAAATGCCGCTCAGTGAGCGGCATTTTTTTAATCAAATTTCCGGCTTATTCGCCAATCGCGCTCTTGTAGCCGTCAGCATCCAGCAACTTCGCCAGATCAGCGTCGGCAGCGCTTGGCTTGACCTTGAAGATCCAGGATTCATACGGCGTGTTGTTCAAGGCTTCCGGTTCAGTGCCCAGGGCTTCGTTGACTTCAACCACTTCACCGGCCACTGGCGAATAGATATCCGAAGCCGCTTTAACCGACTCGACCACACCTGCAGCATCACCGGCGGCGAACACTTTACCAATCTCCGGCAGTTCAACGAACACCACGTCGCCCAGCGCTTCCTGCGCATGATCGGAAATGCCGACCACGATCAGATCGCCTTCGACTTTCGCCCATTCGTGGCTTTCAGCAAAACGCAGTTCGGCGGGAATATTGCTCATTTAGTCATCCTCTACATCGAGTCAGCGGAAAACCCGCCAGGAAATTTAGATCAGGGCTTTGCCATGACGAACAAACGCCGGCTGCACCACGCGAACCGGATACCACTTGCCGCGGATTTCCACTTCGGCCCGGTCAGCAGTGGCTATCGGAACACGCGCCAAAGCAATCGACTTGCTTAGCGTAGGAGAGAAACTACCACTGGTGATCTCTCCTTCGCCAATTTCTGCGATCCGCACCACTTGATGGGCGCGCAAAACGCCGCGCTCTTCCAGTACCAGGCCCACCAGTTTGGAGGCAGGCCCTGCGCTGCGCTCGGCTTCCAGCGCGGCGCGACCGATGAATGGGCGCGCAGCGGGTTCCCAGGCGATGGTCCAGGCCATGTTGGAGACCAGCGGCGAGACATTCTCGTCGATGTCTTGCCCATACAGGTTCATTCCGGCCTCAAGGCGCAGCGTGTCACGGGCGCCCAGGCCGATAGGGGAAATGCCCGCCCCGACCAGATCATTGAAGAACCCGGGTGCCTGCTCGGCGGGCATGATGATCTCCAGGCCGTCTTCGCCGGTATAGCCGGTCCGGGCAATAAACCAGTCGCGTTCCTGGTGGCCCTGAAATGGCTTGAGCTGCCGAATCAGTTCGGCGCGGGAGCTGGTCACCAGCTCGGCAATCTTGCTTCGGGCGTGAGGGCCTTGAATAGCCAACACGGAGAGTTCGTCGTGGGCGGTGAGCTGCACATCAAAATCGTTCAGATGCGCCTGCATCCAGGCCAGATCCTTGACGCCCGTGGCGGCGTTGACCACCAGGCGATACCCGCTGTCAGTGAGGTAGACGATCATGTCGTCGATGACCCCGCCATCGGTGTTCAGCATGGCGCTGTATAGCGCCCGGCCAGGGCTTTGCAGGCGGGCTACATCGTTGGCCAGCAGGTATTGCAGCCAGACCTGGGCCTGACTGCCGGCGACGTCGATCACGTGCATGTGAGACACATCGAACACACCGCAGTCGCGGCGCACCTGATGGTGCTCCTCGACTTGCGAGCCATAGTGCAGAGGCATGTCCCAACCACCAAAGTCGACCATTTTCGCCCCAAGGGCGAGGTGCAGGTCAAAGAGCGGCGTACGCTGTCCCATGGGTTTCTCCTTCCGGGCGTGGCGAAGGTGCGGACAGGCATGACGCTGGAAAACCCGACAAACAGGGGATTAAAGCTGATCACAGCATGCGAACAGTCTGACAGACCGCACCGATTGCGGCGCATTGTAGCCGCAAGGAGGTAGACCCGCACCTAGCCTGATTGACGTGCCGAGCGCCTGATCAAACCGATGACCGGCAACAAGCCCACCAGCACGAGTGTCAACGCCGGCAATGCGGCGCGAGCCCATTCGCCTTCGCTGGTCATTTCAAAAATGCGCACGGCCAGCGTGTCCCATCCGAATGGGCGCATCAGGAGTGTTGCGGGCATCTCCTTGAGGACATCCACAAACACCAGCAGCGCAGCGCTCAAGGTGCCCGGCACCAACAGCGGCAAGTAGATCTTGAAAAACAGGCGCGGCCCACTGACCCCGAGGCTGCGGGCGGCTTCGGGCAGGGAAGGGCGAATGCGCGCCAGGCTGTTTTCCAGTGGCCCATAAGCCACAGCGATGAAGCGCACCAGATAAGCCAGCAGCAAGGCCGCCAGACTGCCCAGCAGCAGGGGTTTGCCCGCGCCGCCCAGCCAACTGGAAAGGGGGATGACCAGCTCGCGATCCAGATAACTGAACGCCAGCATGATCGACACGGCCAGTACCGAACCTGGCAGCGCGTACCCGAGATTGGCCAGGCTCACGCCGGAGCGAATTGTCCGGGTGGGAGCCAGACGCCGTGCGAACGCCAGGATCAGCGCAACACTCACCGTAATGAGTGCAGCCATGCCGCCCAGATAAAGCGTGTGCAGGATCAGCCCGGTGTAGCGTTCGTCCAGATCGAACCGCCCGCGCTGCCAGACCCAAACGATCAGTTGCAGCAATGGCACGGCAAAGGCACAGGCGAAGATCAGCCCGCACCAGCAGGTCGCCGCCAGGGCTTTGATCCCGCGCAAATGGTAAAGGGCCTTGACCCGGGGGCGCTCGTTGGTGGCGCGGCTCGCGCCGCGTGCGCGTCGTTCGCCGTACAGCACCAGCATGACCGCCAGCAGCAACAGGCTCGCCAGTTGGGTGGCGCTGGAAAGGCTGAAAAAGCCATACCAGGTTTTGTAGATGGCGGTGGTGAAGGTGTCGAAATTGAACACCGCCACCGCACCGAAGTCAGCCAGGGTTTCCATCAGCGCCAAGGCAACGCCAGCCCCGATGGCTGGACGCGCCATCGGCAGGGCCACGCGCCAGAACGCCTGCAACGGCGTCTGGCCAAGAATGCGTGCCGCTTCCATCAGGCCCTTGCCCTGAGCAAGAAACGCTGTGCGGGCCAGCAAGTACACGTAAGGGTAGAAAACCAGCACCAGCACGATGATCACGCCCCCCGTGGAGCGCACACGCGGCAACCGCAGGCCCGTGCCGAACCACTCACGCATCAGCGTTTGCACGGGGCCGGCGAAATCCAGCAACCCGACGAAAACGAACGCCAGCACGTAAGCCGGTATTGCGAAGGGCAGCATCAACGCCCAGTCCAGCCAGCGTCGGCCGGGGAACTCACACAGGCTGGTCAACCACGCCAGACTCACCCCCAGCACCGTGACACCCACGCCGACACCCAGCACCAGCGTCAAGGTGTTGCCCAGCAACCGGGGCATCTGGGTTTCCCACAGATGCGACCAGATCTGCGGGTCGATGGTTTGCCACGACAACAGCAACACGCTGATCGGCAGCAAGACCAGCGCGGCGATGGCGAAAACCAGTGGGTACCAGCGGCGTTGGGCGGGATGGGCCAAGGGTGGGTCTCTATGGGGGGCTACAGAAAACTGGACCCTGTTGGAGCGAGGCTTGCCCGCGAAGGCGTTTTTCCAGTCGATACAGTTGTCGCCTGAATAAATGCTTTCGCGGGCAAGCCTCGCTCCAACGGATTTTTGCGTTAAATCAATTCCAGCCTGCGCGGTCCATCATGCGAATCGCTTCGGCCTGACGCTTGCCTGCCACTTCCACCGGAATCGTGTCGGCCTTGAACTCACCCCAACTGGCGACTTCCCTGGACGGTGCGACTTTCGGGTTGGCCGGGAATTCCTGGTTGATGCTGGCGAACATCGCCTGGGCTTGCGGCCCGGTCATCCATTCGACCAAGGCTTTGGCGGCCTCAGGGTGCGGCGCGTACTTGGTCAGGCCAATCCCGGAAAGATTCACGTGCACGCCGCGATCGGATTGATTGGGCCAGAACAGTTTCACGGCCAGCTTCGGGTTCTGCTTGTGCAGACGACCGTAGTAATAGGTGTTGACGATGCCCACGTCGCATTGCCCGGCGTTGATCGCTTCAAGCAGCGCGGTGTCATCGGAGAACACGTCGGTGGACAGGTTGTTCACCCAGCCCCTGAGAATCTTCTCGGACGCTTCGGCGCCATGGGTTTCGATCAGGGTGGCGGTCAACGACTGGTTGTAGACCTTCTTGGAGGTACGCAGGCACAGACGCCCTTCCCAGTTTTTGTCCGCCAGCGCTTCGTAAGTGGACAAATCGGCCGGTTTGACGCGCTCCGTAGAGTAGGCGATGGTGCGCGCGCGCAGGCTCAGGCCGGTCCAGCCGTGCGTGGACGAGCGGTATTGCGCGGGAATATTGGCATCGATGACGGGGGAGGTGAACGGCTGCAGAATGCCCATCTGCTCGGCCTGCCAGAGGTTACCCGCGTCGACCGTAAGCAGCAGATCGGCGGTGGCGTTTTCGCCTTCGGCCTTGATCCGCTGCATCAGCGGCGCTTCCTTGTCGGTGATGAACTTCACTTTTACACCCGTCTCGGCGGTGTAAGCATCGAATACGGGCTTGATCAGCTCGTCGATCCGTGACGAATACACCACCACTTCGTCGGCCGCTTGTACGGTGCTGCCGAGCACGGTCAGTGTCAAAGCCGCCAGAATTCGCTTGCTTGCCTGCATGGGAGTGTCTCGCGTATGAAAAATGAGGCGAAATGGTAGTGAATCCCATTTGCTATCTCAATGGAACTCCCGACGGAGCCGTTACCAGATGTTACGGTCGGGCCAGATCCGGCAGATCACCCGTCAGCCCCAATGCCTGTCGCACAAACACAGCCTTGGCTTCAGGCAGCTGATTGACGACTTTCAGCCCGGTGTTGCGTAGCCAGCGCAGCGGCAGCGGATTGGCCTGGAAGAGGCGTTCGAAGCCTTCCATGGCGGCCATCAGCGCCAGGTTGTGAGGCATGCGGCGGCGTTCGAAACGGCTGAGCACGCGCACATCGGCCAGGCGCTCGCCGCGCTCGGCAGCATGCAGCAACACTTCAGCCAGCACGGCCGCATCCAGGAAACCCAGATTCACGCCTTGACCGGCCAGCGGGTGAATGGTGTGCGCCGCGTCGCCCACCAGTGCCAGGCCCTTTGCGACATAGCGCTTGGCGTGACGTTGGCGTAAGGGCACGCACAGGCGCGGGTCGGCGCTGATGACCGGGCCAAGCCGTCCTTCAAAGGCGTGCTCAAGTTCGCGGCAGAAGTTGTCTTCGTCCAGCGCCATCAAGCGCTCGGCTTCGCTCGGCGTCACCGACCAGACGATGGAGCACCAATGCTCGCCTTCCCGCTCCAGCGGCAGGAACGCCAGCGGCCCGTTGTCCGTGAAGCGCTGCCAGGCGGTTTTGCGGTGGGAGTCGGCCGTACGCACGCTGGTGACGATCGCGTGGTGCAGATAATCCCATTCGCGGGTTTCGGTGCCGGTCAGGCGTCGCACCGCTGAGTTCGCCCCGTCGGCGGCAACGACCACGGGCGCACGCAGCAGGCGGCCGTCGGCCAGGGTCAGCAGCCAGTCGTCACCGGAGCGGCGCATCTGCTCCAGACGCGCATGGGCCAAGAGGCCGATATCGCTGTGGTGCAGACGATCGAGCAACGCATCCTGAACCACGCGATTCTCGACGATATGCCCCAGGACTTCGGCGTGAACGCTGGCCGCAGAAAAGTGGATCTGTCCCGTGCCGCTGCCGTCCCAGACGTGCATCTCGCCATAGGGGCTGGCGCGACGGTTGGCAATGCCCTCCCACACATCCAGACGCTGCAGGATGCGCTGGCTGGCCGCCGACAAGGCGCTCACCCGGGGCTCGAACATCGCTTGCGGATCAAACGGTTTGACGTCCAGCGACCCGCCATCGACGACGATGATATTCAGGCCACTGCCTTGTAACGCCAGCGCCAGGGCGCTACCGACCATTCCGGCTCCGACAATCAGCACATCTGCGCGGGTTTCCATGCTTTAAATCGTTCTCGCTGGCGGCGTGAGCCGGGATGTGAAAATCAAGGCGTCAGACATCGGACCGAGTCCCCAGCCCCATGGCCTGGCGAGCGAACCAGCGTTTGGCCCCCGGCAGCAGGTCAAGGCCAAGCAGCCCGAGGTTCCGACCGGTCGCAACCAGGGGCTGGGTACTGCCAAACAAGCGCGTCACCTGATCGGAAAACCCCACCGTCAATTGCTGATCCAGCCGTTGACGCTCGCGATAAGCCAGCAGGGTCGGCAGATCGCCCGGCATCGTGTCGCTGGCGAGCAAGGCTTCTGCCAATGCGTGAGCATCGCGCAACGACAGGTTGAAACCCTGACCGGCAATCGGGTGCAGGCTATGAGCAGCATTGCCCAGGACGACAAGATGCGAGCGCACCTGCTCTTCAGCTTCAATCAGGCTGAGCGGGTAGACATGCCGCGCGCCCACCTGGAGCAACGTGCCCAGACGGTAGCCGAATACATTCTGCAATTCGCTGAGAAAGGCCCGGTCATCCAGCGCGGCGAGCCGTTCAACGTCTTTGCCGGTGCGGGTCCAGACCAGTGCGCAGCGGTTTTCCGGCAGCGGCAACAGCGCCATCGGACCTTCTTCGGTAAAACGTTCGAAGGCCTGGCCGCAATGGGCTTCGCTGGGCGTGATATTGGCGATCAGCGCGCTCTGGTTGTAAGGCCGCTGGCGCACACTGATGCCCAGTTGCTCGCGCAGGTTTGAGCGACCGCCATCAGCGAGCACTGCCAGATCGCATTCCAGTTCGGTTTCGTCGTCCAGCGTCAGGCGATAGCCATCAGGCAAGGCCTGCATGTGCTTGACCTCTGCAGGCACGCGCCAACTGACCACTTCACTGTCCAGGCCACGCCACAGGCATTGACCCAGCCAGGCGTTTTCCGCCACGTAACCCAGGGCAGGCACGCCTTCTTCGATGGCCGAAAGGCGCGCCGCGCCAAAACGACCGCGGTCCGACACCAGAATCTGGCGGATCGGCTCGGCGCGGCGGGCGATGTCCTGCCACAGGCCCAGGCGCTCGTAGATCTGCCGCGCGCCGAATGACAACGCCGAAGAACGGGCGTCGTAGCTGGGCTGATAGGTGTCGCCGGGGGCGAAGGGTTCGATCAGTACGATCTTCCAGCCGCGCGCCTTGGCACCGGCCTGCAGCGATAAGGCAAGACTGGCGCCGACCAGCCCGCCGCCGACGATGGCCAGATTGAAACGGCTCATGAAGCCTGTCTCTGTTGATTGCGGGCGTCTGCCATCAGGGCCTCGATTTCGGCCACGGTCTTCGGCGCACCACGGGTAAGAATTTCACAACCTTGTTTGGTCACCACAACGTCATCCTCGATTCGTACACCAATGCCACGCCATTTCTTCGCAACATGCTGGTTGTCCGGTGCAATGTAGATTCCGGGCTCCACGGTCAACGCCATGCCCACTTCCAGCACCCGCCACTCGCCGCCGATCTTGTAGTCGCCAACGTCATGAACATCCATGCCCAGCCAATGGCCGGCGCGGTGCATGTAAAACGGTTTGAAAGCTTCATTGACGATCAGTTCGCCCACGTCGCCTTGCAACAATCCCAGCTCCACAAGCCCTGCGGTAATCACATGGACCGTCGCTTCGTGGGCTTGATTCCAGTGCTTGCCAGGACCGATGGCCGCGAACGCCGCTTCCTGTGATTTAAGCACCAGCTCGTAAATGGCCTTCTGTTCCGGGGAAAACTTGCCGTTTACCGGAAACGTGCGGGTGATGTCGCTGGCATAGCAGTCGATTTCACAGCCCGCGTCGATCAGCACCAGATCGCCGTTCTTGAGCACCGCGTCGTTCTGCTGATAGTGCAGGATGCAGGCGTTGCGGCCCGAGGCGACGATGGAACCGTAAGCCGGCATCTTCGCGCCACCCTTGCGGAACTCGTAATCCAGTTCGGCTTCAAGGCTGAACTCGTGCAGGCCGGCGCGGCTGGCTTGCATGGCGCGCACGTGGGCGCGGGCGGAAATGTTCGCGGCCTCACGCATGACCTTCACTTCTGCCGCCGATTTATACAGGCGCATGTCGTGCAGCAGGTGATCCAGCGCAACAAACTCGTTCGGCGGCTGGGCACCCAGATGCGCCTTGGAGCGAATTACGTTGATCCAGTCCATCAGGTGGCGGTCGAATTCGGGATGGCTGCCCATGGCCGAGTACACCCGGTCGCGGCCTTCAATCAGGCCCGGCAGGATGTCGTCGATGTCATTGATCGGGAAAGCGTCATCGGCGCCAAAGTCGCGAATCGCGCCTTCCTGGCCGGCCCGCAGGCCATCCCACAGCTCGCGCTCGGGGTTGCGCTCGCGGCAGAACAGCACGTACTCGCCGTACTCACGGCCGGGGATCAGCACCACCACGGCTTCAGGCTCCGGGAAGCCGCTCAAGTACTGGAAGTCGCTGTCCTGTCGATAAACGTGCTCGACATCCCGGTTGCGAATCGCCACGGCAGCGGCGGGCAGGATCGCGATGCTGTTGGGTTCCATCTGCGCCATCAAGGCCTTGCGTCGACGAGCGTATTCCGACTTGGGGATGTGGATCATTGGCAGGCAGGTTCCCGTTCTGAAGCGACCCGATCATGGCTGGGCAAGCAGCCACGACCGGCGTCGCCGATGATGAGCAATCAGTGCAGCGAAGGTTTCGGTGCGGCCGCTTCGGGTTTGTTGCATTCGGTAAACAGCAGCAGCGGAGCGACGCGCAGGTATTCCATGACTTCCATGTAATCGCTTTCGCCGTCTTCGGACTCTTCCAGCGCATCCTGGACCTGGGAAATGGCCGCCAGATCCTGAAGCACTTCCATGGCTTCGCCACTGATGGCATTGTCACGGGCCGTCAGGCCGAAACCGGCAAGGAAACCCTGACACCATTGGCCCAATGCGATAGCGCGCTCGCCGAGCGGTTCGTCATCGCCCGGAAGCAGGAGTACAACGGTCATGTCGTCGCTGGTGAGTTCACCCTTGACCATTTCCTGCAAACCGATCAAGGCTTGGCGGACGTTGTCTTCGGGGGCTGCGCCGAGGATTTCGGTGGCATCCACCAGCCAGGCTTCATTGTCAAAACCGGCGCCTGCACAACTGCGGCCCAGCAACAGACCATGAAGCTCGGCAGGAGAGACAGGATGACCGCTGCTGTTGAGCAGGGTGGCGAATGCTTTGTACGGGGAATTCTGAATGGGCATGGGCAACTAGTCGCCAAACGGCGCAATGTCTAGAATGGAGGGCATCTATCCTAGACTATCCGAGCAACAAGTTCATCAAGGCGGCCGTCCGAGGTTGTGGCTTAAAGCCAGCTCCAGCGCCACTCATCAGAAAGAACTCAGTGGAAAACAATGGAAGATACCGACCTGCAAGCGCTGATGGCCCGACTGGAATTACTGATCAATCGAGTCGAGCAACTTAAACGCGAAAATGGACTCCTATTAGCTCAGGAAAAGTCCTGGCGCGAGGAACGCGCTCACCTCATTGAAAAAAACGAAATCGCCCGGCAAAAGGTCGAGTCAATGATTTCGCGCCTCAAGGCCCTGGAGCAAGACTCATGAGCAACGGCAATAACGTCACCGTACAAATCCTCGACAAAGAATATTCGATCATTTGCCCTCAGGAAGAGCGCACCAATCTGGTCAGCGCTGCGCGTTATCTGGATGGCAAGATGCGTGAAATCCGCAGCAGCGGCAAAGTTATCGGCGCCGACCGTATTGCCGTAATGGCCGCGCTGAACATTACGCATGACCTTCTGCACAAGCAGGTTTCGCCTGACGTGCAGGCCAGCGGTTCGACCCGCGAACAGGTTCGTGATCTGCTCGATCGCGTCGATCTGGTGCTGTCTACCGACACCGATACGTCGCCGGATTCACCTCGAAGCTGAAAGTCGGGAAGAGTTTCGGGTATACTTGCGCCGTTCCCTGGAGTGCTTGCCAGTCGGTCATGTCCCTGAGCCGATACGCACAACCACGGGGGTTGCACGTTGGGGTTGGTGTGCATGTCCGCTCGACGGAAAGCCTTAAAACCTCCTGTAATCTCCACCTTGAACTTTCGGGTTCAAGGGCTACACCGACAGCGGTTCGTCGGGGAGCACCTATTCTGTTCTGTCAGTCGCCGGTTTTACCCGGCGCCGACACCCCCGGGATCGTCGCCTTGACGACTCGACTCTGGTTCCATCTTCAATGGATCAGTTTGCATGACCCGCCTTTCATGACCCTTGAATCGCCGCTGAGTCGTCAGCAACTGCGTCGTCAGTTGCGCAAAGCCCGTCGCGCCCTGAGTGCCAGCGAGCAACGCGACGCCGCTCGCGGTCTTTATCGTCAGTTGGCGCAACATCCCTTGTTTCGCCGTGCCCGACATATCTCGCTGTACCTGCCCATGGACGGTGAAATCGACCCGCGCCTGCTGCTGCGTGCGGCTCAGCGTCGGGGGAAAGCCACGTATTTGCCTGTCCTCAGTGCCTGGCCCCGGACCAAAATGGTGTTCCAGCGCGTCAGTCCGGGGGAAAAATTCAAGCCCAACCGTTTTCGCATTCCGGAGCCACGTATCAATCCCGCACGCCAGCGCAAGATATGGACGCTGGATCTGGTTTTGATGCCGTTGGTAGGTTTCGATGACGAGGGCGGACGGCTGGGCATGGGCGGCGGCTTCTATGACCGCAGCCTCGCGTATCGGGCGCGACGCAAAACCTGGCGCAAGCCTGTGTTGCTGGGGTTGGCGCATGAGTGTCAGAAGGTGAAGCGGCTGGCTCAGGCCAGTTGGGACGTGCCGCTGAATGGCACTGTTTCGGATAAGGGGTGGTATCTGGCGTAAAGCGTTGTTCCTGTAGGAGCTCCCGAGCAACGCGAGGCAGCGATAGCAGTCTGCCTCATACTCCGCTTCGCGGCCGTCGTTACCTCCGAGCGCTCCTACACCTGCTCCGAAGGTCCGACCATCAATCAATGCCGCGAAGGATATTTCTGTTGCTGTTGTGTAATTTCAATTGGCGCGTCCGGTTTGCTGGACCACAAACTTTGCGCATAACCCGTCGTCACGACGCCCAAGCCAAACAAAATAACCAGTATCCACAGTAAATCCGGCTTGCGTTTCATTGATTGCCCCCCTTCGGCAAACCAATACGATGTGAGCAACAGTTTTTTAGATAGGCCGTGCAGCAGCGTGAAGCTTAAAACCCCGGCATTCTCCGACAACAGCGCCGCACACGCAAACGTTGGCGTCAGCCAACCGTCGGTTTGTCACAAAAGTGTCCGACAACTTAGCCATTTCTCATTTCAGGAGCAGGAATAATGGCCTACTGGCTGATGAAATCAGAGCCCGATGAGTTCTCTGTCTTGAATCTACAAGCGCTTGGCACGGCTCGCTGGGACGGGGTTCGCAATTACCAGGCACGCAATTTCATGCGTGCGATGGCGGTAGGCGACGCGTTCTTTTTCTATCACTCCAGTTGCCCGGAGCCGGGTATCGCGGGGATCGGGCGAATCACCCACGCGGGCTACCCGGACCCTACCGCGCTTGACTCAAAAAGCCACTACTTCGATGCCAAGGCCAGCGCCGAAAAAAATCCGTGGACTGCCATCGACGTCACCTTCGTTGAAGCATTCCCGAAGGTACTCAGCCTGACCTGCCTCAAACAGCAGGCTGCGCTGGAACAACTGCCGTTGGTGCAAAAAGGCAGTCGGCTTTCCGTCATGCCGGTTACCGCCGAACAATGGGCGGCGGTCCTGGCATTGCGCTGATCAGCACTGAAACAATACCGGATACTCGAATTACTGAACAATGAAGTTGTTGAACAGCAAATCCTCTACCACAGGTTTGCCTTCTTCATCCGTCATGACCTGCTGAACCTGCTTGAGCGCTTCCTGGCGAATTTTTTCCTTCCCTTCGGCGCTGCTCATGCTGTCGACGGTCTGCTGAGTGAACAGCGCCACCAGTTGGTTACGAATCAGCGGATCATTGCGCTTCACGGCGGCCTGGGCTTCCGGGCCGGTGACGCGCAGCGCGATGTCGGCTTTATAAACGCGCAGTTTCGGTCCGCCATCGAGTGCGTAGTTGCCCACGAACGGAGGCGTCAGCGAAATATAAATAGCCTTGGGCGCCTCGCCCTCTTTCACTTCTTCCTGCGCCAGGGCGGGCAGTGACAGGGCCAACAACATCATCAGGATCCACGCTTTCACAATTCACTCCTTATCCGGTTTGGCGCACAGGTTACTTCAACTTATGCAGGCTTATCAGGCCCGGCGATGCTCATTGACGCAAAAAGCCACATACCTGAACGTATCGGCCACAAGTCAAAAAGGAATAGCCCAATGAAAGCCTTGCTGTGCAGAGCATTCGGCCCCGCCGAAACGCTCGTGCTCGAAGAAGTCGCGAGCCCGGAAATCAAGAAAAACGAAATCCTTCTGACGGTCCATGCCGCGGGCGTCAATTTTCCCGACACGCTGATCATCCAGGGCAAATACCAGTTCAAGCCGCCCTTTCCGTTTTCCCCGGGCGGTGAAGCGGCAGGCGTGGTGGCGGCCGTGGGCGAAAAAGTCAGCCATCTGAAAGTCGGCGACCGCGTCATGGCGCTGACCGGCTGGGGCAGTTTTGCCGAACACGTCGCCGTGCCAGGCTACAACGTGCTGCCGATGCCTGAAAACATGGACTTCACCACCGCTGCCGCCTTCAGCATGACCTACGGCACTTCGATGCACGCGCTGAAACAACGGGCCAATCTGCAGCCCGGCGAAACCTTGCTCGTGCTCGGCGCTTCCGGCGGTGTCGGCCTGGCGGCCGTAGAAATCGGCAAGGCCATGGGCGCGCGTGTCATCGCCGCCGCCAGCTCCGCCGAAAAGCTCGAAGTCGCCAAAAACGCTGGCGCCGACGAACTCATCAACTACACCGAAACCAACCTCAAGGAAGAAATAAAACGCCTCACCCAAGGTAACGGTGTGGATGTGATTTACGACCCGGTCGGCGGTGACCTCTTCGATCAGGCCATCCGCGCCATCGCCTGGAACGGCCGCCTGCTGGTCGTTGGCTTCGCCAGCGGCCGCATCCCCGAACTGCCCGTCAACCTTGCACTGCTTAAAGGCGCATCGGTCGTGGGCGTGTTCTGGGGATCGTTTGCACAGCGACAGCCTCAAGACAATGCGGCTAACTTTCAGCAGTTGTTCAGTTGGTATACCGAAGGCAAGTTGAAACCGCTGGTTTCACAGGTTTACCCGCTGGCAGACGCGGGGAAGGCGATTGATTCGCTGGGGCAGAGAAGGGCGGTGGGGAAGGTGGTGGTTTCGATGCTGTGACGTTCAGCGGATCGGCGTCTCGGTGAGCAGGCTCCTGTGGACATGAACGCAACAGGAGCTTTGTTGTTCGATGCTTTACAGAGCAAAAAGCTACATCAACCCCCGAATGCTAGCCGGCAGTTGATCAGCATAAGCAGCCTTGGGGTTTGCCTTGCAGCGTTCGACGATTGTCGGAAGGTTTTCCAGCAGTTCGTTGATCAGCGCAGTACGTTGCGCGGGCTCTAGCTGGCTGCTCACCATGCCTTCGGACAGGTAGCGAATGACGACGTTGAAAACGCGCAGGTCGCGAAGTTGCTGTTTGGGGTAGAGGAAGTTTTTCCTGGCCACCTGACGATTGACGGTGCGACACGGCGTTTTTAACAGCGTCGCGTTGATGTCCATGGGCAACGGCAGTGGGGAATCCAGCATGAATATCATCGGTGCGAACACTTCGGCTTCCGAGGGGGCGTCTGCGGTTACTGTCCATGGTTTGAATGTCCATTGGCTGACGGCCTCGATTGAGTATTGGGCAAACTGCGGGTGATCACTTTCGACAGCGGTCACGTCGGAAACCGAACCATCGGCGTGCACGATGAAGCGGATTTTCGTTTGCCCGGTAATCCTGTCGCTGCGCAGCTCAGGAGGATAGGTGGGCTTGGGTGTGTGCACGGGAATCAGCGTCATCTCCTCAGCCGTAGCCATGAAGGACAAGCTTAGGATTAGTGCAACGAGCAGATACCGCATGGAAAAATCCTTGTAGGGGAAGAAAGCGAGCTTGGGTTGGACGAACGGAAATTCGTGGGCTTCAGCGGGTGATCAAGAGCGAGCGCTAGCCTGAGCCTGCCCAAAGCGTCGTTATTGCTTCGGGCAGAAACTCGCTAAGTTTTCGCTGCGGATTGTTGCGGCAGGCGTTGACTGCCTTCGGGATGGCTGTTTCGAGTCGTGATAACAGTACGTTTCTCGCGTCTTCATCCGGGACCATAAAGCGCGTGTAACTCCCGGTCAGATGCTCTCGGGCACGCCAGAAGACATCCACTGTGCTCAGTGGCTCGTCGGGGAAGTTCTGTTGGCTGGTCTGAACTTCGTAATTGAGATAGGCACACAACGTGTTCTCAAGGCCGACGGTAATGAGCGGGGAGAAGGGTTCGATGCCTTGGGCGCCGAAGATAATTGGCACGATGATGTCAACGCTTGAAGGCCTGCCGTCTGTTACGCCCCAAGGCTGGTACCGCCACTGAACAACGGCTTTTTGCGCTGCTTCGGTAAATCTCGGGTGACTGCTTTCCCGGACTCTGGCCGTCTGTACGGTCCCGAATGCGCCCACGGTGAGGTTCACGAACACCTTGCCGGCATGTCGTTTTTTGAGCAGGTCTTCGGGGAATTCGGGAGCCGGCCTGGAAACCGGAATCAACAGGGCTTCGTTTGCCTGAACGGTCAGGCAGACCCAGCACAGCACCCATAAAGAAAAAAATTTCACGCTGCCCCCGTAAG
Organism: Pseudomonas sp. DWP3-1-2; assembly: GCF_049896285.1. Lineage (NCBI taxonomy): Bacteria > Pseudomonadati > Pseudomonadota > Gammaproteobacteria > Pseudomonadales > Pseudomonadaceae > Pseudomonas > Pseudomonas sp. DWP3-1-2. Next base: position 13,612 of record NZ_JAFCTZ010000014.1, on the reverse strand, counting down.
CGTTTCCTGTCGACATGACAGGCAGGCGCCGATGGTAAGGGGCGATTGTCGGAGGGTGAATCCAGTGGCGTCCTATTCAGGCGTAGGACCGATCCTAATCTCATGACATTTGCTTACACATCCAGGGCGTGTTCAAAAAACAACGGCTAAAAAGCCGTATTTCCTACCGAATCTCCGGCGTTAGGCTCTCCTTTTTTCTGTAATGAAAATGTAATATTCGCTTTCGCACAGAAAAACAAAAATGGAGAGTCTTTGATGTTTGCCTTCTTCCGCCCTGCCGTACACAAGGCCCCGTTGCCTGAAGAAAATGTTGATAGCACCTATCGCCGCCTGCGCTGGCAGATCTTCGCGGGTATTTTTATTGGCTATGCAGGTTATTACCTGTTGCGGAAAAACTTTTCGCTGGCCATGCCGTACCTGATCGACGAGGGGTACACCCGGGGTCAGTTGGGGGTGGCGATGTCTGCGATTGCCATCGCCTACGGGCTGTCGAAGTTCCTGATGGGGATCGTTTCCGACCGCTCCAATCCGCGCTATTTCCTGCCGTTCGGCCTGCTGGTTTCGGCGGCGGTGATGTTCGTGTTCGGGTTCGCATCCTGGGCAACGTCCAGCGTGGCAATCATGTTTGTCCTGCTGTTCATCAACGGCTGGGCGCAAGGCATGGGTTGGCCGCCGAGCGGGCGGACGATGGTGCATTGGTGGTCGCAGAAGGAGCGTGGCGGCGTGGTGTCGGTATGGAACGTCGCGCATAACGTCGGCGGCGGCTTGATCGGCCCTTTGTTCCTGCTGGGCCTGGGCTGGACCAATGACTGGCATGCGGCGTTCTACGTGCCTGCCGCCGTTGCCTTGCTGGTGGCGCTGTTTGCGTTTGCGACCATGCGCGACACGCCGCAATCCGTCGGTTTGCCGCCCATTGAGCATTACAGGAACGACTACCCGGAAGGCTACGACGAGAGCCACGAAAAAGAATTCAGTGCCAAGGAAATCTTCGTCAAGTACGTACTGCGCAACAAAATGCTCTGGTACATCGCGCTGGCCAACGTCTTCGTTTACCTGCTGCGTTATGGCGTGCTGGACTGGGCCCCGACGTACCTGAAGGAAGCCAAGCACTTCACCGTCGACAAGACGTCCTGGGCGTACTTTTTTTATGAGTGGGCGGGTATTCCGGGCACGCTGCTGTGCGGCTGGATGTCGGACAAACTATTCAAAGGCAATCGCGGCCTGACGGGCGTGGTGTTCATGGTCATGGTGACCGTCGCCACGCTGGTTTACTGGCTGAACCCGCCGGGCAATCCGCTGGTAGACATGATCGCGCTGGTTTCCATCGGCTTTTTGATCTACGGGCCGGTCATGCTCATCGGCTTGCAGGCGCTGGAGTTGGTCCCGAAAAAAGCGGCGGGCACGGCTGCGGGTTTCACTGGTCTGTTCGGCTACCTGGGCGGATCAGTCGCCGCCAGCGCGCTGATGGGCTACACCGTGGACCACTTCGGCTGGGACGGCGGCTTTGTCTTGCTGTTGATCGCGTGCGTGCTGGCAATCGCGTTCCTGTTGCCGACGCTCTGGCATAAACAGGTGGCGAGTACGGCGCGGGAGGTGGTGGCGTAAAGCGAGCGGTGGCAGGTCTTGAAGGTTTGAGATCTGCCACAGGCTTATGGGTACTGCCGCCTTGAATGCAGGACATTCAGAATTTCGATTCTGTCGGTTACTCGGTACACCACCAGATAGTTGGGATGCACGACGATCTCCCTGGTGTTGGGTACCCGCCCGAATCTGTAGAGGTACGGATGTTCCGGGAGGGCTGAAGTTGCGGATTCAATATCTTCCAGAAGTGCCAGGGCAGCCTGAGGATTTCGTTCATCTATGTAGTCAAGAATCTCGATTAAAGCGGCTCTTGCGTCTGGACGCGATTCAACGATCATTCCGTCGCTTTTCCCGCTTCGCCGCAAGACGGGCTTTCATCTCGGCTATTACTTTATCGTGCGAAACGTTCGGCGCCGTGTCATCAAGTGATGCCTGCACCTTGGCTCTGAACCAGGCATCGTAACTGGCGGCTTGCTCTTCAGATTCGAACTCTGAAACGATGGGTGACAATTGAGCGCTCATGTCAAAGCTCCTTTGGCGATGCCTCTAGTCTAGCGATTAGCCAACTAATCGCGAGAACCGTTTGCAACCTGATGTTTATGTCACCTCGCAGCCCCCCCAACACCTTCTCAGTCGCGCCTCCAGATTCAGGTCTGGCATGGCGTGGCTGCGCAGGGCGTTGGCGGTTTGTTCGACGTAGTCGCGGGTGGTGCCGTATCGACCGCTCGCGCTGGCCAGTACCTGGCTCAGGACGCTATCCGGCAAATTGCCTGCGTAGCTGGGCAGGTGTCGCTCAAGCACAAAACCCAGGGCTTGAACGCGAGTGCCGTCGGCAAGCCGGCAGTTGAGCCAGTGCGGGCGATAGGAGGGGAACGGCATTTCCCGTTGCCAGAGTGCCAGCAGCGACGCTTCCAGGTTGTCGTCGGGCAGTCGATAAGCGAATCCGCTGCATGAGCCACCGCGATCCAGACCAAACACCAGGCCAGGCATTTCCGGCGTGCCTCTGTGTTCGTGAGACCAAAGGTAGAGGCCGCGATGATAACCATGCACGCGGCCGCGTTGGCGCTCTACGGCGGTGCATTCGGGTTTCCAGATCAGCGAACCGTAGGCGAACAGCCAGACCGGGCCACCTTCATGGCGGGCCATGGTGGCACGCATTGAAATCATCAGTTGTTCGCGGGTCAGTTGTGGCCCGAGGTCGATGGTGGGCGGGTACGTCAGGCCAAGGCCGTCGTGCACCGCGACCACCAACTCGTTGATTTGATTGCCCATTTTGCCCCCTGGCGAACGTCCGGCCAGTTGTAGCGGTCCCTGCTGAAAATGTCTTCACGGGCACTGACAAAGAAACCGTGCTTCGTCAAAAAGTGCCTGCGTATCAGACTGCCCGGACGGCCTGTCAGTCACGCGTCAAATGCCGGAAAGATCATCAGTCTTGAAGCAATTAGCACTCCACGCCCGTGACCATTGGGCGGGAAAGTGACGTTGGCGGGCGGTCTGCCTCGCTGTCGTGGTTGATCAGGGACGAGGTGCGTAGGCGAAGACGTCCGCGCGCATTTGATGGGCGCTCATGCCCGCGCTGACGAGGGCGTCGAGGGTGGCGTAGATCATGGCTGGCGAGCCGCTGGCGTAGACGTGTACGGCAGAGAGATCGGCGATGTCGCTGCACACCGCTTCATGCAGCATCCCGCAGCGGCCTTCCCAACCGCACAAGTCGCTGACGACTTTGTGCAGGAACAGGTTAGGCAGCTTCTTCCATTCGTCCCAGTGCTGAATTTCGTAGAAATCGTCCGGCCGCCGCACGCCCCAGTACAAATGCACGGGATGATGGAAACCCTTGATGCGGCAGTGCTCGATCAGGCTTTGCATCTGCGCCATGCCCGTGCCAGCCGCGATCAATACCAATGGACCGTCGGGCAGTTCAGCCAGGTGCGTGTCGCCAAACGGCAGTTCGACGTTCGCCATGGTATTGCGTTGCAGTTGTTCGATCAGGCTTTGGGCGCTGGCTTCACGAACCAGGACATGCAGTTGCAGGTCGCGGCCGCTTTCCGGGGCAGAGGCCAGCGAGAAGGCGGATTTTTCGCCGTTATCCCGATGAATCATCAAATACTGACCCGCATGATAACGGGGCGGTTTGCCGGCGGGCGCGCGCAGCCCGATACGCCAGACATCGCCGCCCACTTCGACGCATTCGCTCAGTTGGCAGGCGAAGGTGCGCACCGGCAACTCACCCAGAGGGAGAACGCCATCCCACAGGACTTCGCACGCCTCAAGGGGTTCGGCCAGGCAGGTGTAGATTTCGCCATGGGTCAGTTCTTCACCGGCCTGCAACACGCGGCCGTGGACCAGCAGCGCCGAACACACATGGCAATTGCCGTTGCGGCAGCTTTGCGGGCAGTCGTAACCCAGGCGTTGCGCGGCATCGAGAATCCGCTCGCCGGGCAGTGTTTCAAGTACTGCGCCCGATGGCTGCAAGGTTACGCGCATCAATCTATTCCCAACTGATTCCAGATGTCGTCAACCCGGCGTGTAACGGCTTCGTCCTTGACGATAACCCGACCCCACTCACGCGTGGTCTCGCCCGGCCATTTATGCGTTGCGTCCAGCCCCATCTTCGAACCCAGCCCGGACACCGGCGAGGCGAAATCCAGGTAGTCGATGGGCGTGTTGTCGATCATCACCGTGTCGCGCTTGGGGTCCATGCGCGTGGTGATGGCCCAGATCACGTCGTTCCAGTCCCGGGCATTGATGTCGTCATCGGTGACAATAACGAACTTGGTGTACATGAACTGTCGCAAAAACGACCACACGCCCAGCATCACACGCTTGGCATGGCCGGGGTACTGCTTCTTGATCGTCACGATAGCCATGCGATAAGAGCAACCTTCCGGCGGCAGGTAGAAGTCGGTGATTTCCGGGAACTGTTTTTGGAGGATCGGCACGAACACTTCGTTCAATGCCACCCCAAGTATCGCGGGTTCATCCGGAGGCCGACCGGTGTAGGTGCTGTGGTAGATCGGTTTGATCCGATGGGTGATGCGCTCGACGGTGAACACCGGAAAGCTGTCGACTTCGTTGTAATAGCCGGTGTGATCGCCATACGGGCCTTCGTCGGCCATTTCGCCGGGGTGAATCACGCCTTCGAGGACGAACTCGGCGCTGGCCGGGACTTGCAGGTTATTGCCACGGCACTTGATCAGCTCGGTACGGCTGCCCCGCAACAAACCGGCGAAGGCGTATTCGGAAAGGCTGTCGGGCACCGGGGTCACGGCACCGAGGATGGTGGCCGGGTCGGCACCCAATGCTACGGACACCGGGAAGGGCTCGCCGGGATGCTTGATGCACCACTCCTTGAAGTCCAGGGCACCGCCACGGTGGCTCAGCCAACGCATGATGACCTTGTTGCGGCCGATCACTTGCTGGCGGTAAATACCGAGGTTCTGCCGCTCCTTGTTGGGGCCGCGAGTCACGGTCAGGCCCCAGGTGATCAGCGGTGCAACGTCGCCGGGCCAGCAGGTTTGTACCGGGAGCATGCCCAGGTCCACGTCATCGCCTTCGATGACGACTTCCTGGCAAGGTGCATCCTTGACGACCTTGGGCGCCATGGCGATGACTTTCTTGAAGATTGGCAGCTTGGACCAGGCGTCTTTCAGGCCCTTGGGCGGTTCGGGTTCCTTGAGGAACGCCAGCAGCTTGCCGATTTCCCGCAGTTCGCCCACTTCTTCAGCGCCCATGCCCATGGCAACGCGCTCGGGCGTACCGAACAGGTTGCCGAGCACCGGAATATCAAAGCCGACCGGCTTCTCGAACAGTAAGGCCGGGCCCTTGGCGCGCAAGGTGCGGTCGCAGATTTCGGTCATTTCCAAAACAGGGGAAATGGGCATTTGAATGCGTTTCAACTCTCCGCGCTGCTCCAGCTGCTGCACGAAATCGCGTAGGTCCTTGAATTTCATTAGCCCGGCCACTTAAAAAATAGGTTCGTATCGTACCTGCTCTCGGAACCGACTGCCTCACTCTTGTAGCGACTGCGCAAACGCGTCAGTGCAGCGTATCACTGCGGGTTCTCACTCATGAAGATCGGCGCAAACAAGGGTTTCACGCGTTCGCCGCCCTGATCGGACAGGTGATTTTCGTCCTTGTACTGGGAGTAGCCATCCATGGCCGCGCGACAGAGGCCATCGGTGCAGAGCAACGGCGCGGGGTCAAGCACGTGGACATGAGGGTCTGAGGCCGCCAGATCGGCGAACAGGGCGTCGATGAAATGCTGACGCTGGCGATGATCCGCGATGGGGCGACCGACCTCCTGCGCCGAACGGCCGACCATCGCCAGGCTGCTGAGCCGCGCAATGGTGCCTTGACGTTGCAGCGGGACTTCCTTGAACAGCCAGACGTTCGCGCCAGCCGCGCGCAACTGAGCCACCGTGGCGCGCAGGTTGTCCGCCAGGTGCTGCTCGGCGACGGCGCGGCTTTCGTTGCGGTAGGTCATGTGTTCCTGGTCGCCGTCTTCCTCGCCATACAAATAAAGGCTCCAGCGGGCCGCGAGCACCACGTCACGGACTTTTTGCTGTTCGATCAGCGTCAGGGTCTGGCGATTGAAGGTCTGACATTGTGGTCGCGATTCAAAGCCCGACACAGGCACGCAACCGGACAGGCTCGTCAGCCAGACCGGAATGCCATAACGGTCGGCATCCTCTTTGAACGCAGGCATCAGCGCTGCCGCATGGCTGTCGCCCCAGACCAGTTGCAGCGGTGGCACGGCGGCATGGGTGCCGAACCGGCACATGGCGCTCAAATCCGGGCTGTCGGGTTGCAGCAGGCAATCCACCTGACCCCGCTGCCAGTCCCGAGCCTGAGCGTATTGGCTGGCCTGGCCGGTGAGCCGCTGCGGTACGCCGTCGGCCCAGCGCACGGCCTGTCCGGCCATGGCGACAACCAGCATGCACAGCGCCGCGCCGACGAGCACGGGCTTGCGCCCTGCAAACAGACGTTTTTCGCGAAAGGGCCTTTCGATCAGGCGCCAGGACAGCCAGGCCAGCACCCCGCAAAGCCCGATCCACATCAAGGCTTCGCGCCGCTGCATGCCATCAATGGAAATCGCGTTGGCGTAGACGAATACGGGCCAATGCCACAGGTATAGGGAGTAAGAGATCAGCCCGATTGCCACCAGCGGCGGTGTGCTCAAGGCCCTGGCGACCAGCGTCTGCGTCTGTGCCTGACCGTTGGCCCAGATCAGCGCCGTGGCCCCGAGTACCGGGAGCAGCGCCGCCCAGCCTGGAAACGGCGTACGGCTGTTGAGCCCGCAAACGGCAATCAGAATCGCCGCCAGCCCTGCCAGGCTTACGGCCTGATACACCCACGGTCTCAGCCTGACGCTGGACGCAGGCAAGACCGCCAGCATCGCGCCGCACAGCAATTCCCAGGCGCGCATCGGCAGCAGGAAGAACGCCGAGTCCGGTGCGTGACGGGTGCTCCAGATACTCAGGGCGAACGACACCAGCAGCAGGCCCAGCAGCATCAAACGCCAGTGCCGAAACAATCGCGTGATCAGCACCATCAGCAGCGGAAAAATGACGTAGTACTGCTCTTCCACCGACAGCGACCAGGTGTGCAGCAACGGTTTGAAATCCGATGCCGGATTGAAGTAGCCGTCCTGGCGCATGAACAGGATGTTGGAAATGAACATCGCCTGATAACGCACGGCGCGCCCCAGTTGCGAATAGTCATGGGGCGTCAGCAGCAGCCAGCCAACGAGCAGGGTCGCGATGAGCACCACGCTTAAGGCAGGGATGATGCGTCGGGCGCGGCGGGCCCAGAAGTCGACGAAGCTGAAGCGGCCGGCGCTGATTTCACGATGAATGATCGACGTGATCAGGAAACCCGAGATCACGAAGAAAACATCGACGCCCACGAAGCCGCCGCTGAACGTGGTAAAGCCGTAGTGGAAAAGCACGACAGGAATAACCGCGAGGGCGCGCAGGCCGTCGATATCCCGCCGATTACCGAAAGTGTGCATGACGCTCCTTGTCGTGATGATCAAAAGTCAGGCGAAAAAAATGGTGTCCCTAAGGACACCATTCTTGTTTAGCCGTTCAGCCTGTTATTTGCGTTTCATCGACAGGAAGAACTCATCGTTGGTCTTGGTCTGCTTGAGCTTGTCGATCAGGAACTCGATAGCAGCGACTTCGTCCATCGGGTGCAGCAGTTTGCGCAGGATCCACATGCGTTGCAGTTCGTCATCGGCGGTCAGCAACTCTTCGCGGCGGGTGCCGGAACGGTTGATGTTGATCGCCGGGAACACACGCTTCTCTGCAATCTTGCGATCCAGAGGCAGTTCCATGTTGCCGGTACCCTTGAACTCTTCGTAGATCACTTCATCCATCTTCGAGCCGGTTTCAACCAGCGCGGTGGCGATGATGGTCAGCGAACCGCCTTCTTCGATGTTCCGCGCCGCGCCGAAGAAACGTTTCGGTTTCTCCAGGGCGTGGGCATCGACACCACCGGTCAGTACCTTGCCGGAGCTCGGGATGACGGTGTTGTAGGCGCGAGCCAGACGAGTAATGGAGTCAAGCAGGATCACGACGTCTTTCTTGTGCTCGACCAGGCGCTTGGCCTTTTCGATCACCATTTCGGCAACCTGTACGTGACGGGTTGGCGGTTCGTCGAACGTCGAGGCAACCACTTCGCCGCGCACGGTGCGCTGCATTTCGGTCACTTCTTCCGGGCGTTCATCGATCAGCAGAACGATCAGATGCACTTCCGGGTTGTTACGCGTGATGTTGGCCGCGATGTTCTGCAGCATGATCGTCTTGCCCGCCTTGGGCGGAGCAACGATCAGACCGCGCTGGCCTTTGCCGATCGGTGCGCACAAGTCGATCACACGGCCGGTCAAGTCTTCAGTGGAGCCGTTACCGGCTTCCATCTTCATGCGTACGTTCGGGAACAACGGCGTCAGGTTTTCGAAAAGAATCTTGTTCTTTGCGTTTTCCGGACGGTCGTAGTTGATCGTGTCGACCTTGAGCAGGGCGAAATAACGCTCGCCTTCTTTCGGTGGGCGGATCTTGCCGACGATGGTGTCGCCGGTACGCAGGTTGAAGCGGCGGATCTGGCTAGGCGAGACGTAGATATCGTCCGGGCCGGCGAGATAGGAAGCGTCTGCGGAGCGCAGGAAACCGAAGCCGTCCTGGAGGATCTCCAGCACGCCATCACCGGAAATTTCCTCGCCACTCTTGGCGTGCTTTTTCAGCAGGGAGAAAATGACATCCTGCTTGCGCGAACGGGCCATATTTTCTATGCCCATCTGTTCGGCCATTTCGAGCAGATCGGTAATCGGCTTTTGCTTGAGTTCAGTCAGGTTCATATAGGAATGACGTAATCATGTATGGAGGGGGAAATTAAGCTTTTGGCTTAATGAGGCCGCGCCGCAGAGAAGGCGACAGGATCGCGTACTAATTCGAAAGGAGAGCGTCGGCGACGGCTTGCAGGGGGCAACGGAGAAGCCGTTGCGGGGCCGAATGTACCACTTGATTTTCGAGGAGTCTAGTACATCGCCCGAAAAAAACCCCGCAATTTGCGGGGCTTTGGTCATCAGATATTGGCGTCGAGGAACGCTGCAAGCTGAGACTTCGACAGTGCGCCAACCTTGGTCGCTTCAACATTGCCGTTCTTGAACAGCATCAACGTCGGGATACCACGCACGCCGTGCTTGGCCGGGGTTTCCTGGTTTTCGTCGATGTTCAGCTTGGCGATGGTCAGCTTGCCTTTGTAGGTTTCGGCGATCTCGTCCAGAACCGGGGCAATCATTTTGCAAGGGCCACACCACTCAGCCCAGTAATCAACTAGTACAGCACCATCAGCCTTGAGGACATCGGCTTCGAAGCTGGCGTCGCTCACGTGCTTGATAAGGTCGCTACTCATGGAGTTCTCCGAGTTAGTAGGCTAAAAACGTCGCCCATCATAGCGGGCCTTGCCCGGTTCAGGAAGCCGGACGTCATTGAGTCTGGCTATAGCGGTCCATGACTTTGGTTATAGCGCCGCTTAGCTGGAAGGTGAAACAAACACGATGCCGGTGCGCAGCGCGGCGCCACGTATGTGTTCATGCATGGCTTTCTGGGCCGGGCCTGAGATGTGGCGGGCCAGGGCGCGGAGGATTTTGCGGTGTTCCTGCCAGGTTTCCATGGCCCTGGAGGCCCGGATGAACGGCATTTTCTGGCTTTCCAGAAAGATATCGGCACCGGCGGTGACGATGCCGAGCATCGCTTGATTGCCGCTGGCGACGAGGATGTGGCGGTGAAATTCGAAATCCAGACGTGCTGCGGCTTCAAAATCACCGGCGCGCAGCTCCAGGCGCATGGCTTCAACGTTGTCTTCCAGCACATCACGCTCATCAGCGGTCAAGGTGACGGCGGCCAGCCCGGCGGCGAAGCCTTCCAGGGCATAACGCAGCTGAAACGTATCGGCCGGTGAAATTTGCACATCGAAAGGCCATGAAAAACCGCCCGTGCGCTGTTCTGGTTCAGAAATTTTCTGGACGAAGACGCCTTTACCCGGTTGTACGCTGACGACGCCCAGGGCACTGAGCGATGACAAGGCTTCGCGCAGGGAGGCGCGGCTGACCCCCAGCAATACGGCCAGCTCCCGCTGTGAAGGCAGGCTGTCGCCAGGCTCATAGCCTTGCTCGGCGATCAATTTGCGGATCGCTCGCAAGGCGGACTCGGGTACTGCGATTGCGCTGTGTGGCATCACTGTTCAGGCCAGTCAGTCCAGTAGAAGCCCCTTGTATAACCATCCTCTGCATCAGGCAAGCGACGCCCAGGCCTGGGGCGACGGGGTTTGCGGGCGCTCCAAAGCGGGGCGGTCCGGGACGCAACTGTTCAGACCAGTAAGACCAAAACGGCGCTGCATCCCGCAGATTCCGGCCCCATTGCACGCGATGGCATGGGCTGTGCAATGGCCTGAGCAAGCACTTGTGCATGAACCGCAGCCTCGCAGCACCCTCTTTCGTCCGACCCGGAGTCTTCCTATGACCAAGCGTTACAGCGCCCTGCTTACTGCTCTGTTTGCCAGCCTCGTACTCAGTCAGGCACCTGCTCATGCCAATGGGTTGGACGACGTGATCTCGCGCGGCACCTTGAAAGTCGCTGTGCCACAGGACTTCCCGCCATTCGGTTCGGTGGGCACGGACATGAAGCCACGTGGCCTGGATATCGACACGGCCAAGCTGGTGGCAGACCAGTTGAAAGTGAAGCTGGAGCTGACCCCGGTCAACAGCACCAACCGCATCCCGTACCTGACCACCGGCAAGGTGGACCTGGTGATCTCCAGCCTGGGCAAAAACCCGGACCGCGAAAAGGTCATCGACTTCTCCCGGGCCTATGCACCTTTCTATCTGGCGGTATTCGGCCCGCCTGAGGCTTCGATCAAAACGATTGACGACCTCAAGGGCAAAACCATCAGCGTGACCCGCGGCGCCATTGAAGACATCGAGCTGAGCGCTGTTGCGCCCAAGGACGCCACTATCAAGCGTTTCGAAGACAACAACTCCACCATCGCGGCCTACCTGGCCGGCCAGACCGATCTGATTGCCAGCGGCAACGTGGTGATGGTTGCCATCAGCGAGAAGAACCCGAAACGTATCCCCGAGCTGAAAGTGAAACTCAAGGATTCCCCGGTTTACGTGGGCGTGAACAAGGATCAGCCGGAGTTGCTGGCCAGGGTCAACGAGATCCTCAATGCCGCCAAGGCTGACGGTGCGCTGGAAAAGAACGCCCAGACCTGGCTCAAGCAGCCGTTGCCCGCTGATCTCTAACCGCTGCCTGCTCACTGCTTTTTGAATTCGGGATCAGCCAATGGCGTATCACTTCGACTTTGTACCGGTTCTGCAAAACGCCGATCTGCTCTTGAAAGGCGCGTTGTTCACCCTGGAATTGACCGCCATCGGCACCGTTCTCGGGGTCGGTCTGGGCATCATTGGCGCCATCGTGCGGGCCTGGAAAATCCAGCCCTTCTCGGCGATTTTCGGGGTGTACGTCGAGCTGATCCGCAATACGCCGTTTCTGGTCCAACTGTTCTTTATCTTCTTCGGGCTGCCCTCGCTGGGTATCCAGATATCGGAATGGCAGGCGGCGATTCTGGCGATGGTGATCAACCTGGGCGCGTACTCGACCGAGATCATTCGCGCCGGCATCCAGGCGATCCCCCGGGGTCAGCTGGAAGCTGCGGCTGCGCTGGCGATGAGTCGGTTCGAGGCCTTCCGCTACGTGGTGTTGATCCCGGCGTTGGGCAAGGTCTGGCCCGCACTGAGCAGCCAGATCATTATCGTGATGCTGGGTTCGGCGGTGTGCTCGCAGATTGCCACTGAGGAGCTGAGCTTCTTCGCCAACTTCATTCAGTCCCGCAACTTCCGCTCCTTCGAAACCTACATCGTGACCACGCTGATCTACCTGTGCATGGCGTTGCTGATCCGCCAATTGCTGGCGTGGATCGGACGTCGCTATATATCGAGGAAAGGCTGATGGATTTCACCCTCTGGGATATTGTGCGCAACCTGCTTACCGGCCTGCAGTGGACGCTGGCGCTGTCATTGGTGGCATTCATCGGCGGTGGTGTGATCGGGTTGCTGGTCATGTGGATGCGCATTTCAAAACTCAATGCGCCCAGGGTTGTGGCCAAGGTCTACATCGAGCTGTTTCAAGGCACGCCGCTGTTGATGCAGCTGTTTCTGGTGTTCTTTGGCGTGGCGCTGCTGGGCTTCGACATCTCGCCCTGGGCCGCTGCGGCGCTGGCGCTGACGTTGTTTACCAGCGCGTACCTGGCTGAAATCTGGCGTGGTTGTGTCGAATCCATTGCTCATGGCCAATGGGAAGCGTCCGCGAGTCTGGCGCTGTCTCCGTTGGAGCAATTGCGTTACGTGATCCTGCCCCAAGCGCTGCGTATTGCCGTCGCGCCTACCGTGGGGTTTTCCGTACAAGTGGTCAAAGGCACCGCCGTGACCTCGATCATCGGTTTTACCGAACTGACCAAAACCGGCGGCATGCTGGCCAACGCGACGTTCCAGCCATTTCTGGTCTACGGCTTCGTCGCCCTGGGCTATTTCATGTTGTGTTACCCCTTGTCGCTCAGTGCCCGCTATCTGGAAAGGAGACTGCATGCCTCTGCTTAGAATTTCCGCGCTGCATAAATATTACGGCGACCATCACGTGCTCAAGGGCATTGATCTTTCCGTTGAGGAAGGCCAGGTCGTGGCGATCATCGGTCGCAGCGGTTCGGGCAAGAGCACGCTGTTGCGCACCTTGAACGGGCTTGAGTCGATCAATGACGGCGTTATCGAAGTCGATGGCGAATACCTGGACGCCGCCCGTGCAGACCTGCGCACGTTGCGGCAGAAAGTCGGCATGGTCTTTCAGCAGTTCAACTTGTTTCCACACCTGAGCGTCGGCGAAAACGTCATGCTCGCGCCGCAGGTCGTGCAAAAGGTGCCTCGGGACGAAGCCCGCAAACTGGCCAAACGCATGCTTGAGCGAGTCGGGTTGAGTGAGAAGTTTGATGCCTTCCCGGATCGGTTGTCCGGCGGTCAGCAGCAACGCGTGGCAATCGCCCGTGCGCTGGCGATGTCGCCCAAGGTGCTGTTGTGCGATGAGATCACCTCAGCGCTGGACCCGGAGCTGGTCAACGAAGTGCTGGGCGTGGTGCGCCAACTCGCCGCCGACGGCATGACGCTGATCATGGTGACCCACGAGATGCGCTTTGCGCGGGAAGTGGGCGACAAGCTGGTGTTCATGCATCAAGGGAAAGTGCACGAAGTCGGCGACCCGAAAATCCTGTTCGCCAACCCGCGCACGCATGAGCTGGCGAATTTTATCGGGTCGGTGGAGCAGGGGGCCTAAGCCCGCCATCCCGGCATCGCGTTGAATCAGTACCTGTAGGAGCGAGCTTGTAGTGGTCCAGTTTTTTTGGACCGTTCCGTAGGAGCATTAGGCCGCCCGTTTCTCAAAAACAGCGGGCGGCAAATTGTTCGAGGCGGTGTGACAGCGTCGGT
>NZ_JAFCTZ010000013.1:0-120379 GCF_049896285.1 Pseudomonas sp. DWP3-1-2 | reverse complement strand
GTCAGCATCGCCAGCGGCAAATCCCTGCTGGCCAGCGTCGCGCAGAGCATCAGCCTATTTGCGCAGAACGCGGGCGCCAAGCTGTTTGCGGCTAAAGGCAAGATCGAGTTGCAGGCGCAGAGTGATGCGATGGAGCTGACGGCGCAACAGGGGGTGAAAATCACCTCGACCGCTGCCGGAATAGAAATAGCCGCACAGGAAGGCATATTGCTCACCAGCGGTGGGGGCTACATCCGCATCAAGGACGGCAACATCGAGATTCATGCGCCGGGGACGATTGATGTCAAAGGGGCGAAGAAGACGTTTAGCGGGCCAGCCCAGCTTAATCGCGACCATCCCGCTTGGCCCGAGTCCTCAGTGACCCAAGCGCTTACCTTCTATGCAGGGCAAACCAACGCCGGAAGCTCCAGTGCGTGGGCAGGCATGCCTTACACATTGCGTGACGGGGCATCAGTCGTCAAAAAAGGCGTCATGGATAAAACCGGGGCAATTGACATTGATCATCACCCCACAACCAGCAGTTATACGCTCGAACTGGCCAATGGCGTGAGTTACGACATTCCGGTCGGCGGGCAGTACCAAGGCGAACAAAGCAATGCCGAATTCGCCAACAGCGGATTTCATCGGCATAGCAATCAAACCGGTCCAACGAACTCTCGGGCAGGAACTGAGAGTAAGTTCCGGGCCCTTTACACCTCGCTTGACAATCCAGAATCAGAGTCGGAAACGTGAACAATGGGGACACCTAGCCCAGCCAGGTCCAGGCTTGCGACCGGCACAATTACTGTTGACCATGCAGAACGGCCATGGCTCGTGCAATCAACTGTCAGCCATCCTGCTCGCCTTCCCGGTCAGGCAGCGTGTCAGAACCTACAAGGAACGGAACTCCCATGGAATCGCCACTCCCCCGCCTCAACAACATAACAGTGCCTATCGCACTCTCGCACACCAACAGCGCCAGGATTGTTCCGCGTTGGTTCGTCGAGGACAGCGAGTTCAGCCCGATTCCGGCTACCTATAGACCGCTGGTCAACGGCGAAGAAGCATTCAGGGCTGTCTTTGAGGCGATTGCAAAAGCCGAGAAATCCGTCGAAATCATCTGCTGGGGTTTCCAGCCTTCCATGTACTTCATCCGCGACGGATGCCACCCCTGCATTGGCGAACTGCTCAGGCTCAAGGCCGCCGCAGGTGTGAAGGTGCGCATACTGGGCTGGGAAATGCCCTTCAACTCCGCAGGCGTAGCAGGCGAAGGCAACCTGCCGGGCAAGGGCGTAATCCGGATAAAATCCCGAGCCATGCAAAGTTCGACTCCGGATCAGTTCGACTACGACCGCGATTGGTTCTCTGAATGCGCGGTGTCCGATGGCAAGGCGGCTGAGCGAGTCAACGGTAAATCTCCGGTGTTCGTGAGCCGGGGGTTCAGTGCTAAGGAGCGAGCGGAGATTGCCCACTGGGTCAAGTATGAAGCGCTCGATCCCACTATCAGCATGCGCATGCGCCTTGCCATGAGCGCCAGCGCCTCGCACCACCAGAAAAGCGTGCTGGTCGACTATGAGCTGCCCGGCGCGGTCGGCTTTGTCATGGGCCATAACTCGCTGGACGAGTACTGGGACACCGACCAACACTCGGCACTGAACCGTAAAGAGGGCACCAAGCCTGAACCCTATCTGGGCGCGCGCGGCTCTACGCCACGCCAGGACATCTCATGCATGTTGTCCGGGCCGATCCTCCACGATGTGCACCAGAACTTCGCCATCGCCTGGCGCAAGGAAACCGGCGAGGACCTGCTCGCCTGCCGCGATTGCGATCCGACCTCCAATCGTCTTCAGTTTCAGAGCGGCACGCGGTTGATGATGCAGCTGTTGCGCACCCAGGCTCAGGTGGGCCAGCCCAAAACCAACCGCAAGCACAAGGATGACGTGGGCGACTATGAAAAACCCGTTCGAGACATCCAGAGCGGTTACATGGTGGCTGCCAACAACGTCACCCAGTTCGTCTATATCGAAAACCAGTACTTCCGCTGGCCGCCGCTGGCCGATCACATCAAGACGCTGGCAGGGAAATACCTCAAGGCAGGCCGCAAGGAACCCCTCTATCTTTTTGTCGTCACTAATGACACCGAGGGAGGTGTCGGTATGGGCACGGCCAAGACTCAGGAAATGCTCGCCAGCCTGGGTCGGGCAGAAACCATTCCGGCCATCACCAAGCTGCGAATGGTCAAGGAGATGAAAAGTGAAGCCCCGGTCAGGCCCCAGCCGGACGGGCCAAACGATCGTGCCGGACAGAAAAAGCTGGACGAATGGCAAGCGGAGATAGACAGGAAAACCAAGGAGATTGAAGAAACCGAGCTACAACCGGAAACAGTGCCAGGCTTGAAAATTCATGTCTGTTCATTGGTCGCATTCGACTCGCCTGCTGGTGAGCCCTGGATGCCGGTTTACATCCACTCCAAGCTGATGATCGTCGATGACGTCTACACCACCCAAGGCTCGGCCAACATCAACACCCGCAGCATGATGGTCGATAGTGAACTGAACATCTGCCATGAGCATCCGGAATTTAGCCAGCCGTTGCGGCGGCGGTTGTGGGATCTGCATACGGATAAACGAGGGGCGCAGGATGATCCTGAGGAAGCATTCATGGCATGGGAGAGAATCATTGCGCAAAACAAATGGTTGCAGCCGAGGAATCACACTCCTCATGCCCCCCTTGTCGAATTCTATTACAGCGAAACTTCTATGACGGACTTTGACTGATGCGCCTGACTCTTTTGCTCTCAAGCCTGCTGTTGGTTGCCTGCAGCTCCAGCAACGCCATTACTTTACGGACAAAGGACACTCCCTTGAATCAGTTGAGCGAAGTCAGCACCAAACTGGCATTTACCTGCGCACACGAGAAAATCCCGGCCCCCTCGGCAGAAACGGATGTGCTGTTTCAGTACGCACGCTGGTTGCAAAAAAATAATCAGATCCAGCAAGATGAAACGGTCGATGTTGAGATTGGGAGACTCTATCGCATTGCGGCAGAGAACAACCACTACAAGGCCAACGTCAACCTGCAGAACGGCGCCATGCGTGGCCAGTTCAAGCTCACGGGTGGGGAACGGCTGCGCCTTAGCCAACAGTTGATAGATGCACATGTGGCTTCGGGTTATTACATGATCGCGATCTATCTTCAGAAGGGAGCGGCTGGACTGCAACAGGATGAAGATATGTCCCTCCGTTACTTTCGGAAAGCGGCGGATGAAGGCAGTCCACAAGCACAAGGCTATGTAGCCGACAAGTTTGAGGCCGCTAACGCTGCTCTTAATATCGCTCGGCAGCTGCGCAGTTGCGCAGCTGCACAGGGTAATGGCAAAGCTGCAGTGTCTCTAGGCGTTGACTTGAAAATGAGTAAACTTTATCAAGAAGCTCTTCAAACTCTTCAACTTGGTGTGGCAGCAGGTAATGAGACCGCCGCATCTTTTTTGGATAGTGGTTTCCGCGGCCCAAAGCCGGATGATCGTTTGAATTACCTAGGCCAAAAAGAGGACTTGGAGCGTGCGGAACGTTATAAGCAAATTAGCAAGATGTTGAATCGATTGTCCTACGCCAATCCAAGCGTCCCCGAAATCAACGAAATTGTCCCACTGCCGCCAGCCAAACTTCCTGCCTGGGATGGCAAGCTGAAATGGATTGAAGAACGTGAAGCCAACATCCCGCCGCCCAAGCCTTCCGAAGCGCTGATCGAGCAACTGACAAAAGCCATGGTGCTTGATCCTAAAACAGGCAAGCCGTTGCCGGGGTCGCCTGTTTATAGCAAGGAAGACTGAATACAGGCACGGTAGAGGCTTTCAGTTATGAGCCGGATTTTGCGTGTGCCGAGAGTGATCGGCACATGCAAATCTCTGCCCAAACTCAAACCCGACACGCTCTCGTTGAACCTTATTATCGCGACGCTACTATGACGGACCATGACTGATGCGCCTGACTTTGTTGCTTTCAAGCCTACTGTTGGCCGCCTGCAGCTCCGGCAATGCCCTTACCTCTCGGACGAAGGACGCGCCGCTGAATCAACTGACAGAAGTAAACGCCAAGCTGGCCTTTACTTGCGTGCACGAAAGAATTCCGGTTCCTTCAGCAGATACCGACGTGCTATTCCAGTACGCCCGCTGGCTGCAGAAAAACAACCAGATACGGCAGGATAAAACGGTCGATATCGAGATCGGGAGACTGTATCGCATCGCGGCAGAGAATAACCACTACAAGGCCAACGTCAACCTGCAGAACGGCGCGATGCGCGGCCAGTTCAAGCTAGCCGGTGGAGAACGACTACGCTTTAGCCAACAGTTGATAGATGCGCATGTGGCTTCGGGTTATTACATGATCGCCATCTACCTTCAAAAAGGTGCTGCTGGGCTGCAACAGGATGAGAACATGTCCCTGCGCTACTTTCGCAAGGCAGCAGATGAAGGAAGTGCGCAAGCGCAAGCCTACGTGGCTGAAAAGCTCGCGCCCATTGACATTGCACCGGACGTAGCACGTCAGATGCGCCGTTGTGCTGCCGAACAGGGCAATGGTAAAGCAGCTCGCGCACTTGGCGTTTACCTCTCAGAAAGGGAAAACTATCAAGCTGCACTAGATGCGTTTCAACTTGGTGTAGCCGCAGGCGATGAGACCTCTGCCTCTTTTTTGGATAGCGGTTTCCGCGGCCCAAAGCCGGATGATCGTTTTAATTACCTAGGCCAAAAAGAAGACCTTGAGCGTGCGGAACGTTATAAGCAAATTAGCAAATTATTAGGTAGATTGTCCTACGCCAACCCAAGCGTCCCCGAAATCAACGAAATCGTTCCCCTACCGCCAGCCAAGCTTCCTGCCTGGGATGGCAAGCTGAAATGGGTTGAAGAACGTGAAGCCAACGTCCCGCCGCCCAAGCCTTCTGAAGCGCTGATCGAGCAACTGGCCAAGGCCATGGTGCTTGACCCTAAAACAGGCAAGCCGTTGCCGGGCTCTCCGGTCTACAGCAAGGAAGACTGATCACAGCGTCAAGTGGCAGACAGAGTTTTGCATGCGCCAACAGTGATCGGTACATGCAAACCTGTGCGCCCGTCTTCTCGGTATGGAAGCCAGATTATGCGTTTGCTCCCCCTGATACGTAATTCGATTCCAACATTATTCAAACCTACATCACTGCTTTGACAATCCACCTTGGAGCTCACCAATGTCATTGCAATGTTCCGTATGTAATCCATTCATCGGAGAGAATGCTTGGGGAGCTGGTGATCATCTCTTCCAGCAGTTGCTCACTCGCCAATCGGCTTTGACGTAGCTTGTTTGGCGTAGGACCGACAGTCCAGACATCCGTTTTAATAGGCAAGTCCAAGTCCTTTGGGTTTTCTACATTGGGGAATTCATTCAGCGCCTCGCACTTCGGTTGCGACAGTTACTCCCTACGGCCAGCACTCGCGCAGGCAAACACATACAGCGCAGCGCCGAGTGCGTCGCCAGTGGTCATCGCACGTCGGTGTTGCCAGAAGCAGCATTGTCCAGCGTGGCAACAATTCCGATCTTGCCTGCAATATCACGCATCGCCCGTTGCGCGGCGGCACCGTCACGCAGCGATATCACCAGCAATCGCTGCGATCTTTCGCCTAATGCCATTTGTACGACGTCGCGCCGGGTGGATAAACCCAAGGTACGCAGTTGTACTTCAAGGCTACGCAGGCGCGTTTCGTTGTCATAAATCCCCAAGTCCAGCCGTAGTCCTTCACCGGCGGCCAGCCCGCTATCAACCGGCCTTTGCGTCCAGCACCAGGCGATCTGCGTAGGCGGCTGGATACTTGCAACGCCCTGCTGCGCAAGCGACCCAAGGGATGCCAGGCTGACATTCAATGCGGCGGCCTTGGCCTCCATTGCGGTCAACTGCTCGGCAATGCTTTTCTGGCGTTCATCAATGACGTTGACCTTCAACCGCAACTGGTCGGCCTGAGCATAGTGTTCCAGCAAGACCTGCTCCCCTTCCTGGCGATAGGTCAACTGAATACCGATCAGATTCTCACTGCCCATCAGGTTGCGCTGGCTCGGGAAATCAGCAGCCGTAAACGTGTGCTGGCCACCATTGAACAGACGCAGGAAATCAACAAATGCCCGATCTCCCGTCCAGTGCCTGACCAGTTTGAAGTTGGCGAAGCTGATTTCCAGCGAAACATCTGTACAGGCACCAGGAGCCCAGACAAAACTTGCACGGGTGGGAAAGTTGAAGTTATCCAGGACCGTTGAGCGACCGCTGCATTGCAGCGTCAAACGCGTTTGCTGTGGCAATGATCGTGCGCTGATATTGACCTGCGACGGCGTCGCTGAAAGCTCCACCACCGCAGCGGTAGCCTGCAACGTTGCGATATCCTGAATGAGTTCCAAGCGTTGTGCCGTCAGGCCCTTCTGCTCGGCTTCCAGCGCCTGCTTGCTTTGCTGCTCTGTGGCCTCTTGTGTCTGGCTTTGCCGCTGGGCGCTGGTCAGATCGTTCCGGGCGTGCTGCATACGACTGACGTAGGCGTAAAATGCGCCCGTCAGAGGGATCTGCACGCCCAGGGATTCACGACCGCTGTAGCGCTGCACATCGCGCTGCACGAAAGTTTTCACCGAGCCATTCATAAAGGCAGGCAGTTGACCGCGATCACCGTACAACAACTCGTTGAGCATGACCGGGTCGCGAACGCCCTGAATCGAACTAAGCAATTGCCCGCTCCAGTCACTTTGCAGGCGACAGGCCGCCACCTGCGCAATGTAGTGCAGGGAAAAATCCAGTTGGCCGGTCACCAGAGACCAGACCACATCTTCACGCGGGTCGGGGCTCCTGAGCGCTTGGATCAAAGCGGTGCGGATACGATCCGCCTCCCAAAGAGGTGCGGACTTCACTGCGGGATCAGCACCAAACCCCCAAGTGTCGAGGGCAACCTGAAAGGCTTGCGCGTCGCTTTTCTGCAGGTCGGCAACCACACCTGACATCAGTTGCTGAAATCTGGCCAGGACACGTGTCTGAGCCAGTTCGTCACGCAGGCCATTGACACCTCCCTCGATCGAACCGCCATTGACCATGCCTTTGAGCACATCACCGCCCAGCGCGTTAGTCACCTTGAAACTACCCAACGCACCCGATTCGGCATGCAGATCGTTGTTGCCAGCCAGTTTGAGCATGCGATCCATCGACACCGCTCGGCTCACCCACGGTGCCCGCTGCTCGACCGGAATCAGCTCGAAACGCATCGCACTGCGATGCAGAATCATGAGGAAAGGATCGTTGGACGTACCCACTACACTAAGGGTTTGCTGCCAGTCACTGCGGTTTTTCAAGCGGGTCTGCGCGCTGAGCAAGCTGTCCTGTATGAACCGATACCAGGCGTCCTGGGTATCGCTCTGATACTGATCCAGAAACTTCGCTCGCTGCGCCTTCCATAGCGTCTGGTCACGGCTGGCGCGACCCAGCTCATCAAAGAAACCGAGAATTGCGTTGTGCCCTTGTGAGGTGTATGCCTCGGAAAGGCTCACGTTCGGGTGTTCCGTATCGGTCCAGTATTCACTGAGCAATATGGGCTGCAGATCATCTTGCAGCTCAGCCCAAGCCGTCAGCCAGGATAAGTCACGCGATTCAAGCACCATACTGTCGAGTTGGCCCAGTAAGGCAACGAGCTGACTCTGCATCTGCGGTATATCGGTTTGCCATTCCAGATAGGAGCGATAGCTAGTCCCAAGGGTAATCAATTGCCCGGCACTGATTACGTCTTTATTGCCATAGGCCAGGTTCAGGAAACCCACCTCCGATCCTGGCATTGGCAAGTTACTCATTGACTGATTGTTGAGCCTTGCGTCGAGCAGATTGATACGCCTTACCAAGAACTCGGCATAAGCGGCAATCAACCGAGGGTTGCCGTGGTTCAATGCATTGCTCAGGTTTTGTGCGATGAAACCATCAAACACCGGGTTACGTATCTGGCTGTCAAACAGCTTTACGTAGTCGGCACGATAATGTTCCTGCACATGATCGATATGCCGTGAGAACGGCAGTAACGAATGCCATCCGCCCTGCTGTTCATCGGACAAATTGATCAGTGCCTGCCGGAAAAGCCGCAACGCATCCAGATCGGTCTCCAGCCCACCGGTAAAGGCTGAAGGAGCCGGAGGCTCATTGAGCGCTTCAGCGAGCACCGCCTGGGTGTGACGATCGGCATAGACCAACAGCGCGCCTGACCCTATGCACAACCCCAGCCACGAAATCACTGCGGCGTGGGCCAGCAACCGCCGCCAGCGACGCCAACTGTCGATGGTTTGATACGCGTAACGCTGCGCTGGCAGCAGTCGCCCCAGTAGCTCGTGGCTGAACCAGCCTTCCTCTCGCGCATCCGAATCCTGCCCTTGCGCGGTGAAAAACAACCCGCACAGCAGAGGCGGTTCGCTGTAGGGATTGGCGTCAAAAGCCGGCAACAGCAGCTTCTCAAGGCGCGGACGTAAATCGCCGATGCGTTCCGGAAGACTGAAGGCCTCTTCGTCAGGCAGGCCCCGCACTCCAAGCTCTATGCGCAGATCAGAAAGGCGTTGACCGATTCCGCTGAACATTTCATCGAGAAAGGCGCCAGCGTTTGTGCGATGCAGGCTGAGCAAGCCAAATGGCTGTTCACGTTGTATGGGGGTCAGCGCTGTACCCCACTGTGCGAAACCAGGTACGGCTTCTGCGCCAGTGATGATGAAATACACCGGAAGCCGCGCGCCGAACACTTTCACCAAGTCATCGAGACGGCGGCGCAGACTGTGTCCCTGTTCGGCCAGACGCTCATCGGAATCCGTCAGCAACCGCGTGCTGTCGATCACCAGCAGCACGCCGTTGAGCGGCTCCCGGCGACGCGAACGCAGCAGCCAGTAAAGCAGCCGCCGCCATTCTGCGCCTTCGTCACTGTGACCCTCGGCCATACGTCCTGCGGGATCAATAACCACTCCGCGCTCAAGGAACCACCAGCCCAGTGTCCCGGTCGGGTTCGCCTGCCGGCTACGGCTGGTCGAACGTAATGCCGAGGTCAGCCCACTGTTGTTCAGCAGGCTGCTTTTACCGCTGCCACTCTCGCCCAGCATCAGGAACCAGGGCAGCACATACAGCGGGGAGCCCAATCGACTCAGACGTGACTCGCGCAGCATGCGCACACCACGGTTCCAGTCCTGGTCCAGGTTGGGAGCCTCATCCTGACGCCCCTTTGGCAACTCGCTTTTCATCCTTGCCCGTAAACGCCAGGCGTACCAGCGGCGTCCGATCCACCGCAGCGTCAGGACCAACAGCACAGTTCCAATAAAGATCAGCGGTACATACCACAGTTGCCAATCCTCATAGAGTGCCAGCGCCCATAACACCAGGGCAAAGGCTGCCAGCAGCAGTCCCCACAGCACGAAGATAGCGGCTTTCTTTAACATCAGCGCATCTCCAGCAACTGGCTGACCTGTCGACTCAACGAAAGATCGAAACTGATGTAAAGCGCAGTCAATACCATCAGGGGAATCCCGATCAGCAGAAGCAACGAAATGCCGCGCAAGCCTCGGCGCACCACACGAACACGTTTCGGCAATTGGTCTTCGGGTTGTTCAAAGAGGTGACTGGTGGCATCCAGCGGCTCCATTTGGTGATCCAATATGATCCGTTCCAGCAGCGACCGACGGTACTGGGCCAGTTCGCCCCCCGGACGGGTCGCATATCGACCTTCAAAGCCACTTAACAAGGCCAGCCCGAATACTTCACGGGCCTGCACCGCAGCCTCGGGCAGCGCCTCCAGACGCTGAAAAAACTCTACACCGGCACGGCTGGTGGAAAAGTAATGACGTTGCAGCGGTGCGCGACGCCATTGCGCCGAACCGGGCCACTCACGAGACATGGCCGTTTCATCGATCCAGGCCACGACTGCGAACAGTGCCTCGCGCACTTCAGCTTCAGCAAAGTGCAATTGGCGGGCACGGTTCGCAGCATCATCAAGCAGCGCGATCAGAAGCGGTGAAAGAGCGTCATGGGATTGAGCAGGATCAAGGATGCCACGCTTGGCAGCATCGAAAATCGGTGTCCAGCAACCTGCAAGTCGGGGACTGGTCATGAGCGCACGACCACCAGATCAATGACCAGATCAGTCAATGGCTGTGGCAGGAAGAACGCCGCCTGACGCTCGCGTTGCAGCGCTTCCCAGCCATCACTCAGTGTTTCCAGACGGAAGTACAGCGCACCGGCCACACGCGGCAGGCCCTGTGGCGGCACTTGCAGATATATCAGCTCGACGCCCGGGAGGGCACGGTTGATCAGCCCTTCCATGACACTGACGGCACCCAGCTTGCCATCAAGCGGCAGGCTCTCGGCCAGCCAGACCGGATCGACCGCGCTGCGTGCTACCAGAAAGTACCGATGGCGTGGGCCGAAAAAAGCGTCAGGCAGTTCAGCCTGATAGAAACCGTCAAGCAGTTGCAAACGGACAAGCAACTCGGAGCCGATGCTGATTTCGTTCAACTGCAGGCCGATCAAGGACGCCAGGGCAATGGTCGCAGCCCCCGCCTCTTCATGTTTATAAGGCGGGACCAGCAGACGGTCGTCCGGGGTTTCACCGAGCATGTCGCAGACGTCGGAGAACAAACTCAACTCACCCACCAGTTGGCGAAGGGTGCCGTATAACTGCCAGGGCGAGACCTGCGGTGTTTCCAACAGATGAGTCAACAAAGGACCGTAGCGATTCAGCACGGCCAGGGCCATTAAATGATTCATCTGGGCGCCGTCGAAATCTCCCCGCCGTGACTCTCCCGGCTGCTTGTACACCGACAACTGCCGGGCTCTGCCGATCAATTCGTCACGCACTTCCCGCAGCGTTTGCAGGAGCATCGGTGATGCCGCGAGGTTGACCAAGGGCGGCACGTAGCGCTGCGCCGGCCGCACGCGGTCGCCGTCAAGATCCAGACGGGCAATCGGCAGCAGCTCGTAAGCGCTCAGATGCTCCAGTTCTTCTTCCCAGAACAACCGCAATACATAGGACATTGAGCGCACCCGAGCTTCCGGGGAGTTGCCGAGACGGTCGCCGATGACTTCCGGGTCCGCGGCCACCACAAAGCGTGCTTCGGCTCGCGCGCCGGCAGCAAGCGTCTCGAACATCTGTGCATTCGCATCGCCCGGCAACAGACGGCGCAGCCCGACATACAACGTGCGGCCTCCATTGAACTCACCCAGATCCAGCGTGCGCGACTCCAGCACAGCGTTACCGGGGTATTCGGCGAGAGTACCTTCAGGAAAACGCACAGACAGTTGATCCAGCAGACACTGCTTGGCCACCAGCGCAGACTCATTGATCTTCAGCGAGATCAAGCCCCACGGATAGGGGTGATTCAGCTCTGTGGTGCGGGTCAGACGATGCTCGATGCGCGCATCGTTCTGCTGGAAATGCTGAGGCTGGAGGAACAAGCCCTGATGCCAATACAACAACTGATCGATATTCATAGGACTCGCGTTCGGGCAAAAGATGGAAAAAAGGGATGGCGGCAACACTCAAGATATAAAGGTCAGTCCTGGGCGCCCGGCAGACGCACCTCGCCCTCTCGCGGCTGCACCGGTTTGGGCAGCGCAAGGCGACTTTCCTTGCCGCGCAGCAACGCGTCGGGCCCGACCAGCAAGTCGATGGCGATCGGTCTGGGCGTCGCGGTCCAGGTCTTGCTGAACCAGCCGGTGGAGGTGACATCGACGCCGATCTGATACAGCTTGGCACTGCGTGCCGGGTCTAGATGGGCGTAGCCCGCAGCGATCCCGACCATCTTCGCGCCCTCAAGCCTTGGCAGACTCAATTGCTTGCTCTGACCCGGCTCGATGAACAGCCGTGTAAGACCGATCAACCCGGTCGGCGCACTGTTCATCAGCAACAGACTGCTCAATTGCTGGGAACTGCCGGTGTAAGCCGCAAACGCATTGATCTGATCGAACTGTGCGACCACCACCAACAGGTTATGCGCCTGGCCGTCGTACTGATTGAGGTCGTTATCGGCGGTAAACGTCAGCTCGATGGCGTTCTCGGCGTAGTCCCACTTGAGTTCGGCAAGGGCCTTCTGCTCGGGGCTTAGGTCCTGGGAGCTGCAAGCGGTGAGCAGCAGACAGAGCGTGAGGAGTATCGCCAATACCTTAATCATTCGAGCCACCGTACGTGTGTCGGCGTATTGCCCCTATCGAGAGAGGTGAAGCTTTTCGTCATTCCCCTGTGTTTAAGCATGTTCATCACACCCACTTCCCCTAACCAATTTATCCATTCGCCATCGGGGCGACTGTTACTTAAACGTTTCGATCCAGGATGTGCTGCCCAGCCTGGTTATTGCCTGGCAGAGGCATCGCCGCACCGCCCGACAAAGTGATCAAGCACACGGTCTAGCCTTGATCAGGACATGACCATGACCACCGTCTGGCTTGGAGCGCAGACCATGCCCATGGTGTTGGGCGGGGTTCCGTTGTGAGCTGTCTGCGAGGTGAGTCGCACGGCGGGCATCCCCCCCACCATGACCGTGGCGCTGCCATCAATAAACGCCATAGATCCCATTATTTTTCCGCTCACCACGCCCCCCGCCACACCCGCCTGGTCGCCGTTACTCAACAAGACCTTGCTCATGAAATTCATCGCAGGCATACCACAGACCAAAACCGCCATTACCAGTCCGCCTGGATCTGCCATGGATGTATCCGCCGTATTGGGATAAGGCATTGGCATCGGCCCTGCAGGCGTAGGCGTTTTGCAGATGTCAGGCACTGTGGAACTTGCGGTCGCTCCGCCATTGTTGAGCATGTACATAGCTACCTCCTTTTTCAGCCCAATTTGATTTGTTTACCGCTTACGGCAACGGCGACTTCAGCAAACAAATCAAGCGTCTCGCCGCGCAGGCTCCAGTCTTTGTCGACTCGCTGACGAAGCGACCCCGCGGTCAGCTCCTCATGCCCTTTGACTTCACGGCGGCTCTGACTGTAGTGCGCGGTATGCCGCACAGCTTTTTCGCAATGCCTGATTGCGCTGTCGTTGCGCTCGCTCCAATGATGATCGGAGCGCTCCCCAGTGACGCTGAGTGTCGTGACGCCAACTTGAGCCTGAGCGAAATGCGCCACCATCTGATCGGCCCGCAATGCAAGCATGGGGCCCGCATCCGCCGAAAGGCCGTCTCGGGCTTCAATGCTCAATGCGCCGCTGGGCAGGTTGAAATGCACGTCGCCCTCCACACGCAGTTGCGCGGGTTGCCATTGAGTGCGCTCCAGAACGCTAAGGATGTAGCCGTCCTCCCCCGCCAAAGTAATAAGCACCGTGTCGCCGACGGCAGGCTGAAGCAGGCAACCCATGGCCGGTTTCAACCAGTAGCGATGGCCTTGAGTGCTGACGACGCCGAAACGTTCGCCGCTGACCGCATTGATCTGCGCATGGCGCAACACAGCAGGGGAGTCGATAACGTGCAGGGCTTCTTGCATCGCTGGTTCCTATAGAGTTGGTAGCCAGCGTTGCGCCGCCAGGCGCTCGCTGTCTTCGGGACGGATGGCATCTAAGTTGGCACCGCGCCAGTCACAATGGGCGAGGTCGGCACCGTGAAAATCGGCGCCGTTGAGGTTCGCGTCGAGGAAGCTTGCCTTCGGCGCGTGAAGCGCCTCGCACAGCGCATACTCCAGTGAAGCCCTGGACAACATTGCATCGGATAAATCGGCGTTATTGAGACACGCCATGTTCAGGCTGGCCTCAGTGAAATCGGCACCTGACAGTTGCGCATTGGAAAAAATAGCCTTGTCCAGGCGTGCGCCTTTGAACACCACACGTTGACCCCGGCTCTGGTAGAAAGACGCTGACTGGGCATCACACCCCGTGAAATCAGCACCCGTCAGCGTCGAACGATCAAAGGCGCATTGATGGAGGACAATTGCGGCGAAACGCGCCCGCTCCAGCAGACAATTGATAAAGCGCGTCTGTGACCAGCGAGTTTGAGCGGTTTGCAGATCAGTCAGGGTGCAGGTGTCCCACTGACTGGACTCCATACTGGCCTGTGCGAAACGCGCGCGAGCAAACACCCCCTCGATCACCGACAGCCCGTTGATTCTGGTCTTGCGCAAATCCAGGTCATTGCCACTGCAGCGCAGCCATAGACCGTGATCCAGCCGGGAACCTAGCAGGCTCGCCCCGTGTAACGTGCAATCGGTCAGCGTTGAATCGGTAAACGCACAGTCGTCGAATTGCGCGGCGGATAATTCGCTGGATATCCATGAACAGCCTTCAAGCTGCGCCTGGGAAAAGATTGCCCCTCGCGCATTGACGCGCTCGAACCGGGCATTGCGAAGATCGATTGCGCGGTAGTTTCCACCTTCCAGATCAAGGCCCACCAACGGTTCATGATCCGCGACCAGCATTTGCAACTGATCAGCTGTCAATGTGTGCTCAGCCATGGGCGAGGTCCTCTTTCAAACGACAACGCCCCAGCAGGACTCGATTCAGTACAACGTCCTTGCCCTGAACCGCTTCGGTCACGACACCGAATAGATTGCTCCCTGTCAGATCCGCCGCGTCCAGTTGCACTTTGCGTAACCGCGCCTCCATCAAATTGGCGCCTTGCCAACGGACCTGCCGGAGATCACTGCCGGTGAAGTCAGCCTGTACCGCATTCAAGTGGTAACCGTCGCTGTCTCGCAGATCGCAGCGACTGACAAGCGCCTGCTCCAACGTCGTGCCTTTTAAACTGGCCCCCCGCAGATTCGCGCCTTGAAAACTGGCCCGTTGTAGTTGCGCAGCATCCAGGCAGATACCGGGCAGCCGACAACCTTGATCGAGACGAAAATTAATGGCCTTCACGGCTTTGGCATCGACCGCAGTGCCGGTCACTTGCGACCAGGAAGCTTCCTGAAGATCAGCGCCAGACACCTGCAAACCGTCCACCGTGCAGGCATGCAGGCTGGATTTCGACAGGTCGGCGTCAAAGGCACGCACCGCCGTCAGCGTGCAGGTGTGAAAACGTGCACCGGCCAGTCCGGCGCGGGTGAAGTCGGCGTTGTCCAATGCACAGTCGACGAACTGCGCTTGAGGCAAAAGGGCCGCTGTGAACTGTGTTCGCAGGAGGCTGCATCCGGTGGCATAAAGTGCACTGATACTCGCGCCATGGAACTTCGCATCGTCCATGTTGCAATGTTGCAAAAGTGCACCTTTCAGGTGTGCTTCGCCCATATCGACCCGGGTTAGATCACAATCGGTGAACACCCCA
This sequence comes from Pseudomonas sp. DWP3-1-2, assembly GCF_049896285.1. Taxonomy (NCBI): domain Bacteria; kingdom Pseudomonadati; phylum Pseudomonadota; class Gammaproteobacteria; order Pseudomonadales; family Pseudomonadaceae; genus Pseudomonas; species Pseudomonas sp. DWP3-1-2. The sequence continues at coordinate 105,140 of NZ_JAFCTZ010000013.1, read as the reverse complement.
TGATCCATCTCGGCACGGTTCAGCTTTGCATCCTTGAGTTGGCATCGTTCAAAATGCGCGCCGGTCAGAATTGCACTGCTCATGTCGACCCCAGAAAGATCGATATCCAGAAAGTGCTGTCCGATCAACGATTGTGAGGCCGAGTGAGCGGCCTCCAGAAGTTCGCGGGTCCAACTCGCTGCAGGACGGATCGATGGAACCTCAGGCAAATACTCAGTTCCCCCGGTCAGTTGCGAGGTCATTTCAGCAATTGCACGAGTGATTTCAGCGTCCACCGATTTGGCTTGGGTAAGCCCCCCTTCGATTTTGGCTTGGTATTCAGCCTTTTTAGCGATCGACAGGGGCAGTCGAGAAACCATCGAGAACGCATCAAATTGTTTGCCCGCAGCGGTGCTATCAGCAGAGGCTGCCTGACCATAAATCGATTCAGCGCTACGGTTCACGCGTTTGGCGATTTGCTCAACATAAAGGTGCGCCCGTTCGAGCGCTGCTGAGACCGATGCGCGAAGATCAGCCTCAAGTGCGACTGCATCGAGAGGTGGGACCGGCGCAATCTCGCCTCGCTTTACGGCAGCGGAAAAACCAGGGCGAGCCGGAGGCGGATACTGCGACGGGTCGAATGGATGCCCCAGACGACTGGCGATTTTCTTTGCCGATTCGATACCTTGCTGATGTGTGTTAGCGACTTCTGCATAAATGATATCGGCGTCCGCTTCAAGTACGCTCAAGGTAACGTCGTCATCCACTGGCAGTGAAACCGTTGCCGCCTGGAGAGGTTCAACCTCGGCTTGTGGCCACAGTTTATCGACCCATTCCTTCTGACTCAGAACTGGATCATCGCGCCGCTCACATCCCACGCCCAGCGCTGCGATGTCTTGTGCATCGGTGTCGTGAAGCGGCAATTGTGCCCGGTACAGCAGCAACTGATACTCATCGTTTGGAAACAGCCAGACAGTGTCCAGATCAAGTGATACTTCAGTAATGCTCTGCGCCGAATCGGCGGGTTCGACAAATAACCGGGGCCTCAGCCCGGGCAGTGTCCCTGTCAATTCTGGATGCCGGGCGTGCATACCGATCACCGACCAAGCCTCATCCCCTCGCCAATACTGGCTGTGGCACTGATCCTCAGCGACTTCGTTGAACCAGCGCACGTCAGTATCCGCCGGCAACCATGGCGCACCATCAGCCTGCCATCGCTCATCAACCGTCCCGATGAATGAACGGCGTGCTGCGCATTGAGGCGGTAGCGGCAGAAAACTGGCCAGCGGTAGACGTTCTAGAGGGCTTCGAGGTCCTGGCAATGGATATTCGATTTGGGCCAGCGCGCTATCGGCAATCCGATCCGGGTCGTCTACATAACCCACGCCATCCGGATTATCCGAGAAACCAGCGCCCCCGAATGCATGCTCCCAATCCAGCGCGACAGCATCAAGCCGAGCCGTCGCGACTCCACGCCAGCCCGTCAGTTCGCGCCGCCACACTCGAGAAGGGAAAACGTGAAGTGTTTTGTCGCAAGCCCCCATTTGAACGCGGACAGCCATACCCTCGCGCTGCTTTTCGTTAAGCGAAAAAGCAAGCCCATGGACGGCAAAAGTGCCCACGCTTTTTTTCAATCCACGATCAAAAGATTTACCTGGAAATCGTGAGTTGATCCACTCAGCACACGCCTGGTTCGATAATGGGTTTGCGCTGGCATCAATCAAGATGCAAACAGTGCCTACCAGATACGGCACCTTCAGAGCCTGGTAGCGGGCCGTCAACAAAAGACAATGGTCATCCAGTTTATAGTTCATCTACGGCGTCCTTGGAGAGTGAATGCCGCACGGTCAGGAAACTATTGCTGCCAACGCCCGAACCATCTGGGCCGCGTTATTTTCAGCCACCGCGGCCGCATTAATTGTTTTGCCCGCCGCCTCAGCTCCTTTTTGAGCAATCCCGGCTGCTTTCATGGCCGCTGATATCGCCACCTCCGCTACCAATACAGGCGGAACAACCTGAATACCTTGTTGGGAAGTCAGGCTTTTGAACGATAAACAGGCGATCTGTGAAGCGTTTATCGAATTACCGACCTTGAGACGCTCCAGCGTCGTGCAGTTTCTGAAAATACCCGTACTGGAAACAACCAGATTGCCATTGATATTGACATCGGCATTAATAGAAACCGGAATCGCTGAGTTAATGGATATCCCGGACGGTGTTAATGAAATACTGTGCGGCCCGCAACTGAACGTGACCAAGGCCACCGTGTTATGAACGTGGGTACCTGTCTTGACCGTAGCATTCACGGCCTCCTTCAATTCATTGATGTTGGACTTCTTCGCATTGAGCAACTTTTCCGCTCTTGCGGCAAATACAGCCTCAAGCCCGTGTTTAAACTCACTTTTCCCCGGATTGATCGTATATGAGGTTTTGGGTCCGGCGATGCTGACGGCAATCTCATAGCCCATGGCACTCAAGCTTTGCTTCAGCAAACCGATTGATGCGGAAGTCTGTTCCAGCGTCGCTTCCATTTTTATCGACCAGGAAGGCGTGAACGTCGCAGTCGGCGCGATCTGATAATCCTGGAACCTGCCGGTGTGCGAAAAAGCAGGAAAGAAGTCATGCGGCTTTGCCGATGCTGCCGGCTTCGTAGATGTAGATGTAGATGCAGAATCAGTCGCGGGAGGCGCGTCACTGCGCGCACTTTGCGAGCCACTTGGCGAAGCGCTGAGTCCACCTCCCATGCTGTGGGAGTACATGTCGGAGACTTCGTGCTTGTACGAGTTGGAGGCCAACCGCATATGATTATCGGTTTGAAGATGAGCGCCGCTGACATTGCCCTCACCCAGGGTCAATTTAGTATTACCTATGGGGGCTCCCATACTCATCATCGGGCCTGACGCGCTGTCTTCCATCGCCAGATAATGACCACCCGGCGTATTAATGCCACTTTGTGTCGCATTGGCCATTGTGACTCGCGCCGGGTTTTCCGAGTTGGGTACGCTGCCGGTGATAACGGGCCGATCAGGGTCCCCCCCCAGGAAAGACACCAGCACTTCCGTACCCTTCAATAACGGAAATGCCATCCCATGACTCGATCCATTGGATATTGTCGCCATGCGCAACCATGCCGAACCACGGGTCGCATTCTTCTCACCGCGAATGAACGGGAAACTCACCTTGTAGCAACCATGCTCATTGAGCAGCGGGCGACCGGTGTCCTCATCGCCATCCACCACCGCACTGAGCAAACCTTGAACATAGGGCCGGGGCGTTACACAGGGTGCGCGAAACTGCACGTCGCCGGGCAAGGCGATAAAACGGGTATTGATACCCTGCCCCGGCCCTTCCCCTTCCGAACCCAGGCCCGGCAACGGCTGATAACCCTCATGGTGAACTTCGATAACCTGATAACCGGCATTGAACACAGGACGTGGATGACCCACCAATAACATCGGATAACCCGCACGCAGCCCAGTGGCTCGACCGTTCCCGTGAAACTCCCGCTGGCGGCATCCAATGGCCTGGGCACGGCGATCAGCCAACCATTGCCCCTGTTCCAGCGAACCAAAGTGTTCGCCATACAGCCCTTGCCCACCGATAAATGCAGACGAACCAGAGACCGCCGTCCGCTGTTCGATTGAGGCCTCTGCACCCAGGCTCGCAATTGCTACCGACGCGTTGGCTTCTAACTTCAACTGCGCATTGGATGCGGAGAAATCCTGTAGCGTAACCCCTGCCACTTGCCGAACCAGCTTGCGCTCGAAGGTGCGCGCTACCGCCAGGACCTGGCCAATATCCAGTTCAGAATCCTGGCGACGATAGGTTAGACGACTGGGAAGTTGCGGCTGGTAGCGCCTGTCGCCACAGAGCACTAACGCCTCACCGTCAGGCCCCTGTTCGAAGAAGTAATACACCCCGAAATATTCAAGAAGACGTGAAATGAAAGCGAAACTCGTTTCTTCGAACTGGCAGGTAAAGGTGGCCTGAGTCATGGGTTCATCGGCCAGCGACAGACGAATATCGAAGTCATAAACCGAGCCCGGCACACCGTTAATGCCAGGTCCCTCAAGATTCAGGTCAGCCAGCTTGAGCACGTCGCGAATCAGTTCCGGCAGGCTTTTATCCAGCCAGATTTCGGAAAAGCGAAAATGGCGCAACTGCACAAAGCGCGGCTCCAGTACCACACGGTAGTAGTAATAAAGGGAGTCGGCGTCGAGATAATCGACCTCCGTTACCACCCCTTGATAGGGGTGCGGCAACCCCAACGCATCACTCAAGGTCAATACCGCTCGGTTGCCCAGTAGCGCTTCGTCATCAAACATCGGATTGATTGTTGCCAGCCGAACCTCGAAACGATAAGGCTGAGAGAGCTTTTCCTCGCCCTGCCACTGCTGCACCCACAATGATTCGAGCAACAGCGAGGGTGCCAGGCTGACGAAAGTACAGAGCGCTTGATCATTTAGAGCCATCAATCAATCCTTGTTCTTCAGTGGGTAATCGAGCGATCACTCTCGGGCTTCAGACGGCGCTTCACCTTCGGGGAAAGACCTGATCGCATCGACTTCTGCCGCGGTAATGAGCCACTCACCGCTCGCACTCGCCGCCACATGCAGCCCGGCCAACGGACGCTGATCGGCAATCGCCCCGAGCAACACGTCAGACAAGCGTGGCATCAGGCTCTTGCGCAGAATGAAGTCGATGTTCCTGGCGCCGCTCTCCACTTCTGTGCAACGTGCGGCGATAGCGTCGGCGACCTCATCCGAAAACGTCAGGCGTACTTTCGACGAGGCCAGCAGGCGTTCGCTGAGCCGACTCAGCTTGAGGCGCACGATGCCTGCCAGTTGCTCGCTGCCCAGCGTGAAGAACGGCACGATGGTCATGCGCGCCAGCAGCGCAGGCTTGAAATGGCGGGACAGGATCGGGCGGATTTTTTCCGCCAGGGTGTCCGGATCGGGACGCCCGCCCACACACAGGCTCTGGATTTCATCGGTGGCCAGATTGCTGGTCAGCAGCACCACGGTGTTGGAAAAGTCGATCTGCCGTCCTTCTCCGTCAGACAGGCTGCCCTTGTCGAACACCTGATAGAAAATGTTCACCACGTCCAGGTGGGCTTTCTCCACTTCATCGAGCAGCACCACCGAATAAGGACGCTTGCGCACCGCCTCGGTCAACATGCCACCTTCGCCGAAACCGACATAACCGGCAGGCGAACCCACCAGACGGCTGACCGTGTGCTTCTCCTGATACTCGCTCATATTCACCGAGATCATTGCCTGCTCACCGCCGAACAAGTGTTCGGCCACGGCCAAGGCGGTTTCGGTCTTGCCGACACCCGACGGGCCGACCAGCAGGAACACGCCCAAAGGCTGTTGCGGATCGCGCAGGCCGGATTGAGCGGCCTTGAGGATTTCTGCGATCTGCTCGACTGCCGTGTCCTGACCGCGAATGCGCGTTTTGATGTTGGCGGCCAGGGCCAGCACGCCACCTGCCGCATCACGCAAGACTTTACCCAGCGGCACACCGGTCCAGTCGGAGACGACCTTGGCGATGGCATCCGGGTTGACTTCAGTGAACAGCAACGGCTCACCGCCTTGCAGCGCGGCCAAGGCTTCGCGAGCCTGCTCCAGCTCCGCCTGACGCGCCTCCAGGGAGGCCAGTACCTGAGCCGCTTCACCTTCGGCCGGTGTCGGCAGATCCTCGTCTTTCAAGGCCAGTTGCCGGCGGGCATCGAGGACGCGAACCGCTGCATCGCGCTCGGCAAGCCAACGGCTTTCCAACGTTATACGGCTGTCTTCAATGGCTGCCTGCTCGTCGGCAATATCGACAAGACGCTGATCTTCAACGGGAAAACCGTTGGCACGGTCGCGCTCAAGGGCCGTCAACTCACGGTCCAGACCGGACAACCGCCGCTCCATGCGCTCCAGTTCCGCCGGTTTGATACCCAGGCCGATCCGCACCCGAGCGCTGGCGGTGTCGAGCAAGTCCACGGCCTTGTCCGGCAGCAGGCGCCCGGTGATATAGCGATCAGACAACTCGGCAGCGGCGACGATGGCGTCATCACGCACGCTGACGCCGTGGACTTTCTCGTAGTGGCCCTTGAGACCGCGCAAGATCAGCACGGCAGTCTTGACGCTCGGCTCGTCCAGTTTGACCAATTGAAAACGACGCGCCAGGGCAGGGTCTTTTTCAAAGTACTTTTTGTATTCTGACCAAGTGGTGGCAGCGATGGTGCGCAGCTCACCACGGGCCAGGGCCGGTTTGAGCAGGTTGGCGGCGTCAGAACCACCCGCCGCGCCGCCAGCGCCGATCAACATATGGGCTTCGTCGATAAACAGGATCACCGGCGTGGTAGAAGCCTTGATCTCTTCGATAACGCCACGCAAGCGGTTTTCAAACTCGCCCTTGACGCTGGCACCTGCTTCCAGCGCACCCAGATCAAGGCTCAGCAGACGAGTATTTTTCAGGAAGTCTGGCACTTCGTTCTGGCTGATCAATAACGCCAGACCTTCCACCACGGCGGACTTGCCCACACCGGGTTCACCCACGGCGATGGGGTTGTTTTTACGACGTCGGGCGAGGATGTCGATCATCTGACGAATTTCATCGTCGCGACCGAAAATCGGGTCGATACGTCCCGCTGCAGCCTTGGCTGTAAGGTCCTCGCAAAACCGGGCGATGTTATCTTCGGCAGCTGGTGCAATACCGCCAGCGCCGGCGACAGTCGAGCGCGCTTCGCCAACCTGCAAGCTGTCCAGCGGACCTTCACTGGAGCCCATCAATAAGTGAGCAAACTCAGCAGTCAAGGCATCAGTGGAAAGGGGTTTGAGCATTTCGCCGTAACGGGTGCCCGCCGTGTAGTAGCCCAGACGGGAAACCAGCGCCAGTAACAACGAGCCGCCACGAATGCGACCGGTGTCCACGACCAATGAGGCAATCAGCCAGGCATCCTGAATCCACTCGGTGAGCAGGCTGGCGAACACCGGTCGGCCCGGATTGCCGTTCTTGAGTTGGGCCAGCCCCTCGTCAAGCAGCGCGCGAAGACGCATCGGATCAATTTCGAAACGGCTGAGGATACGTGTCACATCAGCAGTCGGATCTTCCAGCAACTGGCGCAACAGGTGCTCCAGGGAAATCTCGTAGTGAGTACGGGCCAACGTAACGCCCGCTGCGTTTTCCAACGCTCGGGTAGCGTAGACATTGAGCCGTGCGAACAGCGGTTTGAGTTCTACCTGAATCATCTATCGAGCCCTCTCTTCGAGCATTGGTCCGTGTTCGGCAGTCAGCATGAAAACAACGTCGTCCTGTGTGTCGCCGTCGCCGAGCCAGGTATCAAGGCCTAGCCGCTGCCAGCCCTCGCCCAGAGAGGCGCACTGTTGCTCGTCTGCCGCAAGACGCATGACCAGACGGCTGCGCAGCGGTGTCTGGAGGTACAACGCAACCAATCGCTCGAGCTTTTGATAAAGCATCTGCCCCGGCAACAGGCTGTGGAAACATTCGGCACGCAACGAGTCCACGCGAATGTCGAGTGAGCCGCTGCGGTCCATCACTTCTCGGCCGAGCAGGCTGTTTTCACCCAACACGCCGCATTGCGCTCCCAGATAGGTACGTGCCTGACGGTCAATCCGCAGGCGTGTTTCGACACAGGGCACCACTTCCACCTGCACATCCTTGAGCACGGCCTTGACCAGTTGCTGGAGACCGAGCGCCGAGCGCGGGTACTGATTGAACAGGCCGGCATAGCGCAGCAGGTCTACGGACTGATCCCGCTGCTCGGGACGCGCATCGGCAATGCCGATCAATGCCTGTAGCTGGCGCAGACTCTTGACGTCACGTCGCTCAATGATGTCGATCCAGATCCGATGCTTTTCCCAGGCGCGAAACAGCAGCGGATAAAGCGAGGCGTGCAGGATGTCGAGAAAGTCCCGTCCAGCCGAGTGCCCCTGTAGTTGCTCGTCAATCAAGTCTTCGGTGTAAAAGGTTGGCAGTGGCGAGGTAACGCCATACAGGCCAAAAAAATTAGCTTCTATCCGATAACGGCCATCTGCGCCTTTGTCGATCCGTTCGATATCGCGCTGAGGAAATCCAAGGCCAAGGCGTGGCCGGACCCTCACGTTCTCGACGAAGTCTTTTTCACTCTCAAAACGCAGCCGCAGTAGGCGCAAGGCCTGGAAAAACCCAAAATCGCCGCCGTCATCAAGCAGCGGGTCGATCACAGCAGGCGTTGGTGCCCGATCTTCGCTGGCCATTGCAAGGTCTCTTGGTGGACGCTGTCGAACAGCGTGAAAGCGGTAAAGCTGTTGATAGCTGTACAACTGGCAAAAAACTCTTCGAGCACGCAACCGAACATGTAGAAATTGCCGGGGCTCAGAAAGTGGTCGCCCCGACACTCGACCCGAACCACGCTGCCTTCAATCGGCAGCCCACGAATGAAGCGCCGCTCGTGGCTGACTGTGACTTTTTCGATAGCATCGATTCGGCGCTGATTGGCGTCCTGGCTGCCCTCGCCGACGCTGGGCAGATAGAGCGAAAGCAAGCCTTGCAAGTAGTCCCGATCAGCCAGACGGAAGTGATTGGCATTGAGTTGCGAGAGCATGCGCCACAGCAGTTTTTCGTCGAACTTGGGAGGCTGGCATGGGGTAATGCCGCGAATACTCTTGAACTCAACCCGGGGTGGAGTGTTGTCACAAGGCTGGTTCAAATCACCCAGGCGCAGGCTTTCCGGCAACTTGCCATTCGTGCAAAGCAAACTGATGGACAGGGTCATCTCGTCCGGCACTTTGCTTTCGCTGTAGGGCAGGCTCAGATAATGGTCATATCCGTGAGCATCGATAGTCGACTGTCGGATGCGTAAGTTGTAGGTATCGCGCTGTGAGAACGTATTGAACGACTCCAGTTGCCGTTCGCCCTCAGTGGCTGAGTAAGCGCTGATTTTAACAACCGAGTGAATCCGCATACTCATGCGCTGGCCATGATCCGCAGGCTGGATGCGGTAGTCGACTTGCTTGTGATCGATACGTAACGGGTGTGCTTCCTGGGAGAACAGGTTGATCGCCGGAGTTACCCCCAGCATGAAACTGTTGGCCGACAAGCCAGGCGTCCAGTCCGGCAAGCTCTCGAACATCAGGCGCACGCTGAACTGACCGTCCTTGCCCCTGCCCCGCCACTGCTTGAACCCGGAAAGTTCGACAAAGAGAAACTTCTCGGGCAGGGCAAAATACTCCTGCAGGCAACGATAGACAGGGTGTGCGGTGTCGGGAAAAGGCAGCAAGGTATTGCTCGCATCGAAGCCCACGCCACGCAAATGCCTGGCGGGCAGCAACGTCATGGGTTGTCCCTGCGCACTGATGCGGATCTCGCGCAGGTTGAGCTGCAACAGACGCAACAATTTGGAGCCGTCGGCCAGACCATCGCCGAGATAAAAACGCAGGGTGTCCGCTTGCCAGGCCCCAGGATCGGCCGTGGTAAAGGCAAAATCCAGGACCAGACTACGCTCTTCTCCTGCGTCGCCATCCCAACGGGTATTGATCAGTTGCAGCGGTTCGAGGGCTACCGCCGCCGTGCTGCGAAAGCGCACCCGCTGACCATCCACAGGCACCGAGGCCACCTCGCATCCGGCATCGATGTGAGAAACCTCTTGCAGCGACCCGCGAGGCTGGAATTGCAGGAGTGTCAGGCATGGCAATGGCTGCAGATAATGTGGATAGAGCAACTGCGCCAGTTCCTGGATGAACTCGGGGAACTCATCATCCAGCCGTTGGCGAACCATCCCGGTGAGAAAGGCCACACCTTCGAGCAAACGCTCGACATCCGGATCGTTGGCCGAGTCCACACCCAGCAACGGCGCCAGAGCCGGGTTGCTGCGGGCGAACTCATCGGCCAGACGCCGCAGTTGATTGAGTTCGCTCTGATAATGGTTATTGAGCATGACTTAGTGCATCGCCAGGGAGACACGACCGTCCGAGGACACGCGCGTTGCCAAGTGGATGGGGATGTCACGATCATCAATCGCGACAAGGCCTTCGAGGCTGAAGCTCAGCGACAACACTTCCTGCGCACCTTCGGCGACCAGAATGCGTGGCGACTTCAACCGAGGCTCATAGCGGGCGATCATTCGCGTCATGTTCTCGATTATTTGCGTGGTCTCGCCGGTCGCGAACGAACCGGCCAGATTGGTGAAATCGGGTACGCCAAACTCGGCGTCGATGGGCACACTGCCGCGCCGGGTGTTCAAGATGCGTTGCAAATGCTGGACAATTGACCGGGTCAGTACCTCTGCCTGTGTCAGGTGCGTACGGCCGGTCTCGGCCTGCAGGCCTGTGATGCGCTCCAGCAATCGTTTTTCTCTCAACGCCGTGTACCTTCTGAAATTGAAAGAACGCCCCCCTGAACCAGGGCGGCGTTTAACTGCTTGAACCCTGTTTACGCTTTGGGCGCCAACCACGAGTCTTCGGCTTCGATGCCGTCCGGCACCCAGGTCCAGACAATTTTTTCGTAAGTGATGCCAATATCTTCCATGTGGCCCATCTGCTTGAACTCGGGGCTCAACACGTTCGGCACCCAAGTGCGGGCCGAGACGAGCACTGCGTTGCTCAGGGTGATGGTGTAGTACTTTTCTTCCGTGCCTTTAGGCGAGATGCGATAGAACTCAAGGACGACGGACTTGAGCTGTTCACCGGACGTCAAGGCTTGCAGCAGTTTCGGTGAAGCCTTGTCGATCTCCTTGGTCAGCGTCATGCCCTGATGGACACGCTTACCAGCGGGCAAACCTGTCTGGGGGTTCTTCGGAATATCGATCAGGTGTTCAACGGCTTGAACGAGGATCATCCCTACGTGGCCGGTAACACTGCATGAACCTTCGATCTTGCCTTGGTTCTGGCCTTCGATACTCAAGTAGCATGGCATTGGCATAACGGGTACTCCGGGTTTATCAGTTGGTTTTCAGGTACTGCCCATCAGTTCTTGTCGAGCTTGCCTACCAGCGACAGCGTGAAAGAGGCGCCCATGTATTTGAAATGCGGGCGCACTTTCAAACCCACGCGGTACCAGCCTGGATCCCCTTCAACGTCGCTGACGGTAATGTCGGCCTGGCGCAATGGGCGGCGACTGCGCACCCCCGCTGCCGGGTTGTCCATGTCGGCCACGTACTGACGAATCCAGGTGTTGAGTTCCGACTCCAGATCTCCACGCTCTTTCCAGGTGCCGATGTTTTCGCGCTGAATAACCTTGATGTAGTGCGCCAGGCGACTGACCACAAAGATGTAAGGCAACTGAGTGCCGAGCTTGTAGTTGAGCTCAGCCTCTTTGCCTTCCTTGTCGTTGCCGAAGTACTTGGGCTTCTGGCAAGAGTTGGCAGAGAAAAACGCCGCGTTATCGGTGTTCTTGCGCATCGTCAGCGCGATGAAGCCCTGCTCGGCCAGTTCGAATTCGCGGCGCTCGGAAATGAGCACTTCGGTCGGGATCTTGGTCTGGGTTTCACCCATGGCCTCATAGTTGTACACCGGCAAATCACCGACCGTGCCACCCCCCTGAGGGCCGATGACGTTGGCGCACCAGCGGTACTGGGCAAAGCTGTCGGACAAGCGGCTGGCAAAAGCGAATGCAGCGTTACCCCAGAGAAAGTCCTTGTTCCCGCCACCGACGTTCTCGTTGTAGCGGAAGGTTTTTGCCGGGATCGTGTCTTCGCCATAGGGCGTGCGCAACAGGAAGTGCGGCAAGGTCAAGCCCACAAAACGAGCATCGTCGCTTTCGCGGAATGCATTCCATTTAGTGAACTGCGGACCTTCAAAGACCGCTTGCAGGTCTTTGAGATTAGGCAGATCGGCGAAGCTGTCGATGCCAAAAAACTGCGGGCCTGCCGATGCAATAAAGGGCGTGTGGGACATGGCCGAAATGGCTGCGACTGACTGCAGCAACTTCATATCCTGAGCGCCTGGATTGAACTCGTAGTTACCGATGATCGAACCGAACGGCTGACCACCAAACTGGCCGAACTCAGCGGTGTAAACCGCCTTGTACAGACCCGAGCGGGTAATTTCCGGCGCGTCTTCAAAATCTTCGAGCAACTTTTCCTTGGAAACGCTGAGAATCTCCAGCTTGTTGTTTTCGCGGAAATCGGTACGGTCGATGAGGAATTTCAGCGAGCGCCATGAAGACTCAAGCTTTTGGAATCGCTCGTTGTGAATGATGGCGTCCACCTGACGACAAAGCTTGGCGTCCAAAGTGGCAATCATGTCGTCAATCAGGCCAGCACTGACTTTCTCGGTCTGGCGAGCAGGTTCGAGCAGTTCGGTGACGAAGGCTTCGAGCCCTTGACGGGTCACGGCGTAGGCTTCATCGCCGGGCTTGACACGAGCCGCTTCTACCAACTGATCCAGCAAGGACACAGACTCAACGGTTTGCCCGGTACTGCTGGCAACCTGACTTTTCTCTTCGCTCATGGGTTATTCCTTGTCCTTTACGCCAAGTTCCGAGAGCAAGCGCTCGCGGGCACCGTCATCGTTCATCAGTGCCTGAAGTTGCTTGCGAAATTCCGGCAGGTTGCCCATGGGGCCTTTCAAGGCCTTGAGCGAGTCACGCAGGGCAATGAGCTGCTGCAACTCGGGAACCTGAGCAACGATGGCGTCAGGCTCGAAGTCGCGGATGGACTGGAAAGTGAGCGATACCGGAATCTGCTCGTCCTCCGGAGCGTTTTCCGATAAGCGATTGGGCACCGCCAGTTGCAGGCTCAGGTTCTGGCCCTTGAGCACATCGGTGAAGTTGTCTTTATCGACGCGGATCGGCTTGAGGTCTTCCACGGGCGTATCGTCGTCACGCAAGGTGAAGTCGCCGATGACCAGTTGCTTCAGCGGCAGCTCAACCTGCTCCTGAGCACCTCCGGTGTCGGAGCTATAAACAATATTGACGCGCTCTTTGGGCGCGACTGAACCTTCACTAGCCATTAACTCTCACTCCTGTTGACCGGGCACGCTCAACGCTGCCGTTAAAAACCTCATGGCATGGATATGCACACGTCTGTCACGTAGTGCCTGCCACTGACTCAACTTGCCTGTGGACTGGCCAGACGCCAGAAAGCAGGAAGATCCATTGCGGCCAATTGCTGCGCCCATAACGCTTTGGAGCTGCCGTCTTCCTGGCTCAGGGCCAGTTCCAACAACGGTCGCACCAGATCTGGCTCCCATCGATCCAACCCCTGCTCTTTCGCTTCTTGCAGCAACACGTCAACCGCCACTTGCAGCGGGGCGCGAGGATCAAAACGTTGCAGCAAAAGGCATTGAGCGCAGCGCAGGCGGAACCGGTCACGGCCCCCGCTGACCTCACGCAGGCCGCCCTGCAGACGATTCATTGCGTCGCTCAACCGACCATCGGCAGCGTCTTGCGCCGCTTCATCAATCAGCGTTTGTAAGGCATCTGCGGCACCGGAACGGGTTGCCGGCTCCAACCCTTCAAGCCAACTGCGCGTCGCACCGTCGGCAAAGGGCTGACCGTCGGCGAACGTCAGTTCGGCCAACGCTGGAATTCGAGCCAGGAAATGCCGCGTCTCCTGGGCCACGCTCGTGGCACCGGCCAACGCTACGGCTCCGAGGCGAGAAAGTGCCGAGTGACTGGCTCGATTAAGATCCAGCCAGAATGGATAGGAGTTGAGTCGGCCTTCACAAAAGCGCACGACATCCAGTGCCTCACCGGCACTCTGTAAACGGTTGAAGGTTTCGAATTCAGCCTCGGAAGGCCCGGGCAGACGCGTGGTATTCCCTTGCGATGGCGGCGCCTGATCCAACGTCGTCCAGGCCAGCTGGCGATTCAGGCGAAACAGCAACGGCAAGGTGGTCCGGGACTCCAGGCAAAATCCAATCAGCGGTATCAGAGAGGAAAACACGCCACTGACTGCAGTTTCGATGGCCTCATCACTTTCCAGGCTGCCCAATGGCTGAGCAAGAGCAATGGTTGGCAGCGCCTTGACGGGCGCCGGCTGAGGTTGTGAGACCGTCGCCGGGGCAACGTTCCCTGCCCCGGACTGCGCAGGCACCTCATCGGGCGGCGTGACCATCGGCGCAATGGCGGCTTGCACCGGGAGCTGTGAAAGGCGACGACGCAACGCAAAAAACCCCGGCCCTTCCGCGTCCCGATCACGCCAAAGGGCGTCTATGGCATCCCAGTCATCAAGCAAGGCTGCCAGTTGCTCTCCCGGCACGGCTTCGAAACTTTCTTCAACCTTGACCGTAAGCCATTCAAGCATCCATTCGGCCTGATTGCGTCGGGCCCGCAACCGCGCAGGTGGCGGGGTCAACGTGTCCCAATACAGCTCAAGCATTTCGCGCAAGACATGCACACCGGTGGCCAGGCCCGGCAGGCCTTTGATCGTGGTCCAGGCACACACAAGCCAGACCGCGGCGTTGATATCCTTGCCCTCATCGCGAAGCACTCGGGCACAGGAGTCGGCGACTTTGTGCCAATCAACCCCGGAGTCGGCGTGAATATTGGTCAGCTTTTCAACTTCGATTTGCGCAAGCGAGAAAGCAGCGCCCTCCCGAGGATTCGCACCAGCGGGGTTGGCAACACTGATCGCAAACGCACCCAGCTCCTGATCGAGACAGCTCATTCATTATTCCTGCTAAATCACAAACCGCTCGATGCATCGTTACGTGCGTGACAAACTCGCTGCCGATGCCCGGATACTGAAAACAGGTGAACGTGACTTGCCGCCTGACTCAAGCCAGTTTTTTCATGAAAAAACATGGCATTAACACTGGATCGGGGCTTTTAAGGTGATTTACAGCGACACCTCTTTCAAAGCAGCACATCTGTCGCCAAACACTCGCCCCAGGGATTATCAAACGGTATTACGTTCGCGCTCTCTTTGAGTGCAGCTACAGGCAAAGCCCCTTGGCCAGAGCGCGATATGGGGTCCGGAGCAGGAAGAAAGTTATCAGATGGCCGCTGCAGCGCTTGACTCTGCGTTGCAGTTTTTGAACTTTTTTCAGAAATTGAGGTATCGAAAACCGGACGCGGTAGACAATGACAACGAATTACCCGTAGATTGGCAAAACCCGAGCATGCGAACACAACAGGGTGATTAATAATCCCTTGCGCCGACCATCAACTCGCCACCCCTCACAAACAACGGGCAGTTATTGATAACAACCGATCGTTGGGTCAGCAATGAAATCATGAAGAGTCCAACGCCCGTTCCAGAGGTGCGCTGTTTGGGCGCAACGCAGAACCACGATCATTTCGATGTCACCAACGAGCCGGCCGCCAGTCAATTACTGGCATGGCGTTGCCGTGTAGGCCACGTCATCGATGTCCTTCCATCATCAAGTGCTGCGAACCTGCCGTTCAACGCATCCATCGACCGTTACAAACTGGGCAATCGAACATTTACCGATTGTTCCAGCGATAGGTTATTGCTTGATCGCTCGGTCGCACGCATCTCCACGGACAACAACCGTGACTATGTTTTTCAGGTATACACCGAGGGGGGTATCGAGAGCATCGAGGGTGCCGGCCTTGAACGTCGGAGCCCTGCGTCGGCAAGTATCATGGTTCTGGACCTGAACCAGCCGATACGCATGCTTCGGAGCCGGTGCCGAGTGCTCACTTTTTTTGTACCCCGCCCGGTCGTTGAACAGGTGCTGCCCCATGCGGATTCCATCCACGGGCGTGTCTTCGAGAGTAAAACACCCCTTACCCACTTGATGATCGAACACGTCGCTGCATTGTCAAAAAGTCTTCCGGGCATGACTGAAAACGAAGCTGTCCAGGCATTCGATGTAGGCATTCAGTTGATGCTCGGGGCGTTTGCCAAACAAGCCAAACTCAGTGGCAACGTCCGCGCTGCGGCACGCAGCGCCGTGTTTGACAAGGCCAGACGCTATGTAAAAGAGAACTTGTACCAGCCCTGGTTAACACCGGAAAGTGTGCTGGCGGCATTACAACTGCCCCGCGCAACGGTATACCGCCTTTTTCAAAATGAAGGAGGACTGGGTCGTTACATCATCAACCGCCGTTTGCGTGAAGCCGCCGATGAACTCGTTCGTTACCCCGACCGGCAGATTATAGAAATCGCTTACAGCCTGGGATTTAACAGCGCTTCGGACTTTACCCGGGCGTTCCGTCGCCATTATGGAATGCCCCCTCAGGATCATCGCTTTATGGTAATGCAAAAAATGAACGCGCAGGGATGACGCAACGTTTTAGAACCCCAGGTACTGACTACTGTTATGCACCCGAGGGAAATTTTACCAATGCAAACAAGCTGATCAGCATTGCCCCCAACAAATACCCTACCGGTGCCATCGGGTTATGAGTCGCGTCAATCAGTAACGTCACAAGGAATGGACTGAACGCGCCAAAAAGCGTAACGCCGAAACTGTAAACAATCGACATTCCCATAGCACGGTGATGCCTGGGAAATGACTCCATGACCATTACAGTAGTCACACTATTGCTGCCCAATGCCACAACCGAGTAGCCGGCGATCAACAGCAAGGATACCCACTCGCTCACACCGTGGGTCAAGACGTGAAACACCGGGTACACCAACAGGATGCTGGCAAGCATCGTCACATACTGAATAGGCTTTCTTCGACGGTAGCGATCTGCGATACGACCAAACAAGGGAACCGCGATAAATAACATGACGCTCGACAGGCACGCCGAAAGTAGGCTGATAGTCGGCGACATCCCCAGCGTGCGGACCAGATAGGTCGGCATGTAAAGCACCATTAAATAAATGCTTGCCGTCGGGGTCGCCACCAGCAAAATCCCGAAGAACAGTGGGGAACGATACGCTTTCAGAAAGGTGGTCAATAAGGGCCGCTGCTTAACAGGTTGAACGGTCTCGATCATATTGCGCCGAATAACCCAACTCACCGGAGCGATCAGCAACCCAAGAATGAAAGGGATGCGCCAGCCCCAAGCCAGTAGCTGCTCAGGTGTCAGGAACGACGTCGTCGCAGCACCTATCAAAGCCCCCGCCAAAGCAGCCGCAGCCTGACTCGCCGAGCGCCAACTGACCAGATAACAACGCCTCCCGTTCGGCGCCAACTCCATCAAAGCGGTGGAAGCCACCCCGATCTCTCCACCGACGGCGAAACCCTGCAGCAAACGCGCGATAACAATAAGCAGCGTAGCGGTGACGCCAATGGACTCATAAGTCGGCATGAAGGCAATCAACGCGACTCCCGTCGCCATCAAAAAATTGGAAACGTTAAGCCCAGCTTTGCGCCCTTTACGGTCGGCAAGATGACCGATCACTAGCGCCCCCAGCGGACGCATGGTGAAACCGATACCGAACGCCAGCAACGACATCAGTAGAGAAGAAATCGGATTATCCGACGGAAAAAATAATTTACCGATGATCACGGCAGAAAAGCTGTAGACGGTGAAGTCGTAGACCACCAAACCATTGCCGATAACAATCGCAAATACAACATTCCTCGATTGCCGAGAAGCAATCGGCGCTGCTTCAGATGCAAGACTCGACATAATCAGTGGGACCCGGGAAGCCAGAATTGTAGGTAGGGAAGGCGGTCACAGATAACCATCTGTTTCAAGCCAATGAGCAACCCGGGGAGACAACCCCTATCACAAATGAACGCTAAAGAGTGCCTATGCCGTAATGCGGTTCAAAGAGCATCTGACGGGTATTGCTCAATTTGACGTGTCAACACGGAACCGGAGTCTACCCTCGGCCCGTAGGATCTGCCATGTGGATGTGATCGGCTGCTTGCCAGCAGAAAACGCAATCAAACGCCGCGCTTTGCAATGGGCGTATCGCCCGGCATCACATGGGTTATTCGTGTTTTTTGACGAGCGTGCGGTGCAACCCGCTCAGGCATCCTGCCCAAGCATTCAATCGAGTTACATGACCTCAACCCGATACCAATAAAAGCAAATCGACGAAATGGCTCTCGGTAACAAACCGGCATTTTAATACCGGCGCAAAAACCCCTTCGTCATGAAGGCGAGACCAACAGCGCGCGCTCAAAAGGAATCAACAACAACCAAGCTACCTAGGTCTTTCCGGAGACTGGGCAGGCCGATCTCAAACCGCTGAAAATACGCGGCCTTGCTCAGTAACCGACTTCTTTCTGATGCCGAAAGGCCAATACATAGACAGCATCATCCCCGCGCTCATGCCGATAGAGCGCCGCATAACCCGAATCACCGAATTCGATAATCAGCTCACGTAACTCCGGCAGCTCTGGAAATGGGCGGCCCACTTCCGGGCCTTCTTCCAGTTGAGCGAGCTGCGGACCTTTCTCGACAAGAAACTGACGACAGCGCTCCAACCCTTGCGCAGCACCTTCAGTAATAATCAATCGTGGCACTTGGGGAGCTCCGCCTCAGCCTCCGTCCCCCAGGTATTGAGCCAGGCCCGAGTCTCTTGGCCGGTCAGATGCCGACCCGTTTCCTGATAGGCTGCCCACGACGCCAAGGCTTCCTGCTTGAAGCGCTCACGACCCTCCTCACGCTCGACGTACTGCGCTATTGCCTCGCGCATAATCCAGTGGACCGAACGTTGACGTAGACCCGCCAGGTGCTGAATGCGGCTTTTCAAATCGTCATCGATCTTGATTGAAGTGGCCATCGCCGAACCCTCGCTATCTAAAGGTATTACCTTTGAATAAGGTATAAGTCGCCCGGCGTATCCGTCCACGCGCCAAGAAGCCGGACGAACTCACGCAGAACCTGGTTGGGAGGGCAAGTGGAGAGCCGTGAATGAGCCTTGGTTATCCACAACCAGCCCCTCAACTACCTATCGGCCTGCATTGGCTGTGACAGGTTGGCAGTTCTACAGGGTAGACTTAGCTTTTTTTGCCTACCCCAAGGAATTGTTGCGTGAATACGGAAAATCATTCCCAGACGGCCGCCTTTCTCTGGTCAATTGCCGACCTGCTGCGTGGTGATTTCAAGCAATCCCAGTATGGCCGCATCATCCTGCCGTTCACGCTGTTACGCCGCATGGAGTGTGTGCTGGCGCCGACCAAAGATGCTGTCATTCGCGAGTCATATGCCCAAGAAGGCCGCCCGGACAACATTCGTGAAATGTGGATGCGGCGTGCGGCAGGTGAGCGCCAATTTTTCAACGCTTCAAAACTGACCCTCGACACTATCTCCGACACTCAAACGGTCGACGATCTACTCAAGTATGTAGAGTTGTTCAGCAAAGACGCCCGGGAGATCTTCGAAAACTTCCACTTCGAGGACTTCGTTCAGCAACTGGCCAACGCCAACCTGCTCTACCAAGTGGTACAGCGATTTGCAGCGACCGACCTTAGCCCTGAGCGTATCAGCAACTTCGGCATGGGCATCATCTTCGAAGAACTGATCCGCAAGTTCGCCGAAAGCTCCAACGAAACGGCTGGGGAACACTTCACCCCGCGTGACATCGTGCACCTCACCACCTCGTTGGTGATCACCGAACAGGACCAAAAACTCGCGCCCAACAAAATCGTCACTATCTATGACCCAACAGCGGGCACGGGTGGCTTTTTGTCCGAGGGTGACGAATACATCCAGTCCATCAGCGAAAAGGTCAGCGTGTCCCTGCACGGCCAGGAGCTGAACCCCGAATCCTATGCCATCTGCAAAGCGGACATGCTGATAAAGGGCCAGAAGGTCGAGAACATCAAGCTCGGCAATACCCTGTCCAACGATCAGTTAACAGCCCCCGAGCACCGTTTCGACTTTATGCTCAGCAACCCGCCGTTCGGCGTGGAATGGAAGAAGGTGCAAAAGCAGATCACCGACGAGCACAGCCACAAGGGCTTTGACGGTCGTTTCGGCCCCGGCCTGCCGCGTGTGTCCGACGGTTCGCTGCTGTTTCTTCTGCACCTGGTCAGCAAAATGCGTGACCCGCGCGACGGTGGCTCGCGCATCGGCATCATCCTCAACGGCTCGCCGCTGTTTACTGGCGGCGCGGGTTCGGGTGAGTCGGAGATTCGTCGCTACCTGCTGCAAAACGATCTGGTTGAAGCCATCGTCGCGTTGCCGACGGACATGTTCTACAACACCGGCATCGCCACCTATGTGTGGATACTCAGCAACAAAAAAGCCGCCGCACGCCAGGGCAAGGTGCAGTTGATCGACGGCAGCCAGCACTACGCCAAAATGCGCAAGTCGCTGGGCAGCAAACGCCAGTACATCACCGAGGATCAAATCAACGAGCTGGTGCGTCTGTATGGCAGTTTCGAGCACACCGCGCAGAGCAAAATTTTCCCCATCGACGCCTTCGGCTATCGCCGGATTACCGTCGAGCGCCCGTTGCGCCTGAACTTCCAAACCAGCGCCGAACGCGTCGCTAAAGTGCTGGAAGAAAAGGCTATCCAGAAGCTCGACAGCGCCGCTCAGCAGCCACTCATGGCCGCCCTGCAAACAATGGACTCCAGTGTGCTGCACCGCAACCGCGAGCAATTCAGCAAATTGCTGAAAAAAGCCCTCAGCTCGCACAGCGTCAACCTCAGCGCGCCGGAGCTTAAAGCCCTGCTCAATGCCCTGAGCGAACGCGACCCCGAAGCGGATATCTGCATGACCAAGGGCCAGCCGGAAGCGGACGCCGGCCTGCGCGACAACGAAAACGTGCCGCTGGGCGAATCGGTGTACGACTACTTCCAGCGCGAAGTCATTCCCCATGTGCCGGATGCCTGGATCGACGAAAGCAAAACCGATGCGCTGGACGGCGAGGTCGGCGTTGTTGGCTTCGAGATTCCGTTTAACCGCCACTTTTATGTGTTTCAGCCGCCGCGTCCGCTGGCCGATATTGACCGCGACCTGAAAGCTTGCACCGACCGCATCAAGCAGATGATTGAGGGGCTGTCGGCATGAGCTTTTCTTCCTATGGCTCCTACAAGGACACTAACGTAGCTGAACTAGGGGAGGTTCCAGCGCATTGGAATGTCGTGCCCTTGAAGCATGTTGTGGAAACTCCAATCACTGATGGTCCTCATGAAACACCTGAGTTCATCGATGACGGTATTCCGTTTGTTTCTGCGGAGGCTGTTTCGTCAGGAGAGATAAACTTCTCAAAATCCCGATTTATTTCTCATGCTGATCATCATAGATACTCGAAGAAATACAAGCCGCGTAGAAACGATATTTTCATGGTGAAGTCCGGAGCTACTACTGGCGTAGTGGCTCTTGTTTCCACTGATCGGGACTTCAATATTTGGTCGCCATTGGCCGTGGTGAGGTGTTCTCGGCTGGCTTTTCCTCGCTACGTACTTCAAGCAATGCGATCTCGTAACTTTCAAGAGAGCGTCATTCTCAATTGGAGCTTTGGAACACAACAAAATATTGGAATGTCAGTGATCGAAAACCTGCGTATTCCATTGCCTCCAAAACCCGAGCAAACCCAAATCGCCCGCTTCCTCGACCACGAAACCGCCCGCATCGACGCGCTGATCGAAGAGCAGCAGCGCCTGATCGAACTGCTCAAGGAAAAGCGCCAGGCCGTGATCTCACACGCCGTCACCAAAGGCCTCGACCCCACGGTGCCGATGAAAGACTCAGGTGTGGAGTGGTTAGGCGAGGTGCCGGTGCATTGGGACGTTAAACAACTCAAGCATGTGGTAGATTCTAATACATCAATTACCTACGGAATAGTTCAAGCCGGCCCAGAGTTTGAAGGTGGCATCCCATATATTCGGACCAGCGATATGAATGGAAAAGAACTTCCTATCTCAGGCTATCCACTCACATCTCCTGACATTGATGAATCTTATGCAAGATCGCGTGTGCGGCCAGGAGACATAGTCATGTCTATACGCGCATCTGTCGGGAAGTGTTTGCCGGTGCCTGATGAGTTGAAAGTTGCCAATCTTACGCAGGGCACTGCGAAGATCTCGGCTGGCAAAGACATCACGCGAAACTTTCTTATCGCGTACCTCAATGCCGAGACTACTCAAAATTACTTCGATTTAATGGCAAAAGGTGCAACATTCAAAGAAATCACTCTTGATGCCTTACGGCGAACGCCAGTGCTTCTACCGCCATCAGATGAGCAAATCAAAATTGACCAATTCGTGGCTAGGCACGCTGGCTTACTGGATGAAACTAGTAAGCAAGCAGTCCAGACTGTTTCTTTACTTCAAGAACGCCGCTCCGCCCTAATCTCCGCCGCCGTCACCGGCAAAATCGACGTACGCGGCTGGCAGCCACCCGTCAGCGCACCCTCCCCTGAATGTGAAGAAGAGCTCGTGTAATGGCGAACAGCAAGGAAGCGCAATTCCAGCAGGACATCATCGACGCCCTGGCCGCCCAAGGTTGGCTGGTGGGTACGGCCAGCGGCTATGACCGGCGCACGGCGTTGTATACCGAAGATGTGCTGGGCTACTTCAAGGACGCCTGGCCGGAGCGTTGGGACAAGTTCGCCAAGGCCAACCCCAATGCACCAGAAGACATACTGATACAAAAGCTGGTGCGCGAGCTGGAGCAGAGCGGCACCCTGGATGTGTTGCGGCACGGCTTCAAATTGCCTGCGGTGAAAGTGGAGCTGTGCAGCTTTCAGCCCGACCACAGCATGAATCCGGATACGCTGAAGCGCTACCACTGCAACCGCCTGCGGGTGGTGCCGGAAGTGTCCTATTCACCCCACGCGCGTGAGGCTGGCAACAGTGGGGCAGGCTACAACCCACGGCTGGATCTGGTGCTGTTCGTCAACGGCATCCCCACCGCCACGCTGGAGCTGAAAAGCGAATTCAAGCAGTCGGTGGAAAACGCCAAGCGTCAGTACCGTAACGACCGCCCGGTGAAAGACCCGCTGACGCGCAAGCCCGAGCCGCTGCTGACCTTCAAGCGCGGCGCCCTGGTGCACTTTGCCGTTGGCCAGAACGAAGTGGCAATGACCACCAAACTCGCAGGGATAGACACCTTCTTTCTGCCGTTCAACCTCGGCAGCGAGGAAGGCGGCGCGGGGAACCCTATCGCTGCAGATGACAGCCAATACGCCACCAGCTACCTATGGCAGCGCCTGTTGCAGCCGGATGCCTGGCTTAAGGTATTAGGCCGTTTTCTGCATCTGGAAAAGATAACGCGTGAAGCGTTTGACGGTACCCCGACGACCAGGGAGACGATGATCTTCCCGCGCTACCATCAGTGGGAAGTGGTGAACACACTCATCGAAACCACCCATGCCGAAGGGCCGGGCAAGCGCTACCTGATCCAGCACAGCGCGGGCTCCGGCAAATCCAACTCCATCGCCTGGACGGCGCATCAACTCGCCTCAATGTATAACGCGGACGGGCAGCGGCTGTTCAACTCTGTGATCGTGATCACTGACCGCACCGTGCTCGACAGCCAATTGCAGAACACGATTTACCAGTTCGAACACGCCCAGGGCGTGGTTAAACCGATCAGCCGGGATGTCGGCAACCAAAGCAAATCCGAACAACTGGCCGAGGCGCTGGCTGAGCAGACGCGCATCATCATCGTCACCATCCAGACGTTTCCCGCCTTGTTCGATGCCCTGGACAAGTACCCGAAGCTGGCCAGCGGGCGTTATGCGGTCATCGCTGACGAGGCGCATTCGTCACAAACGGGTTCGTCGGCCAGCAAGCTGAAACAGATTCTAGGCAGCGATGCGTTGGACGCCGAGGAAGTCAGCGCCGAAGCGTTGTTGGACGCCGCCGTGCAGGCGCGCCAGCCGAATGAGCGCATCAGTTACTACGCCTTCACCGCCACGCCCAAGGCCAAGACCCTGGAACTGTTCGGTCGCCCGGCCGACCCCACGTTGCCGGCGAGCTCAAGCAACAAGCCGGAGGCTTTTCATCTGTATTCCATGCGCCAGGCTATCGAGGAGGGTTTTATCCTCGACGTGCTGCGCAACTACACCACCTACAGCACCGCCTGGAAGATTGCCCACCCGGATGGCGAAGACGACGAGGTGGACAGCAAGAAGGCACGCATCAAGCTGGCGCGCTGGGTGCGCTTGCACCCCTACAACATCAGTCAAAAGGTTGAAGTGATCGTCGAGCACTTCCGCGCCAATATCCGACACCTGCTGGATGGCCAAGCTAAAGCCATGGTGGTCACCAGCAGCCGCCAGGAAGCGGTGCGTTATCAGTTGGCGGTAAAGGCTTACGTGCAGCAGATGGGCTACGCGGATGTGCACCCGCTGGTGGCGTTTTCCGGCAGTGTGCTCGCCGATGAAGTGATACCTGAAGAGGTAACGGAAAACAGTCACCTGCTTAATGCTGGCTTGAATGGTCGCGACCTGGCCGACGCCTTCGACACCCAGGACTTCAATGTGATGATCGCCGCCAACAAATACCAGACGGGTTTCGATCAGCCCAAGCTGTGTGCCATGTACGTGGACAAGAAGCTGCAAGGGGTGGACTGCGTGCAAACCCTGTCGCGGCTGAACCGCACTTTCGGTGACAGCAAACAAACCTTCATCCTCGACTTCTTCAACGAGCCGCAGGACATTCTCGACGCCTTCTTGCCGTACTACACCAAAGCCGAGCTGACCGATGTCACCGACCCGCAGATCATCTATGACCTGCAGAAGAAGCTGGATGCCGAGGGGATCTATCACTGGCAGGAGGTCGAGGCGTTCGCCATGGCTTTCTTCGACCCCAAAGCGGCGGCCAGCAAGCTCAGCTACTACTGCACGCCCGCCAGAGAGCGCTTTGCCAAGCGTTATGCCTTCTCGGTCGAGTCGCGCCAGCAAGCTCTGGACTTCAAACGCACCGCCGAAGCCAATGGCGACAGCAGCGGCCTGAAAAAAGCCGAGCACGCACTGAAAGAGGCTGGCGAGCAGATTGATCAGTTGGATCTGTTCCGCAAGAACCTGCAAAGCTTTGTGCGCTTGTACGAGTTTCTGTCGCAGATTGTTCCCTATGAGGACGCCGAACTGGAGCAGCTTTGCGTGTACGCCAAGCACCTGCACCCTCTTCTGCGCGTGGACCGCCTGCAACAGGACGACGTAGACGTGGGAGAGCTCCAGTTGAGCCACTACCGCTTGAGCAAGCGCGCCGAACACCAGCTACGCCTGGACGAGGAAGGCGGCGAATACACCCTCAAACCTGGCAGTGATGTGGGCAGCGGCAAGCCCCACGATCCAGAGAAAAAACGCTTGTCGGAAATCATCGAGGCGCTGAACGATATCTTCGGTGCCGAGGTGAGCGATGACGACCAGCTACAGTTCCTCACCGGCATCGCCCAGCGCATAAGCCGACAGGAAGATGTGATGGCCCAGGTGAACAATCACTCGGTGGACCAAGTGATGCACGGCCTGTTCCCCAAGCGGGTGCTGGACACTGTGCTGGATGCCATGACCGACCACGAGAAGCTGTCGCTGGAAGTGCTGGACAACGAAACCAAGAGCCGGGCATTTGCCTTGGTAATTTTGAAGATGCTGAAGTCGGCCGCTGGCCTCGCTGAAAGCGGTCAACAGGGTTAAGGAGTCACGATGCCAATCCCGGATTTTCAAAGCGTCATGCGGCCGGTGCTCGCCACCGTTGCCGACGGCACTCCGATAGCGCTGAGCGAACTGCGCGAGCGCATCGCCGACGCGTTTGTGCTTAACGAGGAGGAGCGCACCGAGCGCCTGCCTTCCGGCAAGCAGACGGTGATCAACAACAGAGTCGGTTGGGCACGCACCTATCTGAACAAGGCGGGGCTGCTGAGCATTCCCACCAAAGGAATGGTGCAGATCACTGAGCGCGGTCGCGAGGCACTGGACAGCGGCCCGGCACGCATTACCGTGAGTTGGCTCAAGCAATACCCGGAATTCGCCGCGTTTCATTCGACCACACCCGCCGACAACGCCACACAGGCTTTGCAAAGCGAGCCGGTCGAGCAAGCCACCCCCGACGAGCAACTGGCCGCAGCACACCAGGCGCTGACGCAATCGCTGGCTGATGATCTGCTGACTCAAGTGCGTGCCGCCTCGCCGACCTTTTTCGAGCAACTGGTGGTCGACCTGATGATCGCCATGGGTTATGGCGGCTCACGCAAGGAGGCAGGGCAAGCGACCCAGCAAACCAACGACGACGGCATTGACGGCATCATCAAGGAAGACAAGCTCGGCCTGGACGTGATCTACCTGCAAGCCAAGCGCTGGACTCACACCGTCCACCGTCCGGAGATCGACAAGTTCATTGGCGCCCTCACCCGCCAGCGCGCCCGCAAGGGGGTATTCATTACCACTTCGGACTTCTCCAGCGGTGCCCGCGAAGCCGCTATGAGCCTGGATATAAAAGTGGTGCTGATCGATGGTCTCGAGTTGGCACGGCTGATGGTCGAAAACAACCTGGGTTGCAGCGTGAAGCAGGTTTACGAAGTGAGGCATCTGGACAGCGACTACTTCGTCGAGTACTGACCGGTACACCTCGTCCGTCACAAACCGGCCTGCGCCCCCACCTGCAACTCACTCAATCGAATACTTCCTAAACGCCGAATGCTGCTCTGCCAGATCAGCATTGCGTTGCAGGTTGGGGAAGGCTTCGGTGTTGATTGCGTCTGGCAGCATGTGCTGGGTGAACGACCAGACCACTGCGGCGGTGAGGGTGGCTTGGGTCAGGGGTTCGCTCGGGGGGTTGGCGAGCTGTTTTTCCAGGGCGGAATAGGCGGCCAGCAGTTGCCCGGTTACGCGTTCGATCCACGGTTCGTGAAGTTTTTCCGATGGCCGCAGCTTGTGTTCATAGACGATTTGCACGGTTTTCTCGGAGGCGGCCAGGGCCAGCCCGAGCAATTGCAGGTCGTGGGCGCGGGCTGCGGGGGATTGAGGCAGCAGCTTTTTCTCGGCGGGGGCCAAGTGTTCGAAGTAGTCCAGGATCAGGCTTGAATCCATCAGCGTGGTCGAATCATCCAGCACCAGCGTTGGGGCTTTGACCACGGGATTGATTTTGGAAAACTCTTTGAAGGTGCTGAAGACCGAGAGCGGCAGATGCTCAAAATCGACACCGTACAAATCCAGGGAAATAGCCACGCGACGCACGTAGGGTGAGTCCAGCATGCCGACCAGTTTCATAAAGCCTCCATTTACGACGGGGTGGTGTTCGAAGTCGAAGGTGTACGCCTGCGTTGCATTCAACAGGTTTTTTAGATCCCCGTCTGCCCCTCTTCGGCTCGATCCTCGCTCATTACGACGCTCTCAAGCTTTGCCCTGGCATTGCAGCTTTTAAAGTGAGCCCGATCTGGCGGAAATTTCCAGTACCGATCGGACAGCTCAATTTGCCCCGACGCCCTCGCTCTGCTAGTGTCGCGGCGGTTTAACCTCTACCGGAATAGCGCTCATGGCCCGCAAGAAAGCTGCACTGGATTTCGAACAATCCCTCGCTGATCTGCAAACGCTGGTAGAGCGTCTGGAGAATGGCGAGTTGTCGCTGGAGGATTCCTTGACTGCGTTCGAACAAGGCATCCGTCTGACCCGCGACTGCCAGGGCGCTTTGGCCCAGGCGGAGCAGAAGGTTCAGGTGTTGCTGGAGCGCGACGGCGAGTTGGCTGAAGAGCCGTTCGATGCGGAACAGCCCGAATGATTGCAAGCTATCAGGCCCAGTGCCAACAGCGGGTCAATGCGGCGCTCGACAGCCTGTTTGTCGCGCCAAGCCCGGAGCTGACGCGCCTTTACGCGGCCATGCGCTACAGCGTGATGAACGGCGGCAAGCGTGTACGCCCGTTGCTCGCTTATGCAGCCTGCGAGGCGTTTGGCGGCAGGGCTGAAGATGCCAATGGTGCGGCCTGTGCGGTGGAGTTGATCCACGCTTATTCGCTGGTCCACGACGATTTGCCCGCCATGGACGACGACGACCTGCGGCGCGGCCAGCCGACCACTCACAAGGCGTTCGATGAAGCCTGCGCGATTCTGGCCGGAGATGGTCTGCAAAGCCTGGCGTTTACGGCGCTGTTCGATCAGCGCCTGACGCCACAGGATGCAGAAACCCGCCTGCAAATGGTCGGTGCGCTGGCATTCGCTGCGGGGCCTGCGGGCATGGTCGGCGGTCAGGCCATTGATCTGGGGTCGGTGGGCATCAAGCTCGATCAGACCGCCCTGGCCTTTATGCATCGGCACAAGACCGGCGCGCTGATTGAAGCCAGCGTCAAGCTCGGCGCCCTGGCCAGCGGCCACGCCGATCAAGCCCGACTCGATGCATTGCAGACCTACGCCTACGCCATAGGCCTGGCCTTTCAGGTGCAGGACGACATTCTGGACGTCGAAAGCGATACCGCGACCCTGGGCAAACGCCAGGGCGCCGACATCGCCCGGGACAAACCGACTTACCCCGCGTTGCTGGGCCTGGACGCTGCCAAGGCTTACGCCCTGGAGTTGCGCGATCAGGCGCTGGATGCCCTGCGACCTTTCGACGCGGCCGCACAACCGCTGCGCGATCTGGCCCGCTACATCGTCGAGCGACGTAACTAAAAGGCTCTCGGCCCTCAAAAGATGACGAACTGGCTTCCGTGAGTCAGGTCACAGTCATGAGTTTGATCTTTGTGTCTGACCATCCACTGCCGCACTTCATGGGCAGCATGCGATGCATCAGGTAAACTGCCGCCTCTTTTACTAATAACGATTCGCCTGATGCCCACGACGTTCAAAGAGATTCCCCGCGAGCGCCCCGCCACGCCGCTGCTCGACCGTGCCGAAACGCCGGACGGCTTGCGTCGGCTGGGTGAAGCCGAGCTGGAAGCCCTGGCCGATGAACTGCGCCTGGAGCTTCTTTATTCTGTTGGTCAGACTGGCGGGCATTTCGGTGCCGGCCTCGGTGTCATCGAGCTGACCATCGCCCTGCATTATGTATTCGATACCCCGGACGACCGTCTGGTCTGGGACGTCGGTCATCAGGCGTATCCCCACAAAATCCTCACCGGTCGGCGTCAGCGCATGGCTACGCTGCGTCAGAAGGACGGCGTCGCCGCTTTTCCGCGGCGCAGCGAGAGCGAGTACGACACCTTTGGCGTCGGTCACTCCAGCACGTCCATCAGCGCCGCCTTGGGCATGGCCATTGCCGCCCGCCTGCAGGGCAGCTCGCGAAAGGCCATCGCCGTTATCGGTGACGGCGCACTGACCGCAGGCATGGCGTTCGAAGCGTTGAACCACGCGCCTGAAGTGGCCGCCGACATGCTGGTGATCCTCAACGACAACGACATGTCGATCTCGCGCAACGTCGGCGGGCTGTCGAACTATCTGGCCAAGATCCTTTCCAGCCGCACGTACGCCAGCATGCGCGAAGGCAGCAAAAAAGTGCTGTCACGCTTGCCCGGTGCCTGGGAAATAGCCCGGCGCACGGAAGAATACGCCAAAGGCATGCTGGTCCCCGGCACCTTGTTCGAAGAGCTGGGCTGGAACTACATCGGCCCTATCGATGGCCACGACCTGCCGACCCTGATCGCCACGCTGCGCAACATGCGTGACCTCAAGGGCCCGCAATTCCTGCACGTGGTGACCAAGAAAGGCAAAGGCTTCGCACCTGCCGAAGCCGATCCGATCGGCTACCACGCCATCACCAAGCTCGAACCCTTGAACGCGCCGATTGCCGCGCCGAAAAAGGTCAGCGGCCCGAAGTATTCCGGCGTTTTCGGCCAGTGGATCTGCGACATGGCCCAAGCCGATTCGCGGCTGGTCGGCATCACGCCGGCGATGAAAGAAGGCTCGGATCTGGTGGCGTTCAGCGAACGCTTCCCGGAGCGTTACTTCGACGTCGCCATCGCAGAACAGCACGCCGTCACGCTGGCGGCGGGCATGGCCTGCGAAGGCTCCAAGCCGGTCGTGGCGATTTACTCAACGTTTTTGCAGCGCGGCTACGATCAGCTGATTCATGACGTGGCCGTGCAGAACCTCGACGTGCTGTTCGCCATCGACCGCGCCGGTCTGGTGGGCGAAGACGGCCCGACCCACGCGGGCAGCTTCGACTTGTCTTACCTGCGTTGCATCCCCGGCATGGTGGTGATGGCGCCGAGCGATGAAAACGAACTGCGCATGATGCTCAGCACCGGCTACCTGCATGAAGGCCCGGCGGCGGTGCGTTATCCGCGTGGCACCGGCCCGAACGCAATGATCGACAGCAGCCTTGCGCCCATCGAGATCGGCAAAGGCGTGGTGCGTCGTAACGGCCAGGGCGTCGCTATCCTGGTGTTTGGCGTGCAGCTGGCCGACGCCTTGAAAGTGGCCGAAAAGCTTGATGCCACGGTCATCGACATGCGCTTCGTCAAGCCGATTGATGAAGCCTTGATCCGCGATGCTGCCGCCAATCACGAACTGTTGGTGACCCTCGAAGAAAACGCCGTGATGGGCGGCGCTGGCGCGGCTGTCAGCGAATTCCTGGCCCGTGAGAACATCCTCAAGTCCGTGCTGCACCTGGGCTTGCCGGACGCTTACGTCGAGCACGCCAAGCCCGCGCAAATGCTGGCGGAATGTGGTCTGGATGAAGCGGGAATCGAAGCGGCGATCAACGAGCGGTTAGTGTTGATTGGTTGAGCATCGTTGGGGGTGCAGTTCACACCGTGGGACCGGCTTTAGCCGGGAAGGGGTAGTTCAGGCGATGCAGATGCAGCGAACGCCCTGGCTTCTTCCCGGCTAAAGCCGGTCCCACGAGGTGTGGAGGTCCCACGATCATCAGGCTGCGGACCGTGACCTCAGCCCAACTGCCGCGGTATCCGATACAGGTACAACAACACCACGCTGGAAATCGCCAGTAACACCAACGGCACCGCCTCCAGCCCCACAAACACTGCAGCGGCGGCAATCCAGGCGGGCAGTCCTGCCGCGAGAAATGCTTTGCGCCGCACTGCGCCCAGGTGGGCCCAGGCAGCGGATTCTTCAGGGGTGTCCAGCGCAGCCTCGGTGGCGATCAATGCCCGTTTGTAGGCACCAAAGGGCTTGAGGCTGACAAACATCGAGAGCAACCCGGCGATGAACAGCGGCATCGCCAACACCAATGACATGGTGTCATCGGAGCCAAACAGCGCACAGGCCACAATCAAGGGGCCGAGCGTCAACAGCAACTGCCCCCACCACGCCAGCGCCAGGCGACGTCTCACGTTATTGCGGTTCACGCCCGGTCTGCCTCGCCCTGATGCTCATTGCCCATCATGTGGCCCAGCTTCCCGGCCTTGGTGGCCAGGTACAGTTTGTTGTGCGGATTGTGGCCGGTGTGCAGCGGCACGCGTTCGGCGACGGTGATGCCCATTTCGGTCAAGGCTTTGACCTTGCGCGGGTTGTTGGTCATCAAGCGCAAGGATTCGACACCCAAATGCTGCAGCATCGGCAGGCAGATGGCGTAGTCACGCTGGTCCGCAGCAAAACCGAGACGTTCATTGGCCTCCACAGTATCGGCGCCGCCGTCCTGCAACTCGTAAGCGCGGATTTTGTTCAGCAGGCCAATGCCCCGACCTTCCTGACGCAGATAGAGCAAGACGCCGCGCCCTTCGGAAGCAATAGCACGCAGCGCGGCCTCGAGCTGGGAGCCGCAGTCGCAACGCTGACTGAACAAGGCATCGCCGGTCAGGCATTCGGAATGCACCCGGCCAAGGACCGGGGCGCCATCGGACACATCGCCGAGGCTCAAAACGAGATGTTCACGACCCGTTGCAGATTCAAGAAAGCCATGCATGGTGAATTGCGCAAACGGGGTTGGCAGCTTGGAAGCGGCGACAAATACGACGGGCACCGTGTGCTCCTGATCAGTATGAGGACTGGAAATTCGCAAGGCGGCATTGTAACAGCAGGTTCCCGCCCACGCTCAGGCTCAATTGCTGGCCATATCGATCGGAAAGCTGGATGGATGCGTCTGGATGATGACGATGCGGGCACGTCGCAGGTCGCGACGCGCCCCGCTCAGTCAGATGAAATGCCAGCCCCAGACCAGAACCTGCATGGCCAGCCAGGCGAACACGCCTGCCAGGACGTCGTCGAGCATGATGCCTACGCCACCGCTGACATGCCGGTCTATCCAGTGGATGGGCCAAGGCTTGAGGATGTCGAAGAAGCGGAACACCAGAAACCCCACCAACAGCCAGACCCACCCTTCGGGCACCAGCCACAACGTGATCCACATGCCGACCATTTCATCCCAGACGATGCCTTCATGGTCATGCACGCCCAGATCGTCAGCCACTTTGCCGCACAGCCAGAAGCCGAACAGCATGGTGATGCCCAGCATCAGCCAGTAACCCCAGTCCGGCAGCATCTGCCACAGCGGAATGAACGGCACGGCGACAATAGAGCCCCAGGTTCCCGGCGCCTTGGGCAGCGTGCCGGAACCGAAGCCGAACGCCAGGAAGTGCCAGGGATTGGTCCAGACCGACGGTGGAACGTTTTCCGCCGGGACCTGCTTAGGATGATCTGTCACCGTGTCTCCCGAAAATGTTGATAGCCGCGAGTCAGGACGGGAATGTCCTGCCCATTGGCGTCAATCAGCGCAACGCCCTCACCCGCCTCGACACGGCCAATGACGTGCACCGGCCAGCCCGCTGCCTGCAAACCCGCCAGATGACCGGGCGGCAGGGTAAAGGCCAGCACGTAATCATCACCGCCACTGAGCGCTGCCTGTTGGGCGGCCTGCAAGCCGAGCAGTTCCAACAGATGCCCGGACATGGGCAGTGTTTCCCGCTCCACCACCAAGCGCACCTTGGACGCCAACGCGATATGCCCGCAGTCCGCCAACAGCCCGTCTGAAATGTCCAAAGCGGCACTGGCCTTGCCCCGAAGGGCCTGCCCCAGCGCCAATTGCGGCTGAGGTGTCCAGTAACGTGCCAATAACGCCTGAGCGGTAGACGCCTGAGCTTCGCGCTCGTTCAACACCAGCGTCAATGCACCTGCGCCATCGCCCAGTGGGCCGCCGACACAGAGCAGGTCGCCCGGCTGCGCGCCACGGCGGGTCAGGGCCTGCCCGGCGGGCACCCGGCCAAAAACCGTCAGGGTCAGGCTCAACGGCCCGCGGGTCGTGTCCCCGCCCACCAAGCGTAGCCCACAGCCTTGCGCCATGACGTTCAGGCCGCGGGCAAAGGCGTGCAGCCAGTCGGCGTCAACGTCAGGCAGGGTCAAGGCAAGGGTGAAGGCAACGGGCGTGGCCCCCATGGCCGCAAGGTCGCTGGCAGAAACCGCAAGCGCACGCTGGGCGAGGAGGAAAGGGTCACACACATCGGGGAAGTGCACCCCGGTCACCAGGGTATCGGTGGAGATTGCCAACTGCGCGCCGGGGGGCAGCGTCAGCAAGGCGCAGTCGTCACCGATCCCCAGAGCAACGCCCTCGCCCGCCTGCGCACAGGGGGCAGCGGCGAAGTAATTGCGGATCAGTTCGAACTCGCCCATTTCAGTCTCGTCCTGCAGGACACGTTGGAGCGAGGCTTGCCCGCGAAGCCGATCTTCCTTCCGGAATATCGGCTGAATGTTCCGGCCTCTTCGCGGGCAAGCCTCGCTCCAACGGCTCTTCCTAGCGCTTGTGCGCCTTGACTTCGACTTCGCGCAGACGCGGAGCCAGCTTGTCGAGCACGCCATTGACGAACTTGTGGCCGTCGGTGGAGCCGTACACTTTGGCCAGCTCGATGCCTTCGTTGATCACAACGCGGTAAGGCACGTCGATGCGCTTGAGCAGCTCGTAGGTGGACAGACGCAGGATCGCCAGCTCAACCGGGTCGAGCTCTTCGATGGTGATGTCCAGGCAAGGCGCGAGCACGGCGTCGATTTCGCTCTTGTTGGTCGGCACGCCGCGCAACAGCTCGCTGAAATAAGCGCCATCGACGTTCTTGAAATCGTTATCGACGCGGAACTGCGCCTCGATTTCATTCAGCGAATGACCTGCCATGTGCCACTGATACAGGGCCTGAGTGGCCATCTGGCGCGCTTCGCGACGCTTGGCACTCTTGCTTTTGGCAACTTCAGGCGATTTTTCTTCGCGTGGGTTGAACTGATCGCTTTCGTCGGAAATCACTTGGCCTCCAACTGCGCCAGCAGGCTAACCATTTCAAGGGCGGACAGCGCCGCTTCTGCGCCTTTGTTGCCAGCCTTGGTGCCGGAACGCTCGATGGCTTGCTCGATGGAATCAACGGTCAGCACGCCGAAGGCGACCGGGATACCGAATTCCATGGACACCTGAGACAGGCCTTTGACGCATTCGCCAGCCACGTATTCAAAGTGCGGAGTACCACCGCGAATGACCGCGCCGAGGGCAACGATGGCGGAGTATTCGCTCAGTTGGGCAACTTTCTGCACAACCAGTGGAATTTCGAAGGCACCCGGCGCACGGATGATGGTGATGTCGCTTTCGCTCACGCCATGGCGAACCAGGGCATCAACGGCACCGCTCACCAGGCTTTCCACGACAAAGCTGTTGAAACGGCCTACCACAAGGGCGTAGCGACCTTGGGGGGCGATGAAGGTACCTTCGATGGTCTTCAGGGTCATTCGGGTGAGTCTCGTCTTAAAGAGCAAGCACGCCTTGGCGGCGGACTTTGAGGGATTTTAGGCCACGAATCGTCACTGTCAGGGCGAAAGCGGCATAACCCTGAAGGTTCGACCGCCAACGCCCTGCCGGTATTTATTCGGAGGGCACGTATTCTACAACTTCCAGATCGAAACCGGATATCGCATTGAACTTCATCGGTGAACTCATCAGGCGCATTTTGCGCACGCCCAGGTCACGAAGGATCTGCGAACCGGCACCGACCGTGCTGTACGTGGTCGGCGATTTGATCGGCAACTGTTCGGCGGTCTCACGAATATGAGCCAGAAGAACGTCGCCATCCAGCGGGTGTCCGAGCAGCAGCACGACACCGCTGCCAGCCTTGGAGACCGCGGACATAGCGGCGCGCAGGCTCCAGCGGCCGGGCTGCTTGACCATCAGCAGATCGCGCAGCGGGTCCATGTTGTGGACCCGGACCAGCGTCGGTTCATCGGCGCAAATCTTGCCCAGGGTCAGGGCCAGATGCACGTCGCCTTCCACGGAATCGCGGTAGGTCACCAGGTTGAACTGGCCCAGTTCGCTGTCCATCGGCTGCTCGGCAATCCGCTGAACGGTACGTTCATGGATCATGCGGTAGTGAATCAGGTCGGCGATGGTGCCGATCTTGATGTTGTGTTCAGCAGCAAAGGTCTCCAGTTCGGCGCGACGGGACATGGTGCCGTCGTCGTTCATCACTTCGCAGATCACACCGCTGGGTTCGAAACCCGCCATGCGCGCCAGATCGCAGGCCGCTTCCGTGTGCCCGGCGCGGGACAGCGTGCCACCGGCCTGGGCCATCAACGGGAAAATGTGCCCGGGGCTGACGATGTCTTCTGCCCTGGCGTCCTTGGCGGCCGCGGCTTGCACGGTGCGGGCGCGGTCTGCAGCGGAAATGCCGGTGGTCACGCCTTCGGCGGCTTCGATGGACACGGTGAACTTGGTGCCGAAACCGGAACCGTTACGCGGGGCCATCAAGGGCAGCTTGAGGGTTTCGCAGCGTTCGCGCGTCATGGGCATGCAAATCAACCCGCGGGCGTGCTTGGCCATGAAATTGATGTGTTCGGCTTTCACACACTCGGCGGCCATGATCAGATCGCCTTCGTTCTCGCGATCTTCGTCGTCCATGAGGATGACCATTTTGCCCTGGCGAATGTCTTCAACCAGCTCTTCGATACTGTTGAGCGCCACGTGGCACCCCCTTGAGTCAGGATTTGAGGTAGCCGTTGGCGGCCAGAAAACTTTCAGTGATGGTGCCAGCCTGCCCTTTGGAGGAATCGGCGGCCTTGTCACCCATCAACAGACGCTCCAGATAGCGCGCCAGCAGGTCCACCTCCAGGTTCACCTTACGGCCCGCACGGTAGTCGGACATGATGGTTTCAGCCAGTGTATGCGGCACGATGGTCAGTTCAAACTCAGCGCCATCGACGGCGTTCACGGTCAGGCTGGTGCCATCGACCGTGATCGAGCCTTTATGGGAGATGTACTTGGCCAGCTCCCGTGGCGCACGAACGCGGAACTGAATCGCCCGGGCGTTTTCCTCTCGGGACAGGATCTCGCCAACGCCGTCCACATGACCGCTGACCAGATGACCGCCCAGGCGGGTCGTAGGCGTCAGGGCTTTTTCCAGGTTGACGCGGCTGCCGGGTTTGAGATCGACCATTGCTGTCACGTCGAGGGTTTCGCGGCTCACGTCAGCCCAGAAGCCGTCGCCCGGCAGTTCTACCGCAGTCAGGCAAACGCCGTTGACCGCGATGCTGTCGCCCAGCTTGACGTCGCCCAGATCGAGCTTGCCGGTTTCCACATAAACGCGGACATCGCCGCCTTTAGGGGTCATGGCGCGGATGCTGCCGATGGATTCGATGATGCCGGTAAACATGGGGTCCTCCAGAAGACCAAAGCCTGCGCGCTGAGCGAAAGGCCGAAATTATACGCCCGCCAGCGGCGTTGGTATCGCAATGACTCGCCAGTCATTGCCAACGGCACGCATTTCCAGGATGTTCAGCTCCAGCGCTTCACTCATCTGCGCCAATGGCAGGTCGAGCAACGGGCGGGCCGAAGAGCCGAGAAACTTGCCCGCGATGAAAATCTGAAATTCGTCAACCAGCCCCAGGCGCGTGAACGCCCCCGCCAGACGCGGTCCGGCTTCGATCAACACGTCGTTGGTGCCCCGCGCCGCCAGCTCGACCATTAATTTGCGCAGATCCACATGCCCCCCCGCGCCCGCCAGGGCCAGCATGTCATGGCCTTCATCGTGATAGCGCTCTCGGGCCGACGCCGCTGCGCATGTGGCAACCAGCGCATGATCGGCCTGAAAGAACGGCGCACTCAACGGCACCCGCAAGCGACCATCGACCAGGACACGCAACGGCGGACGCGTCATTGCCAGCGCGGTCAACTCGGCATTGAGGCCCAGTTCGTCGGGGCGCACGGTCAACCGGGCATTGTCCGCCAGGACGGTGTCCGCCCCGGTGAGCACCACACTCGACTGCGCACGCAGACGCTGAACGGCCGAGCGTGCCTGCGGCCCGGTGATCCACTGGCTCTCGCCGCTGGCCATGGCCGTGCGACCGTCCAGGCTCATGGCCATTTTGACCCGCACGTAAGGCAGGCCTTTTTCCATGCGCTTCAAGAAGCCTTTATTCAGGGCTCGGGCTTCGCTTTCCAGCACACCGCACTGCACCGCAATGCCCGCCCCCATCAACCGCAACAGGCCGCGACCGGCCACGTCGGGATTGGGGTCCTGCATGGCCGCCACCACCCGCGCGACACCGGCATTGACCAGCGCGTCGGCACACGGCGGTGTACGACCGTGATGGCTGCAAGGTTCGAGGGTGACGTATGCAGTGGCGCCTTTGGCCTTGTCGCCGGCATGCAGCAGTGCGTGGACTTCGGCGTGGGGTTCGCCCGCCCGTGCATGCCAGCCTTCGCCAACAATCTGCCCATCACGCACGATGACGCAGCCGACCCGGGGGTTGGGATGCGTGGAATAAATACCCTTGCGCGCCAGTTCCAGCGCACGCGCCATGTAATGGACGTCCAGCGCGGTTTGCTCAGTCAACGGCGCACTCACTCTTGAACCGGCTCACGCGCCAGACGATCAATCTCTTCCCGAAACTCGTTGAGGTCCTGAAAGCGCTTGTAGACCGATGCGAAGCGGATATAGGCCACTTCGTCGAGCTTTTGCAGCTCGCTCATGACCAGTTCACCCACCACCAGGGATTTGACCTCGCGCTCACCCGTCGCCCGCAGCTTGTGCTTGATGTGGGCCAGCGCGGCTTCGAGCCGTTCGACACTGACCGGGCGCTTTTCAAGGGCACGCTGCATACCGGCGCGCAGTTTTTCTTCATCGAAAGGCTGACGACTGCCGTCTTGCTTGATCAGACGCGGCAGCACCAGTTCGGCGGTTTCGAAGGTGGTGAATCGCTCACCACAGGCCAGGCATTCGCGACGGCGACGTACCTGTTCGCCTTCGGCAACGAGGCGTGAGTCGATGACTTTGGTGTCATTGGCACCGCAGAAGGGACAGTGCATGGGCGCAGGCAACAAAAATAGGAAGGGCGGCCATGGTAGCGCATCCCGCAGGCAAGACAAGTCTTGGCCTTTACGGTATATAGACGCGCAGCGCACGAGCGGTTGAGTAATACTCCCCACAGCGTGAAGCTTTTTACCTCCCGTCAGCGATGAATGAACGGTTCCCATGGCCGTCCTTCGTATAAGTATTTGTTGGAGCTGTTCATGACGCTACGACCGTTTATCCTGCTCGGCCTCGTCGGGCTGCTCGCTGCGTGCAGCAGCAACGATGCCGCCAAACCTTCCCCTACCAAAGCCGTAACCGCGCCGACGACTAAAGCGCCCGACGGCCCGGGGCCACTGCAACCCTTTCAGCGCGAGCTGAGCGGCCAGTTGCTGGGCGTGCCGGCCGGTGCCGAAGTGGAATTGGCCCTGCTGGTGATCGACGCTCAGGGTCGCCCGCAAAAACTGCTGACCAGCACCAAACTGGCCGGCAACAATCAATCCCTGCCGTTTCAACTGCGCTTCAACCCCGAGGCTTTTCCCGTCGGGGCGCGGGTTGAATTGCGTGGCCGGGCGAGCAAATCCGGGCAATTGATCCTGCACCTGCCGTCCGTACAGATCCAGCAGCCCACCACTCAGGCGCTGGGAGCGCTGCAATTCGAACCCGCGCCATGATCCCACCGTTTCACCTGCAGCGGTCGCTGAGCGAACTGCTCGGCGATGCCCGCCTGGTTGCCACGCCACTCCCTGAAACAGCCCTGAAGCTGTGGCTGATAGACGCCGAAAACATGGACCGCGCCTTCAGCCCCGAAGAAACCCGGCGCATCCTCGACGAACCGCCTTACTGGGGTTTTTGCTGGGCCAGCGGCCTGGCACTGGCCCGTTTTCTGGCGGAGCATCCAGACTGGGTTGCCGGGAAGACCGTACTGGATTTCGGAGCGGGCTCGGGTGTTGCGGCGATCGCAGCGCTCAAGGCAGGTGCGCGGGAAGTGGTGGCCTGCGATCTTGATCCACTGGCCCTTGACGCCTGCCAGGCAAATGCTGAACTCAATGACGTGCAGTTGAGTTATTCAACGGATTTTTTCAGCGAAGCCGATCGTTTCGATCTGATTCTCGTCGCTGATGTTCTCTATGACCGGGCCAACCTGCCGCTGCTTGATCAGTTCCTGAGTCGTGGGCAGCAAGCCTTGGTGGCGGACTCCCGCGTCAGGGACTTTCAGCACCCGGCCTATGAGCGCCTGGGCATCCTTGAAGCGCACACATTGCCTGACCTGGCCGAGCCTCATGAATTTCGGCAGGTGAGCCTGTATCACGCACAGCGCTGAGACGGTTCTCGTTCAGGCTTTGCGCAAACCCCCGCGCCCTTTATAGTTGGCGGCATTCAGATTCCCGAGACTCGCAATGAACCAGGAAACCTCCTACATCTTCGACGCCACCGCTGAGACCTTTCAGCAACTGGTCATCGACAAGTCATTCGACCAACCCGTGCTGGTGGATTTCTGGGCCGAGTGGTGTGCGCCCTGCAAGGTGCTGATGCCCCTGCTGGCCAAAATCACCGAGGAATATCAGGGCGAACTGCTGTTGGCCAAGGTCGATTGCGACGCCGAGCAGGACATCGTCGCCCGCTTCGGCATCCGCAGCCTGCCCACCGTGGTGTTGTTCAAGGACGGCCAGCCCATCGATGGCTTCACCGGTGCACAGCCTGAGTCGGAAATTCGCAAGATTCTTGATCAGCACGTGGTCATGCCCGCGCCTGTGGCTGCCGACCCGCTCAAGCAAGCTCAGGAGATGTTCGCTGAAAGTCATTTCGCTGAAGCCGAAGCGGCGCTCCAGCAATTACTGACCGAAGACAACACCAATGCCGCAGCGCTGATTCTCTACGCACGCTGCCTGGCTGAGCGCGGTGAGCTGGGCGAAGCCCGGACAGTGCTGGATGCCGTCAAGAGCGACGACCACAAAGCGGAACTGGCCGGCGCGCGTGCGCAACTGACGTTCCTGGCTGAAGCCAAAGCCTTCCCCGATGCCGCCGAGCTCAAGGCCCGGGTCGCGCAAAACCCGCAGGACGATGAAGCCGTGCATCAACTGGCGATTCAGCAACTGGCGCGCCAGCAATACGAAGCCGCGCTGGAAGGCCTGCTCAAGCTGTTCATCCGCAACCGTAACTACGCCGACGGCTTGCCACACAAAACCCTGCTGCAAGTGTTCGACCTGCTGGGCAACGATCACCCACTGGTCACCGCGTACCGTCGCAAGTTGTTTGCCGCCCTGTACTAGTCCTTCCAGCTATAGAGCGGCGCGTCCTGGCCGCTCTCGACCTTAACCTGCGCACTGTGGCGCAAGCGCACTAACAGACGCTTGCCCGCCGCTGTGCTGCCGGTCAGGCCTTCCAGTTGATGCAGCAACTGCGGCCCACTCATCTGCCCCGCCTTGCGAAGCAAGTCCTGAGCGACTTGCCAAAGTGCATCGTCCTGACTGACCGGTTTGCTGTCGGCCACGGCCGCTTCGGGCTTGACGGCCTTGAGCTGCGCACCCAATTGCGCCCAGTCACCTTCGTCCAGCTCCAGCGTCAAATCCACCGGCCAATCGCCGACCGTTCCTCGAATGCGCAACATGTGGGTTTCCTCGTTTTTTCTGCTGGGGGACATGCTCGCATTTGAGCCACCGCCTTCGCGAATGAATTCGCTCCTACAGGTGAACCGTATTTCATTTACGAAGAGACCCGTGACAACCGCGTTCAAAGATTGGAATACCCGTTGGAGCGAGGCTTGCCCGCGAAAAGGCTGGTACATCCGATACACCTCTTGCGTCTGACCTGACGCGTTCGCGGGCAAGCCTCGCTCCTACAGATGGACCGTATTTCATTGTGGGAGCGGATTCATTCGCGAAGAGACCCGTGACAACCGCGTTCAAAGATGGAAATACCCGTTGGAGCGAGGCTTGCCCGCGAAAAGGCCGGTACATCCGATACACCTCTTGCGTCTGACCTGACGCCTTCGCGGGCAAGCCTCGCTCCTACAGATGGACCGTATTTCATTTACGAAGAGACCGTGACAACCGCGTTCAAAGATGGAAATACCCGTTGGAGCGAGGCTCGCCCGCGAAAGGGCCGGTACATCCGATACACCTCTTGCGTCTGACCTGCCGCGTTCGCGGGCAAGCCTCGCTCCTACAGGTGGACCGTATTTCATTTACGAAGAGACCGTGACAACCGCGTTCAAAGATGGAAATACCCGTTGGAGCGAGGCTTGCCCGCGAAAAAGTCGGCACATCCAATACACATCTCGCGTCTGGCCTAACGCGTTCGCGGACAAGGCGCATTTCAGCGGGGTTACTCGGACGCATAATTGTTATAAGATCACATAACGATTTTATCCAAATGTGTCCCGGAGACCGTTTATGCGCCGTCTGCTTCTTGCCCTGCCGTTCGCCCTGCTGCCACTCGCCCTCGCTCACGCGGCGGAAGAGCATGACCACGATCACGAACATGGCAGCCTCGGCGCACATGAGCATGGCGTGGGTCGCCTGGACGTGGCATTGGAGGGCCAGACACTGGAGTTCGAACTGGACAGCCCGGCCATGAACATCGTCGGCTTCGAACACCAGGCCACCAGCGATGAAGACAAAGCCAAGGTCGTCGCCGCCCGCGAGGTGTTGCTCAAGCCCAACGCTCTGTTCAGCATGCCGGAAGCAGCGCAGTGTTCGGTGACGTCGTTGAAACTGGAAAGCCCGTTGTTCGGCGACAAGCCTGACGCTGATGACCACGACCATGACGACGCGAAGGCCGATGAGCACGACGAACACAGCGAAATTCACGGTCACTACGCCTTCAACTGCAAGGTGCCAGCCGTGCTGAAAACCCTCGACCTGTCACAGATCTTCAAGTCATTCCCGGCCACCCAGAAACTTCAGGTGCAGCTGATTTCGCCAAAAGGCCAGTCAGGCGCGGAAGTGCGTCCAAGCAATCCGAAACTGAAGTTCTGATTGCGCTATGGTTCCAAACCGACCGGGCTTGCCCGGTCGTTTGTCTTTACCGCCCATGCCACGCACAAGGCCATCAAGCAGGCTATGACCCACGCACTTATTGAATTGTCCGACCTCGGTTTTACCTGGCCGGGGCATGCGCAGTTGCTGGACATTCCGGCATTCCGCCTGGAGGCTGGGGAAACGCTGTTCCTCAAAGGCCCCAGCGGCAGCGGCAAGACCACCCTGCTCGGTCTGCTCGGCGGCGTGCAGACACCCAATCGCGGCAGCATTCGCCTGCTGGGCCAGGAACTGACGCAGCTGTCTGCCAGCGCCCGGGACCGCTTCCGGGTCGATCACACGGGCTACATCTTCCAGCAGTTCAATCTGTTGCCGTTTCTGTCCGTGCGGGAGAACGTCGAGCTGCCGTGCCACTTCTCCAAAGTCCGGGCGCAACGGGCGATTCAACGTCACGGCAGCGTGGAAAAAGCCGGTGTCACCTTGCTCGCCCATCTGGGCCTTAAAGACCCGGAAATGCTCGAGCGTCGCGCGGATTCCTTGTCCATCGGCCAACAGCAACGAGTGGCCGCAGCCCGGGCCTTGATCGGCCAGCCAGAACTGGTGATCGCTGACGAGCCCACTTCAGCCCTGGACGCCGACGCACGGGAAGCGTTCATCAAGCTGTTATTTGCCGAATGCCGCGAAGCAGGCGCCAGCCTGTTGTTCGTCAGCCATGATCAAAGCCTTGCGCCGCTGTTCGACCGCGCGCTGTCGTTGTCCGAACTCAATCGCGCCGCCGTCGCCGCAGAGGTCTGAGATGTATCTGTTTCGCCTAGCCATGGCCAGTCTGGCTAACCGTCGTTTCACCGCCTTTCTCACGGCGTTCGCCATTGCCCTGTCAGTGTGCCTGTTATTGGCTGTCGAGCGAGTGCGCACCGAAGCCCGCGCCAGTTTTGCCAGCACCATCAGCGGCACGGACCTGATCGTCGGCGCACGCTCCGGGTCGGTCAACCTGCTGCTCTACTCGGTGTTCCGCATTGGTAACGCCACCAATAACATCCGCTGG
Organism: Pseudomonas sp. DWP3-1-2; assembly: GCF_049896285.1. Classification (NCBI taxonomy): domain Bacteria; kingdom Pseudomonadati; phylum Pseudomonadota; class Gammaproteobacteria; order Pseudomonadales; family Pseudomonadaceae; genus Pseudomonas; species Pseudomonas sp. DWP3-1-2. The sequence continues at coordinate 62,237 of NZ_JAFCTZ010000013.1, read as the reverse complement.
GACAGCTTCGAGCACTTTGCCCAGAGCAAACAGGTGAAGTGGGCGATCCCGATTTCCCTGGGTGACTCCCATCGCGGCTATCGAGTGATGGGCACCAACGAAAGTTATTTCGAGCACTACCAGTTTGGTCGCCAGCAGCATCTGGAACTGGCTCAGGGTCGCGCCTTTGCAACCGATCCATTCGAAGTGGTGCTCGGTGCCGAAGTGGCCGACGCGCTGAAATACAAGCTGGGCGACAAGCTGGTCCTGGCCCACGGCGTCGCGGCGATCAGCCTGGTCAAGCACGACGACAAGCCGTTTACCGTGGTCGGCATTCTCAAGCGTACCGGTACGCCGGTGGACCGCACGCTGCACATCAGCCTGGGCGGCATGGAGGCGATTCACATCGATTGGCACAACGGCGTGCCCGCTCACGGCGCCGAAAAAATCACCGCCGATCAAGCCCGCAACATGGACCTCAAGCCTCAGGCGATTACCGCGTTTCTGCTTGGGCTCAACAGCAAGATCGCTACCTTCAGCGTGCAGCGCGAGATCAATGAGTATCGCGGCGAGCCGATGCTGGCGATCCTGCCCGGCGTAGCGTTGCAGGAACTGTGGAGCTTGATGGGCACCGCCGAAAAAGCGTTGTTCGTCATTTCGCTGTTCGTGGTGCTGACCGGATTGATCGGCATGCTGACCGCCATCCTCACCAGCCTCAACGAACGTCGGCGGGAAATGGCGATCCTGCGCTCGGTGGGTGCTCGTCCCTGGCACATCGCAAGCCTGCTGGTGCTGGAAGCGTTCGCCCTGGCGCTGGCGGGCGTGGTGAGCGGCGTGGTGTTGCTGTACGTCGGCATCGCCGCCGCCCAAGGCTATGTGCAATCAAACTATGGGCTGTTTCTTCCGCTCTCGCTGCCAAGTGAATATGAATGGACGCTGCTCGGCGGTATTCTGGCCGCCGCGTTATTGATGGGCACGGTGCCCGCATGGCGCGCCTATCGGCAGTCGTTGGCCGATGGTTTGTCGATCCGTTTATGAGGACATTGTGTATGCGCAGCCTGCTGCTCGCGCTTTTGCTTTCGGTTGCGACGCCGCTGTGGGCAGCCGACGTTCGAGTGCTGACCTGGGAAGAAATGATCCCGCCGGATGCGCCGAAAATCGCTCCGGTAACGGCACCGATCCATGATTTGTCCAGGCTCTCCGATGCCCTGTCGGTGGAGTCCGCGCCCGCTGCACATCAAATAGCGCCCCACGCGCCAGTGGTCAAAGCGCTCGATGGACAACGGGTGCGCCTGCCGGGCTATATCGTGCCGCTGGAAGTCAGCGAGGAAGGCCGCGTGACCGAGTTCCTGCTGGTCCCGTACTTCGGCGCCTGTATTCATGTGCCGCCGCCGCCCTCCAACCAGATCGTGCACGTCACCAGCGAGCTGGGCGTGAAGGTCGACGAGCTTTATCAACCGTACTGGATCGAAGGCCCCATGCAGGTCAAGCCGTCCAACAGTGAACTGGCGGATGCGGGTTATCAAATGGAAGCAGACCAGATTCTGGTCTATGAGTTGCCGGATTCCTGAACCGCAAGGGCTTCATCGCGTTTTCATTGAGCTGTGTCAAAGCCGCGTATCAGACGCGACGTAACATCGTACACAGACAACTTGAACCGCCTTTGGAGCCCCCCATGAACAAGACCTTGCTCAGCGCTTCCCTCTTTGCGCTCGCCCTCACTTCGCCACTCGTAGCCCAGGCTCACGAAGCAGGCGACTTCATCGTCCGTGCCGGCGTTGCGCACGTGGAGCCTAACGAAGACAGCGGTGAGCTGAAACTCGATGGCGCCAAGGTATCGGGCACCAAAGCGACCGTTGATGGCGATAATCAACTGGGCCTGACCTTCGCCTACATGTTGACCTCGCACGTGGGTATCGAGCTGCTGGCGGCGTCGCCATTCAGCCACACCGTTTCGGTCAAGGGCCTGGGCGCGAGCCTGGACGGCAAGCTGGCAGACGTCAAACAACTGCCTCCGACCCTGTCTCTGCAGTACTACCCAATGGAGCCGACATCGAAGTTCCAGCCGTACGCCGGTGTCGGTATCAACTACACCACGTTCTTCGATACTGACCTGACAGGCACACGTAAAAGCGAAGGGTTCAGCAACCTCAAGCTCAAGGATTCCGTCGGCCTGGCCGCTCAACTCGGTATGGACTACATGCTGACCGACAGGGTCATGCTCAACGCCTCGATCTGGTACGTCGACATCGACACCGAAGCCACTGTAGACGGCCCGTCTGCCCTGAGCGTTGGCAAGACCAAAGTCAGCGTCGACATCGATCCATGGGTCTACATGGCAGGTGTTGGTTACAAGTTCTGATACCCGAAAGGGACACAGAAACGAAAAAAGCACCTTCGCCGGTGCTTTTTTTATGCCTGTGATTTAAAGGCGCCGAGAGTCAGCGCCCCAGCAACCTTGCCAGCCCGACCGTCAACGGCGTCGGCTCATCCAGGGTGAAACGCGACAGGAGCCGCTGATTGTTGGCGCGCGAATGCTTGATGTCACCCGAGCGGGCTTCTTTGTAGGTAATTTCAGGCAACCGACCCAGTACGTCGGACAACGCGCCGAGTAGCTGATTGAGCGATGTTGTCTGGTTCAGGCCAACGTTGATGGCGCCTTCCTGAGGATCAGGTATTTCCAGCGCTTGGGTCAGCAGCTTGACCACATCGCCCACATAGAAAAAATCCCGGGTCTGTTCGCCATCGCCAAAGATGGCAATCGGCAATCCCTTATCGGCGCGCTCAGCGAAAATACTGATCACGCCGGAGTAAGGCGATGATGGATCCTGACGCGGGCCGAAGATGTTGAAGAAACGAAAAATCACCGGTTCAAGGCCGTGCTGGCGGCGGTAGAAATCCAGATAGTGCTCACTGGAAAGCTTGTCCGATGCGTAAGGCGTCAGCGGTGACTTGGGCGTGTCTTCACTGATGGGCTCGCCTTCGCCATTGTTGCCGTAAACCGCCGCGCTGGAAGCAAAGACCACGCGCTTGATACCCGCCTGACGCATGGCTTCGCATACGTTGAGCGTGCCGATGAAATTGCTTTGGTGCGTGCGAACCGGGTCTTCCACGGAGGCTTGCACCGAAGCAACGGCCGCCAGATGCACAACACCCTGACACCCTTGAGCAACACGAGCCACCAGGGCGGCGTCAGCGACATCCCCTTCGATCAACTCCACACGCGCATTGTTCAACGGCAGGTTGCTTCGCTTGCCGGTGGAAAGGTCATCAAGAATGCGAACGGCGAAGCCTTTGGCGAGCAGCGCATCGGTCAGGTGCGAGCCGATGAAACCGGCACCGCCAGTGATTAAGACAGGAGCATCAAACATGTCGGTAGTAGCGATCCAGTAGGCTTGGCAGGCCAGCACGCCATGCGCGCGGCTTGATACCAAAAGTGTGGAGGATTTTCTTGCAGGCCAGCACGCCATGTTGCGGCTCTTCGGCGGCGTCCGGTCGTGCGGCGTGGGCCTGGGCGGTGGGCGATTCAATGGCCAGCGGATGCAGTGGGCGGGCTTCAGTAAGAATCGCTTGCCCCAACGCCAGCGGCGTCGTCGCCTCGTGTCCGGCGTAGTGGTAAGTACCCCACAAGGGTGCCTCGCAATCGAGTTGCTTGAGCACGGCGATAATCACCCGCGCGGCGTCGTCGACGGGCGTCGGGTTGCCACGACGGTCATCGGCCAGCAGCAACTCCTGGGGCGATTCGGCCCGGGTCAGGAAACGGCCCAGCACGCCATCGGCGCTGTCGTCGAGCAACCAGCCAAAACGCAGCAGCACATGTTGCGGACAGGTGGCGCGCACGCTTTGCTCAATACGCCACAGCGCCTGACCGCGCAGGCCCAAAGGCACTGGCTCGTCTTTTTCGCTGTAGGCCGTTGCCCGCGAGCCATCGAAGACCCGATAGCTTGAAGGCTGAAATAGGACAATGTTGTGGTGCTGGCACAGTTGGGCGAGGCGCTCCACAGAGCGCTCCTGACTGGCTAGACGGGACTCGCTTACCGTTTCGGCCTGGAACCAGTCGAAATAGTACGCAAGGTTGATCAAGGCATCGGGACGGGTGTCATCGAGCAGTTGCGTCAGGCTCGCTGCATCCCAGCCGTCTTGCGGCGGACGCGGCGCGAGGAAACCAATGTCTTCCTCGGCACCCAGACGAATCAGCGCCTGCCCGAGGGCATTCCCGCCGCCCAACAGCATAAGGCGCATTCGCATAGAGTCAGCAGGCTCGGATAAAAGTCGTTGAAATATTTTGTGTAAAACGCCTGCAAACATATCACGTTGGAGGCTGGCACCCAACAGTTACGCGGGCTGCAGGATTGTGCCCTATATGAAGTGGCTTTGAAGTCGGATTTTTGAGGGTGAATCTGTCGGATTGAGGCGTTTCTGTTGTAGGACGATATTCCTGACGCCGCCCGACGCCATCACTGCCTCGCGGTTGAACTGTAGGAGCGAGCTCGCTCGCGATAACGTCCGGTCAGTCAGCGCGTTAGCGGCTTGATTATCGGATCGCGAGCAAGCTCGCTCCTGCGGAAAATACGCGTTCACGAGCCCGGCGAGGCGATTTGGGGTCGTGAACATCAATAATCGCTGCCTCGCGCTGCTCGTGAGCTCCTACAGGAGGCGGTTATCAATTGCCTGCCGTTTTCGCACACCGGATTTTTGTAGGAGCTCACGAGCCCTGCGAGGCAGCGATTTTGGGGATGGGCTGAGAATCGCGGCTCGTGAGCTCCAGGCATTTCCGGAATCACGGGGCTGAATAAACCGGCATACGATCAAAGGCCCTTGCAACTCCCCGCCCGCCCCCTCATTAATTGCCCATGAATCTTCCCCCTATGCCCGACCCGGCGCTCGATGGTTTTCATCCGGCGGTGAGTGCCTGGTTTTGCCATACATTCCCGGCGGTCACGCCCGCTCAGGCCCAGGCGTGGCCGTTGATCAAGGCGCGACGCTCGACGCTGATCGCGGCGCCCACCGGTTCAGGCAAAACCCTGACGGCGTTTCTTGCAGTGCTCGACGATCTGGTGCATCAGGGCCTGGAAAATGGCGGCGAGCTGCCGGAGCAGACCTTTGTGGTCTACGTGTCGCCGCTCAAGGCGTTGTCCAACGACATTCAGATCAACCTGCAAAACCCGCTCGCAGGCATCACCGGACAACTGGCGCGAATAGGCCTGCCGCCCTTGCGTATCACCACCGCCGTGCGCACCGGGGATACGCCGCAGAAAGACCGCGCCAGCATGCGCAAAAAGGCGCCGCACGTGCTGGTGACCACGCCGGAATCACTCTATGTCTTACTCGGTTCGGATTCGGGCCGCACGATGCTCGCCAGCACACAAACGGTGATCGTCGATGAGATTCACGCCATCGCCGCCAGCAAGCGCGGCAGCCATCTGGCGTTGAGCCTTGAACGGCTGCAAGGCTTGTGCAGCCGCCCTTTATTGCGCATCGGGTTGTCCGCCACCCAAAAACCCATCGAGCGGGTCTCGCGCTTTCTGGTGGGGGCCGACCCGGTCACACGACCCTGTGCCATCGTCGATATCGGCCACGCCCGCCCACGGGATTTGGGCATTGAAGTGCCGCCCGTGGCGCTGGGCCCGGTCATGGCCAACGACGTCTGGGAACTGGTGTACGACCGCCTGGCGGCGCTGGCTCGGGAGCATCGCACCACGCTGATCTTTGTAAACACCCGGCGCATGGCCGAACGCATGGCCCGGCATCTGAGCGAACGTCTCGGCAAAGAAGCGGTGGCCGCCCACCACGGCAGCCTGGCCAAGGAACAGCGTCTGGATGCCGAACAACGCCTCAAGCGCGGCGATCTGCAAGTGCTGATCGCCACCGCTTCGCTGGAGCTGGGGATTGATATCGGCGATGTGGATCTGGTCTGCCAGATTGCGTCGCCGCGCTCCATCTCGGCGTTTTTACAGCGAGTCGGCCGTTCCGGGCACCACGTGGGCGGCACGCCGAAAGGTCGTTTATTTGCCACGTCCAGAGACGATCTGATCGAATGCGCCGCGTTGCTGGACTGCGTGCGTCGAGGCGAGCTGGACATCCTGCACATCCCCCAGGCGCCGCTGGATGTGATGGCCCAGCAAATCGTTGCCGAAGTCAGCTGCCAGGAATGGCAGGAACAAGCGCTGCTGGACCTGTTTCGTCAGGCTTCACCTTATGCAGCGCTGGACGCCGACCATTATCAGGCACTCCTGAGCATGCTGGCCGAGGGCTACACCGGTCGGCAGGGCGTGCGCAGCGCTTATATCCACCGCGATGCGCTGACCCGGACCTTACGCGGCCGACGCGGCAGCAAACTGACGGCCGTGACCAGCGGCGGCACGATTCCGGACAACGCCGACTACAGCGTGATCCTTGAACCCCAGGCGTTGAATATCGGCACGGTGAACGAAGACTTCGCGGTGGAAAGCATCGCCGGAGATGTCTTCCAGCTGGGTAACACCTCGTATCGCATCCTGCGCGTTGAAAGTGGCCGTGTGCGCGTGGAAGACGCCCAGGGCCAGCCGCCGACCATTCCATTCTGGCTCGGGGAAGCGCCGGGGCGCAGTGCTGAACTGTCATTGGCCGTTGCGCGCCTGCAAGGGGAGATCGACGCACGCCTCGGCGCTCATCCGGGGGACTTGCAGCCCTGCATCGACTGGCTCATAGATACCCTTGGGCTGAATCTGCCCAGCGCCGAACAACTGGTGGATTACCTGGCGCGCACCCGCTCGGTGTTAGGCGCACTGCCCTCTCAAGACACGCTGATCATGGAGCGTTTCTTCGATGAATCCGGCGGCACCCAGCTGATTATTCATACGCCGTTTGGCAGCCGCATCAATCGCGCCTGGGGCCTGGCGCTGCGCAAGCGCTTTTGCCGCACGTTCAATTTCGAGCTGCAAGCGGCAGCCAGCGAAGATGCCATCGTGCTGTCACTGTCCACCAGTCACAGCTTTGAACTGGACGAAGTCTGGAAGTATTTGCACGCCAACAGCGCCGAACACTTGCTGATACAGGCGGTGCTGGACGCGCCGCTGTTTGGCGTGCGCTGGCGCTGGAATGCGGGCACCGCGCTGGCGTTGCCGCGCTACTCCGGCGGGCGCAAAGTGGCCCCGCAACTGCAACGCATGAAAAGCGAGGACTTGATCGCTACGGTTTTTCCAGACCAGATCGCTTGCCTGGAAAATCTGGTGGGCGAACGGGAAGTCCCTGATCATCCGCTGATTGAGCAGACCCTCGATGATTGCCTGCACGAAGCCATGGACGCCGAAGGCTGGCTGGCATTGTTGCGGCGCATGGAGCGTGGCGACATTCGCCTGATTGCCCGGGACTTGCCGGCGCCCTCGCCGCTTGCTGCGGAGATTCTCAATGCGCGGCCTTATGCATTCCTCGACGACGCACCGCTGGAAGAGCGCCGCACGCAAGCGGTCCTAAACCGCCGCTGGAGCGATCCGCAGACCTCGGATGATCTGGGCGCGCTGGACGCTGAAGCCATCTCGGCTGTTGGCGAAGAAGCCTGGCCGCAGCCGCAGACCATCGACGAGATGCACGAAGCGTTGATGAGCCTCAGTTGCGTCGGCCATGCAGAAGCCCAGGCGCGACCGTCATGGCTGGAGTGGCTGGAAAAACTGGCGCGCTCCGGCCGTGTCACCCGGCTGCAGGTCAGCGCCGACCACGCGCTTTGGGTGCCGCTGGAACGTTTGACGTGCCTGCGCGCTGTTTATCCACAGAGTGAAATGCACCCGCCATTGGAGGCCCTGCCCGGCTTTGATCAAGAATGGGAACGCGATGAAGCGATTGTCGAAGTCATTCGGGCGCGCCTGAGCGGGTTCGGGCCATTGCCGGTGACCGAGATTGCTGCGCCCCTGGCGTTGAGCGCCAGCAGCGTGGCTCAGGCGTTGGCGCGCCTTGAAAGCGAAGGTTATGTGTTGCGCGGGCGCTTCAGCCCCGGCGCCACCGACGATCAATGGTGCGAGCGGCACTTGCTGGCGCGCATCCATCGCTACACCGTCAAACGTCTGCGCCGGGAAATCGAACCGGTTTCGTTGCAGGACTTCATGCGCTTTCTGTTCGATTGGCAGCATTTGTCCACCGCCACTCGCAGCCAGGGCCAGGCCGCGCTGCCGCACATCATTGCTCAGCTCGAAGGTTTCAGTGCCGCTGCAGGCGCGTGGGACAGTGATTTGCTGCCCGCACGACTCAAGGATTTTTCGCCCGGCTGGCTGGATGAAATCTGTCGCTCCGGCAAAGTGGTCTGGACGCGAATCGCCCCGCGCAGCAAAACCGGAGCGGCAGCGCTGCGCAGCACACCGATTGTGCTGTTGCCGCGCAATCAGGTGAACCTGTGGAGCGGGCTGACCGAGCCATCGGCCGTGACAGACCTGTCGCTCAAAGCGCAGAAAGTGCATGCCGCGCTGGCCAGTCAGGGAGCCCTGTTTTTCGACGAACTGGTGACCGAAGCGCACCTGCTGCGCGCCGAGCTGGAAATCGCCTTGCAGGAATTGGTCGCCGCCGGGCTGGTCAATGCCGACAGCTACGCCGGTTTACGCGCCCTTATCACACCCGCCAGCAAGCGGTCGGCCCATACCAGCCGGCGCAACCGGGGGGCGTTTATAGGCGGTATGGACGACGCGGGACGGTGGGCGTTGATCAGACGCGCGCCAGCGGAGACCATCGTGGCCGAGAACAAACGCCCACAAGCCACTGACCCCGCGACGCTGGAGCACATTGCGATGACGTTGCTGCGCCGTTACGGCGTGGTGTTCTGGCGTTTGCTGGAGCGTGAAGCCGATTGGCTGCCGAGCTGGCGTGAACTGCTGCGCACCTTTCATCGTCTGGAAGCACGCGGGGAAATACGCGGCGGGCGTTTTGTCAGCGGGTTAGCGGGCGAGCAGTTTGCGTTGCCCGAAGCAATTCCCGTCCTGCGGGAAATCCGCAAGCGCCCGCTGGATGGCAGTCTGATCAGCTTGAGCGGTGTGGACCCCTTGAATCTGGCGGGCACCTTGCTGCCCGGACAGAAAGTGCCCGCATTGGTGGGCAGTCGCCTGGTTTACCGCGACGGCATCCCCGCCGCCGCGATCATTGCGGGCAAACCGGTGTATTGGCTGGAGCTGGAGGGCGAAGCACTGGCGCAGCTTCGGGAGCGATTGTTGCGTTAGGGGTTTCGCCAACACATCCCAGGGCTCTGTTGGAGCGAGGTTTGCCGCGAAGGCGTCTTCAGCGAGTAATAGGTGTCTACGGACCTCTCAACTCCGTGGGACCGGCTTTAGCCGGGAAGAGGCCGGTATGTTCGCTGCATTTGTTGCGTCAAGGATGCAGCCTTCCCGGCTAAAGCCGGTCCCACGACAATCTAGACAGCAGTCATTCGTTGTGGCTTTCCTTATCAGTCAAGCGCTTGCCCGCGAAGGCGATGCATCGGGTCATTAGCGGCTGCGAATGTACCGACCTCTTCGCGGGCGAGCCTCGCCCAATGGAGCCGAGCAGGGCTACACCGCAGGACTCTCCGACCCATCCCGATTCACCACATTAGGCTTGGCCGGCGCTGGCTGACCGTCACCTTCAATAGCCAATTGCGGTCCGGCACCTGCATACGGACTGACCACGGGCTGAGGATAAGTCTGGGCGAAACGGACATCAGGGGCCTTATCCACAAGCTTTTTCAAGCGCTCGTTGAATGCCCTGCCCACGGCATACTGCCCGCCCGAGACCGTGCGGAACTGCGCGGTCAACACGACGCCATTCAGATCCATGTGGTCCACGCCAAACACCTCCAGCGGACCTTGCAGGTTGCTTTTGAGCAACACGTCGTCCGTGATCGACTGCCCGGTTTCGCGGATCAAGGACAGCGCGCTGTCGATGTCGGTGTCATAGGTGAACTGCACGGAGAAGAACGCATAGGCGAACTGGCGTGACTGGTTGGTAACGGCCTTGATCTGACCGAACGGCACCGAATGCACAAAGCCCTTGCCGTCGCGCAAACGCACGGTGCGGATGGTCAGGCTTTCAACGGTGCCGGAATGCCCGGTGGACAGCACGACCCAGTCACCGACGGAAAAGGTGTCCTCGATGATGATGAACAACCCGGTAATCACGTCCTGAACCAACTGCTGCGAACCAAAACCGATGGCCAGGCCGACGACCCCGGCACCGGCCAGCAGCGGTGCGACGTTGATACCCAGATTGGCCATGGTCGTGATTGCGCAAATCACCACCAGGACGATTTTTATGGCATTGCGCAGCAGCGGCAGGATGGTTTTGATGCGGGTGCTTGGCTGCCGGGAAGAACGCTGATTGAGCGGGGTGTTCAACGCCCCCTGAATAGCCGTGTCCAGCACCACCCAAAGCAGCCAGGTCACCAGAAAAATCAGGCCGATGCTACTCAGGGAATCACTGATGACGCGCCCCACGCTGTTGCGCTGGGCAAACTCGAACAGCGAAAAACCCCAGATCCGACCCAGTATTTCGATGAAGCTGATCGCCAGTACGATGCGCGCCAAGGCGTGCAGCAAACCGAGCAGCCGCTCTTTATAGACATGCCCGCTTCGTTCCGGCCGCGCCGCAGGTTTGAACAGGTGCTGGAAAACCGTACTGAGAAACACCGTGGCGATCAGCAACACGGTCGTGAACAATGCACAGCGCAAGGCTTTCTGGCTGTCTTCGCCGGCGCCGATCAAGTTGATCGCCGACACCAGGATCATCAGCAGAATCGGCAGGTACCACAGATTGGAAAACACCTTGAGCGACTCTTGCAGCGCTGGCTGATTCAAACGGCTGCGCAAGGGGCGATTGCGAATCAAGTGCGCAATGGGACGCCGGACCTTGATGATCAGCATGCAAAACACCACTGACGCCACCAGCCCCGTGAACACCGCGACGCTGGTGGCGACATTGTTACCCAACTGGCGGCCGATCTGCGGGCTGGTCAGCGCATCACTCAACGCGGCCAGGAAGCCGACAATAAACAACGGCTGCGGGCTGTAGCGCCGAATCATACGCACCGCAGCACGCTTGTGGCCGGCATTGAACATAACGATCACGCACAGCAGCACCGAGGTGGAAACGATGCCGCTGCTGGTGGAATACGTCAGACAAAGCGCCAGCGCTCGCCCCACGGAGGCGTCCAGGAAATGGCTGACATAAAGGGTCAGCGGCAGACAGACAATGGCCGGCAGCGTGTACGGCAGAACATAGCTGAGCAAGGCTTGACTGCGCTGACGGACCGAGAGGAAGGGCCGTCGGTTAAGGCGAATGGCGAGAAAGCCGCCCAATGTCGTGAGGATCGCAAAGGCACCGATCCACACCACCGACAGCGTCAGGAAATCCCCGGCCACCCCCCACTGCGAGCGTGAGGACGGTTTGGTGACCAGATTCCCCAATTCATTCGCGGCGCGATCGGCCCGCAGACGCCAGGAGTCGAGCAAATGACCGTCAAGATCAAGCTGGTCCTGAACATCATCGATGCCTGAACTGATAGCGCCTAACAAGCCTCCCTGAACCAGGATTTCCGGCGCGGCGGGTTCGATCGTGGCAGGGGCCGCACCTGTGGCCGTGGCGGTGACTGCGGCGGCCGTAGGTGCAGTTGCAGTTGCGTCGGCGGCCTGCAGATTGAAGCTGCCCGCGCACAACACAACGCAGAGCATGATGATGGACCTGAGATTCGGCAAAGCGCTGTTCGCTCCTGTGTTGATCAATGCCGCTAGAACTGATCCGTTTTTACCCGGCAAGTTCGTTTTTGGCCATCACTTTGAACCGATGAGCCGCTGGTAAAGCCGCACCGAACCTTTGTCCAAACCGCTGCGTCACAGCTGGATATGACTGACTCACTGGCAGTCCGGAGGATACGTTTCGATGCTCATTCACCCCAAAGCCCATTACCGACCCTACACCTCTGCTGCCGGTGGCTGGGGTTCGGCCAAGTCCGTGATGCAGATTCTCTGGCGCGAACAAGCGATGACCAAAGGCCCGGTCGCGCTGTTCAAGCAAAACAAACCGGGCGGTTTTGCCTGCGTCAGTTGCGCCTGGGCCAAGCCTGGCAAACCCCATCATCTGGAGTTCTGCGAAAACGGCGCCAAGGCCACTGCCTGGGAACTGACCTCACGCAAGACCAGCCCGGCGTTTTTCGCCCGACATTCAGTCACCGAGCTGCTGCAATGGCCGGACTACGACCTTGAGCAACACGGCCGCCTGACCCATCCGCTGCGCTATGACCCGCACACCGATCATTACCGCGAAACCAGCTGGGAGGAAGCCTATCGGGACATCGCCGTGCAACTGCGGGCAATCGAGCCGGACAGCGTCGCGTTTTATGCATCAGGCCGTGCGTCCCTGGAAACCTCGTTCATGTACCAACTGTTCGCCCGCGCCTATGGCACCAACAACCTGCCCGACAGTTCGAACATGTGCCATGAAAGCACTTCAGTGGGCTTGCAGGAAAGCATCGGCGTGCCGGTCGGCACCGTGACGCTTGATGATTTCGCGCACACCGACTGCATCTTTTTCTTCGGCCAGAACGTTGGCAGCAACAGCCCGCGCATGCTGCACCCGCTGCAAGAGGCACGTCAACGCAACGTGCCTATCATCACCTTCAATCCAATCCGCGAGCGGGGCCTGGAGCGCTTCGTCAATCCGCAATCGCCCAGGGAAATGCTCGGCCCGGATTCCACCATAGTCAGCACGCAGTACCATCAGGTTGCGATTGGGGGCGATACGGCCGCCATCACCGGCATCGCCAAAGCGTTGTTCGAGATGGACATGGCCGCGCTGGTCAAAGGCGATCCGCCGATCATCGATCTGGCGTTCATCGCCGAACACACCCAAGGCTTCGCCAGTTTCGTGGCCATGACCCGGGCAACAGCGTGGGAAACGCTGGAGCGGCGTTCAGGCTTGAGCCGCAGCGCCATGGAAGCGGCGGCGACGGTCTACGCACGCAGCGAACGCGTGATGATCGTCTACGGCATGGGCATGACCCAACATCGCCATGGCGTTGAAAACGTGCAGATGCTGGTCAATCTGTTGTTGCTGCGGGGCAACATCGGCAAGCCTGGCGCGGGAATCTGCCCGGTGCGCGGTCATTCCAACGTACAAGGCCAGCGCACCGTGGGCATCACCGAAGACCCGACCAAAGTCCCGGTGGATAAAATTCAGGCGCTGTACGGCTTCAAGGTCCCGGAGAAAAAAGGCCGCGCGACGGTCGAGACCTGCGAAGGCATTCTCGATGGCAGCCTGCAAGGCTTTATCGGGCTGGGCGGCAACTTCCTGCGAGCGATCCCCGATACGTCGCGAATGGAACCTGCCTGGAAAAAGCTGCAACTGAGCGTACAGATCGCCACCAAGCTGAACCGCACTCATCTGGTCACCGCGAAAAACACCTGGCTGCTGCCCTGTCTGGGCCGTATTGAACTCGACCGACAAAACGGTCAGGAGCAAAGCTACAGCACCGAAGACAGCACAGGCTGTATTCGCGGCTGGAAAGGCCAGAGCGAACCGGTCAGCGAGCACCTTCGCGCCGAAACGGCAATTATTGCCGGGTTGGCACAGGCGACGCTGTCTGGTGTCGAGCGGATTGACTGGGAAGCGTGGCGCTGCGATTACGCCAAAATCCGCGACGCCATCGGCCAGGTCTACCCGGAGATTTTCCATGACATGAACACACGCATGTGGGAACCCGGTGGCTTCCATCGTCCCTTGCCGACGTCGCAACGGGAGTGGAAAACCGAAAGCCAGCGTGCCCAATTCATCACCCCGACCCGGCTCAGTGAAGACGACGATGTTGAGTTGCCGCCACAGCGGCGCGATGTCTTGCAACTGATGACGATCCGCAGCAACGACCAGTTCAACACCACGATCTATGGCTATGAGGACCGGTTCCGGGGAATCAGCGGCACTCGCACGGTAATTTTCATGAACCGTAACGACATCGTGCGCCTGGGTTTTGCGCCGGGCGAATGGGTGTTGCTGACCACCGCAGTCGAGACCGAAACAACACGACAGGTCGGGCCCATGCAAATCATCGCTTATGACATTCCCGAAGGTTGCAGCGCGGCCTATTATCCGGAGTGCAACCCGCTGGTGCCGCTTTGGCACTACGCCGAACGCAGTAAAGTCCCGGCCGCCAAGTCGATCCCGATCACGCTGAGCCCGACATTGCCAGGTCCAAAGGAACGCGAGCGCGCCGTGCCCGAAACGGATCAGGTGGCTTGATCGCCCCAGTCGATGACCTTCACATCCCACAGCCGCCCATTATTTAGAGGCTTCGTCATGTCATCCCATACCGAAACACGCCCTCCTCTGCCGCCGTTCACACGTGAATCGGCCATCCAGAAGGTCCGCCTCGCGGAAGACGGATGGAACAGCCGCGACCCGGAGAAAGTAGCGCTGGCGTATACCCTGGACACCCAGTGGCGCAATCGCACGGAATTTGCGACCAATCGCGAAGAAGCCAAGAATTTCCTCACGCGCAAATGGAACAAGGAGCTGGATTATCGGCTGATCAAGGAGCTGTGGGCCTTCACCGATAACCGCATCGCCGTGCGTTATGCCTATGAATGGCACGATGATTCGGGCAACTGGTTCCGCTCCTACGGCAATGAGAACTGGGAGTTCACCGAAGACGGTTTGATGGCCAACCGTTTTGCGTGCATCAACGACATGCCCATCAAAGCGTCAGAGCGCAAATTCCATTGGCCGCTGGGCAGACGCCCGGATGATCACCCGGGGCTTTCGGAATTGGGCTTGTAAGCACTGTCGCCATTCGGTCCATTGGAGGCTTGCCCGCGAAAGGGCCGGCACATCCGCTACACCTCTTGCGTCTGACCTGAATCCTTCGCGGGCAAGCCTCGCTCCTACCGTGGACCGTATTTCATCCGCGAAGAGGCCAGTGATAACTGCGTTCAAAGAGTGAAATACCCGTTGGAGCGAGGCTTGCCCGCGAATCAGGCACTTCGGTGAGCCAGACTCGCCCCGTTATCGTTCTTCGTGGGCAAGTCTCGGTCCAACGATCGCTGGCGGAACTTGAATCTGTAGACTATATTTGATATAGAATGCGCCTACAGATACAAATGAGGTCAATATCAATGTCGGTAGCCCTTCAACCCCAGGCATTCACTAAAGCGCAGTGCGCTGCAGGTTTGCGTGCCGCCGTGGCCATTCTTGAGAAATGGCAGGCTTCGGGTGAGCAAACGTGCCGCATTCTGCGAATTTCGCGCAGCACGTATGTGCGGGCCAACCAGCACGACTCTGCCTGGGCGGTGAGCCTGGACGCGGATCAAATGCATCGTATCAGCCTGGTCCTCAACATTCATGCCGCCCTGCGGCTGGTGTTCGACAACCCGGATAACGTCTACGGCTTTGCCTCCATGGCGAACCATAACGAGTTTTTCAACGGTCGCTCACCGCTGGAGATCATGGCTCAGGGCGATATGATTTCCCTGTACGAAACCTTCCGGCGCATTGACGCGCTACGCGGTGGGCTCTGGTGAAACCTGACCCGCTGAAAGCACTGACTGGCGAGCAATTGCAGGCCTATCGACTGGTCAATTCAAAGTTTCCGCCTATCGCGTTATTCGACGATGTCGCCGATGCGGAAGAATTTGAAGCGCTGTATCAAATCCAGGCCCTCACGAACCCTAGGCTGTTGAATGAAGCAGGGCGTCTGGAGTTGATTCCCTTGGCCGACATCCCGTTCGGCATCACGGGCTGCTCCTACGCCACCGCGCCTTTTACCCATATCAACCCGAGCGGGTCTCGATTCAGTGATGGCCGTTATGGGGTACTGTATCTGGCCGACACACTGGATACCGCCCTGGCTGAGGTGCAGTACCACCAGAACGAATACTGGTCGAAAGTAGAAAGCCTGAGCTACGAGCGATTTGTGTTCCGTGGGCTGTCCTGCGCGTTCAACGACGCCGGGATGCTCGACGCCTCCCACCTTCCCATGACGGACCCCATTTACGACCCGGACGACTATACACACGCCCGACGTCTGGGGCGGGAAGTCCGCAACACAGGGAGTAACGGCTTACGCTATCGCTCGGTCCGCGCCCCCGGCCAACTCTGCTGGGCGCTGATGAAACCACGCCCCGTCTCATCCATTATCCAGACGGCTCATTACGAGATGGTCTGGAACGGACAAATAACCAGCGTGAGCCAGATCAGCGAAGTGTAAAAAGGGCCCGTGACGGTGGAGTCGCGGGCCTCGCTGGGAGTCAATGAAGTTGATGATCCGGGATTTCGGTGAGTTTTAAAGTGCGGCGGCTATGGCCATTGATTCTCAAGGCTCTTGCATCCGTTACCTTCAAGGACACTTCAAGTTGCTCCCATGCAGGACAAAAACGCCCTGATTTAAAGAGCTTCACATCAATAAAGTCTAAGCCATATTCAATCTTCCATCGAATTTCAAGGCTATTTCCGCTTTTCCACTCATGACTGATCCCGTCATCTTCAAATAGCACGCCGCTGGCCGACCCTGAAGGCGCAGGAAAAATCACAAGTTCACGATGCCGATCAAGAGAAGGGTCATTGAGTTTGTGGCATTCACCGGTCGGTATCGCAGCGCCCCCTCGCACCAACAATGGCAAACGTTCCAGAGGTGCATCCAGAGAAACGTATTGGCCGCCTTCAAACCAGTCACCTGTGTGCCAGTCGCACCATCCCGTCGCGTTCAGGGGTAGCCACACCTCGCGCTTGCGTGCGCCTTCCTCTACCACGCTGGCCACCAGGATTTCTCGGCCCAGAAGAAACTCGTCGTTTTCTTCGAACGTTTGAAGGTCGTGCTCGTGGTCAAGAAACGTAGGCCGCAAAATGGGCTCATCCTCGTTACTCGCTTGCCACAGCAACGTATAGAAATATGGCATCAATCTGTATCTGAGCCGAATGGCGTCACGCACCGCATCGGTGACCGTTGGATGCATCCACGGCTCATTAACGGTGCCATCGTCGTTCCAGGAGTGAATGGTGAAGCGCGGGTGCATCACACCATTCTGCACCCAGCGAACAAACAGCTCGGGATCCGGTTTATTACCGGAGAACCCGCCCACATCGTGTCCCACGTTGTATAACCCCGACAGACTCATGCCCAGGCCCATGCGGGTGTTGTAGCGGATCGTTTTCCAGTGGGTGCGGTTATCACCGCTCCAGGTCTGAACATAGCGCTGCATGCCGGCACAACCGGAGCGTGAGATGAGGTAGGGACGCTCTGATGGTGCAAACCGCTGTTGCGCCTCTAAAGAGGCTCTCATCATCAGCAATGCCATGACAGGGCGAATATGTTTGATTGCTATCTCGCGCCCGAATCCCTGGCAGCGCGCCTCACCGTCCCACACTTCGAATTCATTGTTATCGTTCCATGTGCAATCAATGCCCAGCTCCAAAAGCTGTGACGTGACATTTGACTGCCACCAGCTCACGGCGTCCGGGTTGGTGAAATCCAGATGGGAGCCCTCATCGTCCCAGAAGACCGACCGCTCTGGCACATCACCTTCCGAGTCGGTAATAAACAATCGTTGCTCGGCCACCTCGGCGTACCGCGGATGGTCCTGCAGGAGACAAGGCTTGATATTGGCGATCAGCCTGACCCCAGCCTCACGGTATGCCTGAGCCAGCGCCTTTGGGTCCGGGACTTTTTCATGGTTCCAGTTGAACACATAGCGTTTGTCGCCAATGGACGTATAACCGGATGACAGTTGAAAAGAGTCACAGGGAATATCGTGCTGACGGCAGAGTTCAAGAAACTCCAGCAACTGCTCCTGAGCATTTTCGGCATCGGTGTAATGCATGGTTGAGCCGCTGTAGCCCAGGCTCCATTTAGGTAGAAACACGGTGCGCCCGGTCAGGCGAACGAAAGACTTCGTTACATCCAGTATGCGAGGGCCTGCCAGCACCCAGTAGTCGAGGTCCCCGGCATCCGCTTTATACCGCCGATAGGGCCGATGATAATTATCAAGTTCGTTGCCCAGATCAAACAGGCTGGTGTTCAGGTTGTCATAGAACATCCCGAAACTCGCGTGCTCCTGATGCGTGATGACAAAGGGAATGTGCTTGTAAAGCGGGTCGGTGCTCGCAGCGTCATAGCCCATTGCGTCCAGATTACGCATTTCAAAACGCCTGCCGGTGCGATTCAAATCGCCGGTTTTTTCGCCGAGCCCGTAGTAGCGATGCTCCGGCGCGCGAAGCTGATAATGTTCTACGCCATTCCCCTGAGCATTGAGCGAATAGGCACCGGTAGGCCGGTCCGAGACCAAGGGCCTCCAGGTCTGGCCATCATGGTATTCCCACTGTAACCACAGCGGATGATTCACCGTGACACGCAGCTTTTCGGTCGTGAGCACCAGTCGGTCCTGAAACTCTTCGACCCGGTATTGGGGCAACGAAAAATCCGCTACAGACTCGCGAGACCGGCCCTCCCAGGCGACGTCTTCCCGGGGCTCAATACTCCAGGTCCGATCCAGCGCCAACGTGCCTGCGCGCATCAGCAAAACACGTGCTAAACCGTCTTCAAGGATATAGATCCTGAAGAGATGTCGGCCCTCGACCAGGAGTTCGATGTACCCCTCTTCCTGGGCCTGTAACTTCCAGACTTTAAGTGATTTCATCGTGTACGCACCGCTTTAGGTTTGGTCGCTCTGTCTGCGATAAACAAAATCATGAAAAAAGCACCTATGAAATCAAAGAGCCCCATTGCAATGAACAATGGGTTGAATCCGATTTTGTCCACGCTGACACCAATGATCAGCGAGAAAATAAAGCTGGCAATCCAGGCGCATGAGCCCCGCATCCCGTTAACCGTCGCCAACTCATCTCGATCAAAGGTCTCGACTACCAGAGCGCTCAACATGCAAGAAATAATCTGGTGGCCAAAACCTCCGACTGAAATAAGCGCAATGGCAACATAGGGGTCTTTAACCTGAGTCATCACGGCTAACGAAAACATCAGAAACGCGCCCGTGATTGAACTGGCGACGATTGAGTTCACCCGTGTGCATTTGAAAAACCGATGATAAGCGCGTGACAGGTAACCGCTTGCAATACTGCCCAGGTCCGCCGCCAGAAACGGAACCCAAGCAAACAATACGATTTGTTTAAGGTCCATTCCTCTTTCGTTGGCCAGGTACAAGGGCACCCAAAAACTCATGACGGCCCATGCCGGTTCTGCCATGAAGGCGGGAAGCGCGATACCGTAAAAACGTTTGTCCCGGCCAATCTTTTTCAACGCTTTAAAAAATGGCATTTGCTGGCCGGTTTTTTCGCCGTCTTGCTGAATATGCTCCAACTCACTGGGCGATAAGCGAGGGTGAATAGTAGGCGCGTGATAGAGCCATCCCCAGACGGCGGCCCATATCAGGCCGATCACCCCTGAAATCAGAAATGCGCCCTGCCAGCCCAGAGAGACATGCGCCAGATAAATAATGGGAGGGGCGAGCATGGCACCCAAGGAAAACCCGACCCCTGCCCAGCCCGCCGCGACAGGTCGTTCTTTTTTGGGAAACCAGTCCCCTATCGCCTTGGCATTCGCAGGGGTAGCCGCAGCTTCCGATGCCCCCATGAAAAACCGCAGAATTGCCAGATGCACCCAACTCGCGGCCCCGGCATGAAGAAGGCACATCACCGACCATATGACGGCGCATACCAGAAAACCGAGTTTGAGTCCGATAGCATCGATCAGCCATCCGCAGATGGGCTGGAAAATTGTATAAGCCAGTTGAAAAGAAGCCACCACCCACGAGTACTGTTCCGTTGACATGTTGAACGTGGTTTTGAGTTCCGGCGCCAGGATGCCCAATGAATTGCGGGTTATATAGTTAACGGTGACGCCAAGCAGAAACAGAGAAAGCATCCACCAACGCAGGTGCGGGATGAATTTTCGCTTGGCCGAAAGTCGAGCATTGCGTTCGATATCGATATCGATAGTCATCAATTCTTCGCCTGTACCGGATTTTCCGGCGTTTTGTTTTTATTTGAGGCTCAACGCTATGGCACCTGCTCAGGGTACGTACAGAGGCAAAGATGTATAGATTTACATTCCTGACGAACATGGCTTGGCAAATGCCAAGGAACGCTAGGTTCAGTGGCCTTTTTCTGCTATGAAAGCTTTTACATAAATTGTCTCAATGGATAAGCCGCGGTGGGGAAATTACGCATTGCTGAAATCGCCGCCCAGACGGGGCTGTCCATCGCGACGGTATCGCGGGTGCTTGCTGGCAAATCCAATACCCGTCCGGCCACGAGACAAAAAGTGTTGGCTGCGGCACGCCAGCATGGCGTGATGGAAGACCTCGCCAATGGTCGTTTCCTGCTCAACGGGCTGACCCTCTTCGCCCCCTCGCGTGCCTTCAACGTCCGCTCCGATATCTTCTACTACAAAGTAATCCAGGGCATTACGCAGGCAGTCGCGCAGCATGATGTTCGAGTCCGCTACTGTGAACTCGAAGAGATCGATAGCGACGCATTATTGTTTCTGGAAAAGATGAATCAGAAGGACACCGATGCCGCGATCCTGATTGGTATCGATGATCCGCACATACACCAACTTGCCGCCGATCTCAGCAAGCCAACGGTGCTGATCAACTGCATTGATCGCAGCATGCGCCTGCCCTCGATCTCGCCCGACCACTATTTAATCGGTCATTTCTCGACTAACTATCTGTTTCAGATGGGCCACCGAAATGTACTGACACTCCAGTGCCTCAGGCGGTACACGATGGACCTTCGAATGCGTGGCATTCGTGACGCATGGAAGGAGCAGAATCTCGAGTTTGTCGAAGCGAAACATCAGATAATTGCCGAAGGCTTCGGCAGTGCCGAATCTGAAGCGCGGGTGACAGACTTCCTGGCAGGTTGCGCACCTGACGACCGACCGACCGCCATCCTGGCCGGCGGTGACTTTATGGCAGCCGGGGCAGTTAAAGCGCTTCAGAATGCGGGCTTGAGGGTTCCTCAGGACGTTTCAGTGATGAGCATGGACGGATTCAACCTGGCGGACATCAATGATGTACCGCTCACGACACTTCACGTGCCTCGCGATGAGTTAGGCGCAGAAGCGATCAGGGTATTAAGGCAGCAGCTTTTCGAACCGCAATCGCCTCGCGGCAATCTGCTTCTCGGCGGCCAGCTCATCACCGGCAGCTCAGTGCGCCGCATCAAACACAGCGCCAAGCAAACGCCTGTTTATCAGAAGATCATTTATGATTAATCCCTTCGCGGCTTATATCTCCAGCTGCCCCATTATTATTTCGGCCTTGGTCGTTGCAGCCTGTGACAGCGAAACAAACCGTAGGCCAGCCTTACGCCTGACGAAAAAAAACCCTCCTGGCTTTTCAGCAAAGAGGGTTTTTATCTGACTTTCAAAGATCAGCGAGCAAGGCGTTTCAGCGTCTGAAGACCCCGATCAGCTTGCAACTCGACCTTGGGCAGGTCAGAACGGAATATCATCATCAAAGCTGTCGAAGTCCGCAGCCGGCTGCGGCGCTTGTTGCGGAGCCGGGCGGGATTCGCGCTGCGGCTGGGCTTGTGGTGCGGATTGCTGTGGGCGCGATTGCTGAGGACGCGGAGCGGCGTTCTGCTGATAACCCCCGCCACCTTGACCCTGTGGAGCGCCGTCGCCTTGAGGACGGCCACCCAACAGCTGCATGGTGCCTTGCATGTCGACGACGATTTCAGTGGTGTAGCGCTTGATGCCGTCTTTTTCCCACTCGCGGGTTTGCAGCTTGCCTTCGATGTAAACCTGGGAGCCCTTGCGCAGGTACTCGCCGGCGATTTCGGCGACTTTGCCGAACATCGAAACGCGGTGCCATTCAGTCTTTTCGACCTTCTGACCGGTTTGTTTATCGGTCCATTGTTCGCTGGTCGCCAGACTCAGGTTGGTCACGGCGTTACCGTTAGGCAAGTAGCGAACTTCGGGATCCTGGCCGCAAGTGCCGACCAATATGACTTTGTTAACCCCACGGGCCATAACGTTCTCCTAGGCTTCGCACGTTTCGGTCGATGGATTGACCATTCGTTCCAGAGACGCGCGATCCAATAGTTCTGTGTCTAATTTGATATAGATGGCCGCCTCTTCAGCAACCACCACTGCATCCGTTACACCTTTTACAGCCTTCAACCGCGTTGCCAGGCCTGCATCACGCTGCGCCTGCGGCGACAACGGCAAGCGAAGGCTCGTCACGTAAGGCGGTTCACGCATGGTAAATGCAACCGCAAGCCAGATCGCAGCCATGGCAGCACTGCCGAGGAAAACCACGTCGAGCCCGCCATGCTGGAACAACCAGCCGCCGAGTATCCCACCTGCGGCCGAACCAAGAAACTGGCTAGTGGAATAAACCCCCATTGCCGTGCCTTTTCCGCCAGCCGGTGAAACCTTGCTGATCAGTGACGGCAGTGAGGCTTCCAGCAGGTTGAACGCGATGAAGAATACCACTGTACCGATCAGCAACGCTCGTAAGGTATCGCCATACGCCCAGAAGAATAGCTCAGTGAACATCAGCACGCCCACGGCGCCAATGAGCACACGTTTCATCTGACGCTTTTTCTCACCATAAATAATGAACGGAATCATTGCGAAAAATGAGATCAGCAGCGCCGTCAGGTACACCCACCAGTGCTGTTCCTTGGGCAAGCCGGCTTTTGTGACCAGTGCCAGAGGCAGGGCAACGAAGCTTGACATCAGCATCGCGTGCAACACGAAGATACCTAAATCCAGACGCAGCAAGTCTGGATGGCGCAATGTCGGGCCTATAGCCTGACGCGCCACACCGGACTCCCGATGCGCCAGCGTAACGGTGGTTTTCGGGACAACGAACGCAATGATGGCAATCCCTACCAATGCCATGGCGCCAGTCGCCAAAAACAGTCCCGACAGCCCGAACGCACGGGTCAGCAGCGGGCCGACCACCATCGCCACCGCAAACGACAGACCAATGGTCATGCCGATCATGGCCATGGCCTTGGTGCGATGTTGTTCGCGTGTGAGGTCCGACAACAAGGCCATCACCGCCGCAGAGATCGCCCCCGCGCCCTGCAGGATGCGACCGGCGATAATGCCCCAGATCGAGTCGGCATTGGCTGCCAGCACGCTGCCCAGCGCGAAGATAATCAGCCCGAAATAAATCACTGGCCGTCGTCCGATCCGGTCGGAAAGAATACCGAATGGAATTTGCAGCACCGCCTGGGTCAGGCCATACGCGCCGATGGCCAACCCGATGAGCGCGGGGCTGGCGCCCGCCATGTCCATGCCGTAGGTCGCCAGAACCGGCAACACCATGAACATGCCAAGCATACGAAACGCAAACACCAGGGCCAGACCACCGGCTGCGCGGGTCTCGCCGCTACTCATTCGTTCGCTGTGGGGATCGTGCATGGAAAAACCTCATGTGAACCGGCGGCGATTCTACCAGTCCCATCGATTGACGGGGTATATCGCGACGCTATGACGCGCTATAGATGACAAGGTCTTCATGTTCGACCTCGATAGTGTGCATCCATCCAGTGTTTGACCGTATACTCCTATGTTTTCGACGCCCGCCAAGCGAGGCCGCTTTGGACAAGATCCTGATTCGTGGGGCTCGAACCCACAACCTGAAAAATATTGACCTCACCCTGCCACGCGACAAACTGATCGTGATCACCGGGCTTTCCGGCTCTGGCAAATCGTCGCTGGCCTTCGACACGCTCTATGCCGAAGGGCAGCGGCGCTATGTCGAATCCCTTTCTGCCTACGCCCGTCAATTCCTCTCGATGATGGAAAAACCGGACGTCGACACCATCGAAGGCTTGTCGCCTGCGATTTCCATCGAGCAAAAATCGACTTCTCACAACCCGCGCTCGACAGTGGGGACGATCACCGAGATCTACGATTACCTGCGTCTGCTGTATGCACGCGTCGGCCAACCGCGTTGCCCGGACCACGACATTCCGCTGGAGGCGCAGACCGTCAGCCAGATGGTTGACCTGGTCATGGCACAACCGGAAGGCAGCAAGTTGATGCTGCTGGCGCCCGTAGTGCGTGAACGTAAAGGCGAGCACCTTTCGGTTTTCGAGGAATTGCGCGCCCAGGGTTTTGTGCGGGCCAGGGTCGACGGCCGCCTGTGCGAGCTTGATGAGCTGCCCAAGCTGGACAAACAGAAGAAGCACTCCATTGATGTGGTCGTCGACCGCTTCAAAGTGCGCCCCGACCTTCAGCAGCGGCTGGCCGAGTCTTTCGAGACCGCGCTGAAGCTGGCGGATGGCATCGCGCGGGTCGCCCCGATGGACGACGAGCCGGGTGAAGAGATGATCTTCTCGGCGCGCTTTGCATGCCCCATCTGCGGCCACGCGATCAGCGAGCTGGAGCCCAAGCTGTTCTCCTTCAACAACCCGGCTGGCGCATGCCCGACGTGCGACGGCCTGGGCGTGAAGCAGTTCTTCGACATCAAGCGCCTGGTCAATGGCGAACTGACCCTGGCCGAGGGCGCGATACGCGGTTGGGACCGGCGCAATGTCTACTATTTCCAGATGCTGGGCTCCCTGGCCAAACATTATGGCTTCAGCCTGGAAGTACCCTTTAAAGAGCTGCCCGCCGATCAGCAGAAAGTCCTGCTCAATGGCAGCGGCTCGCAAAGCGTGGACTTCCGTTACTTGAACGACCGTGGCGACATCGTCAAACGCGCCCACCCGTTCGAAGGTATCGTGCCAAACCTCGAGCGTCGGTACCGTGAAACGGAATCTGCGACGGTTCGCGAGGAGCTGGCCAAGTTTCTCGGTACTCAACCTTGCCCGGATTGCCGTGGCACCCGACTGCGTCGCGAGGCGCGTCATGTCTGGGTGGGCGAAAAAACCTTGCCGGCAGTGACCAACATGCCGATTGGCGATGCCACCGATTATTTCGGTGTGCTGAAACTGACTGGCCGCCGCGGGGAAATCGCCGACAAGATCCTCAAGGAAATCCGCGAGCGCCTGCAGTTTCTGGTCAACGTCGGGCTTGATTATCTGACGCTGGATCGCAGCGCTGACACGTTGTCCGGTGGCGAGGCCCAGCGCATTCGCCTCGCAAGCCAGATTGGCGCAGGCCTTGTGGGGGTGATGTACATCCTCGACGAGCCGTCCATCGGCCTGCATCAACGGGACAATGATCGTTTGCTCGGCACGCTCAAGCACTTGCGTGATATCGGCAACACCGTGATCGTGGTCGAGCACGACGAAGATGCTATTCGCCTCGCCGACTACGTGGTCGATATCGGCCCGGGTGCGGGCGTGCATGGCGGCCACATCGTCGCCGAAGGTACACCGGCTGAGGTGATGGCCCACCCGGACTCACTCACCGGCAAGTACCTTTCCGGTCGGGTCAAGATCGAGGTTCCGGCCAAGCGCACACCTCGCAACAAGAAGCTGTCGCTGTCGCTCAAGGGTGCGCGGGGCAACAACCTGCGCAACGTGGACCTGGAGATCCCCATCGGCCTGCTGACCTGCGTCACGGGTGTGTCCGGCTCGGGCAAATCCACGCTGATCAACAACACACTGTTCCCGCTCAGCGCCACAGCACTCAATGGCGCCACCACGCTGGAAGCCGCGACCCACGACAGCATCAACGGCTTGCAACACCTCGATAAAGTCGTGGACATCGACCAAAGCCCGATCGGCCGCACCCCGCGCTCCAATCCTGCGACCTACACCGGGCTGTTCACGCCCATTCGCGAGCTGTTTGCAGGCGTCCCGGAATCACGCTCCCGTGGTTATGGCCCAGGGCGGTTTTCGTTCAACGTCAAGGGCGGCCGTTGCGAGGCTTGCCAGGGCGATGGCCTGATCAAAGTGGAAATGCACTTCCTCCCGGATATCTACGTGCCGTGCGACGTTTGCAAAAGCAAGCGCTATAATCGCGAGACCCTGGAGATCAAATACAAGAGCAAAAACATCCACGAAGTGCTGGAAATGACCATCGAAGAAGCGCGTGTGTTCTTTGATGCCGTACCGGCCCTGGCACGCAAGCTGCAAACGCTGATGGATGTGGGCTTGTCGTACATCAAGCTTGGGCAGTCAGCGACAACCTTGTCCGGCGGCGAAGCACAGCGGGTCAAATTGTCCCGGGAGCTTTCCAAGCGCGATACCGGCAAGACCCTGTACATCCTCGACGAGCCGACCACTGGCCTGCACTTTGCGGACATTCAGCAACTGCTGGACGTTCTGCATCGTCTGCGTGACCACGGAAACACCGTGGTGGTGATCGAGCACAACCTGGATGTCATCAAGACCGCTGACTGGCTGGTAGACCTCGGACCTGAAGGCGGCTCCAAGGGCGGACAGATCATCGCGGTGGGCACGCCTGAGCAAGTCTCCGAGATGAAGCAATCCTACACAGGACACTACCTCAAGCCTCTGCTACTCAGGGACAAAGCCTGACCCATCTGGCCGGTATCTATAACCGGCCATTTTCAGCGCTCACGAAAAAGCCCCTGTCACTCACTCGTGCAGGGGCTTTTTTGTATCTGGCTGGTCAGCCCGTCAATCGCTGATCAGAACTGCGACTGCAGGTAATTTTCCAGACCGATACGCTTGATCAGACCCAACTGCTGTTCAAGCCAATAGGTGTGATCTTCCTCGGTATCCGCCAACTGGATGCGCAGGATGTCGCGACTGACGTAGTCCTTGTGCAGCTCGCAGAGCTCGATGCCCTTGCAAAGCGCGGCACGGACCTTGTATTCCAGGCGAAGATCGCTGGCGAGCATCTCAGGGACCGTGGTGCCTATGTCCAGATCATCAGGACGCATGCGCGGCGTGCCTTCAAGCATCAGAATGCGGCGCATCAACGCATCTGCGTGCTGAGTCTCTTCTTCCATTTCGTGATTGATACGCTCATAGAGCTTGCTGAAGCCCCAATCCTCGTACATCCGCGAATGGATGAAATATTGGTCGCGCGCAGCCAGTTCGCCAACCAGCAACGTCTTGAGATAATCGATTACATCCGGGTGACCTTGCATCGCCCTACATCTCCCTGCTCTAAAGTGTGGAGTTTGAACCAACTGCACGCGAAGGTCACTTCCAAAACTGCAAATAAGGGGTCAAAAGCAGCGAAAGTCGGACAACCGGATACGAAAAACCGCCCAAATGAGGGCGGTTCTGTTTATCACTTCGAGTTAGCCCAGCTGAACACCCAACGCGTCGGCAATGCCCTGACCATAAGCAGCATCTGCTTTATAGAAGTGCTGCAACTGACGCTGCACGACATCGCTGGAGACGCCAGCCATAGCACCGGCAATATTGCCGATAAGCAACGCTTTCTGATCCGCGTCCATCAGGCTGAACAATTTGCCGGCCTGACTGTAGTAATCGCCATCTTCACGGTGATCGTAACGATCAGCCGCACCACTCAATGCCAAAGCGGGCTCGGCATAACGAGGATCCTGCTTCGGTGCATTGGCGTAGCTGTTTGGCTCGTAGTTAGGCGCCGAACCGCCATTGGTACCGAATGCCATGGCGCCATCACGCTGATAGCTGTGGACCGGATTGCGCGGAGCGTTGATCGGCAGTTGCTGATGATTGGTGCCCACGCGATAGCGATGAGCGTCAGCGTAGGCAAATACGCGACCCTGAAGCATGCGGTCAGGAGAAAGCCCCACGCCCGGCACCATGTTGCTAGGACCAAACGCAGCCTGCTCAACCTCGGCAAAGTAGTTCAACGGGTTACGATTGAGCTCGATCTCACCCACCTCGATCAGCGGGTATTCTTTTTGCGACCAGGTTTTAGTCACATCAAACGGGTTCTCGTGATGCGCCGCAGCCTGGGCCTCGGTCATCAACTGGATGCAAACCGTCCACTTCGGAAAGTCACCCTTCTCAATCGCCCCAAACAGATCACGCTGCGCGTAATCAGGATCAGTGCCCGCGAGACGCGCAGCATCTGCCGGTGACAGGTTCTTGATGCCCTGCTGAGTCTTGTAGTGCCATTTGACCCAGTGACGCTCACCCGCAGCGCTGATCAGGCTGTAAGTGTGACTGCCGAAGCCGTGCATGTGGCGGTAGCCGTCCGGGATCCCACGATCAGAGAACAGAATGGTGACCTGGTGCAACGCTTCTGGCGAATGGGACCAGAAGTCCCACATCATTTGTGCGCTCTTCAAATTGGACTGCGGCAGACGTTTCTGGGTGTGGATGAAGTCCGGAAACTTCAGCGGGTCACGGATGAAAAACACCGGCGTGTTGTTCCCCACGATGTCCCAGTTACCTTCTTCGGTGTAGAACTTCAACGCAAAACCGCGAGGATCGCGCTCGGTGTCAGCCGAACCACGTTCACCACCCACGGTGGAAAATCGCAGAAAAATCGGGGTCTGCTTGCCCACCGCGTCAAACAACCTGGCGCTGGTGTATTGGGAGATATCACGGGTAACCGTGAACGTACCGTGGGCGCCCGAGCCTTTGGCATGCACTCGACGCTCCGGGATATTTTCGCGGTTGAAGTGGGCAAGCTTCTCGATCAGATGAAAATCATCAAGGAGCAGCGGTCCACGCGGACCGGCAGAGCGGGAATTCTGGTTGTCGGCGACAGGTGCGCCACTGGCGGTTGTAAGCGTTTTACTCTGGCTCATGCAATCTACTTCCTCTGTCAGTCTTTGAACTGCCGGCTAATTGGCTGGAAGGGAGTATTGATCATCGACGTTACACCTACAAATTCATTAATTTGTAGCTGTCGATAGAAAATTACTAACTCCCTCCCGTGCGCATCATGCAGAGAGCCCGACAGGCAAGCTTGTACGAACCGTGCTTTTCTTACAGGCACAAAAAACCGGGCACAAGGCCCGGTTATTTGTTCAGACTGACGTCTTACTCAGCGGATACAGCTTCACCGCCAACTGGACGATCAACCAGCTCGACATACGCCATAGGCGCGTTGTCGCCAGTGCGGAAACCGCACTTGAGGATGCGCAGGTAGCCACCCTCACGGGTTGCATAGCGCTTGCCCAGGTCGTTGAACAGCTTACCAACGATTGCTTTCGAACGAGTACGGTCGAAAGCCAGGCGGCGGTTAGCCAGACTGTCTGTTTTAGCCAAAGTGATCAGCGGCTCAGCAACGCGGCGCAGTTCTTTAGCTTTAGGCAATGTAGTTTTGATCAGCTCGTGCTCGAACAGCGACACCGCCATGTTTTGAAACATGGCCTTACGGTGGGAGCTAGTCCGGCTCAGGTGACGACCACTTTTACGATGACGCATGGTTCATTCCTTACCAAACACAACGTTCGGTGATTACGACGATCAGGCTGTCGCCTTGTCGTCCTTCTTAAGACTTGCCGGTGGCCAGTTGTCGAGGCGCATGCCGAGGGACAGACCACGGGAGGCCAGGACGTCCTTGATCTCAGTCAAGGATTTCTTGCCAAGGTTTGGAGTCTTCAACAGTTCTACTTCGGTGCGCTGAATCAGATCGCCGATGTAGTAAATGTTCTCCGCCTTGAGGCAGTTGGCCGAACGTACAGTCAGTTCCAGATCGTCAACCGGACGGAGCAGGATCGGATCGATCTCGTCTTCCTGTTCGATTACCACTGGTTCGCTGTCACCTTTGAGGTCGACGAACGCAGCCAACTGCTGTTGCAGAATGGTTGCAGCACGGCGAATAGCCTCTTCAGGATCCAGAGTACCGTTGGTTTCCAGATCAATAACCAGCTTGTCCAGGTTAGTACGCTGCTCGACACGGGCGTTTTCCACCACGTATGCGATACGGCGAACCGGGCTGAACGAAGAGTCAAGCTGCAAGCGACCAATGCTGCGGCTTTCGTCTTCATCGCTCTGACGCGAGTCTGCCGGTTCATAACCACGACCACGAGCTACGGTGAGCTTCATGTTCAAGGCGCCGTTAGACGCCAGGTTAGCGATTACGTGATCGGGATTAACGATCTCGACATCATGATCCAGCTGAATATCGGCAGCGGTAACCACCCCCGAACCCTTCTTCGACAAGGTCAGCGTAACTTCGTCTCGACCGTGCAGCTTGATAGCCAGACCTTTAAGGTTCAACAGGATTTCAATGACATCTTCCTGTACACCTTCGATGGCGCTGTACTCATGGAGTACACCGTCAATCTCGGCCTCGACTACTGCACAGCCGGGCATGGAGGACAACAGGATGCGGCGCAGCGCGTTGCCCAGGGTATGGCCAAAACCACGCTCGAGAGGCTCGAGTGTGATTTTAGCGCGGGTTGGACTGACAACCTGCACATCAATATGGCGGGGTGTCAGGAACTCATTTACCGAAATCTGCATGGATGCACCTATTTTCTAGCCCTTACTTGGAGTAGAGCTCGACAATCAGGCTTTCGTTGATGTCGGCGGACAGATCACTACGAGCAGGAACGCTTTTGAAGACGCCCGACTTTTTCTCAGTGTCTACTTCTACCCATTCTACGCGGCCACGTTGGGCACACAGATCGAGAGCCTGGACAATGCGCAGTTGATTCTTAGCCTTCTCGCGGATAGCAACCACGTCACCAGCACGAACCTGGTACGAAGGAACGTTAACGGTTTTGCCGTTGACGCTGACCGACTTGTGCGAAACCAGTTGACGGGATTCAGCACGCGTCGAGCCGAAGCCCATGCGGTATACGACGTTATCCAGACGGCATTCGAGCAGTTGCAGCAGGTTCTCACCAGTAGCGCCTTTCTTGCCGGCAGCTTCTTTGTAGTAACCGCTGAACTGACGTTCGAGAACGCCATAGATGCGACGTACTTTCTGTTTCTCACGCAGCTGTGTGCCGTAATCGGACTGACGACCGCGGCGTTGGCCGTGGATGCCTGGAGCTGCTTCGATGTTGCACTTGGATTCGATAGCGCGAACGCCGCTCTTCAAAAAGAGATCGGTGCCTTCACGACGAGCAAGTTTGCATTTTGGACCAATGTAACGAGCCATTTCTTACAGTCTCCTGGATTACACGCGGCGCTTCTTCGGCGGACGGCACCCGTTGTGCGGGATTGGCGTCACGTCGGTGATGCTGGCGATCTTATAGCCACAGCCGTTCAAAGCACGGACAGCAGACTCACGACCTGGACCTGGACCCTTGACGTTAACGTCGAGGTTCTTCAGACCATATTCCAGCGCAGCTTGACCAGCACGTTCAGCAGCTACTTGAGCAGCGAACGGGGTGGACTTACGTGAACCGCGGAAACCCGAACCACCGGAGGTAGCCCAAGAAAGAGCGTTACCTTGACGGTCGGTGATGGTGACGATTGTGTTGTTAAAAGAAGCGTGGATGTGGGCGATGCCATCAACCACCGTCTTTTTAACTTTTTTACGAGGACGAGCAGCAGGTTTTGCCATGACTAAATTCCTGTCGTTGCGCTGGTGCGATTACTTGCGGATCGGCTTACGCGGACCTTTGCGAGTACGCGCGTTAGTCTTGGTACGCTGACCGCGCACTGGAAGACCACGACGATGGCGCAGACCGCGGTAGCAGCCCAAATCCATCAAGCGCTTGATTTTCATGTTGATTTCGCGACGCAGGTCACCTTCAGTGGTGAACTTCGCCACTTCGCCACGCAGCTGTTCAATCTGCTCGTCGCTCAGATCTTTGATCTTTACCGCCGGGTTGACCCCAGTGGTTGCACAAATTTTCTGTGCAGTGGTGCGACCAACACCATAGATGTAGGTCAACGAGATAACAGTATGCTTGTTATCTGGAATGTTAACGCCTGCAATACGGGCCATTCAGTGGGACTCCAATTGACAGCTACCTACGCCCCGGAAGCCAAGAAATAGGGCGCGAGATAATATCGCTGTAATAACAAATAATCAACCCAGCAGCGCACTAGCTGCTGGGCTTTAGCAGATCACACTCAGCCTTGGCGCTGTTTGTGACGTGGTTCCGCGCTGCAAATTACTCGAACAACACCTTCGCGGCGAATAATCTTGCAGTTACGGCACAGCTTTTTCACCGATGCACGAACTTTCATCACCAACTCCTCGAACCTTATGGGTGCTTCAGCGCAGCATGCCGCTGCCGTAGCCCTTCAGGTTGGCTTTCTTCATCAGGGATTCATACTGGTGCGAAACGAGGTGCGATTGTACTTGCGACATGAAGTCCATCACAACCACTACCACGATCAGCAACGAGGTCCCGCCAAGGTAGAACGGTACGTTTGCTGCAACCACCAAAAACTGTGGAAGCAGGCAGACGGCCGTCATATATAGAGCACCGAACATGGTCAAGCGAGTCAAAACGCCATCAATATAGCGCGCAGACTGCTCGCCTGGACGAATACCCGGAATAAAGGCACCGGACTTCTTCAGGTTTTCCGCTACGTCTTTCGGATTGAACATCAACGCCGTATAGAAGAAGCAGAAGAAAATAATCCCTGCACTAAACAGCAGAATATTCAACGGCTGACCAGGAGCGATCGACTGCGAGATGTCCTGCAACCAGCCCATACCTTCAGACTGACCAAACCAGGAACCCAACGAAGCCGGGAACAGCAAAATGCTGCTCGCGAAGATGGCCGGAATAACGCCAGCCATGTTCACTTTCAACGGCAAGTGGCTTGTCTGCGCAGCGAAGACCTTTCGGCCCTGCTGACGCTTGGCGTAATGGACAGCAATACGACGCTGACCACGCTCAATAAAGACCACAAACCCGATGATCGCTACTGCCAGCAACCCGATCGCAACCAGAGCGAAAATGTTGATATCACCCTGACGAGCAGCCTCGAAAGACTGCCCGATAGCTCTCGGAAGACCGGCGACGATACCTGCGAAAATCAGCATCGAGATACCGTTACCGACACCGCGCTCGGTAATCTGCTCACCCAACCACATCATGAACATCGCTCCCGCCACAAAAGTGGTGACAGCCACAAAATGGAAGCCGATATCTGCAGAAAACGCGACGCCCTGGCTAGCCAGGCCAACGGACATGCCGATAGCTTGAACCAGAGCCAGGACCACGGTGCCATAGCGGGTGTATTGGCTGATCTTACGACGACCAGCCTCACCTTCCTTCTTCAACTGCTCCAGTTGCGGGCTGACGGCGGTCATCAGCTGCATGATGATCGATGCCGAAATGTACGGCATGATCCCCAATGCAAAGATGCTCATCCGTTCCAGCGCGCCACCGGAAAACATGTTGAACAAGCTAAGAATGGTCCCCTCATTCTGTCGAAACAGGTCTGCGAGTCGGTCAGGGTTGATACCTGGTACCGGGATGTGTGCGCCTATTCGGTAGACGATAATCGCCAGGAACAGAAAACGCAGACGAGCCCAGAGTTCAGACATACCGCCTTTGCCGAGCGCTGAGAGAGCACCTTGCTTAGCCATTTATTCCTCGAACTTGCCGCCAGCTGCTTCGATAGCCGCACGCGCACCTTTGGTGGCTGCGATACCTTTGATGGTGACAGCGCGAGTAACCTCACCGGACAACATGATTTTCACACGTTGTACGTTTTGGTTGATCACGTTGGCATCCTTCAGGGACTGCACAGTTACAACGTCGCCTTCCACTTTAGCCAGCTCGGACAGACGCACTTCTGCGCGGTCCATGGCCTTCAGGGAAACGAAGCCGAATTTTGGCAGACGACGATGCAACGGCTGTTGGCCGCCTTCAAAGCCCGGAGCAATGGTGCCACCGGAGCGGGAGGACTGACCTTTGTGGCCACGGCCACCGGTCTTGCCCAAACCACTACCGATACCACGGCCCGGACGATGCTTTTCGCGACGGGAACCCGGCGCTGGACTCAGATCATTGAGTTTCATCGATTAACCCTCGACTCGCAGCATGTAGTAAGCCTTGTTGATCATCCCGCGATTCTCGGGAGTATCCAGCACTTCTACAGTGTGACCGATGCGACGCAGACCCAGACCCTTCACACACAATTTGTGGTTAGGAATGCGACCGGTCATGCTTTTGATCAGCGTTACTTTAACGGTAGCCATGATCAGAAGATCTCCTTGACACTTTTGCCGCGCTTGGCAGCAATAGATTCTGGAGATTGCATAGCTTTCAAACCTTTAAATGTGGCGTGAACCACGTTTACAGGGTTAGTAGAGCCATAGCACTTGGCCAATACGTTCTGAACGCCAGCAACTTCCAACACTGCGCGCATAGCGCCGCCAGCGATGATACCGGTACCTTCAGAGGCAGGCTGCATGTACACCTTCGAAGCGCCGTGAGCGGACTTCATTGCGTACTGCAGGGTAGTGCCATTCAGATCAACCTGGATCATGTTGCGGCGAGCAGCTTCCATCGCCTTTTGGATCGCAGCAGGCACTTCACGTGACTTGCCACGGCCAAAGCCAACACGCCCTTTACCATCACCCACCACGGTCAACGCGGTGAAAGTGAAGATACGGCCGCCTTTTACAGTCTTGGCAACGCGGTTAACTTGAACCAGCTTCTCGATGTAGCCTTCGTCGCGTTTTTGGTCGTTATTTGACATAACTTAGAACTCCAGCCCGCCTTCACGAGCAGCATCAGCCAGCGCCTTGACGCGGCCGTGGTACTTGAAGCCAGAACGGTCAAAAGCCACTTGCGATACACCGGCGGCTTTCGCACGCTCAGCGACCAGCTGGCCAACCTTAGTGGCCGCGTCGATGTTGCCGGTGGCACCATCACGCAGTTCTTTGTCCAAAGTCGAGGCGCTTGCCAGGACTTTGCTGCCGTCGGCCGAAATGACCTGGGCATAAATGTGCTGCGAAGAGCGGTACACGCAGAGACGCACGACTTCTAGCTCGTGCATTTTCAGGCGTGCTTTCCGAGCGCGACGCAGTCGGGTAACTTTCTTGTCGGTCATTTGCTATGCCCTACTTCTTCTTGGCTTCTTTACGGCGGACGACTTCGTCTGCGTAACGCACACCTTTGCCTTTGTACGGCTCAGGACGGCGGAAGTCGCGGATCTCAGCGGCCACTTGACCAACCAACTGCTTGTCGATACCGCGAATAACGATATCGGTCTGGTTGGGAGTCTCAGCGGTGATGCCTTCCGGCAGTTCGTAATCCACTGGGTGCGAGAAGCCAAGAGCCAGGTTCAGCACTGTGCCTTTTGCTTGCGCTTTATAACCAACACCGACCAGCTGGAGCTTACGCTCGAAGCCTTGGCTTACGCCCTGGACCATGTTGTTAACCAGTGCACGAGTGGTGCCGGCCATTGCGCGAGTTTGCTGATCGCCATTGCGAGCAGCGAAACGCAGCTCACCAGCTTCTTCAACAATCTCAACGGACGAATGGATGTTCAGATCTAGAGTGCCCTTGGCACCCTTCACCGAAAGCTGCTGGCCGACGAGTTTAACTTCGACGCCTGATGGCAACTTAACGGGGTTCTTAGCTACGCGTGACATGCTTATCCCCCCTTAGAACACTGTGCAAAGCACTTCGCCGCCGACACCGGCAGCGCGCGCAGCACGATCCGTCATCACACCTTTGTTGGTGGAGACGATAGACACACCGAGACCGCCACGAACTTTCGGCAGATCATCGACGGACTTGTACTGACGCAAGCCTGGACGGCTGACGCGCTTCACTTCTTCGATGACTGGACGGCCTTCGAAGTATTTCAGCTCGATGGACAACAGCGGCTTGGATTCGCTGCTGATCTGATAACCCGCAATGTAACCTTCGTCTTTCAGGACTTTGGCTACAGCTACCTTCAACGTGGAAGACGGCATGCTTACGACGGGCTTTTCAGCCATCTGGGCATTACGGATACGAGTTAGCATGTCCGCTAACGGGTCCTGCATACTCATGGGCTAGACGCTCCTAATACAAAATAATTAGCCTTACGGCTACAGCTTATCGCCGAGAAACTCCGGGCAAATGAAAAACACGGGCTCAGGCGAGCCGGCAATTCTAGTCGCACCCCAGAAATGAATCAAGCCCCAATAGGGGCTTGATTCAAATTCAGGCTTCGTTCCGACCAAACGCGTATGCGCCCGGGCGGAACTCAGCGAGAAAGACGACTTACCAGCTGGCTTTGACCAGACCTGGAACGTCACCACGCATTGCAGCTTCACGCAGCTTGTTACGGCCAAGGCCGAACTTGCGGTAAACGCCGTGCGGACGACCAGTGATGCGGCAGCGGTTACGCATGCGCGAAGCGCTTGCGTCACGTGGCTGCTTCTGCAGAGCTACGGTAGCTTCCCAACGCGCTTCTGGACTTGCGTTCAGATCAACGATGATTGCTTTAAGCTCAGCACGCTTCTTGGCGTACTTGGCAACGGTGAGCTGACGCTTCAGCTCACGATTCTTCATGCTCTTCTTGGCCATTTTCCTACTCCAATCAGTTGCGGAACGGGAATTTGAAAGCACGCAGCAATGCGCGACCTTCTTCATCCGTCCGAGCAGTGGTGGTCAGAGTAATGTCCAGACCGCGCAGAGCATCGATCTTGTCGTAATCGATTTCCGGGAAAATGATCTGCTCTTTTACGCCCATGCTGTAGTTACCACGACCATCGAAGGACTTGGCATTCAGGCCGCGGAAGTCGCGAACCCGAGGCAGGGAGATCGACAGCAGACGATCCAGGAACTCATACATACGATCGCGACGCAGAGTGACCTTGACGCCAATCGGCCATCCTTCGCGGACTTTGAAGCCAGCGATGGATTTGCGGGCGTAAGTCACAACGACTTTCTGACCGGTGATTTTTTCCAAGTCAGCTACAGCGTGCTCGATGACTTTTTTGTCACCGATCGCTTCGCCCAGGCCCATGTTCAGGGTGATCTTGGTAACGCGCGGAACTTCCATCACGTTCGAAAGCTTAAGTTCTTCCTTAAGTTTCGGAGCGATTTCCTTCCGGTAAATCTCTTTTAGTCGTGCCATGGTCTTCTACCTAGCAGTGTTCAAGCATCAACCGCTTTTTGGGTCGACTTGAAGACACGAATTTTCTTGCCGTCTTCAACTTTGAAACCAACGCGATCAGCCTTGTTGGTTGCGCCGTTGAAAATGGCGACGTTAGAAGCGTGCATTGGCGCTTCTTTCTCGACGATACCGCCTTGTACGCCCGACATCGGGTTAGGCTTGGTATGGCGCTTCACCAGGTTGATCCCACCAATGACCAGACGGTCATCAGCAAGAACCTTGAGCACCTTACCGCGCTTACCTTTGTCTTTGCCGGCGATCACGATGATCTCGTCGTCACGACGAATCTTTTGCATGTCGGATCTCCTTACAGCACTTCTGGGGCGAGCGAGACGATCTTCATGAACTTCTCAGTACGAAGTTCACGGGTCACTGGCCCAAAGATACGGGTGCCAATCGGCTCTTGCTTGTTGTTCAGAAGAACAGCAGCGTTGCCGTCAAAGCGGATGATGGAGCCGTCAGCA
Organism: Pseudomonas sp. DWP3-1-2; assembly: GCF_049896285.1. Classification (NCBI taxonomy): domain Bacteria; kingdom Pseudomonadati; phylum Pseudomonadota; class Gammaproteobacteria; order Pseudomonadales; family Pseudomonadaceae; genus Pseudomonas; species Pseudomonas sp. DWP3-1-2. Next base: position 24,990 of record NZ_JAFCTZ010000013.1, on the reverse strand, counting down.
CGACGAACACCGTGGCGAGTGCGGACTACAACAGCAGTCATCACTTGGCCTTTTTTCACCTTACCGCGCGGAATTGCTTCCTTGACGGTCACTTTGATGATGTCACCGATACCAGCGTAACGACGATGGGAGCCACCCAGCACCTTGATGCACATAACGCGGCGTGCGCCGCTGTTATCGGCCACATCGAGCATGGATTGAGTCTGAATCATATAATTTCTCCGACCCCTAGTCCTTAGACTTCCACAGCGCGTTCGAGAATATCAACCAATGCCCAAGACTTGGTCTTGGCCACCGGACGAGTTTCACGAATAGTGACTTTGTCGCCGATGTGGCACTGGTTGGTTTCGTCGTGCGCGTGCAGCTTAGTCGAACGCTTAACGTATTTACCGTAGATCGGGTGCTTAACGCGACGCTCGATCAGAACGGTGATGGTTTTGTCCATCTTGTCGCTGACAACACGGCCAGTCAGCGTACGGACATTTTTCTCAGCTTCAGCCATGATCACTTACCTGCCTGCTGGTTGAGCACAGTCTTCACGCGAGCGATGTCGCGCTTAACTTGCGAGAGCAGGTGAGACTGCCCCAACTGGCCAGTTGCCTTCTGCATACGCAGATTGAACTGGTCGCGCAGCAGGCCGAGCAGTTGCTCGTTCAGCTGCTGTGCTGATTTTTCACGAAGTTCATTCGCTTTCATCACATCACCGTCCGCTTAACAAAGGAGGTGGCGAGTGGCAGCTTTGCAGCAGCCAGGGCGAAAGCCTCACGCGCCAGCTCTTCAGTAACACCCTCGATTTCATACAGGACTTTGCCTGGCTGAATCTGGGCAACCCAGTACTCCACGTTACCCTTACCTTTACCCATACGAACTTCGAGGGGCTTTTTGGTGACAGGCTTGTCCGGGAATACACGGATCCAGATTTTACCGCCACGCTTAACGTGACGGGTCAGTGCACGACGCGCTGACTCAATCTGACGAGCAGTGAGACGACCACGAGCAACAGACTTCAGCGCATATTCGCCGAAGCTGACTTTGCTACCGCGCAGTGCCAAGCCACGGTTGTGGCCAGTCATCTGCTTGCGGAACTTCGTACGCTTTGGTTGCAACATTTGGCGTACCCCTTACTTAGCAGCTTTTTTACGAGGCGCAGGTGCTTGTGGTTTCAGTTCTTCTTGGCGACCACCAATTACTTCGCCTTTGAAGATCCAAACCTTTACACCGATCACACCATAAGTGGTGTGAGCTTCGTAGTTGGCATAGTCGATGTCGGCACGCAGGGTGTGCAGTGGCACACGCCCTTCGCGATACCATTCAGTACGTGCGATTTCAGCACCGCCGAGACGACCGCTCACTTGGATTTTGATGCCTTTGGCACCAATGCGCATGGCGTTCTGAACAGCGCGCTTCATAGCACGACGGAACATTACGCGGCGCTCCAGCTGCTGAGCTACGCTCTGCGCAACCAGCATACCGTCGAGCTCCGGCTTACGGATCTCTTCGATATTGATGTGCACAGGCACACCCATTTGCTTGGTCAGGTCCTGACGCAGTTTCTCAACATCTTCACCTTTCTTCCCGATAACGATACCTGGACGAGCGGTGTGGATGGTGATACGTGCTGTCTGAGCCGGACGATGGATATCGATACGGCTGACGGACGCGCTTTTTAATTTGTCTTGGAGGTACTCACGCACTTTCAGATCAGCGAACAAATAGTCCGCATAAGTCCGACCGTCTGCGTACCAGACGGAGGTGTGCTCCTTGACGATTCCCAGGCGAATGCCAATGGGATGTACTTTCTGACCCATCTCTTCGACTCCGTTACTTGTCAGCAACCTTGACAGTGATATGGCAAGACCGCTTGACGATGCGATCAGCACGGCCTTTGGCACGTGGCATGATGCGCTTCAGCGAACGCCCTTCGTTGACGAAAACAGTGGCGACCTTAAGGTCATCAACGTCTGCGCCTTCGTTGTGCTCGGCGTTGGCTACGGCCGACTCCAGCACTTTCTTCAGGATCTCGGCAGCTTTCTTGTTACTGAAAGCCAACAGGTTGAGCGCTTCGCCCACCTTCTTCCCGCGGATCTGGTCGGCGACCAAGCGGGCTTTCTGGGCGGAGATTCGAGCGCCCGACAACTTAGCGGCTACTTCCATCGTTCCTTACCCCTTAACGCTTGGCTTTCTTGTCTGCCACGTGCCCACGATATGTGCGGGTACCGGCAAACTCGCCTAGTTTATGGCCGACCATGTCTTCGCTCACGAGAACTGGGACATGAAGGCGACCGTTATGCACTGCAATGGTCAAACCGACCATTTGTGGCAGGATCATCGAACGACGCGACCAGGTTTTCACCGGCTTGCGATCATTCTTTTCCGCCGCCACTTCGATCTTCTTCAGTAGGTGAAGATCAATAAAAGGACCTTTTTTCAGAGAACGTGGCACTGTCGTATCCCTCTATTTACTTGCGACGACGGACGATCATTTTGTCGGTACGCTTATTACCACGAGTCTTCGCGCCCTTAGTCGGGAAGCCCCACGGCGATACCGGATGACGACCACCAGAGGTACGACCTTCACCACCACCATGTGGGTGGTCAACCGGGTTCATGGCAACACCACGAACGGTTGGGCGAACGCCACGCCAGCGTTTGGCACCAGCTTTACCCAGGGAACGCAGGCTATGCTCGGAGTTCGAGACTTCGCCCAGCGTTGCACGGCATTCCGACAGCACTTTGCGCATCTCACCGGAGCGAAGACGCAGAGTAACGTACACACCCTCACGAGCGATCAGCTGAGCCGAAGCACCAGCAGAGCGAGCGATCTGAGCGCCTTTACCTGGCTTCAGTTCGATGCCATGAACGGTGCTACCAACTGGAATGTTACGCAGCTGAAGAGCGTTACCTGGCTTGATCGGCGCCAAGGCACCTGCGATCAGCTGGTCACCAGCACTAACGCCTTTAGGGGCGATGATGTAGCGACGCTCGCCATCTGCGTAAAGCAGCAGGGCGATGTGAGCGGTACGGTTTGGATCGTATTCAATACGCTCGACAGTGGCAGAGATGCCATCTTTGTCGTTGCGACGGAAGTCGACCAAACGATAATGCTGCTTATGACCACCACCGATATGACGGGTAGTAATACGGCCATTGTTGTTACGACCACCAGTCTTCGATTTCTTCTCGAGCAGCGGTGCGTGAGGAGCGCCTTTATGCAGCTCCTGGTTGACCACCTTGACCACAAAACGGCGGCCAGGGGAAGTCGGTTTGCATTTAACGATTGCCATGATGCACCCCTTCCTTACTCAGCACTGCTGCTGAAATCGAGATCTTGGCCTGGCTGAAGGGAGATAACCGCCTTCTTCCAGTCATTACGCTTGCCCAGACCGCGAGCAGTGCGCTTGCTCTTACCCAGAACATTCAGGGTAGTAACACGCTCAACTTTCACGCTGAACAGGCTTTCGACGGCCTTCTTGATTTCCAGCTTGGTTGCATCAGTTGCAACCTTGAAAACGAACTGGCCTTTCTTGTCAGCCAGAACCGTGGCCTTTTCGGAAACGTGCGGGCCAAGTAGAACTTTAAATACGCGTTCCTGGTTCATCCCAGCAGCTCCTCGAATTTCTTCACGGCCGACACAGTGATCAACACTTTGTCGTATGCGATCAGACTAACTGGATCGGAACCCTGAACATCACGCACATCTACGTGCGGCAGGTTACGAGCAGCCAGGTACAGATTCTGGTCAACAGCATCGGACACGATCAAGACATCAGTCAGACCCATGCCGGTCAGCTTGTTCAGCAAATCTTTGGTTTTCGGTGCTTCAACAGCGAAGTCCTGAACCACAACCAGACGATCAGTACGAACCAGTTCAGCAAGGATGGAGCGCAGTGCTGCGCGATACATCTTCTTGTTGAGCTTCTGAGAATGGTCCTGTGGACGTGCTGCGAAAGTGGTACCGCCGCCACGCCAGATTGGGCTACGGATAGTACCGGCACGAGCACGGCCAGTACCCTTCTGACGCCATGGGCGCTTACCGCCACCAGAAACGTCGGAACGGGTCTTTTGCTGCTTGCTACCCTGACGACCGCCAGCCATGTAGGCCACGACTGCCTGGTGAACCAGCGTCTCGTTGAATTCGCCGCCAAATGTCAGTTCGGAAACTTCGATTGCTTGAGCGTCATTTACATTTAATTGCATGTCAGCTTCCCCTTAACCGCGAGCCTTGGCTGCTGGACGTACAACCAGATTGCCGCCAGTAGCGCCAGGAACAGCACCCTTGACCAACAAAAGATTGCGTTCAGCGTCCACGCGCACTACTTCCAGGGACTGCACGGTCACGCGCTCAGCGCCCATATGACCGGACATTTTTTTGCCCTTGAATACACGACCAGGAGTCTGGCACTGGCCGATAGAGCCTGGGACGCGGTGGGACACGGAGTTACCGTGGGTATTATCTTGCCCGCGGAAGTTCCAGCGCTTGATCGTGCCCTGAAAGCCTTTACCTTTGGACTGACCGGTTACATCAACCAGTTGACCAGCGGCGAAGATTTCGGCGTTGATCAGATCGCCCGCTTGGTACTCGCCTTCTTCAAGGCGGAATTCCATTACGGTGCGACCAGCGGCAACGTTCGCTTTCGCGAAGTGACCAGCCTGAGCAGCTGTAACACGCGAAGCACGACGCTCACCGACAGTAACCTGCACTGCACGATAGCCATCGCTTTCTTCGGTTTTGAACTGAGTGACGCGATTCGGCTCGATCTCAATGACCGTAACCGGAATGGAGACACCTTCTTCGGTGAAAATACGGGTCATACCGCATTTACGACCGACTACACCAATAGTCATGTTGTAAACCTCATGAGTGTACGGGGCTTTCACCCGCTATGGCCGCCCATTTCAGAGCGTTACACGACTAAGACCCGAGTCTTAGCCGAGGCTGATCTGAACTTCCACACCGGCCGCAAGATCAAGCTTCATAAGAGCGTCAACGGTTTTATCCGTCGGCTGGACGATGTCCAGAACGCGCTTGTGAGTACGGATCTCATACTGGTCGCGCGCGTCTTTGTTGACGTGCGGAGAAACCAGAACAGTGAACCGTTCTTTACGGGTAGGAAGTGGAATCGGACCACGCACTTGTGCACCAGTACGTTTCGCGGTTTCCACGATTTCCTGGGTGGATTGGTCGATCAGGCGATGGTCAAAAGCCTTCAACCTGATACGGATTTGCTGATTTTGCATTGGATTTCAGACTCCAGATTGCTGTTCCCACCGAGCGCAATACGCCCGTTAAAAGGAGGCGCAATTCTATAGACGAGCTGACAGGGTGTCAACCCAATAAAAAAGCCCCCGCAAGCGGGGGCTCTTTTTGAATCACTGCTTACGCAATGATCTTGGCTACGACGCCAGCGCCGACGGTACGACCGCCTTCACGAATAGCGAAACGCAGACCATCTTCCATCGCGATGGTTTTGATCAGGGTGACAACCATTTTAACGTTGTCGCCTGGCATTACCATTTCAACGCCTTCCGGCAGTTCGCAGTTACCGGTCACGTCAGTGGTCCGGAAGTAGAACTGTGGACGGTAGCCTTTGAAGAACGGAGTGTGACGACCGCCTTCTTCTTTGCTCAGAACGTATACTTCAGCTTCGAACGTGGTGTGCGGCTTAACCGAACCTGGCTTAACCAGAACCTGGCCACGCTCAACGTCGTCACGCTTGGTACCACGCAGCAGAACGCCGCAGTTCTCGCCTGCACGACCTTCGTCGAGCAGCTTACGGAACATTTCAACACCGGTGCAGGTGGTGACGGTAGTGTCACGCAGACCAACGATTTCCAGTGGATCCTGAACCTTGACGATACCGCGCTCGATACGGCCAGTTACAACAGTACCGCGACCGGAGATCGAGAACACGTCTTCGATTGGCATCAGGAACGGCTTGTCGATAACACGAACTGGATCTGGAATGTAGCTATCCAGAGTCTCAACCAGCTTACGAACGGCAGTGGTGCCCATTTCGTTGTCGTCTTGGCCGTTCAGAGCCATCAGAGCGGAACCGATGATGATCGGAGTGTCGTCGCCCGGGAAGTCGTAAGTGCTCAGCAGATCGCGCACTTCCATCTCAACCAGTTCCAGCAGCTCAGCGTCGTCAACCATGTCAGCCTTGTTCAGGAAGACAACGATGTACGGAACGCCAACCTGACGGGACAGCAGGATGTGCTCACGGGTTTGTGGCATCGGACCATCAGCGGCCGAACAAACCAGGATAGCGCCGTCCATCTGAGCAGCACCGGTGATCATGTTCTTCACATAGTCAGCGTGACCTGGGCAGTCAACGTGAGCGTAGTGACGGATCAGCGAGTTGTATTCAACGTGCGCAGTGTTGATGGTGATACCACGAGCCTTTTCTTCCGGAGCGCTGTCGATTTTGTCGAAAGCAACAATGGCCGAACCGAAAACCTCGGAGCAGACGCGAGTCAGAGCAGCAGTCAGAGTGGTTTTACCGTGGTCAACGTGACCAATGGTGCCAACGTTGACGTGCGGTAGTGAACGATCAAATTTTTCTTTAGCCACGACAGTGAACTCCTAGCCTAAAGGGGGCTGAATCAGCCTTGTTTTTTAACGATAGCTTCGACGACATTCGACGGAGCTTCGGAGTATTTGGAGAATTCCATAGAGTAGCTCGCGCGACCCTGAGACATGGAACGGACGTCGGTCGCATAACCGAACATCTCACCCAACGGAACTTCGGCGCGGATAACCTTGCCGGAAACCGTATCTTCCATACCCTGGATCAGACCACGACGACGGTTCAGGTCACCCATCACGTCACCCATGTAGTCCTCAGGTGTAACAACTTCAACCTTCATGATCGGCTCAAGAACAACACCGCCACCTTTGGAGGCGAGTTGCTTGGTCGCCATAGAGGCTGCCACCTTAAACGCCATCTCGTTGGAGTCGACGTCGTGGTAAGAACCATCGAAAACCGTAGCCTTCAGGCCGATAAGCGGATAGCCGGCAACAACACCGTTCTTCATCTGCTCTTCGATACCCTTCTGGATGGCCGGGATGTATTCCTTAGGAACCACACCACCTACCACTTCGTTCACGAATTGCAGACCTTCCTGACCTTCGTCAGCAGGGGCAAAACGAATCCAGCAATGGCCAAACTGGCCACGACCGCCGGATTGGCGCACGAACTTGCCTTCGATCTCACAAGCCTTCGTGATTTTCTCACGATAGGAAACCTGTGGCTTACCGATGTTGGCTTCGACGTTGAACTCACGGCGCATCCGGTCAACCAGGATGTCCAGGTGCAATTCGCCCATGCCAGAGATGATCGTTTGACCAGTCTCTTCATCAGTTTTGACGCGGAAAGACGGGTCTTCCTGAGCAAGTTTGCCCAGAGCAATACCCATTTTTTCCTGGTCATCCTTGGTCTTGGGCTCAACGGCAACCGAAATAACCGGCTCCGGGAAGTCCATACGAACAAGAATGATTGGCTTGTCAAGAGAGCACAAAGTGTCGCCAGTGGTGACGTCCTTCATGCCGATCAAAGCCGCGATGTCGCCAGCGCGTACTTCTTTGATCTCTTCACGTGTGTTCGCGTGCATTTGCACCATACGACCAACGCGCTCTTTTTTACCTTTTACAGAGTTCAAAACGCCATCACCTGAACTCAATACGCCCGAGTAAACGCGCGCAAAAGTCAGAGTACCCACGAATGGGTCGGTAGCGATTTTGAAAGCCAAAGCCGAGAAGGGTTCGCTGTCATCTGCATGACGCTCCATTGCGACTTCTTCGTCATCCGGGTCGGAACCCTTGATGGCTGGAATGTCCACAGGAGCAGGCAGGTATTCGATGACCGCATCGAGAACCAGGGGAACGCCCTTGTTCTTGAACGACGAACCGCAAACAGCCAGAACGATTTCGCCAGCGATGGTACGTTGACGCAGAGCAGACTTGATTTCTTCGATGGTGAGTTCTTCACCTTCGAGGTACTTGTTCATCAGCTCTTCGTTGGCTTCAGCGGCAGCTTCAACCATGTTGCTGCGCCACTCTTCAGCCAATTCCTGCATATCTGCTGGAATCGCTTCGCGACGGGCAACCATACCTTTGTCAGCATCGTCCCAGTAAACCGCTTCCATGGAGATCAAATCGATCTGACCCTGGAAATTGTCTTCTGCGCCGATAGCCAGCTGGATAGGCACCGGAGTGTGACCCAGACGCTGTTTGATCTGACCGATCACGCGCAGGAAGTTTGCACCGGCACGGTCCATCTTGTTGACATAAACAAGACGCGGAACGCCGTATTTGTTGGCTTGACGCCATACGGTTTCCGACTGCGGCTCAACACCCGAGGTACCGCAGAACACAACGACCGCGCCATCGAGCACGCGCAGGGAGCGCTCTACTTCAATGGTGAAGTCCACGTGACCCGGGGTGTCGATGATGTTGAAGCGATGACGGTCGAACTGCTTGTCAGAGCCAGCCCAGAATGCAGTCGTAGCAGCGGAGGTAATGGTAATACCCCGCTCCTGCTCCTGCACCATCCAGTCCATGGTCGCGGCGCCATCATGCACCTCGCCCATCTTGTGATTTACGCCAGTGTAAAAAAGGACGCGCTCGGTGGTGGTGGTTTTACCAGCATCCACGTGAGCGACGATACCAATGTTACGGTAGCGGTTAATCGGAGTAGTACGAGCCATAAAGCCCTCGCAAAATTAGTGACGCTGAAATTAAAAGCGGTAGTGCGAGAAAGCTTTGTTGGCTTCAGCCATACGGTGCACGTCTTCACGCTTCTTAACTGCAGCACCTTTGCCTTCGGCGGCGTCCAACAGTTCGCCAGCCAAACGCAGAGCCATAGACTTCTCGCCACGCTTGCGCGCGAAGTCTACCAGCCAGCGCATTGCCAGCGCATTACGACGGGACGGACGAACTTCGACCGGGACCTGATAAGTAGCACCGCCTACGCGGCGCGACTTCACTTCGACCAGCGGAGCGATGGCGTCGAGTGCTTTTTCGAAGATTTCCAGGGGATCGGAGTTCTTGCGTTCTTTAACCTTTTCCAGCGCGCCATAAACGATACGTTCGGCAACGGCTTTCTTGCCGCTTTCCATAACGTGGTTCATGAACTTGGCCAGAATTTGGCTTCCGTATTTTGGATCGTCAAGCACTTCGCGCTTGGCTGCTACGCGTCTTCTTGGCATGGATAAGCCCTCAAACGGTCTTCAGGTTAGCTCGGGACCACCATCCATCGAGGATGCGCCCGACCTTACTCTTATCGACTCAGAAAAATAGAAATCTGCATTTTTGTCACAGGAAGCCGAGTACTACTTAGGCTTCTTGGTACCGTACTTCGAACGACCCTGGTTACGACCCTTGACGCCGGAAGTATCCAAAGAACCGCGAACGGTGTGATAACGAACACCTGGCAAGTCTTTTACACGACCGCCACGAATCAGGACCACGCTGTGCTCTTGCAGGTTGTGACCTTCACCACCGATGTACGAGGAAACCTCGAAACCGTTGGTCAGGCGCACACGGCATACTTTACGCAGTGCCGAGTTAGGTTTTTTTGGCGTGGTGGTGTACACACGAGTGCATACGCCACGACGTTGCGGGCAGTTCTGCAGCGCAGGCACGTCGGATTTCTCGACGATACGCTTACGCGGCTGACGTACCAGCTGGTTGATAGTTGCCATCTACTAGCTCCACTGTTGTCTTGCGACGCTATTGTCTTACAAGAAAAGCAAGATGACAGGACGTAAGTCCTGCCAAATTTAGGGGTACAAGAGTCTAAAGAGGATCTTGGCCCCAGTCAAGGCAAAGCCCCGGCTCTCCTCCAGCGACCGCGGCAGAATTTACCTGCCGCCGCACCAGAAAGAAAGACCAGGGCCCTACTCTCAATTACCGCTTGAGTTCAACGCTTCAGTCAATGCTGCTTCGACTTCGCTAGCGCTGACACGCAACGGTTTGTCTACTTCACGACGACGCTTGCGCTCGCTGTGATAAGCCAGACCGGTACCGGCCGGGATCAAACGACCCACAACAACGTTTTCCTTCAGGCCGCGCAGGTAATCGCGCTTGCCTGTTACGGCCGCTTCGGTCAGTACGCGGGTAGTCTCTTGGAAAGAGGCCGCGGAGATGAACGACTCGGTGGACAACGATGCCTTGGTGATACCCAGCAACACACGAGTGAATTTTGAAACAAATTTCTCGTCATTGGCCAGACGCTCGTTCTCTACCAGAACGTGAGTCAGCTCCATCTGATCACCTTTGATAAAGGTGGAATCACCGGACTCGGCAATTTCAACCTTACGCAACATCTGACGCAGAATGGTCTCGATGTGCTTATCGTTGATTTTCACGCCTTGCAGACGGTAAACGTCCTGGATCTCGTTGACGATGTACTTGGCCAGCGCACTGACACCCAGCAGACGCAGGATGTCGTGTGGATCGCTAGGACCGTCGGAGATAACTTCGCCGCGGTTCACTTGCTCGCCTTCGAAGACGTTCAGGTGACGCCACTTTGGAATCAGCTCTTCGTACGGATCGCTACCGTCGTTCGGCGTAATCACCAGACGACGCTTGCCTTTGGTTTCTTTACCGAACGCGATGGTGCCGCTGACTTCAGCCAGAATCGAGGCTTCTTTCGGACGACGGGCTTCGAACAAGTCGGCAACACGCGGCAGACCACCGGTGATGTCACGGGTCTTCGAAGTTTCTTGCGGGATACGGGCGATAACATCACCGATCGCAACCTGCACACCATCCGCTACGCCGACCAGCGCGTTAGCCGGCAAGAAGTACTGAGCCGGTACGTCGGTACCTGGCAGCAGCAGATCCTTGCCATCGACACCCACCATCTTCACTGCCGGACGGATATCTTTGCCCGCAGCTGGACGATCTTTCGCGTCGAGTACTTCAATGTTGGTCATACCGGTCAATTCGTCTGTCTGACGCTTGATCGTGATGCCCTCTTCCATGCCCACGTAGGTCACGGTACCTTTCATTTCGGTAACGATTGGGTGAGTGTGCGGATCCCACTTGGCCACGATCGAACCAGCGTCGACCTTGTCGCCTTCCTTCACCGAAATCACTGCACCGTAAGGCAGCTTGTAGCGCTCACGCTCGCGACCGTAGTCATCAGCGATCGCCAGTTCACCGGAACGGGAAACCGCAACCAGGTGACCGTCGACACGTTCAACGTGCTTCAGGTTGTGCAGGCGGACAGTACCGCCGTTCTTCACCTGAACGCTGTCCGCAGCGGAAGTCCGGCTTGCCGCACCACCGATGTGGAACGTACGCATGGTCAGCTGGGTACCCGGCTCACCGATGGACTGGGCTGCAATAACGCCGACCGCTTCACCGATGTTCACCTGATGCCCGCGAGCCAGGTCACGACCGTAGCACTTGGCGCAGATACCGTAGCGAGTTTCGCAGCTGATCGGCGAGCGAACGATCACTTCGTCGATGCTGTTCAGCTCGATGAACTCGACCCACTTCTCGTCTACCAGCGTACCGGCAGGAACGATCACTTCGTCAGTGCCAGGCTTGAACACGTCACGGGCGATGACTCGACCCAATACGCGCTCGCCCAACGGCTCAACAACGTCACCGCCTTCAATGTGCGGAGTCATCAGCAGACCGTGTTCGGTGCCGCAGTCGACTTCAGTCACAACCAGATCTTGAGCAACGTCAACCAGACGACGAGTCAGGTAACCGGAGTTAGCTGTCTTCAACGCGGTATCCGCAAGACCCTTACGAGCACCGTGAGTGGAGATGAAGTACTGAAGTACGCTCAAACCTTCACGGAAGTTCGCAGTGATCGGCGTTTCGATGATGGAGCCGTCCGGCTTGGCCATCAGACCACGCATACCCGCCAGCTGGCGGATCTGAGCAGCAGAACCCCGAGCACCGGAGTCAGCCATCATGTACATCGAGTTGAAGGATTCCTGATCAACTTCGACGCCGTGACGGTCGATAACACGTTCTTTGGACAGGTTCGACATCATCGCTTTCGAGACTTCGTCGTTGGCCTTGGACCAAAGGTCGATCACCTTGTTGTACTTCTCGCCCTGGGTTACCAGGCCTGAGGCGTACTGACTTTCGATCTCTTTAACTTCTTCGGTTGCAGCGTCGATGATGCGAGCTTTTTCATCCGGGATAACGAAGTCGTTAACGCCGATGGAAACACCCGAGATCGTCGAGTAGGCAAAGCCGGTGTACATCAACTGGTCAGCGAAGATAACGGTCTCTTTCAAACCAACCACGCGGTAGCACTGGTTGATCAGCTTGGAGATCGCCTTTTTCTTCATCGGCTGGTTGACCACGTCGTACGACAGGCCGGCCGGAACCACCTGGAACAGCAACGCACGGCCAACAGTGGTGTCGACGATACGGGTGTTCTTGACGCTGCCACCATCACGATCGTTGACCGTTTCGTGGATGCGGACCTTGACCTTGGCATGCAGTGCGGCTTCGCCAGCACGGAATACACGGTCAACTTCCTGCAGATCCGCGAACACACGACCTTCGCCTTTGGCGTTGATCGCTTCACGAGTCATGTAGTACAGACCCAATACAACGTCCTGCGACGGAACGATGATTGGCTCACCGTTGGCTGGCGAAAGGATGTTGTTGGTCGACATCATCAACGCACGCGCTTCGAGCTGAGCTTCCAGCGTCAACGGTACGTGAACGGCCATCTGGTCGCCGTCGAAGTCGGCGTTGTACGCAGCACAGACCAGAGGGTGAAGCTGGATAGCCTTGCCTTCGATCAGAACCGGTTCAAACGCCTGGATACCCAGACGGTGAAGCGTTGGCGCACGGTTAAGCAGAACCGGGTGTTCGCGAATCACTTCAGCAAGAACGTCCCAGACCTCTGGCAGCTCGCGCTCAACCATCTTCTTGGCAGCTTTGATGGTCGTGGCCAGGCCACGCATTTCCAGCTTGCCGAAAATGAACGGCTTGAACAGCTCGAGCGCCATTTTCTTCGGCAGACCGCACTGGTGCAGACGCAGGGTCGGACCAACGGTAATTACCGAACGACCCGAGTAGTCAACACGCTTACCGAGCAAGTTCTGACGGAAACGACCCTGCTTACCCTTGATCATGTCAGCCAGGGATTTCAGAGGACGCTTGTTGGAACCGGTAATAGCGCGGCCACGGCGACCGTTGTCGAGCAGCGCATCGACAGCTTCCTGCAACATACGCTTTTCGTTGCGCACGATGATGTCCGGAGCGGACAGATCAAGCAGGCGCTTCAAACGGTTGTTACGGTTGATCACTCGACGATACAGATCGTTGAGGTCGGAAGTCGCGAAACGACCGCCATCAAGCGGAACCAATGGACGCAGATCTGGCGGCAGAACCGGCAGAACGGTCAGGACCATCCACTCAGGCAGGTTGCCCGAGCCCTGGAAGGCTTCCATCAGCTTCAAACGCTTGGACAGCTTCTTGATCTTGGTTTCGGAGTTGGTTTGCGGAATTTCTTCGCGCAGACGGCCAATCTCGTGCTCCAGATCGATAGCGTGCAGCAATTCACGGACAGCCTCGGCACCCATGCGGGCATCGAAATCATCACCGAATTCTTCCAGCGCTTCGAAGTACTGCTCGTCGTTCAGCAACTGACCCTTTTCAAGGGTGGTCATGCCCGGATCGATAACGACATAGCTCTCAAAGTAGAGAACGCGCTCGATATCACGCAGGGTCATGTCCATCAGCAAGCCGATACGGGACGGCAGGGACTTCAGGAACCAGATGTGAGCAACCGGCGAAGCCAGTTCGATGTGAGCCATGCGCTCACGACGGACTTTAGCCAGCGCAACTTCAACGCCGCACTTCTCGCAGATCACACCACGGTGTTTCAGGCGCTTGTACTTACCGCACAGGCACTCGTAATCCTTGACCGGGCCAAAGATCTTGGCGCAGAACAAGCCGTCACGCTCAGGCTTGAACGTACGGTAGTTGATGGTTTCCGGCTTTTTAACTTCACCGAACGACCACGAACGGATCATCTCAGGCGATGCCAATCCAATACGGATGGCGTCGAACTCTTCGACTTGACCCTGGTTTTTCAGCAAATTCAGTAGGTCTTTCAAGGCCTTTCCTCCTGGCGGAGCAGAGGGCAGTCATACAGACCCACCCTCGATTCGCGTCACGTGTTATTCGGTTTCGAGATCGATATCGATACCGAGCGAACGGATTTCTTTGATCAACACGTTGAAGGACTCGGGCATGCCCGGCTCCATACGGTGATCGCCGTCCACGATGTTTTTGTACATCTTGGTACGACCGTTCACATCGTCCGACTTCACTGTGAGCATTTCTTGCAGAGTGTAAGCCGCGCCGTATGCTTCCAGCGCCCACACTTCCATCTCTCCGAAACGCTGACCACCGAACTGAGCCTTACCACCCAACGGCTGTTGGGTAACCAGGCTGTAAGAACCAGTGGAACGCGCATGCATCTTGTCGTCCACCAAGTGGTTCAGCTTCAGCATGTACATGTAGCCAACGGTAACCGGACGCTCAAACTTGTTGCCGGTACGACCGTCGAACAGCTGCATCTGGCCGCTTTCTGGCATATCTGCCAGTTTCAGCATGGCCTTGATTTCGCTTTCCTTGGCACCGTCGAACACTGGGGTGGCCATTGGCACACCGCCACGCAGGTTTTTCGCGAGATCCAGGATTTCCTTGTCGGACAGGTCTTCCAGATTTTCCTGGCGACCGCCGATTTCGTTGTAGATCTCGGTCAGGAACTTGCGCAGGTCAGCAACTTTACGCTGCTCTTCCAGCATACGGTTGATCTTCTCGCCCAACCCTTTGGCCGCGAGGCCCAGGTGAGTTTCGAGGATCTGACCAACGTTCATACGCGAAGGTACGCCCAACGGGTTGAGAACGATGTCTACCGGCGTGCCATTGGCATCGTGCGGCATGTCTTCAACCGGCATGATCACGGAGACCACACCCTTGTTACCGTGACGACCGGCCATCTTGTCGCCAGGCTGGATGCGACGACGGATTGCCAGGTAAACCTTGACGATTTTGAGCACGCCTGGAGCCAGGTCATCGCCCTGCTGCAGCTTGCGCTTCTTGTCTTCGAACTTGTCATCCAGAAGACGACGACGATCAACGATGTAAGCCTGAGCTTTCTCGAGCTGCTCGTTCAAAGCATCTTCGGCCATGCGCAGTTTGAACCACTGCCCATGCTCAAGACCGTCGAGAATTTCGTCGGTGATGTCCTGACCTTTCTTCAGGCCAGCGCCGCCTTCGACCTTGCGGCCAACCAGAGCGGAACGCAGACGTTCGAAAGTTGCACCTTCAACGATACGGAACTCTTCGTTCAGATCCTTGCGGATCTCGTCGAGCTGAGTCTTCTCGATGGACAGTGCGCGAGCATCACGCTCAACACCGTCACGGGTGAAGACCTGGACGTCGATGACAGTGCCCTTGGTGCCGGTAGGCACACGCAGGGACGTATCTTTAACGTCGCTGGCTTTTTCACCGAAGATCGCACGCAACAGTTTTTCTTCCGGCGTCAGTTGGGTCTCGCCTTTCGGAGTGACCTTACCTACCAGGATGTCGCCTGCGCCAACTTCGGCACCCACATACACGATACCGGCTTCGTCGAGCTTGTTCAGTGCAGCTTCACCCACGTTCGGGATGTCTGCAGTGATCTCTTCAGGCCCAAGCTTGGTATCACGCGCCACACAGGTCAGTTCCTGAATGTGGATCGTGGTAAAGCGGTCTTCCTGAACAACACGCTCGGACAGGCAGATGGAGTCTTCGAAGTTGAAGCCGTTCCACGCCATGAACGCGATGCGCATGTTCTGACCCAGCGCCAGCTCACCCATATCGGTGGACGGACCGTCAGCCATGATGTCGCTGCGCTCAACCCGATCACCCTTGCTCACCAGCGGACGCTGGTTGATGCAGGTGTTCTGGTTGGAGCGGGTGTATTTGGTCAGGTTGTAGATGTCGACACCCGCTTCACCGGTCTCAACTTCATCATCAGCAACACGAACCACGATACGGCTAGCATCAACGGAATCGATAACGCCGCCACGACGAGCCACGACGCAAACGCCGGAGTCACGCGCTACGTTACGCTCCATGCCCGTACCCACCAACGGCTTGTCAGCGCGCAAGGTCGGAACAGCTTGACGCTGCATGTTCGAACCCATCAACGCGCGGTTGGCGTCGTCGTGCTCGAGGAACGGGATAAGCGATGCCGCAACCGATACAACCTGCTTCGGCGAAACGTCCATCAAGGTGACGTCTTCCGGCGCCTTGACGGTGAACTCGTTCAGGTGACGAACAGCTACCAGCTCGTCGATCAGAACTTTCTTGTCGTTCATGGCCGCAGAAGCCTGGGCGATGACGTGATCAGCTTCTTCAATTGCCGACAGGAACACGATCTCGTCGGTAACCAGTGCGTCTTTCACCACACGGTACGGGCTCTCGAGGAAACCGTACTGGTTGGTGCGAGCATAGGCCGCCAGGGAGTTGATCAGACCGATGTTCGGACCTTCCGGCGTTTCGATCGGGCAAACACGACCATAGTGCGTCGGGTGAACGTCTCGAACTTCAAAGCCGGCACGCTCACGAGTCAAACCGCCAGGGCCGAGTGCAGAAACACGACGCTTGTGGGTGATCTCGGACAGCGGGTTGTTCTGGTCCATGAACTGGGACAGCTGGCTGGAACCGAAGAACTCTTTGACCGCTGCCGCGACTGGCTTGGCGTTGATCAGGTCCTGAGGCATCAGGCCTTCGCTTTCTGCCATCGACAGACGCTCTTTGACCGCACGCTCAACACGCACAAGGCCAACACGGAACTGGTTCTCGGCCATTTCGCCAACACAGCGAACACGACGGTTACCCAGGTGGTCGATGTCGTCGACGATGCCTTTACCGTTACGGATATCAACCAGCGTCTTGAGAACGGCAACGATATCTTCTTTGCACAGAACGCCCGAACCTTCGATCTCGGTACGACCGATACGACGGTTGAACTTCATCCGGCCCACAGCAGAGAGGTCATAGCGCTCTGGACTGAAGAACAGATTGTTGAACAGGGTTTCTGCGGCGTCCTTGGTAGGCGGCTCGCCTGGACGCATCATGCGATAGATCTCTACCAGAGCTTCCAGTTGGTTGCTGGTGGAGTCGATCTTCAAGGTATCGGAAACGAACGGACCACAGTCGATATCGTTGGTGTACAACGTTTCGATGCGAACAACCTGAGCCTTGGCAATCTTCGCCAGGATTTCGGTATTCAGCTCGGTGTTGCACTCGGCAATGATCTCGCCAGTCGCCGGATGCACGATGACCTTGGCAGTGGTGCGACCCAGGACGTAGTCCAAAGGCACTTCCAGTTGCTTGATCCCGGCTTTTTCCAGCTGATTGATGTGGCGCGCAGTGATACGACGGCCTTGCTCAACGATGACCTTGCCTTTGTCGTCCAGAATATCCAGAACGGCAATTTCACCACGCAGACGCTGGGGAACCAGCTCCAGGCTGAGGTTTTCACCCTGCACATGGAATACGTTGGTGGTGTAGAAAGCGTCGAGCACTTGTTCAGTCGTATAACCGAGCGCGCGCAGCAACACGGACGCAGGCAGCTTGCGACGACGGTCGATACGAACAAATACGCAGTCTTTTGGATCGAACTCGAAGTCCAACCACGAACCGCGATACGGAATGATACGCGCGGAGTACAGCAGCTTGCCGGAGCTGTGCGTCTTGCCACGGTCGTGATCGAAGAACACGCCAGGCGAACGGTGCAGCTGGGAAACGATAACGCGCTCGGTACCGTTGATAACGAAGGTACCGTTCTCAGTCATCAGGGGGATTTCACCCATGTAGACTTCTTGCTCTTTGATGTCCTTGATCGCTTTGTTCGACGATTCTTTGTCGAAAATGATCAAGCGAACCTTGACTCGCAGAGGTACAGCGTAAGTCACACCGCGCAGCACGCACTCTTTGACATCAAATGCCGGTTCGCCCAAGCGATAACCTACATACTCCAGCGCAGCATTGCCGGAGTAGCTGATGATCGGGAAAACGGATTTGAAGGCTGCATGCAGACCGACGTCGCGGAACTGATCTTTGGTCGCTCCCGCTTGCAGGAATTCGCGATACGAATCCAGCTGGATGGCCAGGAGATACGGCACATCCATTACGTCCGGCAACTTGCTAAAGTCCTTGCGGATACGTTTTTTCTCAGTATATGAGTAAGCCATCAGCGTTCCCCAGCTTGGTCACCTGCTTGTTTGGCTCCTCCCGACGGGAGCAGCCAGAAAATCGTGCAAACCCCGTGGTTTGCTCCACCTTTCCGGTGGCTTTTTTGCACGTTAAAGACGCGGTACGAGCCATTCGTCTATAACGGAAAAAGGCCGGTGGCAAGAGCCACCAGCCATCAGCCTTTCGCTTAACGCTTGGGCTGGACACTCAAGTCGATACTTACTTCAGCTCGACTTTAGCGCCTGCTTCTTCCAAGGTAGCCTTGGCTTTGTCAGCAGCGTCTTTCGCAACTGCTTCCAGAACCATAGCTGGAGCGCCGTCAACTACTGCCTTGGCTTCTTTCAAGCCCAGACCGGTCAGCTCACGTACAGCCTTGATCACGTTAACTTTCTTCTCGCCAGCTTCCAGCAGCATGACGTTGAATTCAGTTTGCTCTTCAACAACAGCGGCAGCAGCAGCTGGACCAGCAGAAGCAGCAGCGGCAGTAACACCGAACTTTTCTTCGAAGGCTTTGATCAGCTCAACAACCTGCAGAACGGACATTTCGCCAACTGCGTTGATGATATCTTCTTGAGAGATAGACATGAATCTAATTCCTGAATTGGGGGACAGCCTGAACGGCCATCAAAATAAACAAAAAAACGCGAGAGGAAACGCTCAGCCTTAGGCTGCTGCAGCTTCTTTCTGATCGCGAATAGCCGCCAGAGTACGAGCCAACTTGCTGGTAGCGCCTTGAATCACGCTCATCAGCTGGGAAATTGCTTCGTCACGGGTCGGCAAGGTTGCCAGTACGTCGATCTGATTAGCCGCGAGGAACTTGCCCTCGAACGCAGCTGCCTTGATCTCGAACTTATCCTGACCTTTGGAGAATTCCTTGAACAAACGGGCAGCAGCGCCAGGATGTTCGTTGGAGAATGCAACCAGGGTCGGGCCGGTGAACACGTCGTTGAGCACGTCATATTGAGTGCCTGCAACGGCGCGCTTGAGCAGGGTGTTACGTACAACACGTACGTATACGCCAGCTTCACGAGCCTCTTTACGGAGTCCGGTCATAGCGCTTACTGTTACGCCGCGGGCATCAGCCACGACAGCGGACAGAGCAACTTGGGCAGCCTTGTTGACTTCAGCGACGATGGCCTTCTTGTCTTCAAGCTTAATTGCCACGGGTTTAACTCCTGCTTGTTACCGTTTCATCCAACCGAAGCCGGATGTCGTTTTGGTGTCTGATTCGGTAAGGAACCGGGAGCACCATCTGCGTAGGCTTGGGGTTTAAGACTTGCGTCGCCTACGGTCTTGGATAGCCCCCGCCAGGCAGGGACCCCAATTTTGTCGCTGGCGCTTTAACCCGCCAGCTTTGTCTTACGCGTCCAACGAACCTTGGTCGATAACCAGACCCGGGCCCATCGTGGTGCTCAAAGTAACGCGCTTGACGTAGATACCTTTCGAAGACGCTGGCTTGATACGCTTGAGATCAGAGATCAGCGCTTCAACGTTTTCTTTCAGCTTGACAGCGTCGAAACCGACCTTGCCAACCGAAGTGTGGATGATGCCGTTTTTGTCGGTGCGATAACGAACCTGACCAGCCTTGGCATTCTTGACGGCGTTAGCCACGTCAGGAGTAACAGTGCCGACTTTAGGGTTAGGCATCAGGCCACGTGGACCGAGAATCTGACCCAACTGACCCACAACACGCATCGCGTCCGGGGAGGCGATAACCACGTCGTAGTTCAGGTCGCCAGCTTTCATTTCGGCAGCCAGATCGTCCATGCCAACGCGATCAGCACCAGCAGCCAGAGCTGCTTCAGCAGCAGGGCCCTGGGTGAAAACGGCAACGCGAACGGTCTTGCCAGTGCCATGCGGCAGCACGGTAGCGCTACGAACGACCTGGTCGGATTTACGTGGGTCAACACCCAGGTTTACCGCAACGTCAACGGATTCGCTGAACTTGACAGTCGACAGCTCAGCCAACAGGGCTGCTGCGTCTGTGAAGTTGTAGGATTTGCCCGGCTCGATTTTCTCGGCGATTGCCTTTTGGCGCTTAGTCAACTTAGCCATTACACACCCTCCACGTTAAGGCCCATGCTACGAGCGGAACCGGCGATGGTACGCACGGCCGCTTCCATGTCAGCAGCTGTCAGATCCGCATTTTTTGCTTTTGCGATATCTTCCAGCTGTGCACGGGTCACGGTGCCAACTTTAACGGTGTTCGGACGCGCCGAACCGCTAGTCAGACCAGCAGCTTTCTTCAGCAGAACCGAAGCAGGGGTGCTTTTTGTTTCGAAAGTGAAGCTGCGGTCACTGTAAACAGTGATAATCACCGGAGTCGGCAAGCCTGGCTCAATACCCTGAGTACGGGCGTTGAAGGCCTTGCAGAATTCCATGATGTTCACGCCATGCTGACCCAGAGCCGGGCCGACAGGTGGGCTAGGGTTAGCCTGAGCGGCTTTCACTTGCAGCTTGATGTAAGCGGTAATCTTCTTGGCCATGAGGCACTCCAATTACGGGTTCGAACGCCAATCAAGGCTCCCCGGTTACTTGCACGTTTATCCCAGTGACGAAAAAACCCCACAGCCTAGGGCTACGGGGTGTGGGATTCTTGCCCAGTTAGACCTTTTCGACCTGACTGAACTCAAGCTCTACCGGAGTAGAGCGACCGAAAATGAGCACCGCGACCTGAATCCGGCTCTTTTCGTAGTTAACTTCTTCGACCGTGCCATTAAAGTCAGCGAACGGACCATCGGTGACGCGCACAACCTCACCAGGCTCGAACAATGTCTTAGGCTTCGGTTTATCGCTACCATCAGCCACGCGACGCAGAATCGCATCAGCTTCTTTATCGGTGATGGGAGCTGGTTTATCAGCGGTTCCGCCGATGAAACCCATGACGCGAGGCGTGTCCTTGACCAAGTGCCAAGTCCCCTCGTTCATGTCCATCTGAACCAGCACATAGCCTGGAAAGAACTTACGCTCACTTTTGCGCTTCTGGCCATTGCGCATCTCAACCACTTCTTCAGTGGGGACCAGAATTTCGCCGAAGCCATCTTCCATGCCTGCCAGCTTTACACGCTCGATCAACGAGCGCATCACATGCTTTTCGTAACCCGAATAAGCATGCACTACGTACCAACGCTTAGCCACGGGACACCCTTAGCCAACAATCAAGGAAACAAGCCAGCCGAGCAGGGAATCTAGCCCCCACAACAGCAACGCCATAACCAGGACAACAGCCACAACAATCAGTGTGGTCTGCGTGGTTTCTTGGCGAGTAGGCCACACGACTTTACGAATCTCGGCGCGGGCTTCCTTTGCCAAAACAAAGAATGCCTTACCCTTGACCGTCTGCAAGCCAACATAGGCAGCTGCAGCAGCGATCACAAGCAACACAAGAACTCGGTACAGGATCGGTTGAGCCGAATAATACTGATTACCGACAACACCTACGACCACCAACACGACCACGAGCAGCCACTTAAGCATATCGAAGCGAGAGTCTTGGACTTCTGCCTTGGGAGTCATCTACGGAGATCCTGTGAAAAGAAAGCCAGACACAACCTAATGAATCTGGCAGGTCAGGAGGGAATCGAACCCCCAACCTACGGTTTTGGAGACCGTCGCTCTGCCAATTGAGCTACTGACCTAAAAGCAAAATCAGGCCGACCACTATGCCAGCCCAACAAGAATTTTTCAAGAACTCGAAAGCCCTTTTCTGGCTAGCGCCTTGCGCGAGACAAGCAGGAGACCTACTCACCTACACCGCACCCATCCAATCTCACACCTGACGCACCTTCAAAAAACCGAAAATGCACTGAACAGAAAGAAAAGATAAACAGCGAATCAAACCACTTAACGCTTCAAATCACCAACATCAGTGCCCAACCCAAAAAGCCCGGAAAAACACTGATTTAAAATAAAGGCAGATATTTTCATATCTGCCTTTAATATGGAGCTCTTGAGCGGATTCGAACCGCTGACCTCACCCTTACCAAGGGTGTGCTCTACCAACTGAGCTACAAGAGCCAAACACCTTGCAAAAACAGCAAACTTGGAGCGGGTGGCGGGAATCGAACCCGCATCATCAGCTTGGAAGGCTGAGGTTCTACCACTAAACTACACCCGCCTAACTTGCTACTCAGCTTTGAATTTGGTGGAGGGGGAAGGATTCGAACCTTCGAAGTCGTAGACGTCAGATTTACAGTCTGATCCCTTTGGCCGCTCGGGAACCCCTCCTGAACGAGGCAGCATTTTCAACTCATGCTACCCTTCTGTCAACCTTTTTCTCATTAAAAACCTGAGGTTACAAACGTTGACCATTGCTCGACAGTACTTTGTATCAAACGCCGCACTGCTGAGCGGGCGCCATTCTATTCAAACTAATCCGTCGTGGCAATGCCTGAGCACGACATTATTTTGTTTTTTAGCTTGGGGAAATCATGAACCAAACCCGCAAGCAGCTCCTGATCCACCAGCCGGCGGCTACCAGGATCAATTTCCAGCCAATAAATGCTCTCGCCTTCCGGCTGAAAAGCTTGAAATCGAGCTCTGATGTCCAGACTAATCAGACGCTGCTCAAATGTCCGAGCGTCCTCCTGGGCAGCAAATCCACCCAGATAAAGACATTTATCTTCAGTATTATTCTGCACCAGCCCGGCATTACGAGCCGCATCCGACTCACTAAGAAGCTGGATATCTTGCCGTTCCGCCCGATATAACGACAAAGGAAGCACTTCCTTAGCCCGTAGCGGCGCCTCCTGCTGATGCCAGATATAGTAAAAGGCATTTAACATCAGCAATAACAAAAAAAACCAACGCATGGAAACCTCAAGGCAGAGGGCAGGCCAACGAAAGGCCGACAAAGATGAGATCCGGTATGAGCCTCGCACCCGGGAGCAAATCGCTTACCAGAGCTGCGTCCCCTCCCGTCACAAAAATTACAAAATCTTTGTCCAAATACTGGTATGCCATCTCGAGCTGGGTGGAAGCAAAACCCTTCAACATCAGATGACAGCCCCGCTCGACCGCTTCAACAGTGGAACGCCCAGGTAAAAAACTATCCAACGACTGGTTGGCATCGACAGCATCGTAACGAATTCGACGCGTATGCAATTTGAGCTGACTGCGCATCAGCGGCATACCAGGGCAAATAAACCCTCCCAGGTGACGGCCATCTGCCGCGACGAAATCGCTTGTCACTGCCGTGCCCAGGTCGATCACCAGGCAAGCCGTACCTGCAAGATGATACGCCCCTACGACCGCCAGCCATCTGTCCAGACCCAGCAGCCGATAATCGTCGTATCCGTTGCGAACACCCGCAAGCGCGTTAGCGGGAACCGCACACACCGTCTTAATTGCAAATCTTTCTGCGAGCGCCAAAGTTAACGTATTTGTTTCTTCGTTTGTGCGAACGCTCACCAGTCGACACTGCGTTAACTTCAACGCAGACATTTCAGAAAGGGTATCGAGAAGCGCTCCGTCAGAGTCAACAACCCCACCACAAACCGGCTCAATGCCCTTATCGGCAATGATTCGCCACTTTATGAAGCTATTCCCGCAATCCAGCTCAAGTATCATCGCGCAACCTCAAGCTGAGCTCACCACCACTGAAACTTTTTTGAACGCCTCCAACGTCAAGCAGCAGCGCACCTTGAGAATCGATTCCCAACACAACACCTTCCGTTGCTTCAAGTCCAGTAAAGAGAGAAACCGCCCTTCCTTGCCAAAGATGGTTTTTTTCCCACTCCTCTCGAAACGCGCCAAAACCTTGATCCTGATGCACTGCCAGGTAAGCGGCAATGTTGGTACTCAGCCTGGCGACCAGCTCGTTTCGATTCGATGGGATACCCGTTTCTATGTAGACAGACGTCCACTCCTGATCGACTTCGTCTGATGCGCGCATGTTCACATTCAACCCGACACCGATAACCACATGACATACGTCCGCCGGATCGCCCAAGAGCTCCAGCAGAACCCCGGCAATTTTGCGGCGCCCCACCAAGACATCATTGGGCCACTTAAGACCGACAGCGCTTACACCGACCTCCTTAAGGGTTTTCAGCACAGCCAGACCCACCAAAAGACTCAGCCCCTCTAACTGGCGCATGCCGCCTTCTATCCTGAGCGCAAGGCTGTAGTAGATGTTTTCGCCAAAAGGACTGACCCACTTTCGGCCTCGCCTTCCCCTCCCCGCCGTCTGGCGCTCAGCCAACACAATAAGAGGCACGGGGACTCTAAGATTGATAGACCGGATAGCAGCTACGTTTGTGGAGTCTATCGAATCAAATATCTGAACAGGCCAATCAAGGGAAGGGGCTGCTGCCTGTATCTCAGCTTCATTAAGCAAAGAGATTGGCTGAGCAAGCCTGTAACCCCGCCCCCGCACTTTGTGCACCTCAACCCCTAAAGCGCTCTCCATCTGCTGCAACTGCTTCCAGACGGCGCTCCGACTTACTCCGAGCGCGGCGCCCAAGTCCTGCCCGGAATGAAATTTCCCATCTTTAAGAAGCTTCAACAACGTCAGCATTTGGAAATCGCCTGTTAAAGAGGCACGCATCATAGCTATGCTCGTCAGCAATGCATAGAAACAGGGCGTGAGTTTTAAAAAGATCGCCCCGCCATCTCAAGCGATTGTTAACATTTTCGAGCGGACAAACAAAACCCCTGAACGCGTAAGCGATCAGGGGTTCTGGAATTTAATCTTGACGATGACCTACTCTCACATGGGGAAACCCCACACTACCATCGGCGATGCATCG
>NZ_JAFCTZ010000012.1:69381-121288 GCF_049896285.1 Pseudomonas sp. DWP3-1-2 | reverse complement strand
CCATGGCCCAACGGCGCTCGACCGGCATCCATGCCGGTCGCCCCACCCCACGACACCTGCGCTCAGCCTCCCGACGCGCGTTTGGCGGTGTCTGCCAGATCGCCGCACGGAAAAGCAAAGCAAAAGCAAATCCGCATGGCGGATTTTTAAGGGGATATTTTTTGTCTGACTCACCTCCAGCCTTGGGCGGGTGAATGTGCGCAGGACTCAAGGGTGACGACAATTGCGATTCCAATACTCTGCAACAGAGTATCTACAGGTCTCAGAGACTGAGCACCCTACCCTGCGGCGTATACGGCGTGGCGTCGATCACGGGCTCATGGCCCAGCAACAGATCGGCCAATAGCTGGCAGGACGCGGGCGCGAGAACCAGCCCATTGCGGTAGTGGCCACAGTTCAGCCAAAGCCCTTCGAATCCGGGCATCGGGCCGATGTACGGAATGCCCTCCGGCGAGCCTGGCCGCAAACCGGCCCACTGGGCGACCGGCTGTGCATCGGCAAGGGCCGGGATCAGTTCCATGGCCGACGCCTGCAGGCTCTGCAGCGCAGCGTCCGTGGGTGCCTTGTTGAAACCTTCGTGCTCAAGCGTGCTGCCCACCAGAATATGCCCGTCACGCCGCGGTATCGCGTAACGCCCCTTGGCCAGCACCATGCACGACAGGAAATCCGAGGCGCACTTGTAAAGGATCATCTGGCCCTTGACCGGCTCCACCGGCAAATCCAGACCCAGCGTCTTGAGCAATTCGCCACTCCAGGCCCCGGCCGCCAGCACGACCTGGTCAGCAAGGATATCGCCGGACGCCGTGCTGACACCCCGAATGCGCTCGCCCTCTCGAATAAACCCGCTGACCTCGCACTGCTCGTGAAGGGTGACATTCGGCAGCGCCAGCAGGGCGGCGGTCAGCGATTTCACCAGCCTTGGATTACGCACATTGGCGACATTGGCCATGTAAACGGCGCTTGAATAACCTTCCCCCAGCACCGGCACAGCCTTGTGCACCGCCGAAACAGCAACAGCGCTCAACGGCCGGTTGTTTTGTGTCGCCCAATCCAGCGCCTGCTGCTCGTCATCCAGATCCAGCCAGTACAACCCGGTGGTATGCACCTCGGGATCAATGCCAGTGCGAGTAAACAACCGATCGGCCAGCTGCGGATAGAAATCCTGAGACCAATGCGCCAGCGCCGTCACTGCCGGGCTGTAACGCCACGGATAAAGCGGCGAAACGATGCCACCGCCCGCCCACGAAGATTCCTGCCCGACCCTGGAACGATCCAGCAGAACCACGCTTTCCACCTCGGCAGCCAGGTTAAGGGCGGTCAACAGCCCAATAACGCCACCACCGACAATCACGACGTGTTGCCTGGACATCTTGCCCTCGATCCGAAAAAAACAACGTTAGCGGCCCCAACAGTCTTTGCTGGTGACGCCCACGGCGCCGGGGTTGGTTCTGGCGCCGGTGTTGGTTATTACAAAGCCGCCACACTTATCACCCTTCATCATTGACGTCGCGACGGGGTCGGCGGTCAAGCTGAACGTCTGCGCCGCACGCGTAGGGGTAATGGCGTAGTAGTCATTGCCCTTTGAAAGGGTCAGCTCCGAGGCAGCAGTGCTTCCTGAAGCGGCAATGTCAGTGTACTGACCCGTGCGTGAATAAAACCTTTCAAGCGCCTGGACTTGCTCCGATAACAAACTGGCAATTTCAGCCCGATGGGTACGCTTCACGTACTCCGTGTAACTGGGGTAAGCAATTGCCGCCAGAATACCCACAATCGCCACAACGATCATGAGCTCGATCAAGGTAAAGCCTTTGGATACAGTGCGCATATAACTGCCTTTTCTACTGAATTTGTCGCCACATGATTCTTCTGTCGCTCGTTCCGCCCACTTCCTGCTCCGAGTGTTGGCCCTGAGGATCACCGCCCAGAACAAGCACCTGATTGCCTTCGCTACCGTTGCTCAACGTTGCCGCCAGGAAAGGAACGCCGCTACTGAGCATGAAGCCACTAGACTTTCTGTCACTGCCATTGATCGCATCGTCACCATCTGTGTCGAGGACTGCGTAACTCAGCATTTTTCCATTTATTGCGTCAATGTCCACCAACCGACCTGAACCCGCGCTTGAGCAAGGGTCCGTGGTATCAACCGCAGCGGTGGTAAATAACACGCGACCATAACTGAGTTGCGCGGCATAAATGACTCGCTCGCCAGTCGCCACATTGTTGTAGATCAATGGCAGGAAGAAACCTTTTTTGTTTGTGTAATTAACGTCCGTTTCGCTGCTGGTGAAGTATTGGCCGGAAGCGCCTGTAAACACGCCGGTTATGGATTGGGCTTGCAGGTCAGCCTCGCCGTAGTTGGCTGCGGTGGAGTCAGTATCCCTTACCGCATAAAAGGTCTGGAGGGCGGTACTCGTTTTATCGGCAACCTCATTCAGCTTGCCGGTACCGAAATAAACCATTTTCCCGCCACTTGGGTGATTACCCACTACCGCCTGCGCCGTAATCGGCTGGTTTGTGCCCCGAGGCGCTGTAAACAATGGCGTTCCGCCAAACGCAACGCCCCATCCAGAGATAGCAGTACTGGTGAAGTCAAACTTCCACATTCGCCCTTTCAAGTCACCACCATAGGCATACTGGATGACACTCTGCGCATTAACACGCAACCTCACTGAAGAAAGCCCGTTATTACCCGTGGCGTCGACCACGATTTCCTTGATGAGCGAGCCATCTGCGATGTTCACGACAAAAAGAGATGCGGTGCCAGAAGTGCTGCCATAGCCGTTGGAAATGAAGGCCGCCCAACGACCATCCGGAAGCTGAGCGACTTCCGGCTTGGCGTAGGCGTAACCCATATTGGCAAAGCCAGTCGTTTCGTTCGAGATATTCCACAACGCGCCAATGGAGTTCCCCTCGGAAGCATCAAAAAGTCGCAAGGCATAGAACCCCTTCCCCCCCGCGCCCACGCCGCCTAACGCCAGGGTTGTCCAGGTATTGCTTATCCGCGCATCGACAACGGCCACCTGCCCATCCACAAGGAATTTGTGTGAAACCCCGTTGATATAAGAAGTGCTGGCGATGTAACGCAGGTTCGGCAGGACAGTAGAAGGCATAAATGCATAACGCCTGACGCCATCGACCGGATTGATGACATTCACAAAGCCGTCGTTAGCATTGACTACCAGATTGGGAGACATGCTGGCTGCTTTGGAATCGAGATAAACGGTGTAACTGTTATTCTCCGCAGGATCGGAAGCAGTGCGCCCCGTCGGAGAAGCGTAAGCCAGTGGCGAGTTGATGATATCGCCCAATAACGCGGTTCGGACTTTCAAACCTGCTCTGTTAGTCCCCTTACTCCACTCAACAAGGTGTGCCCCGGTGATGGATTGTGGAAGATTCGAGTCTAAAACTGACTTCTGCGCCGGTGAAAAATTCAGATAACTCAGGGTGATGGCTGTGTTGCTCGTCGTATTCCAGGACTGATAGGTGGCAGTCGCCCCCGGAACAATGGTTTTATCCGTCGACCAATTGAGAGACGATTTGTTAACGGTACCGTCTGTATTGAGGGGAAATGACTTAATGGTGCCACGCCAGTCTGTAGGGTCGTACTGTGTTTGGAAATAAGCCGCCGAACTCGACAGCGTGGATGAATCGGAAGCACCTGCACCGCCTGTGCCTGCTCTGGAAGTAATGTCATTAAGCGCAGCTGAAAGTGCCGTGTTCAAGCCAGCACTATCAGTGGCTTGATAATAAATGCCGTTCCCATAAGTCGCTGCCTTGGAAAGCATGGCGTTCGCGGCAGTAAAACCCACCGTATACGTAAACAGATTCTGCTGCGTAAAATCCGCAGCGTCCCAGCTCTTGTTAGCCGCATCCGTCCCGGATGACCGCAAATCGATATCGTAGGCAAACTTGGCAATATCATCGAGGTAAAGCGTATCGCCCTCCCCGTCACCACTCAGGTTATTGCCATCATCCGCACTGTTGCCATCCCAGTTAGGCAGTCGTGAACCGCCCAATGGGTCATTGCTGGGAAATGTCCGGTCATAGGTCGGCAGACCGTCAGTGATGACCACGCCATAGTTTTTCTGGCAACGGTACTGGATGGGGCTTGTATACGTTGATGGTGTCGAGTTGTAGTACGGCGACATGCCGCGAAAATATCGGGTTATCTCATAGTAAGTTTCCGCCAATGGTGTATTCGCGACGGCATCGAGATTATTGATAGCAGAAATGAGATCATTATAGTTTTTATCCGCGCCAGCCTGATTCGTATTGGCAGTCACCGACAGATCAGCAATAGCTTTGGCAATATTGCCGCCAGGGCCGGAATTGTTAAACGTAGGAGAGTTGAACGTTGCGAGACCGATTCGCAAATTTTTATTACTCGTCACCAACGCTTTAGATACCGTACGTGCGACATTGATCCGGTAATCATTCGGAACAGTGCCATCCGTATAGTCTTTTTGGGTTGAGTTCGTAGAGGCCAGCAGATAGCCAAGATAGTTGACACTGTAGCGGGTATTACCACCCCCGACGGGATCGGGTAATTTTAGGCACACAAAAGTACTCGACGAAAATTTGTAAAACCCCGAATAGCCGGTCGAACATCCCCCTCGATTGAGATCACCAATAAACAGGTTGGTATTACTCATATCAAGCGCTGTCACATTGCGACAATTGTTATCAGAACTGCAGTTATAAATTTGCGGCTGCGCGACAGCGGGATTATACCCTGTCGCCCAGATGATGTTGTTCATGCTGCCGGAGTTATCCACCAGAAGCATCACGTTTGGCGTGACTGACCCAGCGGTTAGCAAAGGCGAATCAGAAGGAGAAAATGCGTAAGCGGATAGCGTCGTACCCAGCCCAAATATTGCCCCAGCCATAAGCTTCGACAACCAGATCAGCAACGAACCGTGAACTTTAATGAAGTTTGACATAAATACTCTCCAGCACGGTTCGCGAACCATCCCCATCACCGACAAGCCCTACCCCGGTTATCCGGTATAACGTCCAAGGAAGGCTTTCATCCAGCCCATAACTTGCATTGACCGGGTCTTTAGTTGTTCCGATTTTCTGAACACCGTACAAACCACCATCGGTCGCAATCCACGTCACCCCGGAAGTTCCATTTGCCCCGGCTGCAACGACTGTCGTGGCTTCTGCAGGAGGCGCACATTTGGCTACGGTCGCGCACGCTGCAAGTTCATAGGAAGTCTGCTGTACCGCAGTCTCAGCCACCCGCAAGGCTGTCTCGGCAAACTGGAAAGATTCATTGCGCAACTGAACGCTGCCGGACATTTTTTCCTGAAGCGTCGCATTTTGCATGGATGAGACCCCAATCAGCGTTAACAACAGTAGAAAAATCAAACTGACGACAAGCACCATGCCCCGCTGAGAGGCGCCGTAAGAAGATCCAGAGAAGCATTTCGATGTGCTCATGATCGGCATCTATTCAAGCCTGTTCCGTAGGGCCGCCACTACGCTAAACCTCTGGTCTCTCACTTTGCCCTTTGGGTCGGACAGAGTGAGCACCACGTTAACGCTTCGGATCAATGCAGCGTTGGAAGGTGTAGCGGAATAACTGGTTACTGCCGTACCGGTAGAACTGCTGGCGAGGCCGAAGAGCAGCGTAAACGCGGATACATTGCTTACCAGAGGCTGACCGCCCAACGTGATCTGGCCATTCGCGAATCTGTAGACAAGCTTTCTGATTGGAAAAGCCATCTGACCATTTGCCGGGGCACTTACGCCTGTGTATGCGGTGGCCGATGACTTGCAGTCCGAACGTATTGTCCAGTTAGGCGCGGCGGCCGCAGTCGTTGTTGCCGAAGTAATCAAGGTTAATGTTCCAGTCGCGTTATCCCAACTGATTGGCGTCGTTTGAGCCGCTTTAAAGTCGCCGGTGGCACTGGAGTCAAGCACCGTCTGGAGGCAGCCGAACATCCCTACCATGCGAATTTCCTGAACAAGTTTACTCAGTACGAACCGCGCATCTTCTTGCATGACCGCAGAGGCGTTTTGGCTGGCGTAAGTGTTTTTTGCGCTGACGAAGGTTTGAGTCACACCCAGCATAATCACTAACCCCAACACCAGGGCTATCATGATTTCAACCAGACCAAACCCTCCCGACCGATTCCTCATAGGGGCGTGACCGCTACACGGCTGGTCAATTTGAACTGCTGCATCGTATTGTCCACGTTGGCCGCCCGAGAGTCATTCCAGGTAATCGTTATGGTCACAACCTGCTTGTCCACCGCAATCGTCGCCCCAGCATGTGCGCCACCCATCGCAGTGACGGCTGTACCAAAATCGAAAAGATCCTGCGTTCTGGGGTTGGCCAGATTGCCATCCGTCGGAGCGCTGGATAAAGAGGTGAGGCCGTAGTTGGCGTCTGGATTGGCTCTGATGCGGTCCATCATGTCGTAGGCAATGAAACTTGCCTGAGTACTGATTCTTGAACTATCGGTGTACTTCAACGCATTCAGCTGAATCGCCGCCGCGCCCAGCAAGCCAATTGCCAGGATCAGCACCGACACCAGCACCTCGATGAGCGTCATCCCTGTCTGTGTACTGCGACTACATTCGGCCATCAGCAGCTTCCGCCTAAAACGATTCTTCCATTCAGACACACATTCAATGTCTTGCTGATGGTGCCCAGCGCATAGGCCATGGCCACCGCAGTGCCGGGCGACTGGAGACCACCCAGATTATTGAATTCAATCGCAGTGACATCCGTGACAGTGACTGTTGCGCCGCTGGTCATGGCCGGGACGATGCGAATGGTTGTGTCCGCGTCTGAAGACCGCACCACTTTCAGCTCACTGTTCCAGCCGGCACTGGCCGTGGTCGGCTGAACTTTCATGGTCACCCCCCGGTTTATCGCCTCCATCCGCGCATAGTTGAGCGCCCGCTGCAGATCACTGACCTCGGTGTCGGCTTTTGAATTCTGTATGACACTGGTGAAGCTCGGGATTGCGATAGCGGCCAGAATGCCCACCAAGGACACAGTGACTAACAATTCGATCAGGGTGAAGCCCTTGGCGTGGTGATTCATTAGGTGTCTCCTTGACGTTACGACTATAGGGCAGCGGCAGCTGCCAGAGACTGGCTGCAGGATATACGGTTGTTTGGTCAGGACGAATGCCCGGATGGCGTTCAAACAACGTTTTCAGGGAGGAAGACTTTTGAAAAACGCAGGTTTTACGCTCGTTGAGTTACTGGTGGCGCTGGTGCTCATCGCCGTGATGTCGGCGCTGGCCTTACCCGCGCTGGGTGAGATGGCTGACAGGCAACGTCGCCTGGACGCCGCGCAGCAACTGGCAAGCGGCATCCGCACGGCGCGCACTGAAGCGATCATGCGCAATCAGATCGTGACCATCCACGGCATTGACGATGACTGGAGCAATGGCTGGCGCATTATCCTGGATGCCGATGGCAAGGGGCCTGATGACGACGACAGGGTTCTGATCGAGCGGGCGACGAGTGGGAAAACAAGAGTGGTGGGCAATCAGAAGGTCAAAAACCACATCCGCTTTAATGGCCTGGGCGAGGTGATGGGCGCAGCGAACGGGACGTTATTCGTCTGCCTGAAAGACCAACCGGTGAGCCACTATCAAGTGGTATTGGCTTTGACGGGACGGGTCAGGATTAGAAATCAGGAGCAGCCCGAGGCGTTATGCGGGTGATACGCAGGTTCGGGCGGCGTTGGAGCGAGGCTTGCCCGCCAATCAGGCGACGCGGTAGAACTGATCCACCGCACTCTCGTTCTTCACGGGCTAGCCTCGCTCCAACGCGCTCACATCACAACAACGTTTTAACCCGCAGTTCCTTGGGCATGGAGAACGTCACGTTCTCTTCACGGCCGGCGAGTTCGTCTGCGCCGGTGGCACCCCAGGCGTGCAGTTGCTGGATGACGCCCCGCACCAGCACTTCCGGTGCTGAGGCGCCAGCCGTGATGCCGATGCGCTCGACGCCGTCGAACCAGGTACGCTGCATGTCTTCGGCGCCGTCGATCAGGTAGGCCGGGGTCGCCATGCGTTCGGCCAGTTCCCGCAAGCGATTGGAGTTGGAGCTGTTGGGGCTGCCCACGACCAACACCACGTCGCACTCATCAGCCAGCAACTTGACCGCGTCCTGACGATTCTGTGTGGCGTAGCAGATGTCGTCCTTGCGGGGGCCGCCGATGGCCGGGAAACGGCTACGCAGCGCGTCGATGACCCGGCTGGTGTCGTCCATGGACAGCGTCGTCTGGGTCACGAATGCCAGGGATTCAGGGTTGCGCACCTGCAAGTTGGCCACATCCTCTTCGTCCTCCACCAGATAGATCGCGCCGCCATTGCTGGCGTCGTACTGCCCCATGGTGCCTTCCACTTCGGGATGGCCCTGGTGACCGATGAGAATGCATTCGCGACCGTCACGGCTGTAACGCGCCACCTCGATATGAACCTTGGTGACCAGCGGACAGGTGGCGTCGAACACTTTCAGCCCACGTCCGGCGGCCTCGGTGCGCACGGCCTGGGAAACGCCGTGGGCACTGAAAATCACGATGACGTCATCCGGCACCTGTTCGAGCTCTTCAACGAAGATCGCGCCACGGGCGCGCAGGTCTTCGACGACAAATTTGTTATGAACCACTTCATGGCGCACGTAGATAGGCGGGCCAAACACTTCCAGGGCACGATTGACGATTTCGATCGCACGGTCCACTCCAGCGCAGAAGCCGCGAGGGTTGGCGAGTTTGATTTGCATAGGGTGCCTCGTGTCTACATGCGGAGCAGCCCGACCGGGGTCGGGCTCCTTGTCATCCATTCTCTGGGTCAGGCCGTGAGTGCCTTGACCTCGAAGATTTCGACTTCGAAGTCCAGGGTCTTGCCCGCCAGCGGGTGATTGAAGTCGATGGTGACCTGTTCATCATCGAAAACCTTCACAACGCCGGGCAGCTCAGTATTGGCCGCATCGTTGAAGATCACCAGCAAACCTTCGGACAGCTCCATGTCCTTGAACTGCGAACGCGGGATGATCTGGACGTTCTGCGGGTTCGGCTGACCGAAGGCGTTTTCCGGCAAGACCTGCACGGTGCGCTTGTCGCCCGCCTTGAAGCCGAAGAGCGCGGCTTCAAAACCCGGCAACAGGTTGCCATCACCCACCTTGAATTTGGCCGGAGCCTTGTCAAAGGTGCTGTCCACCGTATCGCCGTTTTCCAGACGCAAGGCAAAATGCAGGGTGACTTCCGTGTTCTGACCAATGCGCTGCTCGCTTGCAGCGTTGTCAGCCACTAACTGTTCAGTCATTGACGGGTTCTCCGGTTTTTTTGCTCTTGAACATATCCAGCGCCAGCATGATTGCACCGACGGTGATTGCGCTGTCCGCAACATTGAACGCCGGGAAGCGGTATTCGTTGCGCCAGTGTACAAAGATGAAGTCGATCACATGGCCCAGGGCGATGCGGTCATAGAGGTTGCCGAGAGCGCCCCCCAGCACCAGCGCCAGCGCCACGGCGAGCCAGGTGTCATCCCGGCCCAGACGTTTGAGCCAGACGACCAGCACCGCACTGACCACGACCGCGATCAGGGCAAACAACCAGCGCTGCCAGCCCGAACTGTCGGCCAGGAAGCTGAATGCAGCGCCGGTGTTGTAAGCCAGCGTCCAGCTGAAGTAGTCCGGGATCACGATGATCTGTTCATACAGACTCAACCTGTTCTCGAAGTAATACTTGCTGGCCTGGTCAATGACCAGGATCAGCACGCTCAGCCAGAGCCAGGACAGACGACCAAAAGCTGCCTTAGGCATAGTGACGTACCTCGCCTGAGCCGCTGATGTTGTCGACGCAACGGCCGCAGATTTCAGGATGCTCTGGATCTACGCCGACGTCAGCGCGGTGGTGCCAGCAACGGGCGCACTTCGGATGACCGGACTTGACCACCTTCAGCTTGAGACCCGCGACTTCGGTCACGACCGCATCGGCAGGCGCATCGAGCACCGGGGCGACGCTGGCGGTGGACGTGATCAGCACGAAGCGCAACTCGTTGCCCAGCTTCCCCAGATCGGCAATCAGCGCGTCCTGAGCATACAACGTCACTTCCGCTTGCAGGTTGCCGCCAATGGCCTTGGCTGCCCGCAGGTTTTCCATTTCTTTGTTGACCGCGACTTTCACTTCCATGATTCGCGCCCAGTAGGCACGGTCCAGCTCGAAGTCCGCAGGCATTTCGCTGAGGCCTTCGTACCAGGTGTTGAGCATCACGGACTCGTTACGCTCGCCCGGCAGGTACTGCCACAGCTCGTCGGCGGTGAACGCCAGGATCGGCGCGATCCAGCGCACCAGCGCCTCGGAGATATGGAACAGCGCCGTCTGGCAGGAGCGCCGTGCGATGCTGTTCGACGCCGTGGTGTACTGACGGTCCTTGATGATGTCCAGATAAAAGCCGCCCAACTCCTGCACGCAGAAGTTGTGGATCTTG
This sequence comes from Pseudomonas sp. DWP3-1-2, assembly GCF_049896285.1. Taxonomy (NCBI): domain Bacteria; kingdom Pseudomonadati; phylum Pseudomonadota; class Gammaproteobacteria; order Pseudomonadales; family Pseudomonadaceae; genus Pseudomonas; species Pseudomonas sp. DWP3-1-2. The sequence continues at coordinate 110,828 of NZ_JAFCTZ010000012.1, read as the reverse complement.
GAGTAGACGTTCCAGAAGCGGTATTCGCCGTAGTGCTCTTGCAGTTCGCGTTGCAGCAGCGCAGCGCGATCCACGGCCCAGCGATCCAGCGCCAGCATTTCTTCGGCGGGCAGGATGTCGGTCGCCGGATTGAAGCCGGTCAGGTTCGAAAGCATGAAGCGTGCAGTGTTGCGAATGCGCCGATAGGCGTCTGCGCTGCGCTGCAGGATCTGATCGGACACCGCCATCTCACCGGAATAGTCAGTCGCGGAAACCCACAGACGCATGATGTCGGCGCCCAGGGAATCGTTGACCTTCTGCGGCGCCACAACGTTGTTGAGCGACTTGGACATCTTGCGACCGTTTTCGTCGACGACGAAACCGTGGGTCAGCAATTCGCGGTACGGCGCGTGGTCGTCCAGCATGCAGCCGGTCAGCAACGAGGAGTGGAACCAGCCACGGTGTTGGTCGGAGCCTTCCAGGTACAGATCGGCACGCGGGCCGGTTTCGTGGCCCATCGGGTGCGAGCCGCGCAGTACGTGCCAGTGCGTGGTGCCGGAATCGAACCAGACGTCCAGGGTGTCGGAAATCTTGTCGTACTTGGGTGCTTCGTCACCGAGCAACTCGGCGGCATCCAGTTTGAACCAGGCTTCGATGCCTTCCTGCTCGACACGCAGGGCGACTTCTTCCATCAGTTCGACGGTACGCGGGTGCAGCTCGCCGCTTTCCTTGTGCAGGAAGAACGGGATCGGCACGCCCCAGTTACGCTGCCGGGAGATGCACCAGTCAGGACGGTTGGCGATCATCGAATGCAGGCGCGCCTGACCCCAGGCCGGTACGAACCGAGTCTCCTCAATGGCCTTGACGGCACGCTCACGCAGGGTCTCACCCGCTTCGGGCTGCTTGTCCATGCCGACAAACCACTGCGCCGTGGCGCGGTAGATCAGCGGCGACTTGTGGCGCCAGCAGTGCATGTAGCTGTGAGTGATGGTTTCGGTGTCCATCAGGCTGCCCACTTCGGCCAGCTTGTCGATGATGTTCTGGTTGGCCTTGAAGATGAACTGGCCACCAAAGAACTCCAGGGACTCGACGTAAACGCCGTTGCTCTGCACCGGGCTGATGATGTCGTCGTTGGTCAGGCCATAGCGCTTGCTGATCACGAAGTCGTCGACGCCATAAGCGGGCGAACAGTGAACCACGCCAGTACCTGCGCCCAGTTCGACATAGTCAGCCAGATACACAGGCGACAAACGATCGTAGAACGGGTGACGGAAGTTGATCAGCTCCAGCGCCGCGCCGGTAGTCGTGGCGAGAACGGTGCCTTCAAGCTTGTAGCGCGCCAGACAGGACTCAACCAGCTCCGATGCCAGAACCAGCAATCTGTCACCGACGTCGACCAGCGAGTATTCAAACTCGGGGTGAACGTTCAGCGCCTGGTTGGCAGGAATGGTCCACGGCGTGGTGGTCCAGATCACAATGGATGCAGGCTTGCTCAGCGAAGGCAGACCAAAGGCCGCGGCCAGTTTGGCTTCATCGGCAATCGGGAATGCCACATCGATGGTGGACGACTTTTTGTCCTGGTATTCGACTTCCGCTTCAGCCAGCGCCGAACCGCAATCGAAGCACCAGTTCACAGGCTTGAGGCCCTTGAATACGAAACCGCCCTTGACCATTTCGGCCAGCGCACGGATTTCCCCGGCTTCATTGGCGAAGTCCATGGTGCGGTACGGGTTGTTCCAGTCGCCCAATACACCCAGACGGATGAACTCGGCCTTCTGACCCTCGATCTGCTCGGCGGCGTATGCGCGGCACAGCTCGCGGGTCTTGTCCGCAGGCAGGTTCTTGCCGTGGGTGACTTCGACCTTGTGCTCGATCGGCAGGCCGTGGCAGTCCCAACCCGGAACGTACGGCGCGTCGAAGCCCGCCAGGGTTTTCGAGCGCACGATCATGTCCTTGAGAATCTTGTTTACGGCATGACCGATGTGAATATTGCCGTTGGCATAAGGAGGGCCGTCGTGCAGGACGAACTTGGGACGATCCTTGCCAATTTCGCGCAGCTTCTGGTACAGGCCAATGCTGTCCCAGCGCTGCAGAGTTTGCGGCTCGCGCTGGGGCAGGCCGGCCTTCATCGGGAAGGCGGTGTCCGGAAGGTTTAGCGTGGCTTTGTAGTCGGTCATTTAAGGCTCTTCGTTAGCGGTTGGCCATGCCAATGGGCACGGGCGGCGGCGACGTCCGCATTGATCGCCGTCTTGAGCGCCTCCAGTGAGGCGAAACGCTGCTCATCACGCAGCTTATGGTGGAAAGCCACCGTCAAACGCCGGCCATAGAGGTCACCGGCAAAATCCAGAAGATGCACTTCAAGGTGGGCACTGCCATCACCTGCCACGGTCGGACGCACGCCGATATTGGCGACGCCCGGCCAGGTCTTGCCGTCGATGCTCGCGCTGACCAGATAAACCCCGGTCAGCGGGACGCGACGACGCTTGAGCTGCACATTGGCCGTGGGCGTGCCCAACTGGCGCGCCAGCTTCTGGCCGTGCAGCACTCTGCCGGCAATCCGGAAGGGACGGCCGAGCATGCGCTCCACAAGGGTGAAATCCGCCGTTGCCAGCGCGTTTCGCACCTTGGTACTGCTGACGCGAACGCCATCGATCTCGACGGTCTGGGCCGCCTCGACCGTAAATCCTTCGGTTGCGCCCACTTGCTGCAGGAAATCGAAGTCGCCGGCCCGGTCACAACCGAAACGGAAATCGTCGCCCACCTCAAGATGCTGCACACCCAGGCCTTTTATCAGCACAGTGTCGACGAACTCGGCAGCACTGAGTTTGCTGAAACGCTGATTGAACGCCAGGCACAACACTTGATCGACGCCTTCGGCAGCCAGCAATTCCAGCTTGTCGCGCAAGCGTGCCAGACGGGCCGGCGCGGTGGCGGGCGCGAAGAACTCACGCGGCTGCGGCTCGAAAATAACCACGCAACCGGGCAGGCCCAATTCGACAGCACGATCCCGCAAGCGCGCCAGAATAGCCTGGTGGCCTCGGTGAACACCGTCAAAGTTGCCAATGGTGGCGACGCAACCCCGATGGCGGGGAAGCAGATTGTGAAGGCCTCGAACCAGCTGCATAACGCGCTTCTTGCTCATAAAGTGGCCGATTATAACCACACCCGGCCCTGGACGACAGGCAACACGCCAAGGCAAAACAACAGTCGCCCGCCCATGCAGGGCAAAATCGACGACTGCCCGCTTGATACTGCTTACATCACGGCGCTGCGGGCGAAGTCTTTCAGACGAAAGCCCAGCGCAAGAAGCATGGCGAAATAAGCCACGATCCCGGCCATCACCAATCCACCCAGGCGAACGAAACGTTCAAGCATGTGCCCCTGCTCCCAGGCTGGCATGACGTGCATAAGGCCCAGCAGCACGCCGGACATCACCGCCACGGCGACCACCAGCTTGAATAAAAACGTCGTCCAGCCCGGTTGTGGTTGAAACAAATCCTGCTTGCGCAATTGCCAGAACAGTAAGCCGGCGTTGATGCAGGCACCGACACTGATCGCCAGCGCCAGACCGGCATGTTGCAGCGGACCGATGAAAGCCAGGTTAAGCAACTGCGTAACAATGAGGGTGAAGATTGCGATTTTCACCGGGGTGCGAATATTTTGCTGCGCGTAAAAACCGGGTGCGAGCACCTTGATGACAATGATGCCCAGCAGGCCGACCGAATAAGCAATCAACGCCCGCTGCGTCATGGCCGCATCCAGGGCGTCGAATTTACCGTATTGAAACAGAGAAACGGTCAGCGGTTCAGCAAGGATTCCCAGCGCCAGGGTGCAAGGCAGCACTAACACAAAGCACAGCCGCAGCCCCCAGTCGAGGATCCGCGAATACTCCTGGCGGTCCTTGCTGGCATAGGTTTTGGAGAGGATCGGCAACAAAATCGTCCCCAGTGCAACGCCTAGAACGCCTGATGGCAATTCCATTAAACGGTCGGCGTAGTACATCCAGGACACGGAACCGGCCACAAGAAACGAGGCAAAAATCGTATTGATAATCAGAGAAATCTGACTGACGGAAACGCCAAGGATGGCAGGCAGCATCTGTTTCATGACCCGCCACACGCCGGTGTCGCGCATGTTCAGCCGTGGCAAGACCAACATCCCGATTTTTTTCAGGTGCGGCAGTTGATACAGCAATTGCAGCAACCCGCCGACCAGCACCGCCCAGCCAAGGGCCATGACCGGCGGATCGAAATAAGGCGTCAGAAACAGCGCGAAGACGATCATGCTGACGTTAAGCAGGGTCGGCACGAACGCCGGAACAGAGAAGCGATTCCAGGTATTAAGGATCGCGCCCGCCAGCGACGACAGCGAAATCAGCAATATATAAGGAAAGGTCACCCGCAAAAGATCGGACGTCAGTGCGAATTTCTCAGGCGTATCCGCAAAACCGGGGGCGGTCGCCCAGATCACCCAAGGGGCGGCCACGATCCCCAGCAGCGTCACCAGGGCCAGCACCAGGGTCAGCAACCCGGTCACATAGGCGACAAAGGTCCGCGTGGCCTCCTCGCCCTGCTGACTTTTGTATTCGGCCAGAATCGGCACGAACGCTTGGGAAAAAGCACCCTCGGCAAAGATGCGCCGCAGCAGATTGGGCAGTTTGAACGCGATGAAAAACGCATCCGTCGCCATGCCGGCCCCGAATGTTCGCGCGATGATCGTGTCCCGAATAAAGCCCAAAACCCGGGAAAGCATCGTGATAGAGCTGACGGCAGCCAATGATTTGAGTAGGTTCATTAAGGAATTATTGCCTTGGCTAAAGGACCGGGCGATTAACCTGTCCATTTATGCGATACTCCGCGCCGCAAAAGCACAGAGTCAAAGTCGGCGAGTTTACAGGTCGCGCACCGGAAATAAATAATCCGGTCAGACACAGCGACCACTCAGCGGAACACATCAACTGCCCTTGACAACACATCAACTCATCGGCATGATTCGCGGCCTATTTTGTTTGCTATTTCCTAAAAAGTCTTTCGAGGAGCTCGACGGTGGCCAACACACCTTCCGCCAAAAAACGTGCAAAACAGGCTGAGAAGCGTCGCAGCCACAACGCCAGCCTGCGTTCCATGGTTCGTACCTACATCAAGAATGTAGTTAAAGCCATCGACGCAAAAGACGCTGAAAAAGCGCAAGCCGCTTATGTTCTGGCCGTGCCAATCATCGACCGTATGGCCGATAAAGGCATCATCCACAAGAACAAAGCTGCTCGCCATAAAGGTCGTCTGAATGGTCACATCAAGGCTCTGAACCTTGCTGCTGCTGCCTAAGCGATCCGCTTGTTAAAAAACCGACCCCAGGGTCGGTTTTTTATTGGCTGCGATTTAGTGAAGAACCGAAAAGCGAGGCTTGCCCGCGAACCGGAGTTCCGCCGACACATTCAGCGCCTGAATTTATGCGTTCGCGGGCAAGCCTCGCTCCAACATGGGGAGCGCAGATATAGCGCTATTGAACGCACACCCCGTTGGAGCGAGGCTTGCCCGGGAGAGGCCGACACATTCAGCCGACTTTGCGGATCACAAATCCCTTCGCGAGCAAGCCTCGCTCCAACATGAGGAGCACAGCTGTAGCGCCATTGGACGCATACCCCGTGGAGCGAGGGCTGCTCGGGAGAGGCCGACACATTCAGCCGACTTTGCGGATCACAAATCCCTTCGCGGGCACGCCTCGCCAACAGATCTTCGCCCTTAAGGCGCAGGCGCGGGCGCAGGCATCCAGGGCAGAATCGGAATCGCGGTCACGGCGTTCTGCGGACTGCCCTCGATGACTCGGTCGCTATAGACCAGATAGACAAGCGTGTTGCGCTTCTTGTCGAGGAAACGCACGACCTGCATGGTCTTGAAGACCAGGGAGGTGCGCTCCTTGAACACTTCATCACCGTCTTTAAGGTTTTCCTTGAAGCGAATCGGCCCAACCTGGCGACAGGCGATGGAAGCCTCGGCGCGGTCTTCAGCCAATCCCAGACCGCCCTTCACGCCGCCGGTCTTGGCGCGAGACAAGTAACACGTCACACCCTCGACCTTGGGATCGTCGAATGCCTCGACGACAATCCGGTCGTTCGGCCCGACAAACTTGAACACCGTTGAAACCTGACCAATCTCCTCGGCCGAAGCCAGAAGCGGAAACGCCAGCAGCAACCCCAACAATCCTTTCATGACGCGCATCAAATCTTCCTTCTATCGAGAGACCGAGTCGAACTCAAACCAGAATCAGGTTATCCCGGTGCACCAACTCCGGCTCTGCCATGTAGCCCAGCACGCGGACGATGGCGTCAGATGAGTGACCAATAATCTTCTGCGCCTCAAGTGCACTGTAGTTACTCAAGCCCCGAGCAACCTCTCGCCCATCCGGCGCGACGCAGACCACCATTTCGCCACGACGAAAGCTGCCTTGCACGAGCTTCACACCGACCGGCAGCAGACTTTTGTGATCATTGCTCAGCGCCTTGACGGCCCCCTCATCAAGCACCAGCGTGCCGCGCGTCTGGAGATGCCCGGCCAGCCACTGCTTGCGCGCCGCAAGCATTTCGCGCTCAGGGGAAAGCAACGTACCCAACCGCTCACCCGCCTTCAGCCGCGCCAGCACGCGCTCGATGCGCCCACCCACAATGACGGTGTGCGCCCCTGAACGGGCCGCCAGCCGTGCCGCACGCAATTTGGTCTGCATACCGCCACGACCCAGCGCGCCGCCCGTACCGCCTGCGACAGCGTCCAGTGTCGGATCATCGGCACGCGCCTCATATATAAGCTGAGCTTCGGGATTGTTGCGAGGATCAGCGTCGAACATGCCGTCGCGATCGGTAAGAATCACCAACAGATCAGCTTCGACCAGATTCGCCACCAAAGCAGCCAGCGTGTCGTTATCGCCGAAACGAATCTCATCCGTCACAACGGTGTCGTTTTCGTTGATGACCGGGATAACGCCCAGCTCGACCAGCGTGCGCAGGGTGCTGCGTGCATTCAGGTAGCGCTTGCGATCAGAAAGATCGTCATGAGTCAGCAGGATTTGCGCAGTATGCCGGCCATGCTCGGCAAAACTGGATTCCCAGGCCTGCACCAACCCCATCTGACCGATAGCGGCAGCCGCCTGAAGCTCGTGCATGGCACTGGGTCGCACCGTCCAGCCCAGACGACTCATGCCGGCCGCGACAGCGCCGGATGACACCAGAACCAGCTCAACGCCCGCCTTGTGCAGCGCCACCATTTGCTCAACCCACACACCCATGGCGGACCGATCAAGACCCTTGCCGTCTGCCGTAAGCAGGGCACTGCCGATCTTCACGACCCAGCGCTGAGCGCCCGTCACTTTGCTGCGCATCATCTTCCAACCTTAGCCAGAGAATTTTGGTAGATACAAATTCGAATAACCGGATACAAAAACGCCGCTTATAAATAAGCGGCGTCTAGTTTACTGCACCCGATCAGTCACGGACGTAAATGATTTCAGGACCGTCTTCATCGTCCTCATCATCTTCATCCCAATCGTCTTCACCGATGTCATGCACACTCTTCACGCCACTGCGACGCAATGCACGCTGATCATCCAGCGCCTGAAGCTGTGCACGGGCTTCGTCTTCGATGCGCTGATCAAGCTCGGCCAGCTCTTCGGCATAGCCCGGCTCTTCGGCGATGCGCAGGTTGCGCTCTTCGAGGTAGTTCATGATGTCGCGGCAGAGCTGCTCAGTGCCTTCTTTGGCAATTGCAGAGATCACATAGACCGGACCCGTCCACTCCAGGCGATCGACAATTTCCTTGACCCGCTCCTCGTGCTCTTCCTCAAGGATCTGATCGCACTTGTTCAGCACCAGCCAGCGATCACGCTCGGCAAGCGAAGGGCTGAACTTGACCAGCTCATTGACGATAACTTCAGCCGCGTCGGGGGCGCTGGTTTCGTCCAGCGGCGCCATGTCAACGAGATGCAGCAGCAGACGCGTACGCGCAAGGTGCTTGAGGAAGCGAATCCCCAGACCTGCGCCGTCCGAAGCACCTTCAATCAGGCCCGGAATGTCAGCGACGACGAAGCTCTTCCAGCGATCGACACTGACCACGCCCAGATTTGGCACCAGGGTGGTGAACGGGTAATCGGCCACTTTCGGCTTGGCTGCGGATACCGAGCGAATGAAGGTACTTTTACCGGCGTTCGGCAAGCCCAGCAGACCCACATCAGCCAGCACCTTCAGTTCAAGCTTGAGGTCACGCTGATCACCGGGCTTGCCTGGAGTCGTCTGACGCGGAGCGCGGTTGGTGCTGGATTTGAAACGCGTGTTACCCAGACCATGCCAGCCACCCATAGCCACCAGCAGGCGCTGACCGGCCTTGGTCAGGTCGCCGATGACTTCCTGAGTGCTGGCGTCAATGACCGTGGTGCCGACCGGCACACGCAGCACCAGCTCTTCACCTTTTTTGCCCGTGCAATCGGCACTGCCGCCATTGGAACCGCGTTCCGCGTCAAAGTGACGGGTATAACGGTAATCGACCAGGGTGTTGAGGTTTTCGTCGGCGATCATGTAGATCGAGCCGCCATCACCCCCATCACCACCGTTAGGGCCGCCGTTCTCGATGAACTTTTCACGCCGGAAGCTCATGCAACCGTTGCCGCCGTCGCCGGCTTTTACTCGAATGGATACTTCATCTACAAATTTCATAACGCACGCCTCCCGCCACAGGGACGAGCTGAACAACATAAATACATAAGACTCTTGCAAAAATGAGCGTTGCGATACCGATCAGAAACCAGCGACCTCACAGGGTCAACATCACAACAGCCCGCACAAACAGTTTTGCAAGAGACTCACCAAGCTTTTTTACAACCTGTAGCCTGCAACCTTCAAAAACGAAAAAGCCCCGTCGCGAGACAGGGCTTTTCCAGCTGCTGCATGATTACGCTGCGGAGACTTCAGTCTTCGGAACGATGCTCACGTAGCGACGACCGAAGGCGCCTTTAACCTGAAACTTGATCACGCCTTCCACTTTCGCGAACAGGGTGTGATCTTTACCCATGCCAACGCCGTAGCCAGCGTGGAATTGGGTGCCGCGCTGACGCACGATGATGTTGCCCGGAATGATAGCCTGGCCGCCATACATCTTAACGCCAAGGCGTTTGGCTTCTGAGTCGCGACCGTTACGGGTACTACCACCAGCTTTTTTGTGTGCCATGAGTCAATTCTCCAAATGAGGATTAGGCTGAATTAAGCCTGAATACCGGTGATTTTGATCTCGGTGTACCACTGGCGGTGGCCCATACGCTTCATGTGGTGCTTACGACGACGGAACTTGATGATGCGAATCTTGTCGTGACGACCTTGGGAGATCACTTCAGCAACAACAGTGGCACCCGCAACAACTGGCGCGCCGATGTTCACGTCGTCGCCATTGGCAACCAACAGAACGCGATCAAAAGTCACGGATTCGCCAGTGGCGACTTCCAGCTTTTCGATCTTCAGGTATTCACCTGGAGCAACTTTGTACTGCTTGCCACCGGTAACGATTACTGCATAAGACATGGTATTTCTCCGTAAATCCTGCTCACCCAGCTCTTTATTAGTAGAGTATCGGCTGGCATGGCTGCTTGGGGCTGGAACGGCCCGTTTGCAATTGCGTAAGGCAGGTGCTGCCCAGGAAAGTTAGGGTGCGCGATTGTACGCAAGGCGCAAGGCTGATGCAAGAGCCAGGATGTCATGCCTTGACACGCTCTGACCCGCAACCTAGCATGCGGCGCATCCCTTCTGGAGCACCTGTCGCTGATGCAACCTCAAGCCTTCTACCGCGCGGTGGCGGACGATTTTAGTGCCGTTGACGTCATTATCAAGAAGCAACTGACGTCGCGCGTACCGCTGGTCTCGAAAATCGGTGACTACATCACTTCGGCAGGTGGTAAACGCCTTCGCCCGCTGCTGGTACTGCTGTGTGGCAAGGCCCTGGGGCGCGAAGGCGACGACCTGCGCCTGCTGGCCGCCACTATCGAGTTCCTGCACACCGCGACCCTGCTGCACGACGACGTCGTGGACATGTCCGGCATGCGCCGTGGCCGCTCCACCGCCAATGCACTCTGGGGCAACGCGCCCAGCGTTCTGGTAGGTGACTTCCTTTATTCGCGCTCGTTCGAAATGATGGTCGAACTGGGCTCGATGCCCGTCATGAAGATCCTTTCGAAAGCAACGCGGGTGATCGCTGAAGGCGAAGTGTTGCAGTTGTCGAAGATCCGCGACGCCAGCACCACTGAAGAAACCTATATGGAAGTGATTCGCGGCAAGACAGCCATGCTGTTCGAAGCCTCGACGCACAGTGCCGCAGCCTTGTGCAACGCGACAGAAGCCCAAAGCGAAGCCCTTCGCACATTCGGCGACCACCTGGGCGTAGCCTTCCAGCTGGTGGACGATCTGCTCGACTATCGTGGCGACGCAGAAACCCTGGGCAAGAACGTCGGCGACGATCTGGCCGAAGGCAAGCCGACGCTGCCGCTGATCTACACCATGCGCGAAGGCACCGCCGAACAGGCAGCCCTGGTGCGCCAGGCGATTCAAAAAGGCGGCCTGGAAGACTTGGAAAGTATCCGCAATGCGGTAGAGCAAGCCGGCGCGCTGGATTACACCGCCCAGCTGGCCAGAGACTATGTGGCCCGTGCCATCACCTGCCTGGACGCGCTGCCCCCTAGCGAGTACCGCGACGCGTTGGTGGAACTGAGCGAGTTCGCGGTCGCGCGCACCCACTGATCACTTGTCGCAGCTAAACAAAGCCCGTCCCTGTGACGGGCTTTTTGTTGCCTGGCTGACTTGCTGCAAAACGGCCAAGGCGAACTCCGTGATCTGAATCAACCACTCGGCGCAAAATGCGAACAATTCTCAATAGAGACTTGCTATTCCATCAATAAGAATTATTCTCATTGGACTTTCCAAGGAGAAGACACATGACTTATCTGATCGATGCATGGCTGGATCGCCCACACCCTTACCTCAGGATTCTTCACCGGGAAACCGGGGAAGTGTGTGCAGTCCTGGAAGAGGAAGCGCTGGATGAATTACGGGACCAGGGGGATCTGGATGTACATGACCTGAGTTCAAGCGAACCGATGGTGCTCAAGGAGCTGGTGCGTAGCCTGTTCCTCTTCTGCTATGCGCGAGCGCTACGCCCGGTGGGTGAGCTGCACTGACCATGGGCCAGCGCACTCCCCCACCGAACGTTGATGCTGAGCGAACCAGGGAGATTCGTTCAGCATTCAACTGATGCGACTGAAGTCGATCAGAGAACGTCCAGCAACTCGACGTCGAACACCAGCACGCTGTGCGGTGGAATGCTGCCAACGCCCTGGGCGCCGTAAGCCAGCTCGCTCGGCACGTGCAGACGCCATTTGCTGCCCGCGCTCATCAGTTGCAGGGCTTCGGTCCAGCCAGGAATAACGCCGCCGACCGGGAATTCAGCCGGTTCGCCACGATCGTAGGAGCTGTCGAAAACAGTGCCGTCGATCAGGGTGCCGTGGTAGTGCGTACGCACCTGATCTTCACGCGAAGGCTTGGCGCCGTTGCCGGTGGTCAGCACTTCGAATTGCAGACCGGAAGCCAGGGTGGTCACACCTTCACGCTTGCCGTTCTCGGCCAGGTACGCCAGACCCGCGCCCGCAGCCTGCTCAGCCTTGGCAGCGGCTTCGGCCTGCATGATTTCACGAATGACTTTGAAGCTTGCGGACATTTCTTCCTGGCCCACACGGCTTGGCTTGCCACCGAATGCATCGGTCAGGCCCGCCACGATTGCGTCCAGGTTCACGCCCGGTGGTGGGTTGTCACGCAGTTGGTCGCCCAACTGACGGCCAATGCCGTAGCTGACGCGGGTTTCGTCGGTAGACAGGTTAACTTCGGACATATTGCTGCTCCGCAAGGGGAACGCTCTAACAAAGCGCCCCGAACCAAAAGGCCGTGCAGCCTAGCACAGATGGTCGACGCGCCCCTACAGCACGGTGGCTGCAAGCCCTACCACTTCGAATGAAAGCTGATGGGCACGCGCAACGCCTCGCGCTTGTCCACCGGCATGCCGCACATTTCGTCGTGGACGACGGCGTGAACAAGGTGAAACGGCAAGGGTGGGAAATCCTTCAGCAAGTCACGGGCATGCTCGACGGAGCGCAGATGGGCGACGTCGCCCTCGCCGCCTTTCAGGTAGCGGATCGTTCCCTGCAGTCGCGCCTGCAGCAGATAGATGCCGCCTTCGATGGAGATCAGATTCAGTTCGTCAATGCTTCCAGCGTCGGCATGTTTTGTCAGTTCTTCAAGCGTCATCTGTAGCTCCTCACGAAACCTGCATCAATGTTATACAAATGAATAAACCACGTACAACATAGCGGATTCGTGCATCAGAAACGACACCGCCCGTCCATCTCGCAATGGCCGGGCGGCGTGAAACGCGCGTAGGCAAACTCAGTGCTTGGTCAGCTTGTCCAGATAACCCATGGCAAAAGCAGACACCACGAAGGTCATGTGAATGATTACATACCACATCAAGTATTGCGGCTCGATGTTCTTGGCATCCATGAACACCCTCAACAGGTGGATAGAGGAAATCGCCACAATGGAAGCCGCCACCTTCATCTTGAGTGACGAAGAATCCATGGTGCCCAGCCAGTTGAGCTTTTCCTTGCCGTCATCGATATCCAGTTGCGAGACGAAGTTCTCGTAACCCGAGATCATCACCATCACCAACAGGCCGCCTACCAGCGCCATGTCAATCAGCGACAGCAGCACCAGAATCAGATCCGACTCAGCCAGGGCAAATACATTGGGCAGGACGTGGAAGATTTCCTGAAAGAACTTCAGGACCAGCGCAAGCAAGCCCAAAGACAAACCGAAATACAGCGGTGCCAGCAGCCAACGGGAGGCGTACATGGCGTTTTCGAGAAAACGTTCCATTTGAATTCACAGATGATTGAAAGTGGCGGCGAGTATACCAGCAGCGCCGAGATTCATAGAGGGCAGATAAACCGGAAGCCGAGCACGATGCCACTGCTGCATTCCAGAACTGAAACAGGGAACACAAGGCATCGCGGTTTGACGCAATGGGAGGGCTTGTCAGAAAGGCAAAGTTCGTCTGGACCGAGAGGCATCGCCATTGAGACGGCGCAATTCACCTTGCAGGTGCAGGCTCCAGGTAGGCATTTCGTCGAGCACTTCATACCCCTGCAAGGTAAGGCTTTCGGTGATGGCGATCATCACCGATTCCGCTGCCAGGGCCCCGTGAAACGGTCCTTGAGTCTTGATGGCAGAAGGTTGTCCCCCGGTCATGCCAGCGGCAAACAGCAACGTCCACATGCCGTTGTCACCTGAAAGGGGGCGGATCGCACATTCGATTCGGGTCATCAGACCCAGGCATTGGCGAGTAAGACAGAGGCTACGCAACATGGCGAGCTCCTCGTAGGCTACGGTATTCACCCTCCAATACTGCTGAAGCAGCGCGTCAGTCCCTTTGACCACCGTGGTAACAACACAGGATAGAAGAAAAGCCGGAATCGAGAGAAAAGGGGGATGAGTGGTCGTCGGTGGAAGTGCTCTTCGCGGGCAAGTCGGAACGCCGCCCGCTCGCTCCAACGAGATCGCACTACGCGAAATGCTCACTTCCCTTGTGGGACCGGCTTTAGCCGGGAAGGCGATGTTCCAGGCCTGCAAATGCAGCGAATGGACTGGCCTCTTCCCGGCTAAAGCCGGTCCCACGATCTAAGCTGCACCCCAAAAGTTGGACACTTATCCAGACTTTGGGGTGCAGTTCAATCTGAACGACCCTACGCCTTGAGTTCCGGTGCCAACTGCGCCGGTTCCTTCTCCAGTTCTTCCTTGAGGTCTTCATCACTGAGCATTTCAGCGATGTCGCGCAGACGCTCCACCACCCGCGCATTGATGCTGCCTTCCGGGAACTCGCCGTTTTCGTCCGGCTCGCCGGCAGGCTCGCCCACCAGCAGGCTCAATGCCTCATCGGCCTGGCGCACCGCGTACACATGAAACTGCCCGGCGCGAACCGCTTGCAGCACGCGCTCGTCCAGCATCAGCGTGGCGACGTTGGCCTGAGGAATGATTGCGCCCTGCTCGCCCGTGAGGCCACGAGCCTCGCACAGCCGGAAGAAACCCTCGATTTTCTCGTTGACCCCGCCCACCGCCTGCACTTCGCCGAACTGGTTGATGGAACCCGTGATGGCAAAGCACTGCTTGAGCGGCGTTTTCGACAAGGCCGAGATCAGCGTGCACGCCTCGCCCAGCGAAGCACTGTCGCCGTCCACGTAACCGTAGGACTGCTCCAGGGCGATGCTTGCGGAAATCGCCAGCGGGAATTCCTGGGCATAGCGGCTGCCCAGATAACCGGTGAGGATCATCACGCCCTTGGAGTGAATGGGCTGGCCGAGGTTAACCTCGCGCTCGATGTCGACAATGCCGCTGCCGCCGGGATAAACCGTCGCGGAAATGCGGGCCGGCACACCAAATGCCGAGTCGCCGACTTCCAGCACCGTCAGCCCGTTGCACTTGCCCACGGCTGCGCCATCGGTGTCGATGAGGATGATGCCCGCCAGCATGTCATCCAGAATCCGTGCCGACACGCGCCCGGTTCGGGTGGCCTTGGCCTTGAGCGCACGTTCGATATGCCCGGCATCGGTCTTGTCGTCATTGGCCAGTTGCCGGATAAAGTCCGCTTCGCTGACCAACTGAAACAGATCGCCGATTTTCGCCGACAGACGCCCCTGATGCTCGGCTAGACGCGCGCTGTAGGTGGCCAGACGCGCCACGGCATCGGCGGTGAGCGGTGCCATGCCCTCTTCCGATGTCCGGGTTTTGAGCAACTGGGCAAACTGCTCCAGGGTCTCGTCGTACATCGGGATGTCTTCGTCGAAATCCACCAGGACGCGAAACATCTCCTGAAAGTCAGGATCGAGGTCTTGCAAGGTGTAATACAGCGAACGCGCGCCGATGATGATGACTTTGACGTTTAACGGGATCACTTGCGGCGTCAGCGACACGGTGGCCAGACGACCCATCTCACCCAGCGGCGACTCCATCTTCAGCTTGCGCGATTGCAGCGCCCGCTTCAGGGCATCCCAGACAAAGGGCTCGCTGAGCATTTTTTCCGCTTCAAGCACCAGGAATCCGCCGTTGGCGCGATGCAACGCCCCGGCACGCAACTGGCGATAAGTCGTGTAAAGCGCGCCTTGGTCGGTGCTGTATTCGATGCGCCCGAACAGGTTGTCGTAGGTCGGATGCGGCTCGAACACCACCGGAGCGCCACCGGTAAAGGAATGACCCACCACGAGGCTAGGGCTGTATTGCTCTTCAAGCAACTTGCGGGCCTGGGCGTCGGTCTTGCTGTCGTCAACCAATTGCTCGACCACGGTCTTGAGCAAATACACCTGCATCGCTTGCAGGTAAGCGCACACCGCCGCGTTTTCAGCGTACTGCTCGGACAATGGCGCCAACAATGGCTGCAACGCCAGGGTGATGGTTTCTTCGTTGAGCTGGCGCATCTGATTGCTGGATTCGCGCTTCCATTGCGGCAGGCTGGCCAGCTCTTCGTTCAAGCGCTCTTCCAGCGCCGAGATGTCATCGTGAAAACGTTCGCGATCCGCCTCCGGCAGCTGGGAGAACTCCGCCTCGTCCAGCGCCTTGCCATCCAGCATCGGCGTAAAGGCGATGTTGGTGCTGTCGCGATACAGGGCGATGTCTTTTTCCAGAGAAAGGCGCTCGATGACGTCGAGAGCCTTGTCATAGCGCTGATTGAACGCACGGTCGATGGCGCTTTTTTTCTGCTGGTAGGACGGGTGCTCGAAAACCGCCGGAAAAGTCGCCAGCAGGTTGTCGATCAAGCCACCAATGACCGTGATGAACTGATGCGCGCTGCCCGGAGGCAGCTCCAGAGCCTTTGGCTCCCGGGGTTCATCGAAGTTATTGACGTAGACCCAATCGCAAGGGGTCTGCATGCGCTTGCCCTCGGCTTTGAGGTAGCGCTTTACGAACGAGAACCGGCCGGTGCCGGGCTCGCCCATGACAAACACGTTGTAACCGGGGCGCGGCATGGCCACGCCGAATTGCAGGGCTTCAACCGCTCGCTCCTGACCGAGCACTCCGCGAAAGGGTTCCAGATCATTGGTCGTCGAAAAGCTGAACTGTTCAGCGGAAAACGGGCGTGTCAGCGCTTCGGGCGCAAGACGCAGGCTGGCAGCAACTGGATCGGGCATCGGGCATCCTTACATCACGGGGCAGATGACCGGCATTCTGGCGCTCGCTGCACATGACTTGCAAGGCAGGAAAATCCTGATGGCTTATCAACCGACTCAGGTTTGCCCGGATAGACAGGTGTTTCTTGCAGACAACATTTTGTAATAAACAGCGGAACCCTTGGAACCTGCCTAAACTCCAAGTTCCGCGTACCCGAGTAAACACGACTCTGGCCGCCCTGGCGCTTGTACGGGCCATGAACCCTGACCCTTGGTTGAATATAAAGAGAACAAAGCTATGAAACGGATTCTTCTTGGTACTCTCTTCGCAGCTGTTTCCATCAACGCAATGGCCCAGGCTCCTGGCGGCCCGGATTGTGGCTGGGGCAACATGCTGTTTGAAGGTCAGCGCGGTACCCCCGCTCACTTTCTCGCATCGACCACCAACGGCACCTCCGGCAACGCCACGTTCGGCATGACCTCGGGCACCAACGGTTGCTCCACCAACAGCGCACTCACCTACGGCGGTAAGTCCTGGATTGCCATGAACGGCATGATGGACGAGCTTTCCAAAGACATGGCCATGGGCCAAGGCGAAGCACTGACCACGTACGCGGTCGTGCTGGGCGTTGCACCGCAAGACCGTGCGCATTTCGCCGCAGTCACCCACGAGCACTTCAACCAGATCTTCAGCAAAGCCGACGCTACCGCTGAAGATGTCCATACCAACACCATCAACGTTCTGAAAAACGACCCTACCCTGGCCAAATACGCTACCCAGGCTTAAGCTCGTTGCGCCTGCCCCTCTGTCCGGAGGGGCAGGAGTTGTTGCGCTCTCGCGCCCGATCCCCTGACTAGTTGCTTTCTATGCTCAAACGCCTTGTGTATTCGGCGCTGTTTGTATGCGCCCCGCTGTGCGCCGCTCCCCAGGTGAGCGCTGACCGTTTGCAGCAACTGGCCAATGAGCCGTTCTGGATTTCCCTGGGCCATTACGAAACCGCCAAACTCGGCGGCTGGCGCAGCTATGTCGATGACCCGAAATTTTTTCTCGCGGCCAACGGTGCCCACGACCCGAAGGCTGAGCTGAGCGCCACACTGGAGGCAATCCATGCCCCGGCCAGCGCAGGCGAGAAGCACGCCCAATGCGTTTACCCGGCCCGCACCCGCTGGTTGCGAGACCAGTTGCAACTGAACGACCTGCCCACGGTTGAGTGCAAGGAATTCAAGCAGTGGTTCAAGGACGTCGCCCCGGACAGCGCCGTGCTGATTTTCCCGGCGGCTTACCTGAACAGTCCGTCATCCATGTTTGGCCACACGCTGCTGCGTATCGATCAGGCTGACGTGCAGACCAACCACACCGCCCTGCTCAGCTACGCCATCAACTTCGGTGCTTATATCGAAGGCATGGACAACAGCATTCTTTATGCCTGGAAAGGCCTGATGGGCGGTTATCCGGGGTTGTTCGCTCTGGTGCCCTATCAGGAAAAACTGTCCGAATACCGCAGTCTGGAAAACCGTGACCTGTGGGAATACCGACTCAATCTGACCCCGGAAGAAACCGGTCGCATGGTCGAGCACGTCTGGGAGCTGAAACAGATCCGCTTCGGTTACTTCTTCTTTGATGAAAACTGCTCCTATCGCTTGCTGGAATTGCTTCAGGTCGCTCGCCCGGGCTTGCGCCTGACCGAGCAGTTCCCGCTGACCGCCATCCCCACCGATACCGTCAAGGCCGTCAAGGCCGCCGGGCTGGTGGAAAAGATCGACTACCGCCCGTCGCGGGAACGCGAGCTGCTGGAGCGCGCCAAACCGCTCAATAGCGATGAGCAACAATGGGTGCTTAACGTCAGCGCCGACCAGAAACAGCTGCAAAACCCTGATTATCTGGCCCAGCCCAAAGCGCGCCGCGCGCTGATCCAGGACGCGGCCTATCGTCTGGAACGCTACCGGGCCAATGGCCTGGAACGTGATACCGAGCGTTCGCAACGCAGTTTCGAACTGTTGCGCGCCATCAATCAGAATCCGCCACCCGCCCTGGACATCGCCCGGCCCGGCTTGCCGGAAGAAGGCCATCAATCGCGCACCTGGCAGATCGGCGCCGGTACTCGAGGCGACAAAGCGTTCGCTGAGTACGGCCTGCGCATGGCGTATCACGATCTCAACGACAACGCCTACGGCTTCCCGCTGGGCGCACAGATCGAAATCATGCAGCTCAAGCTGCGTCAGTACGAGGGGAACAAGTGGCAGGTCCAGCAACTGGATCTGGCGACCATTCGCTCACTGACGCCCCGCAACGAGCTGTTGCAGCCCTGGTCGTGGCAAGTGGCCGGTGGACTGGAACGCGTGTTGGGCAAGCACGGCGACGAGAATCTGGTCAGCCATGTGAACGGCGGCGCGGGCGGCACCTGGCAGTTGGGCGAAGACGTGCTTGGTTTTGCCTTGGGCACGGTACGGGTCGAACATAATAACGATTTCGCCGAGTTCGTTTCCCCCGCCGCCGGCTTCAACACCGGAGTGCTGTGGCGCAACCCGGTGGGCAACCTGAGCCTTGAAGCCAAGGGCGACTATTTCACCAATGGCGAAGTGCGCCGCAGCATCAGCCTCAATCAGCAGTGGGAGCTGTCCCGCAACCTCGGCCTGCGCCTGAGCGCCCAGCGCGAATTCAGCCAGCTCGCCTCGCCACAGAATGAAGTGATGCTTGAGGTGAAGTGGTATCACTATTGATGCCGCTCTCTCATCTGAATTGAACGGCGATTCGTTGGAGCGAGCGGGCGGCGTTCCGGCTTGCACCGCGAATCAGGCGCCTCGGTGGACCAGCCTCACCGCGTTATCGTTCTTCGCGGGCAAGCCTCGCTCCAACGGGGTCAGTGTTTGGGGTTGTAATCCGTAACGCCTTCACTATCCGCCGATACAACTCAATGGCCTCTTCTGTTTTCGACGGTGTCTGCCGGATCGATTTTCGAGATCGCGCCTTGTTGGAGCGGGTGGAGTGTACTGGCTGACGATAATCCGTTGGGGCGAGCGGGCCAAATCACTAATTTCCTACACGCGTTTAACGAATAACTCACAGCCGGGTTTCTAGACTTTGTTTACAAGTCGAGGAACCCGTCATGAATGTGCGTTGGGCTATGCCGTGGCTGCTAGTGCTGGTGGCTGGCTGTCAATCTACCCGTGATCAGCTATTGGCCGAAGGTTATCCTCCGCCGTTTGCCGACGGGTTTCAGGATGGCTGCGGCAGCGGCCGCCAGGCCGCGGGATCCATCAGCGGACACTACAAGAAGGACGTCCCCCGCTACCTCAAGGACAAGGCTTACGCCGTGGGCTGGGACGATGGTTTTCGGCAGTGTCAGGCCATGCTGGATCAACGTGACCGCCTTAACGCGAATCAGATCTGGAATGACCGCGATAGAGCCTGGGAGCAGCAAAAGACCCAGGATATGGGCAAGGCTTACCGTTCCCGTTGAAATGGCCGAGTCAACATTCAAGGAAACTAAACCACTGAATGCAAGGCCCAAATCTCATGAAGAGGAGAGAATCATGAGCCGCGCTTTCGTCAATGAAGATAACGCTGCAGCAGATGCCAGCCAGCCGGTAGAGCGTCTTGTCAGCCCACAACCCAATTACCTGACCGCCAGCGGCCTGCTTCATCTGCAGACCCGTGTCGCGCAGCTTCAGGCTCAACATAGCGCACAGTCGGCCCAGGGTGACGACGCAGACAAACAGCGCCTGGCCGATCTCGAGCGTGATCTGCGCTACTTCAATCAACGCCTCCAAAGCGCTCAAGTCGTTACCCCCGCGATTTCAACCGAGAAAGCACAGATCGGCAGTTGGGTGACTTTTGCCGACGAACAGGGCACCGAGCATCGCGTGCAATTGGTCGGCGAAGACCAGGCCGACGTGACCGCAGGCTTGATCAACTGGGGTTCGCCACTGGGCCGGGCGCTGTTGGGGGCAAAGCCAGGCGATGAAGTGTTGTGGAAGCGTCCGGCCGGCGATCAGTTGATTGAGGTGGTGCTGATTGAGGCAGATGCCTGAAGGCGCCAGAGTGCATCGACGGATGCGCACCCATAAAAAACGGAGCCCGAAGGCTCCGTTTTTGTGACACCTGAACAAATCAGGCCAGTTTCTTGTGCCGAACCCGGTGCGGCTGGGCGGCAGCGTCGCCGAGGCGCTTTTTGCGATCGGCTTCGTACTCGGTGTAGTTACCTTCAAAGAACACGGCTTGCGAGTCGTCTTCGTAAGCCAGGATGTGCGTTGCCACACGGTCCAGGAACCACCGATCGTGAGAGATCACAATGGCGGCGCCAGGGAAGTCCAGCAACGCTTCTTCCAGGGAACGCAGGGTTTCCACGTCAAGGTCGTTTGACGGTTCGTCGAGCAGCAGGACGTTGCCGCCCTCTTTCAAGGTCAACGCCAGGTGCAAGCGACCGCGCTCACCACCGGACAGGTCCTTGACGAATTTCTGCTGATCACCGCCCTTGAAGTTGAAGCGCCCCACATAAGTGCGCGACGGGATTTCGTAGTTGCCGATACGGATCTGGTCGGAACCGTCGGAAATTTGCTGGAACACGGTCTTGCTGCCGTCCAGGTCGTCACGGCTCTGATCCACGCAGGCCAGTTGCACGGTTTCGCCGATCTCGATGCTGCCCGAGTCCGGTTGCTCCTTGCCCATGAGCATGCGGAACAAGGTCGATTTACCTGCACCGTTACCGCCGATCACGCCCACGATGGCGCCTTTAGGCATGGCGAACGACAGGTTGTCGATCAAGACGCGATCACCGTACCCCTTGCTGACGTTCTTGAACTCGATGACTTTGTCGCCCAGACGCGGCCCGGCCGGGATGTAGATCTCATTGGTCTCGCTGCGCTTCTGGAATTCCTGCGACTGCATTTCTTCAAAACGTTGCAGACGAGCCTTGGATTTTGACTGACGTGCCTTGGCACCTTGGCGAACCCATTCCAGCTCTTCTTTCATGGCCTTTTCATGGGCCGATTGCTGCTTGGATTCCTGGGCCAGACGATCAGACTTGGCTTCAAGCCAGCCCGAATAGTTACCCTCGTAAGGAATGCCCGCACCGCGGTCAAGCTCCAGAATCCAGCCGGCGACGTTGTCCAGGAAGTACCGGTCGTGCGTGATCGCAACCACAGTGCCCGGGAAATCGTGCAGGAAATGCTCAAGCCAGGCGACGGAATCGGCGTCCAGGTGGTTGGTGGGCTCGTCGAGCAGCAGCATGTCCGGCGCAGACAGCAGCAGACGGCACAGGGCGACACGACGCTTCTCACCACCGGAAAGGACCGCCACTTTTGCGTCCCACGCGGGCAGACGCAAGGCATCGGCGGCTACTTCCAGCTGACGCTCGAGGTTGTGACCGTCACCCGCCTGCAGAATGGCTTCGAGCTTGGCCTGCTCGGCGGCCAGCTTGTCGAAATCGGCATCCGGCTCGGCGTATTCAGCGTAGACCTGGTCCAGACGCGCCTGGGCGTCCTTGATCACACTCACCGCTTCTTCGACGACTTCACGCACCGTTTTGGTCGGATCCAGTTGCGGTTCCTGTGGCAGATAGCCGATGTTCAGCTCGGGCATGGGCCGCGCTTCACCATCAAACTCGGTGTCGACACCGGCCATGATTTTCAATAGGGTCGATTTACCCGAACCGTTCAGGCCGAGCACGCCGATCTTGGCGCCCGGAAAAAACGACAGAGAGATATTTTTGAGGATTTCCCGCTTCGGCGGCACAACTTTGCTCAGCCGATGCATGGTAAAGACGTATTGGGCCATGGAGTGAAAACCTGGTGTAAGTGGCTATTGAATGGGGCTGGATAGAGCGCGAGCTTAGTGCCCCGTCCTTAAAAAAGCGTTTATCTATCGAATGTACTTGCCGTTTGACGTTTGCGAGCCTTGAATCAGACAGGGCAACTAAGTGATGAACGATAGAGTTGGGGGCAGGCCCCGTAATTGCAAGCAGTGGGTTCACTGATGCAGGGGTCCGGACCGCACGTCGGGCAAAGCTACCCGAATGCGCTCAACAGGGCAAACCGTCCAGCCCAACGGGTCTGGCACTTTGCCACAACTATAGGCATGCTACCCGCCCTTCGGGCGTCCGGCTTTAGCGTTCATGTGGCAATAACTGCCTCGCCAACAGTGCTCAAGCGCACCGAGCGATGACAAGACAAGGCAAAAACAAACGAAAACGGTCGGGGTCGCGTCCGACGTCTGGCTGTACATCACTATTTTTCGCGTGTTTTTAACCCAGTATTGTAGGCCTGGCACCGCAAGTGCCCACCTTACGGAAGCTTACACACTGTCTGTTTAGTCCAGTAGTCAGGATCAGAGCTTGTCAACACCAATACCCCCCTATTCAGCGCGTATGGCGAAAAGCGCGACCGCCACGCCGTTACGTGGCTCACTGAAAGGTGCGCTGGCGGCGTTGGCTCTGTTGATGCTCGCGCTGTTGTTGTGGCAGTTGATCGCCCAGTTTCAGCAGACCCAGCAGCAGCAACGTCAACGCAGCCTGGACTACAGCGTACAACTGGCGGACCGCCTGAGCCTGAACATGGCCCTGACCGCTCAGATCGCCCTCAATTCGCTGGCAGACAGCCTCCAGCAACCGCAAAACCACACCGCGCAATCGGCAATGACGGTGACGCTGCGCCAGTCCTTACCGTCGTTGCGCAACATGGCCTTGCTCGACGCTGCCGGCGAGATCATTGCCGATAGCATGAAACGGCCTCGCGACGCCGATTTTCTAAAGCAGTCGATGCAACAGACCGCTGGCAGACCTTATTACTACACCAACGCCACGGATGGCTCGCGTGTCTATCTCCTGATCCGCAAGCCCGGTGACGCGCGGCAATACTGGGCGTTGCGACTGGCACCCGATGTGCTGAAATCCCTGTTTGAGCAAAGCACTCCGGACTTCAAGCCCTTGTGGCGGCTCGAAAACAGCAGCACCGAACGCATGCTGTTTCGCGACACCCCGACAGACGATGAACCCAGCGGCAGCAGTCTGGGCGACAGTGAAACGGTGCTGCTTCAACCTCTGGCCAACAGCGACTGGCAACTGCGCGGATTGTTCGACGCCACGAAAGCCCGACAGCAATTGCTGTTCCCCTTGATAGGAAAGTGCCTGATTGGCCTTTTGTGTTCGATCCTGCCGCTGGTGGCATTGATCAGCATGCGAAGGCGCCAGCGCCAACTGCACGAAAGCCGCCGCCGTTATCAGGACATTTTCGAAGGCGCTGGCGTTGCCATCTGCGTTCTGGACATGTCGACGCTGCCAGACCGCCTGTCCGCGTTGAATCTGCGCACCAGTAGCGAACTGGAGGCGCTGTTGCGGGCTCAACCGGGCCAGTTGAAGGCTTTGTTGCGGCAACTGCGCATTACCGAGGTCAATCAGGTCGCCCTCAGCCTGCTCAAGGTGAAATCCAGCCAACAGGTCTGGGAATACCTGATCGAAGGCTGTTCGCGCAGCCGTCAGGGCATCGGCGAACAAGTGCTCCACGCGGTGGTATCCAGACAAAGCCAGCTGGAGCTGGAAATCCAGCTGACCCAGGATAACGGCGAGGACCAGCACCTATGGCTGGTTTTGCGCTTGCCTGAACACCTGGATGACCTTCATGCCGTCATTCTCAGCATTGGCGACATTACTCGACGCAAGCAGGTTGAGTTGTCATTGCAGGAGCGCGAGGGATTCTGGTCCGACGTGGTGCGCACCGTGCCGGACCATCTGTACGTGCAGGACGTGTTCAGCCAGCGGATGATCTACAGCAACCATCATCTCGGGCAAACGCTGGGCTACAGCAAGACCGAACTGCTGCGCATGGGCGAGTTTTTCTGGGAAATCCTTCTGCACCCCGATGACGCGCAGTCTTATCAGGACATGCGCCTGCGCCAGCGCCATCGTGGGCACAGCGAACTGTTGCACTGCCTGCTGCGTTTTCGCGACAGCAAGAATAAATGGCGACGCTTCGACATTCGCGAACAAGCGCTCACCCACGACAAGGACGATCAAGCCACCCGCATCATCGGTATCGCCAAAGACATTACCGAGCAACTGGAAGCCAGCGAGTCCCTGCGCGACAGCGAGCAGCGCTATCGCACCCTCGCCGAAAGCATCAGCGATGTGATTTTTTCCACTGACAGCACGCTGATCCCTAATTACGTGAGCCCGTCGGCAGAGGACGTACTCGGCTACAGCCCCGAATGGATTCTCGAAAACGGCTGGGGCTCCACACTTGCCAACCCTGCGCAACTGACGGATATCTACGCGCTGCTGTCGCGGATCAGCAACGCGCTGGACTACCCCGAAGAGCTACAGAAACTGCGCCTGGAAGTCCCGACCCAGTTGTTTCTCTTCGATTGCCTGCGCGCCGATGGCCGCAAGATACCCGTCGAGCTGCGCCTGGTGCTGGTCTGGGACGAGCACGGGGTGTTCGACGGCATACTCGGTGTCGGTCGCGATATCAGCCAGCAGCGCCGGGCGGAAAAAGACCTGCGCATGGCGGCCACGGTTTTCGAGCACTCCACCTCCGCCATCCTCATTACCGACCCGGCGGGCTACATCGTGCAGGCCAACGAGGCGTTCAGCCGCGTCAGCGGTTACGCCGTGGCTGACGTGCTCGACCAGTTACCGTCGATGCTGACGGTCGATCAGGATCAGGAAGCGCACCTGCGGTATATCGTCAAACAACTGCATCAAGGTGGCGGCTGGGAAGGCGAAGTGTGGCTCAAACGCCGGAGCGGCGAGCACTATCCGGCGTGGGTCGGTATCAACGCGGTGCTGGACGATGAAGGCGATCTGGCCAGTTATGTGTGTTTCTTCAGCGACATCAGCGAGCGCAAGGCCAGTGAACAACGCATCCATCGCCTGGCCTACTACGACGCGCTGACTCATTTGCCAAACCGCACGCTCTTTCAGGATCGCCTGCACTCGGCGCTGCAACAGGCCGAACGGCAAAAGTCCTGGGTCGTGCTGATGTTCCTCGACCTTGATCGTTTCAAGCCGATCAACGATTCCCTCGGCCACGCCGCGGGCGACCGAATGCTTCAGGAAATGGCCACGCGCCTGCTGGCCTGCGTTGACGATGACGACACCGTGGCCCGAATGGGTGGCGACGAATTCACGTTGCTGTTGCAACCCGGCGCGACCCGACAGCTTGCGCTGGGCCGGGCGATCCACGTTGCCGAGAAGATCCTGACCAGCCTGGTCACGCCCTTCGTGCTCGAAGGCCGCGAATTCTTTGTCACAGCCAGTATCGGCATCGCCCTCAGCCCCCAGGACGGCAACGAGCTGAGCCAACTGATGAAAAACGCCGACACGGCGATGTATCACGCCAAGGAGCGAGGCAAGAACAACTTCCAGTTCTATCAGGCTGACATGAACGCCTCGGCGCTCGAACGCCTGGAGCTGGAAAGCGATCTGCGCCACGCTCTGGAGCAGAAAGAGTTCACGCTCTACTACCAGCCGCAGTTCAGCGGGGACGGCAAGCGCCTGACGGGTGCCGAAGCACTTCTGCGCTGGCGCCACCCACGTCGCGGCCTGGTATCGCCCAACGAATTCATTCCGGTTCTCGAAGAGCTGGGCCTGGTGGTGGAAGTCGGGGATTGGGTGCTGACCGAAGCCTGTCGCCAGCTCAAGGCATGGCATGTGGCGAAAGTCCGGGTGCCCAAGGTTTCGGTGAACATCTCGGCGCGCCAGTTCTCCGACGGTCAACTGGGCACCCGGATCGCCAACATCCTCAACGAAACCCGACTACCGCCCGCGTGCCTGGAACTGGAGCTGACGGAAAGCATCCTGATGCGTGAAGTCGACGAAGCCATGCAGATCCTCGACGGCCTCAAATGCCTGGGTCTGAGCATTGCCGTCGACGACTTCGGCACGGGCTATTCGTCGTTGAACTACCTCAAGCAGTTCCCCATCGACGTACTGAAAATCGACCAGACCTTCGTCGACGGCCTGCCATCCGGCGAACAGGACGCGCAAATCGCCCGGGCCATCATCGCCATGGCCCACAGCCTGAATCTGTCGGTCATCGCCGAGGGTGTTGAAACTCACGAGCAGTTGGAGTTTCTGCGCGAACACGGTTGCGACGAGGTCCAGGGCTACCTGTTCGGCCGCCCGATGCCCCCGAGCCGCTTCGAAGCGCAGTTCAGCAACGATGCGTTATTCATGCTTGATTGATGGCAGCGGCCGGGTTCTGTAGGCACTCGCACAACGTCCCACGACCGTCAGCTGCGTCCGCCTGACAGAAGCCGGTCCCACGACCGTCGTGGCTGGATGAAAGCCGCTTGTCCACGACATGACTCCCTTTCATATGCCAGATAAAACCCGATGGGGTAGAATGCCCCCCTTTCTGCCCCCGATCCTTGAGGACCGCCATGTTCAGCCGTGATTTGACCCTCGCCAAGTACGACGCCGATCTCTTTGCCGCCATGGAGCAAGAAGCTCAGCGCCAGGAAGAGCACATCGAGCTGATTGCCTCGGAAAACTACACCAGCCCAGCGGTCATGGAGGCTCAGGGCTCGGTCCTGACCAACAAGTACGCCGAAGGCTACCCAGGCAAGCGCTACTACGGCGGCTGCGAATTCGTCGACGTGGTTGAGCAACTGGCCATCGACCGTGCCAAAGAACTGTTCGGCGCGGATTACGCCAACGTTCAGCCCCACGCAGGCTCCCAGGCCAACAGCGCGGTTTACCTGGCCTTGCTGCAAGGTGGCGACACCATTCTGGGCATGAGCCTGGCTCACGGCGGTCACCTGACTCACGGCGCCAGCGTCAGTTCGTCGGGCAAGCTGTATAACGCGGTTCAGTACGGCATCGACGGCAACGGCATGATCGACTACGACGAAGTCGAGCGTCTGGCCGTTGAGCACAAGCCAAAAATGATCGTGGCCGGTTTCTCTGCCTACTCGCAGATCCTCGACTTCCCGCGTTTCCGTGCCATTGCTGACAAGGTCGGCGCGTACCTGTTCGTCGACATGGCCCACGTGGCCGGTCTGGTTGCGGCGGGCGTTTACCCTAACCCGGTGCCTTTCGCTGACGTGGTCACCACCACCACGCACAAAACCCTGCGCGGTCCACGGGGCGGCCTGATCCTGGCACGCGCCAACGCCGAGATCGAGAAGAAGCTGAATTCGGCTGTTTTCCCTGGCGCACAAGGCGGTCCGCTGGAGCACGTCATCGCGGCCAAGGCCGTGTGCTTCAAGGAAGCGCTGCAGCCTGAGTTCAAGGCTTATCAGCAACAAGTGGTCAAGAACGCCAAGGCCATGGCGGGCGTGTTCATCGAACGTGGCTTCGATGTGGTGTCCGGCGGTACCGAGAACCACTTGTTCCTGCTGTCGCTGATCAAGCAGGACATCTCCGGTAAAGATGCCGATGCCGCCCTGGGTCGTGCGTTCATCACCGTGAACAAGAACTCCGTCCCCAACGACCCACGCTCCCCGTTCGTCACTTCGGGCCTGCGTTTCGGCACCCCGGCCGTCACCACTCGCGGCTTCAAGGAAGCAGAGTGCAAGGAACTGGCTGGCTGGATCTGCGACATCCTGGCTGACCTGAACAACGAAGCCGTGATCGACGCGGTACGTGAAAAAGTCAAAGCCATCTGCGCGAAACTGCCGGTATACGGCGCTTAAACAGCCCCGTTTACCGCAGAAACAAGAAGCCCGGCTCTAGAGCCGGGCTTTTTGCATCCGTGGGTCCTGAAACCCGATCATCGTGGGACCGGATTCATCCCTCGCAGGTCGTTACGCGGTAACCTTTGCAAACCCCGCCCGGATCTTCTCTTCCGGCAGCTCATCGGCAATGAACACGATCACGCTTTCGCGTTTTTCGTCTTCGCCCCATTCAGTGTCCCAGTCGAAGCCGTAGAGTTTGAGCACGCCCTGAAACACCATCCGGCGCGGTTCGTCGGCGATGCTTAGCACGCCCTTGTAACGCAGCAATTGCTGGCCGTGGTCTTCCAGCAGTTCATTCATGAACGCGCTGAGTTTGTCGATATCCAGGGGTTTGTCGCTGCGCAACACCAGGCTGCTGATCCGGTCGATGGAAATGCCCGCAGGCGCTAACGGACGCAAGCTCATGCCGCCGCCCAAGTCCGCATTCAGGTTGAAGCCACGCACATCCAGCAGTTCGGCCAGATCAATCTGGCCATGCTCCACCACCCGAATCGGGGCGCGGCGGTTGATGCGTGTCAGGCGCGCGCTCAGTGCATCAAAGGTCGCGTCGTCCACCAGGTCGCGCTTGCTTACCAGCAAACGGTCGGCAAAACCGATTTGCGCCTGGGCGATGGTCTGTGCCAGATGCGTGTCCGCGTTGGCCGCGTCCACCAGGGTAATGATGCCGTCAAGGATGTAGCGCTCGCGCAGCTCTTCATCAATGAAGAAGGTCTGTGCCACCGGCGCCGGATCGGCCAGTCCGGTGCACTCGATCACCAGACGATCGAAGACGATTTCCCCGCTGTCCAGACGCTCAAGCAGCAGGAACAGCGCTTTGGTCAGGTCGGTGTGGATGGTGCAACACACGCAGCCATTGGACAGGGTCATGACTTGCACAGGCTCAGAACCCAACAACTGGGTGTCGATGCCAGCGTCACTGAATTCGTTTTCGATCACGGCGATTTTCAGGCCGTGCTCGGCCTTGAGCAAATGGCGCAGCAAAGTGGTCTTGCCCGCGCCGAGAAAACCGCTCAGAACCGTGACGGGGATGGGGTGCGGGGTGGTCATGGGGACTCCTGTACTTATCAACACAACGTTTTGAGTTCACCGCAACCTGGGCGGGACCGGCTTTAGCCGAGCCCGCGATCGCGACGAACCCCAAACAAAAACGCGCCACGACAAGCGTGGCGCGTTGTTCAGGCAAGCCTGCCGTTGATCAGACGATCAGCAGCATTTGGGCCCACCCTTGCCACCGTATCGGGCTTCCTGACGCTCCCGGAAGAACGCCTCGTAGTCCATCACCGGTTTGTCAGGGTGTTTGACCTGCATGTGCGCGACATAGTTGTCGTAGTCGGGCATTCCCACCATCAGGCGGGCGGCCTGACCGAGGTATTTCCCGAGGCGACTCAGGTCATTGAACATAGACAGCTCCTCTTTTCACGGTCTGCTTCACACCTGGGTCGGCGCCGACAACGCCTGGAAAGGCGCTTCCTTGTCGGTACGTTCTTTATTGCCCCATGCCGCGATGCCGATTTTCAGCGCGTAGAACAGAATGCTGAACACCACGAACAGGAACAGGATGGTCAACCCGGCGTTGGTGTAAGCGTTGAAGATCACGTGTTGCATCTGGTCCATGGTTTTGGCCGGTGCCAGGATCTGACCGGCGTCAGCCGCAGTGCTGTATTTCTTGGCCAGGGCCAGGAAACCCACAGCCGGATTGGCGTCGAACAGCTTGATGAAACCTGCCGTCACGGTGCAGATCAACAGCCAGGTAGCGGGCAGCATCGTCACCCAGACATAACGCTGACGCTTCATTTTGATCAGGACGACCGTCGCCAGCATCAGTGCGATACCCGCCAGCATCTGGTTCGAGATACCGAACAGCGGCCACAAGGTGTTGATACCACCCAACGGGTCGATGACACCCTGATACAGCAGATAACCCCACAGCGCCACGCAACCCCCGGTGCCAATCGCGTTGGCGGTCCAGGACTCGGTACGTTTCAGGGCTGGCACGAAGCTGCCCAGCAAGTCCTGCAGCATGAAACGACCGGCGCGAGTACCCGCATCGACAGCGGTCAGGATGAACAGCGCTTCAAACAGGATCGCAAAGTGGTACCAGAAAGCCATGGTGCTGGCGCCCGGCAATGCCTGATGCAGGATCTGCGCGATACCCACTGCCAGGGTCGGCGCACCACCGGCGCGGGCCAGTACAGTGTTCTCGCCAATGTCCTTGGCCACCGCAGTCAATTGCTCCGGTGTGATGGCAAAGCCCCAGCTCGATACAGTCTGCGCAACGGTCACGACGTCACTGCCGACAATGGCGGCCGGGCTGTTCATCGCGAAGTACACACCCGGCTCGATCACCGACGCGGCAACCATGGCCATGATGGCCACGAAAGACTCCATCAACATGCCGCCGTAACCGATGTAACGGGCGTTGATTTCGTTATCCAGCAATTTTGGTGTGGTGCCCGAAGAGATCAGCGCATGGAAGCCCGATACCGCACCGCACGCGATGGTGATGAACAGGAACGGGAACAGCGTGCCCTTCCAGACCGGACCGGTGCCGTCGGTGAACTGAGTCAAGGCAGGCATTTTCAGCTCGGGCGCAAGGATCAGGATGCCGATTGCCAAGGCCAGGATGGTGCCGATTTTCAGGAAAGTAGACAGGTAGTCACGCGGGGCCAGCAGCAGCCAGACCGGCAGCATGGCGGCCACAAAACCGTACCCCACCAGCATCCAGGTGATCTGCACACCCGTGAAGGTGAACATCGGTGCCCACTCCGGACTGGCAGCGACCATGCCGCCGACCCAGATCGAGAGCAACAGCAGGACCACGCCAATCACCGAGATTTCCCCGATGCGGCCCGGCCGGATGTAGCGCATGTAAATGCCCATGAACATCGCGGTAGGGATAGTCGCCAATACCGTGAACATGCCCCATGGACTTTCGGCCAGGGCCTTGACGACGATCAGCGCCAGCACCGCCAAGATGATGATCATGATCAGGAAGCAGCCAAACAAGGCAATGGTGCCGGGAATGCGGCCCATTTCCTCGCGCACCATGTCGCCCAGGGAGCGACCGTTGCGGCGTGTGGACAGGAACAGGATCATGAAATCCTGCACCGCGCCAGCCAGCACCACGCCGGCAATCAGCCAGAGCGTGCCTGGCAGATAGCCCATTTGCGCCGCCAGCACCGGACCCACCAGAGGCCCGGCACCCGCGATGGCGGCAAAGTGGTGCCCGAAAAGAATGTGTTTGTTGGTCGGAACATAGTCCAGACCGTCATTGTTGACCACTGCCGGCGTCGCCCGCAGCGGATCGAGCCGCATGACGTGCGTGGCAATGAACAGACTGTAGTAACGGTACGCAACCAGATAGATGGCAACCGCTGCCACCACAATCCAAAGCGCGTTGATTGCTTCTCCGCGGCGCAAGGCCACTACCCCAAGGGCACAAGCCCCGGCAATTGCGACGATCAGCCAAGGCACGTGGCGCATAAGCCCATTATTATTTTTCATTTTTTTATTCCAGCAGGATGACTAGAAGACCACCGCTGCGAGTTTAGCCATGTCACCGGGAAAGGCCACCCCCCACGATGGTATACAGCGCAAAAGATTGCGCCGACGCAGTTCGTCGGAATCGGACGTGGCAAGCACGGAAAATTCGCTGCCGAAACAGCTTTGTAAAGATACGCACCAAAACTGTTCGGCAACCCTGAACGGGTCTATTGTCGTTGAGTGTGGCGCTGCTTACTGGCGTCGATCCGCTGACGTTAAGTCAGGCGATTACGAGAGGGCTGACCCGATGACCGACCCCGAAAAAGATCGTCGACGCTTCAAGCGCATTGCCTTCGACGCGATAACAGAGGTGCGCCAGGGGCAGAACCGTTGGCAGGTCACACTGATCGACCTGTCCCTCAAAGGCCTGCTTATCCACCGCCCCGATCCCTGGCTGGCCGACACTCGCCAGCCTTTTGCGATTGACCTCCGCCTGAGCAGTGACGTCCACGTCCAGATGGATGCGCACCTGACCCACGACGATCACCGACATTTAGGCTTCGAGTGCCTGTACATCAGCCTGGAGTCAATCAGCCACCTGCGTCGCCTGATCGAACTGAACCTGGGTGATCAAGATGAACTGGAGCGCGAACTGGCGGCGTTGATTGAGGTTTGACCGGACCTTATGACCGGGTCTGCGACGAGCGCTGCGTTTAGGTGCGGCGTTCGTCACCTTTATTCAAACAACGCATCCAGCGCCTGCTCCAGCCGTGTCACGCCAATAACCTGCAAACCCGGCGGTGATTCCTTCGGGGCGTTGGCCTTGGGTACGATGGCGCGCTTGAAGCCGTGTTTGGCGGCCTCTTTCAGGCGTTCCTGACCGCTGGGTACAGGTCGCACTTCGCCGGACAGCCCCACTTCGCCGAACACCAGCAGATCATGAGGTAACGGGCGATTGCGCAGGCTGGACATCACGGCCGCCATCAAGGCCAGGTCGGACGCGGTTTCCAGAACTTTCACGCCGCCCACGACGTTGAGGAAAACGTCTTGATCATGGGTAGGAATCCCGCCGTGGCGGTGCAGGACCGCCAGCAGCATGGCCAGTCGGTTCTGATCCAGCCCCAGGGTAACGCGACGAGGATTGGCCAAGTGGCTGTCGTCCACCAGCGCCTGGACTTCAACCAGCATCGGTCGTGTACCTTCCCAGGTCGCCATGACCACGCTGCCCGGCACTTCTTCCTGGGCACGGGTGAGAAAAATCGCTGACGGGTTGGAGACCTCTTTCAGGCCCTTGTCGGTCATGCCGAACACACCCAGCTCGTTGATGGCGCCAAAACGGTTCTTCACCGCTCGCAGCAAACGCAACCGGCCATCGGACTCGCCTTCGAAGTACAGCACCGTATCCACCATGTGCTCCAGGACCCGAGGGCCGGCCAGCGCGCCTTCCTTGGTGACATGACCCACCAGAAAAATAGCCGTGCCGCTTTGTTTGGCATAACGCACCAGCAACGCGGCGCTTTCGCGCACCTGAGACACGCCGCCCGGCGCCGATTGCAGTTGTTCGGTGAAAATTGTCTGGATCGAATCGATCACCATGACTTTGGGCTTTTCCACCCGTGCCGTGGCAATGATGGTTTCGATACAGGTCTCGGTCATGACCTTGAGTTTGTCCTGGGGCAACCCCAGGCGGCGGGCGCGCATGGCAACCTGCTGTTGCGACTCTTCACCTGTGACGTACAAGGCGGGCATGCGCTCGGCAATGGCACACAGGGTCTGCAGCAGAATCGTGGACTTGCCGATACCTGGATCGCCGCCGATCAACACAACAGAGCCATCCACCAGACCGCCGCCCAGCACGCGGTCCAGCTCAGTGGAGTTGGTGGAGAAACGCGGAATTTCCTCGACGCTGACTTCTGCCAGGGTACGAATCTGCGCCTGTTGGCCGGTCCAGCTGGAACGGCCACTGGGTGCCGCAGCCGCGCCGCTTTCCAGCACGGTTTCAACCAGTGTGTTCCAGGCGCCGCATTCACTGCACTGGCCGGCCCATTTCGGAAAGGTCGCGCCGCATTC
This sequence comes from Pseudomonas sp. DWP3-1-2, assembly GCF_049896285.1. Lineage (NCBI taxonomy): Bacteria > Pseudomonadati > Pseudomonadota > Gammaproteobacteria > Pseudomonadales > Pseudomonadaceae > Pseudomonas > Pseudomonas sp. DWP3-1-2. The sequence continues at coordinate 77,395 of NZ_JAFCTZ010000012.1, read as the reverse complement.
GGTGCACCCGTACATGCGTTTGGCCTTGGCCATGACAACCCCTTCGTAAAAGTCGGCAATCATAGCGCAGGTTGGCGCACCTGCGTCCCAGCGCCAGGCGGATGCATGTTTTTGAGTGCCTGCGTAAAACTTCCACCTTCAAAGCCGGTCGATTTGAGGGGAAGCACGATGCATGGAGCTGATTTACACTGCATTGATCCCACTCATCTGTAACAAGGAATGACCCATGAGCGTACTAAGCGAGTTCAAAGCCTTTGCCGTCAAAGGTAACGTGGTCGATATGGCCGTCGGTATCATCATTGGCGCGGCATTCGGCAAGATCGTTTCGTCGTTCGTCGGCGACGTCATCATGCCACCGCTGGGGCTGCTGATTGGCGGCGTTGATTTCAGCGATCTGGCAGTCGTCTTGCGGCCTGCCGTAGGCGAAGCGCCTGCGGTGATGCTGGCCTACGGCAAATTCATCCAGACCGTGATTGACTTCATCATCGTGGCGTTTGCCATTTTCATGGGTGTCAAAGCGATCAACCGTCTGAAACGCGAAGAAGCCAAGGCTCCCACCCTGCCGCCTACACCCAGCAAGGAAGAAATTCTGCTGGGCGAAATCCGCGACCTGTTGAAAGAGCAAAACAAACCTGCGGCACCGATTACGGTTGATCCGTCACGTCCGGTTTGATCTCCACAGAACACCCACCCTGTGGGAGCGGATTTATCCGGGAAGGCCATGGTGCGGTCATGGAACACACCGGTCTCTCGCGAATGAATTCGCTCCCACAGGTGGATAGAGTGGGTCCAGGGCGTTACCAGTAAGTCTCCACCGCCACCTGCCCCGGACGTCGACTCAGGCTCAACTGCAGGTTCCGCGCCTTGAGCAATGCCCGCGTATCCTCGACCATTTGCGGGTTGCCACACAGCATGACCCTGGAGTGTTCGGCGGTCATGTCCAGCGCTGCTGCCTTTTCCAGGTCGCCGCTTTCCAGAAGATGGGTGATCCGGCCGTGCAATACGCCGGGAGGGTGCTCGCGGGTGACGGTGGGCAGGAACAGGAATTTTTCGGCGTATTCAGCGAGGTAATCCCGCTGAATCAGTGTCGTGATCAGCTCCTGATAGGCCAGTTCCCGGGACTCGCGCACGCTGTAGACCAGAATGATCCGTTCGAATTTTTCCCAGACTTCGAAATCCTGAAGGATCGACAGAAAGGGCGCGACACCTGTGCCCGTGGATAACAGCCACAAGTCCCGCCCATCGGCAAAACGGTCCAGCGTCAAATAGCCGAACGCCTGTTTCTCGATCAACAACGTGTCGCCTTCCTGCAAACGACTCAGCTCACTGGTGAATTCGCCCTCCGGGACCACGATGGAGAAGAACTCCAGAAATTCATCGTGGGGCGAGGACACCATCGAATAGGCACGCCAGACAACGCTGCCGTCGGCTTTGGTAACGCCCAGACGAGCGAACTGCCCCGCCCGGAAACGGAACCCCACGTCACGTGTCGTGCGCAGGGTAAACAGGCTGGGGGTGAGCGGCGTCACGTTCAACAGGGTTTGCCGGGTGAACTTGTCTGCACTGGCGGTCATGGTCAACCTGCAAGCAAAAAATGAAGGGGATCAGTGTCCCGCAAAGCGGGGGAGATAAACACCGGCGGTTTGTAGTGATATCCCGTGCACCGACAAAACACGTCCCGATATCGAGGCTTTAGACTTTTTCACTCTTGGAACTATCGCAACACAATTCATCATCCGGACTTGAATTTGGCCAAGCGCTTTGACACGCCGCTTGATGGCGGACGGCGTTTTTTCAGGGTGATAACTAGCACCTAAACGCCAGCACCCATCCGTCTGCAAGGATTTTACCGTGGGATTTTCACCGCCCTTTTCTTCCTACACTTGGGGTCTGGACGCATGGAATGAATAAAGAATGGCCGCATGGAGGCAGCAATGAACAGGACGGTAATCAGCTCGTTTCAAGAGGTTTCGGATAAACACCTGACACCCCGGGAAATCGAAATATTGAGATGGTCAGCCGAAGGCAAGACCGCTGCGGATATCGCCATCATCCTCAGCATGAAGGAACGCACGGTGCATTTTCATGTGGCCAATGCGGTTCAAAAAATGGGCGTAAGCAACAAGATGTCAGCCGTGGTGCAAGCCGCGTTGAGCGGTCTGTTCTGAGCAAAGGCAAACGACAGGGTGCCAAGCGGCAAAAAGCACGTAAAATCACGGCATTCTGCGAGCCAGCGCACCACGGGCTACGCGACAACATGTTGATTGCCCCCGAGTTTGCCTGCCCATGCCCCTGCTTATCACACCCTTCGCCCAGCTTGATCTCATTCGCCAACCGCAACAGCAGGATGAGCCGCTACAAGCCTTCGACGCAGCCGATGAATACCTGCTCAACCATGTAGCCGAGCAAGGCGTAACGTTGCAGAGCCGGGTGCTGGTGCTTAATGACAGCTTCGGCGCATTGGCCGTGAGCCTGGCCAGGCACGCCGCGGTGGTCAGCAGCACGGACTCCTACCTCGCCGCTTATGGCCTGGAGAAAAACCTGATCCGTAACGGCATGGCTTACGACGCGGTGCCGATGATCCCGGCAAGCGAAGCACTGGTCGGGCCATTTGACTGGGTATTGATCCGGGTGCCGAAAACCCTCGCCCTGCTGGAAGAGCAGTTGATCCGCCTGCAAGGCCAACTGGCTCCGGGCGCACACGTGGTCGCGGCTGCCATGGTCAAGCACTTGCCGCGTTCGGCCGGTGAGCTGCTTGAGCAGTACGTCGGCCCGGTGACTGCGTCACTGGCGATGAAGAAAGCCCGCCTGCTATTCGCCACGCCGCAACCCCGTGAAATACAGCCATCGCCCTACCCGACCACTTACGCCCTTGATGATCCGGCCATCAACCTGATCAATCACGCCAACGTTTTCTGTCGCGAAGGTCTGGATATCGGCACCCGCGCATTCTTACCGTATCTGCCGAAAAACCTGGGGGAGGCGCGCGTCGCGGACCTGGGCTGTGGCAATGGCGTCCTGGCAATTGCCAGCGCCTTGGACAATCCGCAGGCCCACTACACGATGGTGGACGAATCATTCATGGCCGTGCAGTCCGCCGCGCAGAACTGGAAGACCGCCCTGGGCGAACGCGAAGTGGTCGTCCGCGCCGATGACGGCCTTGCCAGTCAGGCGCCCGATTCGCTCGATGTGGTCCTGTGCAACCCGCCTTTCCACCAGCAACAGGTCGTCGGGGATTTCCTGGCGTGGCGCATGTTTCAACAGGCTCGCTCGGCGCTGGTGGTCGGCGGTGCGTTGTATGTCGTCGGCAATCGTCACCTGGGTTATCACAGCAAGCTCGCCCGGTTATTTCGCGGTGTTGAGCAAGTCGCCGCCACGCCGAAATTCGTGATCCTCAAAGCGCGAAAATAACCGAAAAAAAACCCTCCAGAGGAGGGTTATAAAGCCGCGCCAGGCGCGGGATGGGAATTGGGTCAGTGCGTGCGCATACCGGCAGCCGTCATGAACATGCGCAGCAGGCTGGCCACCAGGTACAGGGCAAACACGCTGCCTACCCAGATACCGACCAGCCAGGCCAGACGCTGCCAGAGAGGCTTTTTAAGGGCTGGATCCTGGTCGTCGTGCAAGGATTCTTTGCGGGACATCGCCAATCTCCTTAAAGGGTGGCCCCGACGCCAGCATCGGGGCCTGATCTGCTAGTGGTAGCCGTCTTCGTGGGTGACCTTGCCGCGGAACACGTAGTAGCTCCAGAAGGTGTAACCCAGAATGAACGGGATGATGAACAGCGTCCCGACCAGCATGAAGCCCTGGCTCTGCGGCGGGGAAGCCGCGTCCCAGATGGAAATCGAAGGTGGCACGATGTTCGGCCACAAGCTGATACCCAAGCCGCTGTAGCCGAGGAAGATCAGCACCAGCGTCAACAGGAACGGCGTGTAATTCGCATTGCGGGCCACGGCCTTGAACAGACCATACATGGTCACCAGCACCAGAATCGGCACCGGCAGGAACCAGAATAGATTCGGCAGGGTAAACCAGCGATCGGCGATGTCCGGGTGGGCCAGCGGTGTCCAGAGACTGACGACGCCCATCACCGCCAGAACCGCAAAGGCCAGCGGACGCGCCAGGTCATGCATGGCTTTCTGCAACGCACCTTCGGTTTTCATGATCAGCCAGGTGCAGCCCAGCAGCGCATAAGCCACGATCAACGCCACGCCGCAGAACATCGTGAACGGGGTGAGCCAGTCCAGTGAGCCGCCAGCGAATTGCCGGTTGACTACCGGGAAGCCGTCAATAAACGCCCCCAACGCGACCCCCTGGAAGAATGTGGCCGTCAGCGAACCGCCGATAAAAGCCTTGTCCCACAAATGACGCTTGGCGGCGGTGGCCTTGAAACGGAACTCGAAGGCAACACCGCGGAAAATCAGCCCGATCAGCATCAGGATCAATGGCAGATAGAGCGCCGACAGCACCACCGAATAGGCCAGCGGGAAGGCGCCGAACAAACCCGCGCCCCCCAGGACCAGCCAGGTTTCATTGCCATCCCAGACTGGCGCGACGGTGTTCATCATCACATCACGGTCGTGCTCTTCCTTCATGAACGGGAAGAGAATGCCGATGCCCAGGTCAAAGCCGTCCATCACGACATACATCATGATGCCGAAGATGATGATGACGGCCCAGATCAGCGGAAGATCAATACCCATGGCTCAATGCTCCTTGGTCAGGCTGTCGTGGTTGTCGTGGTCTTCGGTGCCTTCTTCAGCGGCCGACAGCGGACGAGCCGGTGTGCGTTTCTGGCCAGGGCCGCCGTGCTTGGGCGTGTCGCCTTCATTGACGACCGGACCTTTGCGCACCAGACGCATCATGTAACCCAGCCCCGCACCAAACAGCAGGAAGTACACCACCACGAACAACACCAGGGTGATGGTCATCTGCTCGACACTGTGCCCGGACGACGCATCCTTGGTACGCATCAGGCCATAAACCACCCAGGGCTGACGGCCAACTTCGGTAGTAATCCAGCCTGCCAGGATGGCGATCAGGCCCGAAGGTCCCATCCACAACGTCAGGTACAGGAACGGACGAGACTTGTAGAGCGCGTCACGCTTGCGCAGCCACAGGCTCCACAGCCCGGTGAAGATCATCAGGAAGCCCAGGCCGACCATGACCCGGAATGACCAGAATACGATGGCCGAATTGGGCCGGTCTTCAGGCTTGAAGTCCTTGAGCGCCGGGACTTGCTTGTCCAGGCTGTGGGTCAGGATCAGGCTGCCCAGATAGGGGATTTCCACGGCAAAATCAGTGCGTTCTTCCTTCATGTTCGGCAGCCCGAACAGGATCAACGGCGTGGGTTCGTCACCGACGTTTTCCCAGTGGCCTTCAATCGCCGCAATTTTCGCGGGCTGATGTTCAAGGGTGTTGAGACCGTGGAAGTCACCGATCACGGCCTGTACAGGCGCAACCAGCAGCGCCATCCACATGGCCATGGAGAGCATTTTGCGCACCGGCGGTGTATCGCGGCCGCGCAGCAGATGCCAGGCGGCGGATGAGCCGACAAAGAACGCCGTGGCCACAAAGGCTGCAACGGACATATGCGCCAGGCGATACGGGAAGGACGGGTTGAACACCACCGCGAACCAGTCGGTAGGAATCACCCGGCCGTCGACAATTTCAAAGCCTTGAGGCGTCTGCATCCAGCTGTTGGAGGACAGAATCCAGAAGGTCGAAATCAGGGTGCCGATAGCGACCATGATCGTCGAGAAGAAGTGCAGATTACGGCCCACCCGGTTCCAGCCAAACAACATGACACCGAGGAAACCTGCCTCGAGGAAGAATGCCGTCAGCACCTCGTAGGTCAGCAGCGGACCGGTGACAGCCCCCGCGAAATCGGAGAACCGGCTCCAGTTGGTACCGAACTGATAAGCCATGACCAACCCGGAAACCACGCCCATGCCGAAGTTGACGGCAAAGATCTTCGACCAGAAGTGGTACAGGTCACGGTAGACGTCTTCGCGGGTCTTCAGCCACAACCCTTCGAGCACCGCCAGATAACTTGCCAGACCGATGGTGATGGCAGGGAACAGGATGTGGAACGAAATGGTGAATGCGAACTGAATTCGGGCGAGATCAATTGCCTCCAAACCGAACATAGGTCTTCCTCTATCAGGTTAAATGGCTGTGACCCGAGGCCATCAGCGACTGCCCCCACCAACTATGAGCACGGTGCGTTGGAATTGTTCTAAAAGATTGCTGGCATGGGGGTTTGCTGGTCGCGCCACCACGCACTTGCTGTACGCGCATTGACGCAGGTCAACCAACGATCAAAGAGTAGACCCATTTGAATGCAGGGTCCGTGTGGTCTTTTGTCGCGTGACGAGTTGCCTCATCCGAAGAGAGGCCCGAACGACGTGGCTTGAGGCGCTTTCTGACAACCCGCAGAATTTTGTTACAGGCATGCCGTCCGTAAAGCTTTCAGGGCGCGAAGAGCGTTGCTTCACGAAATGCATTGTTACAAAGTGTTAATCTCGCTCATCCCTTCTCCCAGGCCGCTGTAACTCATGCCGACTCAAGCCCCCGTTTTGCTGCGCCATCACCGTCCGTTCGTCGCTTTCTGGTTCGCCCGCATCTTCACTGCCAGTGGTTTTCAGATGTTGACGGTGGCCATTGGCTGGAATCTGTATCAACTGACCGGCAACGTGCTTGACCTGGGGCTTGTGGGTCTGGTGGAGTTCGCGCCCCGGGTGCTGTTCATGCTGCATACCGGGCACGTCGCTGATCGCTACGATCGACGCAAGATCGCGGCGATCTGCCAGACCCTTCAGGCGTTGATCGCTCTGACGCTGTTCATCGGCAGCAGCACGGACAGTGTGACCAGGGAGATGATCTTCATTCTGGCGTTTGCCTTGGGTGCATCGCGCTCCTTCGAAATGCCTGCGACTCAAGCCCTGTTGCCGACGATTGTGCCCAGCGCCCTGTTTCCCCGGGCCGTGGCGTCGGCGCAGTCGGCGCAACAGTCGGCAACCATCGTCGCCCCGGCGTTGGGCGGCTTTCTATACGCCTTCGGCAGCAGCTGGGTCTACGGCCCCACCGTGGTGCTGTACGTGATTGCGTGCACCTTGATGCTCAGCCTTCCGGCGCGTCAGACCGCCTTGAACACAGGCAAGGCGACACTGGACTCGTTGATGGCGGGGATTCGTTTCATCCGCAGTCGTCCCGATGTGCTCGGCGCGATTTCCCTGGATTTGTTCGCGGTGCTGCTGGGTGGCGCGACGGCGCTGTTACCGGTATTCGCCAAAGACATTCTGCTGACCGGTCCCTGGGGGCTGGGGCTGTTGCGTTCGGCGCCGGCGGTGGGTGCCTTGGGTATGTCGCTGTGGCTCGCGCATTTCAACGTCGAGCGCAACGTGGGACGGGTGATGTTTACGGCCGTTGGCGTGTTCGGGGTCGCGACCATCGCGTTCGGGCTGTCGACATCGTTCTGGTTTTCCATGGCCGTGCTGGTGGTGCTGGGCGCAGCCGACATGATCAGCATGGTGATCCGCGCCTCCTTCGTGCAACTGGAAACCCCCGATGAAATGCGCGGCCGGGTCAGCGCCGTCAACGGGCTGTTTATCGGGGCATCCAATCAGCTCGGGGAATTCGAGTCCGGCTTGACCGCCCACTGGCTGGGCACGGTTCCCGCCGTGGTGCTGGGCGGCGTCGGCACCCTCGCGGTGACAGGCATCTGGATCAAACTGTTCCCGACCCTGGCCAAGCGGGACCGGATGCGGGATGGGGTGGAAGAGGCGGAAGAGGTGCAGAAAGCGTCTGTTTAACGGCCCATTGGCCCCTTCTGTCTTTGCGATGTCTGCCGGATCGACTTTCCAGATCGCGCCTTGTTGGAGCGTGGCTTGCCCGCGAATGCCATTCTTCAGCCGGTATTTTTACCGGCAGGATTGACGCGTTCGCGGGCAAGCCTCGCTCCAACGGAGTCAGGTGTTTGGGGTTGTAATCCGTAACGCCTCCACTATCCGCC